>JAQTUW010000043.1 GCA_028707085.1 Methylococcales bacterium | reverse complement strand
CGCTTCGACATTGACGGCTTCCAGACACTGGCCGATCAACGACAGCCCGGCATAGGAAGTGAGTTCCTTGGCGGATTCTTTAAGCTTAAAACGTGCCATAATGAAAACAGGTGAATGCGGAAAGCCCATATTATACCTTATTTATCATTGTCTTACATGGAATTGTCTGGATTTGAACACGGATTCAGGTAAATTAGGTGGCGTGGGATTCTTTTTCAAATTCAGCTAACACTGCAAATATTCCAAAAAAACGGGTATAGCCAAAGTCTTCCCAGTTAGTTTTCACCTAAAACTGCAAGGCCTGACGTTTGCCCTGCCAGGCGCCGGGTTGCGGGTCGAACAAGCCGGCGCATTCGGCCCCGCAGGCATTGCAGCGGCCTTGCGCATCCAGATTCCAGTCGGATAACAGATACCAGTCGCGTCCGATCAGCAATTGCCCGCATTGATGGCAATAAGTGCTGTCCGCGTTCTTGTTGTGGACATTGCCGACATAGGCGTAACGCACGCCGTTGTCCAGGGCGATGCGGCGCGCCAGCAGCAGGGTGGCCGGGGGCGTTTGCGGTTTGTCCAGCATCTTCCAGTCGGGATGAAAGGCGGTGAAATGCAGCGGTACGTCCGGCCCCAGCTTTTCCACCACCCATTGCGTCAGGGCCTGCAATTCGGCTTCGGAATCGTTCTCGCCGGGTATCAGCAGCGTGGTCAGTTCCAGCCAGACTTTGGTTTCCCGCCGGATGTATTCCAGGGTTTCCAGTACCGGCTGCAGGTGGCCGCCGGTGATTTTGTAATAAAAATCCTCGCTGAAGGCTTTTAGATCGACGTTGGCGGCGTCCATCCATTGATAAAACTCCGCGCGTGGAGCCGGGCAGACGTAACCGGCGGTGACGGCGACCGACTTGACGCCTAGTTCCCGGCAGGCCTGGGCGGTGTCCAGCGCGTATTCATGGAACACCACCGGATCGTTGTAGGTATAGGCGACGCTACGGCAACCTTGATCCTTTGCCGCCTGGGCGATGGCCTGCGGCGAGGCGCTGCTCATCAGGCTGTCCATTTCCCTGGACTTGCTGATGTCCCAGTTCTGGCAGAATTTGCAGGCCAGATTGCAGCCGGCAGTGCCGAAGGACAGCACCGAGGTGCCGGGCAAAAAATGATTGAGCGGTTTTTTTTCGATGGGATCGATGGCGAAACCGCTGGAGCGGCCGTAACTGGTCATGACGATCTGCCCGCCCAGATTCTGTCGCACGAAACACAGCCCGCGCTGCTCTTCATGCAGCTTGCAGAAACGCGGACACAGGTCGCATTGCGCCCGACCGTCTTCCAGCGTGTGCCAGTAGCGGGTTTTTACGTTCGAATTGCCAATAACGTTAGTCATGACGCGCTCCGGGTGCCGGGAATATACAATTTAGTCTATACTACTCATCGCATTTCAGATAACGGCTCTTCTGCATCCCGATTTTTTTCGAGGTTTTTATGAACAGAGTACCCGCCGTCGCAGGACGTTTCTATCCTGCCCAGCCGCAACTGCTTGCCACTGTTGTCACTGAATATTTGCAGGATGTGCAAACCGGGAATAAAGTTCCCAAAGCCATCATAGCACCCCACGCCGGCTATATCTATTCCGCGCCGATTGCCGCCAGCGCCTACGCCCGCCTGATTCCGGCGGCGAAAACCATCCGCCGGGTGGTGCTGATAGGGCCGTCGCATTATCTGTGGTTCAGGGGGCTGGCGGTTTGCAGCGCCAAGGCTTACTCGACCCCGCTGGGCGACGTGCCGCTGGACAGCGAAGCCACCGCCGCCATTCTGGAACTGCCCTATGTAAACTGCATGGACGAAGCCCATGCCAACGAACATAGCCTGGAAGTGCAACTGCCCTTTTTGCAGACCGTGCTGCGCAATTTTACGCTGTTGCCCATCGTCGCCGGCAAGGCGGCGGCGGCTGAGGTGGCCGCCGTGCTGGAGCAGTTGTGGGGCGACGAGGAAACCCTGGTGGTGGTCAGCTCAGACCTGAGCCATTACCATGATTACGCCACGGCCTGCGGCCTGGATAAATTCACCAGTCATCTGATCGAAACCCTGCAATACCGGGAGATCACCCCGGAAATGGCCTGCGGCAAGGTCGGGATTTGCGGGCTGTTAAACCTGCTGGAACAAAAAAACGCCCAGATCAAAACCATCGATCTCAGAAATTCCGGCGACACCGCCGGCGACAAACGCAAAGTAGTGGGGTACGGGGCTTATGTCGTTGACTGAAGAACAAAAAAACCGGCTGTTAAAACTGGCCGGCGACGCCATCCGTTACGGACTGGAAACCGGCAAGCGACTGACAGTGGACAGCGATGATTTTCCGGGCGAACTTGCCAGCCATCGCGCCAGTTTTGTGACCCTGGAGCGCAACGGCCAACTGCGCGGCTGCATCGGCAGGCTCGAGCCCTGTCGTCCGCTGGCGCAGGACGTGGCGGAAAACGCCTTTTCCGCCGCGTTCCGCGATCCGCGCTTTGAGCCGCTGGATAGCCACGAACTGGCCGGACTGGATATCCACATCTCCATTCTGTCGCCCGCCGCAGCCATACAGTTCGATTCCGAACCGGAACTTGTCCGCCAATTAAGGCCGGGGATAGACGGTTTGATACTGGAAGAAGGCCGGCGGCGCGCCACTTTCCTGCCCTCGGTCTGGGAATCCCTGCCCTCGCCCGCCGAGTTTGTGCAGCATCTGAAACTGAAGGCCGGCTTGCCGGCCGATTACTGGTCGGATACGCTCAGGGCTTACCGGTACACCGCCGAGTATATTCCATGAATGGCAAGTCTTCATCCGGAATGAAAAAGCCAGCCCTGGCGGGAAGCCATGCGCAAGCCGCCGGCCGGAAACGGGCAGATGCGAACCCGACTGGCGACGGCTTCGAATGCCGCCGGGGCTCCGCTAAAGTCCTTGTTTATTCCGTCACGGCCGAATGGTGCCGCTCATGTTCGGGTACGACGGCGTTGCCGTGGGCGCGGCTCTGGGCGACGAACCATTCGTGCAGCGCCTGCACATATTGCGGATATTCGCTGGAGTAATGAATCTGCGCGCCATTTTTTAACGCTTTGTATTCATAACGGATGTCATCCGGCTCCGCCAGCTTCAATTGCGTCAGGCCCGGCATGTTTTTGCCGTGCACGCCTTCGGTCAGCGAGAAATCGCCTTTTTTGAGCTGTTCCACCGTTTTGCGCAGATGGGCCTGAATCAGTCTGATTTGCGCCTCGTTGTTTTCCGGAATTTTCACGATCACATGCTGGACGCCGCCATGTACCGTCTTGGTAAAGGTCTGCACGGTCTGATCCAGTCTGTAGGGTACCGCCTGCTGCATGCGCTGGGTCAATTCCCCGGCCGGCATGGCGGGAGCCTTGTCCTGCGCCCGCGCCGTGGCGTTCATTAGCAAAAGTCCGATGACGATCAAGATAAAATGTTTCATGGCCGTACTCCTGGATAAAGTTGAAATAAAATAATGGTTATTATTCGGCGCGGGGCGCATTCTTGCACTCCGCGCCGATTGCAGGCAACCCTGCCCCTATACTATACCAGCGCTGCGACATCAAAACTTCAATGCCCGTGTTCATCCGTCTGTATCTTGCCTCTGAACACCAGATACTGGTAACCGCTGTAAATCAGCATCACCGGAATCAGAAAGCCGATGCCCAGCAGCATGAAGATCAAGGTCTTGCTGGAAGCCGCCGCCGAGGTAAAGGCTATGCTGTCCGGCACCATGTACGGATAATAGCCGATACCGACTGCAATGAAAGCGGCCATGGAAATGACCACGCTCCATAAAAATGCGCTGATTTCAAAGCCGTTGCGCAAGGCTCTCATCAGCATCGCAAAGGCCACAACCGCAAGCGCCAGAAAAAACAACAGATATTGACCCGTATCCTGATTGGCCCAGCGGGCGGCAAAATAGGGATTGAAGCGGGGTATCCAGCTTACGACGGCAATCAGAATGGCGATTTGCAAAATCGCGGCCACATAGGCTTGGGCGATACAGGTTTTTTGCAGTACGCCCTCGGTTTTTATCATCAAATAAGTCGCCCCCAGCAAGGCGTAACCGGCGACCACGCCCAGGGCGACCAGGGCCGAAAAAGGCGTAAACCATTCCCAGACCCGGCCCTGATTGCCGCCATCGACACTGAGCAGCCCGCCGATCAGGCCGCCGAAGGCAAAGCCCTGGGCCAGAGACGCCAGCAGGCTGCTGTAGCCGAACAGCAGATTCCAAGGCGCTGTATTGTGGGCGTGGTGGCGGAACTCGAAGGCGAAACCGCGAAAGATCAGGGCGAACAGCATCACCATCACAGGGATATACAAAGCATGCAGCGCGGTGGCGAAAACCAGCGGAAACGCGCCGAACAACGAACCGCCAAGCAGCACCAGCCAGGTTTCATTGGCGTCCCAGATGCTTTCCAGACTGGCCATCATCATGCCGCCATGCCTGGGGTTTCTGGAAAACAGCGAAAGCACGCCCACGCCCAGATCGAAACCGTCCAGCACCACATACAGCAACAGCATGAGACCTATGAACAGAAACCAGATATTGGCGAGTATGATATGAATTTCAGTGTCCATGGCGCATGACCTCGAAAGGCTAGTCGGTTATGGTGTTCCCGGCGCGGATCCTGGTTAGGGCGCCGCGCCCCGGTTCAATTGCGTAACGGCGGTGTCAGGGTCAGATCGGGGCCTTTTTTGATGATGCGTACCGCGAAAATCACGAACAACAGGAAAAGCAGCGTGTAAACGGCGACAAAGGCAAGCAAGCTGGTCGCCACCACCGGCGCAGGCAGAACGGAGGCCGCATCGTGGGTGCGCAGGATGCCGTACACCACCCAGGGCTGGCGGCCGACTTCCCGCACCATCCAGCCGCATTCGGACGCCAGATAGCCCAACGGCATGGCCGCCACCCACGCCTTCAGCAGCAGGTGCTGATGCATAACGGTTTTCGCAGTCAGCAAACCCTTGAACCAGACCACGCTCGTCCACAGCATCAGCCCCACAAAAAACAGGCCGCTGCCCACCATGACCCGGAAACTGTAGAAAATAAGCGGAATCGCCGGCGGCTGGTCGGCCCTTTTAAAGGTTTTCAGGCCCAGCACCTGCCCGTGCCGGTCGCCGGTGGCCAGTATGCTCAACACATCCGGGATGGAAATCGCCCAGTCGTTTTGCTGTTCCGCGCCGTTAGGCCAGCTCAGCAGATTCCATGACGCGCCTGCGCCCTGTTCATTGGTGACCCAGTGGGCTTCAATCGCCGCCGACTTTGCCGGCTGGGTGACGAAAAGCGCTCTGCCGCTGCTGTCGCCCAGCAATACCTGGACGGGGGCCGCAACAATCACCCCGAACAGGGCTATCCTGAAAGACTTGAGAAAAAAAACGGTGTGCCTGCCGTGCAGGATATACCAGGCGGACAAGCCGCCGATGACGAACAGACTGGTCACCAGACAGGCGTCCCACATATGCAGCACGCCCCAGGGCATGTTTCGGTTGAAGATGGCGTCGAAGTAACTGTCCACCACAACCTTGCCGTCCTCGATATGAATGCCGTCCGGGGTCTGCATCCAGGAATTGGCCACCAGAATCCAGAAAGCCGACAAGGATGCGCCGAACGCCACCATGCAAGTGGCGAAAAAATGTATGCCGCGCGGCGCCCGTTGCCAGCCGAACAGCATGATGCCCAGAAATCCGGCTTCCAGCATGAAGGCCATTGCGCCTTCGAACCCCAGAATATTGCCGAAGAATTCGCCGGCTTCCATGGAGAAACGCGACCAGTTGGCCCCGAACTCGAACTCCATGGGCAACCCGCTGATCACGCCCATCGAAAAATTCAGCAGGAACAGTTTGGCCCAGAAACGCGCGTGCCGGTAATAATCGATATCGGCGCGTGTCAGCCACAGCCACTCGAAAACCACTAGTATCAGGGACGCGCCTACGGTCATCAGCGGCCACAAAATATGAAACATGGCCGTGAAGGCAAACTGGGTGCGGGATAAAAACACCGGATCCTGAAGCATTTCCATCAGCATTCTCCTGATAAAATCGCCGTTCTGGAATGAGGCGAACATGCGGGAGCCTCAAAAAATCAGCACAGAGCCCTGTTTTTAGAGGTTTCCATTCATTTTTCCGAATCCCGCTTCTGAGCTGACCATGTTTGATTGCTGCGTTGGGCGTTCATGGTAACGCCTTGATTTAAAGGAATGATGAATAAACGCATTATTGGAGTATGCAACATGGCGGATAGTTGCATTTATTTTTGAATCTAGCATTATTACGCTACTGCTGCAAGGGTTTTTATAGGCCGCAAGGGGTTAAGCCTCGCCAGGTCATATTTCGCTCAGCCAGTAAATCCCGTACCCTTCCAGCATGATCCGCCGACCGGATTGAGCGGGTGTGACGCCGCTGATCAAATCGATGAATCGGCTGTGAAAATTGACGCCTCGGTTGCCGATGGCGTCCAGATCCAGATATTGCCGGCCGGCGTCGAAATTGGCGATGACCAGAACCCGTTCCGACGGCCGCTGATGGTTGTAGCGGATAAAAAACAGCAGATGTTCGTTATCCACTTCCACTATTTCACGGTTGTTAAAATCGGCAAAGGCCGAAACTTCCTTACGAATGGCGATCATTTTCCGGATTGCTCTGAACAGCGTGAATTCCATCGTACCCTGTTTTTTGCGCAGTTCGGCTCTTTCCCAATTGATCCTGGGCCGGTGTATCCAGCGGCTGTCGCCGCTTTTGGCCGGATCGTTACGGTAACTGTAGTCGTTGACCACCCCCAGCGCGTCGCCGTTGTAAAGTAGCGGAATGCCGCCGAAGGACAGCGTCACCCCATGCAGTAACCGGATTCTGGCCACGGCTTCCGCGATCCGTGGCGCATCGCCGGCTTCCAGCGCCGACTCCAGCCCGGCCAGCGAGGCCAGCGAGCCGCAAATCCGCGCGTCGCGGGTGATTTCGTTACGCATGAAGATCATTCCCCTGGCCGGCGAATCCGCGAATTGGCCGCTGAAATAATCCAGCAGGAACTGGCGGTGGGCGAAAGGATCGTAACCGGCGGCGCGAATATCGTTATCATCGAAACCGAAGCCGATGTCGTCGTGGCAGCGCACATAATTCAGCCAGGTCGCCCGTTCCAGCTTGGCGGGCAAATTCTTCACCCCCTGGTAAAGCAGTCTGGCGTTGCGAGTGGCGACGCCATCCCAGAGCAGTGCCATCAGTGTGGCGTTATAGGCAATCTCGCATTCCTTGGCGACAATCGCATCCTCGCCGAAATATTTGATGACTTCGACCGGAGCCACGATCGCTTCGGCAATAAACAGCACGCCGGGGGCCGACACCTGGCAGCAGTCTTTCAGCAACTGCAACAGCAGGTGGGCGTTGCGTTCGTTCTGACAGGCCGTACCGATTTTTTTCCATAGAAAAGCCACGGCGTCCAGGCGCAGCACGTCCGCGCCCTGGTTGGCCCAGAACAGAATGACATCCAGCATTTCGATAAACACTTCCGGATTGGCGTAATTCAAATCCCACTGATAATCGTGAAACACCGTCATCACCCATTTTTGCATGTCGGCATTCCAGGTAAAATTGCCCGGATCGGTTTCCGGAAAAACTTCCGGCATGCTCTGTTCAAACATGTCGGGAATGTCCCGATTATCGTAAACGTAATAATAATCCTGGTATTTCCGCTCGCCGCAGGCCGCTTTTCTGGCCCATTCGTGTTCCTCGGAAGTGTGGTTCAGCACGATGTCCAGCACCAGCAGAATCTCGCGCTTTCTGAATTCCGCCGCCACCCGGCGCATGTCGTCCAGATTGCCCAACCTGTCGTCGATCTGCCGGAAATCACTGACGGCGTAACCGCCATCGCTTTTATCGGCCGGACACTTCAGAATCGGCATGATATGCACCAGATTGATGCCCAGCTCCTGAAAATAGGCCGATTTATCGATCAATCCGCTGAGGTTTTCCGCAAAACCAGTGGCGTACAGCGCCATGCCCACCCATTTCTGCGACAAAAACCAGTTATGATCCCGTTCGCGTTCTATATCGACGCCTTCCAGTTCGGCGCTACGCTTGATATAGCCTTCGGCCATGGTTTCCACCAGACGCAGCATCTGCGACTTAAAATCCTGCCGCTGGCCGTACAAGGTGAAAAACAGCGAATAGATGGCATAAAAATTGGCGCCCAGCCGGGTATAGAAATGCCGCAAATCCTGGCGGCGGATTTCCGGTTTTAAATCGTCCAGGATGGCGTTAAGCAGCGAGTGGGAAACTTGTTCGTACATATAGCCTTGGTTGCTTGGTTTTTATTCGGTGCGCAGCGGTTTGCAGGGGAACGGAGCCGGCATGTTATTCATAGCCGCCATGACTGCTGAAACGCCTGGTAAAACGTCTGGTCGGCGATCGTCGCGCCGCGCCTGCCGACCAGAGCGGCGGCAAATGCCTGCGCCCGTTCCAGCGCGGTTTCCAGCGGCCATTGCCGGCTCATGCCCAGCAGCAACACGGCGGCAAACGCATCGCCGGCGCCTACGGTATCCACTATCCGGGTGGCGGACGGCGGTTCGACGACCGCAAAATGCTGTAGTCTGTCGCAGGCGATAGCGCCCTTTTCGCCGCGCGTGACGATCAGGGTTTGCAGCGCAAAGCGTTCGCAAAAGGCCGCCATGGCGGTTTCCAGCCCGCCGCCGCCGGTTTTAAGCAGCTCAAATTCGGCCTGATTGAGCTTGACCCAGTCCGCGTCATGCAGCAGGCGCGGCAGGGTTTCCGCCTGCCACCAGGGCGAACGCAAATTGACATCGACAAAAATCCCGCCGCGCTGCTGCGCCTTCAGGGATTGCAGGGCCGCCAGCGAGACCGGGTTTCTGAGCGCCAGCGTGCCATGATACAAAATGCCGGAGCCTGGCCGGGAATCGAGCAGGCGGCTGTCGATAAAATCGTAGGCGCTGCCGGCGACGATGTCGTAATGCGGTTCGCCGTCTTCGATCCGCACCCGGACGCTGCCGGTGGGATGCTCGGCATCGGTCTGCACGGCGGTGCGATCCATGCCCCAGCCGTCCATCCGGGCGGCGATTTCCCGTCCGGCCTGATCGGCGCCAATCCGGCTGATGAAGAGGGGCGACAGGCCAAAGGCTTGCAAATGCCAGGCGACATTGAACGGCGCGCCGCCCAGCACCCGGGCGCCGTCCGGAAAATGATCGAACAGCACTTCGCCGAAAATCCATACCGCCGGTTTATCGCTCATGGTCTGCCTGCAACCACTGATCAAGTTCCGGGAAAAAATGGCCGACGCCTTCCAGTATGCCGGCGCTGTAATGGCCGTTCATGCCCAGGAAACCGCCCTGCGCCAGATAAAGCTCGGCCAGCGTGCCCTGCTGTTCGGCCAGCGCTACCGCCTGTTCGGCAAGCCTGGCGTCGGCATTGGCGACCAACACCGATTTGACGGGGCTGGCCAGGACGGGCAGATCGTTGCCGCTGTCGCCGGCGAATAGGGTATTGGCGTAATCGAAGCCTTGGTACTTCATTAAAAATTCCACGGCATGCAGCTTGGTGGCGCGGGCCGGCAGTACGTCCAGCAGGCCGATGTCCGCCGCTTCATCGATGCTGTAGATCAGGCTGGCGGACAGGTTTTGCACATTCAGCCGTAGCGACATTTCGTGCAGCAAGGCATCGACATCGGCCGTCATCAGCAGATAATAGCTGAGTTTATAGCTATTCTGTTTATTCTCCTCCTGTAGTTCCAAGGCCGGCAGGTCGGCGAACAACGGCTGTAAATCGTAGGATCGCAATCCCCGCCAACTGGCGGCGATGTCGTCTTCCCATGCCTGCCAGTGCAGCCATTCCCCGGCGCCGACCTGATAAATGGTAGTGCCGACATCGCCGATGACCCAGGCCGGCGCCGGCAGCAGGTATTCACGGATGGCTTGTTCCACCAGTTGCCGGTGTCTGCCGCTGACATAGGCCAAGGTAATTTCCGGCCGGGCGATCAGTCGGGCGAACGCTTGCCGTGCGCCCGGCGATTCCGGCAGGTTACCGTTCGGTATCAGGGTGCGGTCAAGATCGGTGCAAATTAGAATACGCTGGGACATGGTAACCGTACTCCGCTAGCGGTTGAAAAAATCATAATGTTCACAAGCCTCCATAATGCCTCTGGCATGGGATTGCCGGGCAAAATACACCTGTTCCGAATCTTCCAGCAACGACAGTTCCTCGCTGTGGCGATTGGCCACCACTACGCCCAGGGTATTGCCGCGCAGCATGTCGGCGTCGCCGCCCGAGCCGCCGGTGGCCAGAATTCGCTCCAGCGGAATATTCCATTGCCGGGCGACATAGCGCAAGGCCTGTCCTTTGGAGGCGCGGGCCGGCACGATATCCAGAAACTGTCCGAACGACAGGATGGGATTGACCGTAAATTCCTGCTGCCGCAACAGGCTAAGAATGTCTTCCAGGGGCGGCGCAACGGCGCTGTCATAATAATAGGAAATCTTGAAGCGGCTCTGCTCGTTTTTGCCTTGCGGCGTCAGGCCGGGCAGGCCGTCGATCAACCGGCGCAAAGCCTGCGGCGACCACATGTAATCGATATGGTAACTCCAGGCAATATCGGCGATCAGTTGCGGAGCATAGTAAATTTCGGTGCCCAGGCTGGTCATCAGAATATCCGGCGTCGGAATGCGGTGGGCTTTTAATATGGCCAGCACCGCATACAGATTCCGGCCGGTGGCGATGCCGAATAATATCCTTTTGCGCCGCTCGCGGAGCAGTTTGACAAATTCCGCCAGCCCTTCATCATCGCCTAGCAGCGTATTGTCGATGGCGGTAAAAATCGCCAGCTTGCGGTAACGGCCGGTTTGGGTCGGCGGCGGGGTTTTCGCAACGCATTTTCGCCCCGGCAATAGCTGCCGCACCTGGCGTAAATAGGCCCGGGCATGGGCGTCCCAGGCGTAAAACCGGGCTACGTTTTCAAGACCCTGGGCCGAAAATTGCCGCCAGAGCGGCGGATCTTCCAGGATGGTCAATAATGCCTGCGCGATCGCCGCCTTATCCAGCGGATCCACCAACAAGCCGTTGCGGCAATTGCCGATGATGTCCACCGGGCCGCCGTTTTCGGTGGCGACCAGCGGCAGACCGCTGGCGGCCGCTTCCAGCAGCGTCAGGCCGAACGGTTCGGTCAGCGCCGGGTTGATGAAAATACCGCGCGAAGCCGCCGCCAGCCGAAAAATCCCGGCGACCTCTTCCGGCGTGTGGTGTTTGGGCAAGGCCACCTTGCCATACAGATCGTAGCAATCGGCCACCAGCAGCAGTTCGGTCAGCACTTCCTGCGGGCCGTCGCCCAATTCGCGAATATCATTGCGATTACCGGCCACGATCACCAGATTCGCCGCAGCTTGCAGATCGGCGGACTGACCGTAGGCTTCCAGCAGGCCGACAATGTTCTTGCGCTGATCCGGCCGGGACAGCGCCAGTATCATCGGCTTGTCCGGCTGGTTCAAAAACTTGTTCAGGTCTTTTATAAAATCCAGGTCATCCGCGACGGCCGTCGGCGGATGAAACTGTTCCAGATCGGTGCCGGGCGGGATGACGGTCATTTTTTCCGGAGTGTAACAATCGTAAAGCTCGTATTGATCCTCGATTTCGTTACGGGTGCTGGTGATTACCAGATCGGCGTTACTGAGCGTGTCTTCCTCGGCATCGATGCGGCGCGACATGTGGTAGCGCTGCTCCACAGCCTCCATGGTCATGCCCTGGGCCAGCATGCGGCGGCATTTGTCGCGCCCCAGGGAATGGCCGGTATGTATCAGCGGCAAGCCGGTCGCCCGGGCAAGACGGACGCCGACATAACCGGCGTCGGCATAGTGAGTATGCAAAATGTCCGGCAGACGCGGCTGTCTGTGCAGCCAGTTCAGCAGATTGTCGGCGAAGCTGTCCAGATAGTCCCACAGCTCTTCTTTGGGCAGATAGGCTTCGGGCCCGGCTGCAATACGGATGATTTGCGCCTTGTCCGCCAGCGGTTC
Source organism: Methylococcales bacterium (assembly GCA_028707085.1). Lineage (GTDB taxonomy): Bacteria > Pseudomonadota > Gammaproteobacteria > Methylococcales > Methylomonadaceae > Methylomonas. Next base: position 7,318 of record JAQTUW010000043.1, on the reverse strand, counting down.
GACAGGCAGCGCATAATCGGCGTCCACGCCGCTATTGATGACTAGCCGGGTGACCAGATCGACGCGTTCGATATTCGGCTGTATCGCCAGGGCTTTGGCCAGCTCGACGACATATTTGGTCTGACCGCCGGTATCGGCGTCGCGTCCCAGTTCTAGATCGTGAGTGCGAATCAGGCCATGAATGCTGATCAGCACGATATGTAAAGGTTCCGTTTCAGTCGTTTCAATCATTGCTGCCTCACAACGGCTTCGTCAACATAAAGTCTGCATAGTCCGCCCGGACAGAATGGACAACAGCCGCATCCACGCTTTACCGGCGACAATATCATTTTCGTGGGCCGGAACAAGAAACCGGGAACGCCATCTGGAAAGAACCGGCAATGTTCGGCTCCGCCAAACCGATACATTACCATAGAAAGGCCCGGCCATAAGCCATAATGCCCTTATCGACGGCGGCAAAACTGTGTCGGACGGGCAATGTTGCAGCCGCGTGGTTCGGAAAAATGCAATGCAACCCGGGTGTCGAAGCCGGTTTGCCTGCGGATGCCGATTGTGATTTTTAAAATAAGGTTTTTAAGGATTCTGGTTTTTTACTGACAGCCGATCTTATATCATGCTCTGTATGTTGGGCGCATCGGCTGCCTGAAGGCCATCTCCGTATTTCCGCTTTGCTGCATACGGGCTATGTCTCTACCCCCTCCGGGGGGCTTACAACTCGACCTGCATGCCTATCTCGACCACCCGTTCCGGCGGAATGGAGTAGAAGGCGGTCGCCCGGCCGGAATTGCGGGAAAGCACGGCGAACAGGTTTTTTCGCCAGATCGCCATGCCTTCCGAGGATGAGGCGATCAGCGTTTCCCGGGCCAGATAAAAAGTGGTTGTTTGCGGGTCGGTTTTCAGCCCGAAACGTTCGCATTCGCGTAACGCCACCGGAATATTGGGGCTTTGCATGAAGCCGTAACAAACGATGACCCGGTACAGGCCATGCCGGTAAGCGCCGATTTCCAGACGCTCGGCCGCCGGCACCCTGGGTACGCTGCGGATGGCGACGGTGAGCAGTATCACCTGCTGGTGAAGCACCTGATTGTGTTCCAGATGGTGCAGCAGCATGGCCGGCGTACCTTCGGCGCGGCCGGTCATGAACACCGCCGTGCCCTTTACCCGCTGCGGCGGAAATTCCTGCAATCTATCCAGAAAACTGTCCAGCGGCAGCATGGTTTTTTTTAGCCTGTATTCCAGTATGGCCCGCCCCAGCCGCCAGGTGGACAACACGATGAAGATCAGGCCGGCAACCAGCAGCGGAATCCAGCCGCCTTGCGGTATTTTGTCGAGATTGGCGGCAAAGAACGACAAATCGATGGTCAAAAATCCGGCGGCGGCCGTTCCGGCGATCAACGGACGCCATCCCCAGCGGCCGCGCATCAGAAAAAAAACCAGTACCGTGGTGATGACCATGGTGGTGGTGACGGCGACTCCATAGGCGCTGGCCAGACGGGCGGACGAACCGAAACCCACGACCAGGGCCAGCGTTGACGCCAGCAGGCAGGCGTTGAGCAGCGGAATGTAAATCTGGCCTATCATTTCAGACGAGGTTTGAACAATGGTCAGCCTTGGGCAGTGTCCGAGTTGTATGGCCTGATGGGTCAGGGAGAAGGCGCCGGAAATCACGGCTTGCGAGGCGATGACGGTCGCCAGGGTGGCGAGCGCGATCAAAGGATAAAGCGCCCAGGCCGGCGCCAGGCTGTAGAACGGCTCGGTCGCCACCTGCGGATGGTTCAATACCAGCGCGCCCTGGCCGAAATAGTTCAGCAACAAGGCAGGCAACACCAGCACGAACCAGACCAGACGGATAGGCTGTTTGCCGAAATGCCCCATGTCGGCGTATAAGGCCTCGCCGCCGGTAACCACCAGAAATACCGCGCCCAGAACGAAAAAGCCGTCCCAGCCGTTGCCCAGCAGAAAATCAATTGCGAATAGCGGATTGACGGCGGTCACCACAGCCGGGTAGTGGATGATGCTGTTCAATCCCAGCACCGCCAGAACCAGGAACCAGACCAGCATCACCGGCCCGAATACCATTCCGATCCGGGCTGTGCCGTTTTTCTGAAACAGAAACAGCAGCACCAGAATGACCAGGGTACAGGGAATGACGTAAGGTTTCAGGGCCGGAGCCGCCAGGCCCAGGCCTTCAATGGCGCTCAACACCGAAATCGCCGGGGTGATCATGCCGTCGCCGTAAAGCAGGGCTGCTCCGAACATCCCCAACCCCATCAGAATTTTACGGCTGCGAAACGAAATGTCGCTCCACGGCCGCAATAACGCCAGCAGCGCCAGTATTCCCCCCTCGCCTTCATTGTCCGCCTGCAACATGAAAATCAGATATTTGATGGAGATCACAATGATCAGCGCCCAAAAAATCAGCGACAGCACACCGAATATATGGCTTTCGGTAAGCATTATCGGGATTTCGCCGTGTATGGACTGACGAAAGGCGTACAACGGGCTGGTGCCGATGTCGCCGAATACGATGCCTAGCGCCGCCAGACTCAGCGAAGCAAGGCGGCTGTCCGCACCTTTACCGGCGGCAATTCGGGTATTGACAGGTGGTGCGTTTTCGCTATTCATGGGTTTCCCTACGATGTTCATTGCTGATTGGTGTTTCGGCAAGCCCGGCCGGCCGTTTTGAAGCTCTGGCGGCCGGCCGCCGCCAAGCCTGATGAAACCAGGAGCCGGAAAATTTTAATGTGCGCCGAGTATACATTGCCGTTATCATCTTGGTATCCTGACAAACGCCCATGACAGACATGGCCGTATGCCAGCCTGTGCGGCAGGCGCATAAACGGAAGATTACCGATCAATCTGCGGCTTGAACCCCATGATAAAAAATCAATGCAGAACAGGTTTATGACAGCCGGTCCCTGCCGTCTGCTTCCGGCGCTGTTGATTATCCTGACCCTCTGCCTGCCTGCGGCAGCCCGCGCCGCCGACCCCCAGCCTTATAGCGTCCATCTCGGCCAGACGGATAATGACCGGCTGAATCAGTTGCTACAGGATGCGTCGATATTGATCAGCCTGCAAAAAACCGCCGATGTCGGGCCTTTTGCCTTGCTTGCCCGCGCCAGAGAGGATCAGGGCCGTTTCGAAATCGCCCTGCAAAGCCTGGGATATTACAAGGGTAAGGCCGTGCTGACAATCGGCGGCCGCAATCTGGACGATCCGGAACTGTTCGACTGGCTAAGCCAGGCTCCGGCCCAGCCGCCGGTTACGGTCGAGGCGGCTTTCGAACCCGGCCCGCAATTTCACCTGGGCAGGATCAGCCTGGAGGGCGACGCGCCGCCGCGGGTAAAGGACGATTTGAAACTGAAAACCGGCGACAAAGCCGTGGCCGCCGATGTGCAGGCGGCCAGGGAACGCCTGCTGAAGGCGCTGCTGAACCAGGGGCATGCTCTGGCCAAGGTGGCGGAACCGGTGGCAACCCTGAATCCGCAAACCAATAGCGTCGATATTCTGTTCCAGGTAGACAGCGGCCCGGTGCTGAAACTGGGCAAAATAGGCATCGAAGGCTTGCAGAAAGTCAATCTGGCTTTCGTGCGCCAGCGGCTATTGATTACAGACGGCCAGCAGTTCGATGAAAACGACATCGAAAAGGCCAGACAGGATCTGGCCGGGCTGGGGATTTTTTCTTCGGTCAGAACCGATATCGCCAAACAGCTCGACAGCCAGGGTCGCGTGCCGCTGAGTTTCGATGTCGCCGAACGACCCAGGCATGCGGTCAATGCCGGGGCCGCCTATTCCACCGATGTCGGCGGCAGCCTGTCCGGTTCATGGATGAACCGCAACCTGCTCGGCAACGCCGAACAGCTCAGCCTGACGACGGCGGTAACGCAACTAGGCGGCAACAGCACCACCGGCATCGGCTATAAAGCCGGGGCGGCCTTCAGCAAGCCGGATTTTCAGGAACGTGATCAGTCCCTGCAACTCGGCCTGGACGCCATCCAGCAAAGCCTGATCGCCTACAACACTCAATCGGTCATGGCCCATATGGCGCTGAATCGCAAGCTGGACGCCCACTGGCAGGCTACATACGGCCTGGCCGCCCAGCAGGAACAAATCGTCCAGGAAGGCGTCTCCCGCGACTACACCCTGCTAAGCCTGCCGTTAACCTTGAAATACGATAGCAGCAACAGTCCGCTGGATCCCAGCAAAGGCAGTATCGCCTCCGCCTCGCTGACCCCCACCGAATCCTTGTCCGTCCATGCCGACAAACCCTTTGTGCTGATGCAGGTTTCTGCATCCACCTATTTCGATCTGGCCGATTCCGGTCGTAGCGTACTGGCCTTGCGCGGCCTGCTAGGCGACAGCGGCGGGGCCAGCCAGTTTGAATTGCCGCCCGACAAACGCTTTTATGCCGGCGGCAGCGCCACGGTACGCGGTTACAAATACCAGTCCATCGGCCCGGCGTTCGCCGACAGCAAGCCGCAAGGCGGCACGGCCATGGCGGCGGGCAGCGTGGAACTCCGGCAACGGATACTGGAGGATTATGGGGTGGTGATGTTTGCCGACGCCGGCCAGGTCAGCGTCAACGCCCTGCCCTTCGCCAACAAGTGGCTGATCGGCGCCGGTATCGGCGCGCGCTATTACACCTCGTTCGGGCCGATCCGTCTGGATGTGGCGCTGCCGGTCAACCCGCAGCCGGGTAGCGGTTCGTTCGAACTGTATGTCGGCCTGGGACAGGCTTTCTGATGCGCCGCCCGCTCCGCTGGTTATTGTGGATTTTGGGCGGGTTGCTGCTGGTGCCGGCGGTCATGCTGGCGCTAAACGCGGCCTGCAACAGTAGCGCAGGCCGAACGGCGATCCGGAACGCCGCTTCCGGATTCAGCGGCGGACAGGTCGTGCTGGCCGACATCGGCGGCCATTTTCCGGAACGCATCGTCATCGGCCGCGTCGTTTTGAGCGATGCCGATGGCCCGTGGCTGACCGTGGATGATCTGCTGCTGGACTGGCGGCCGCTGAGACTGCTGGCCGGCGAACTGTCCGTCCGCAATCTGCAGGCCGCCAGCCTGGTGGTTGTCCGTTGGCCGGCGGCCGGCGCAGAATCGCAAACAACCGCAAAACCATCGCTGCCGCTGGCCGTGAACCTGCAAAGCTTCAGCATTACACGGCTGGAAATGCCGCCGGCGGCAGGCGGACAGGCCGAGGCGCTGCAAATCGGCGGGCAACTTAGGTTGAGCAGCCTGCAACGCGGCGAAATGGAATTCCATGCCCGGCGGCTGACGGGTGAAGGCCGTTACGATTTGCAGGCCAGCCTGAGCGACGAAGCGCTGGCCGTCCGGCTATCCCTGCACGAAACCGCGCAAGGGCCGCTGGCCGCACTCGCCGGCCTGACTTATCGCGACAGCCTGAATCTGGAGGCCACGCTGGCAGGCCCGCTCGCCACCGTGCGCAGCCGGCTGGATCTGCAACTGGACGAACTGAAGGCGGAGGTGGACGGCGAAATCGATTTTATCGGCCGCAGCGCCGGCCTGACAGTCACGGCGGCGGCGCCGGCCATGCGCTTGCGGCAGAATCTGGCCTGGCGGACATTGGCGCTGAATCTGCGCTTGCAAGGCCCGTTCGCCGGCCTGGATATCGACGGCGGCCTGAATCTGGACGGTCTGGATATAGGCGGAACCACGATAGGCGGATTGCGCGTCAAGTTACAGGGCGATGCAGGCCGGCTGACGGCGGACGGCGAACTTGCCGGTCTGCGCTTGCCGGGATCGGAACGCGACGCGCTGCATGCCGCGCCTTTGGTGTTTCAGGCCGGCGTCATGCAGGAAAAAACCGCTCATGCCTTTACCCTGGAACTAAAACATCCGTTGATCGCCGCAACCGGACAAGGCCGTTTTCAGGATAACCTGACTCAGGCCGACCTGAACCTTTCCCTGCCCGATCTGCAAACCATCGCCGCCCCGGGCGGCTTGTCGCTACAGGGCCATGCCGAATTGCAGATCAGCTTCGATCAGCGGCAGGCTGGCGATAAACTGGCGGCCAGCGGCGCGCTGCATATCCGCGACGGCCAGCCCTGGGCCGGGTTGCTGGGCGAAAACGCAAAGTTCGATCTGGCCCTGAACCGGCAAGGACAGGATGTGACGCTGGCCGGACTGCATCTGGACGGGCAAGACCTATCCTTCTCCGCCGCTGGCGATCTGCTTGCCGGCCGCGCCGACTTCGCCTGGCAGGCCCATTGTGCGGATTTGTCGGTACTCGTTCCGGGCTACCGCGCACAGCTTGCCGCACAAGGCCGGTTGAGCGGCGCGGCGGACGATCCGGCCTTATCCGCCGAACTGCATGCCGAACCCGGCGGCGGGGATGATCCGCTCGGCCCGCTCGCCGCCAGCGTACAGCTCGAAAATCTGCTACAGGCCGCCCATGGCCGGATCAGCCTGGACGGCAGCCTGCTCAAGTCGCCGCTGGCCGTGCAACTGACGGTCGGTAACCGGGATCGTCATAGCCTGACGCTGGCCATCGACAAGGCCGACTGGAAAAGCGCCCATATTAGCGGCGATATGCTGTTTAGCGCCGACAATCCGCTACCGGCCGCCAAAATCGGCCTGAAAATCGGCCGGTTGGCTGATTTTCAGGCCGTAACCGGCCAGCCGCTGACCGGTAGCGCCAGCGCCAGCCTGGAAACCCTGATGCAGAACGGCCGGCCGCTGGCGAAATTAAAACTGGATGCGGTCGATGCCGGTCTGGCAGGCGGCGCGACCATCGCCCAAGCCAGTTTACAACTCGATGTCAGCGATCCGCTACGCCAGCCCAGGCTGAATGGTCGGCTGGAACTGAACGGCCTTGCCGCCGGCCAGACGAACGGTTCTGCGCAAATCGTCGTGGCGGGCGCGCCGGACGCCCTGAACCTGCATCTATCGGCAAATTTGCCGAATCCGGCCGATGGCGATCTGCAAGTCGGCGCAACGGCCCTGCTCAACGCCAAAAACCACTGGCTGCGGCTGGACAGCATGCAGGCCAGTCGCGACCGGCAAAGCCTGCGGCTGCTCTCGCCGGCCAAATTCGATTTTGACCGTGGCCTGGGCGTTGACCGGCTGCGGCTGGGCCTGCAACAGGCGGAACTGGACATCGGCGGCCGTTTCAGTCCGGATTTGGCGATCAGCGCCGAATTGCAGCCGGTTTCTGCCAACCTGTTGAATCTGTTTCTGCCCGGCCCGGCTCTAACCGGCACGTTGCATGCCCAGGCCAGCCTGCACGGCAGTCTGTCGCAACCCCAAGGCCATATCCGCTTCGCCGCCGACAAGCTGCAAATACCGCAATATCCAGGCTC
>JAQTUW010000012.1 GCA_028707085.1 Methylococcales bacterium | reverse complement strand
CTATCCGACCGATCAGCTCGACAACGCCCCGCCAAACTTCAAACATGCCGACATGCTGGGCAAGGATTTTCCGGACAATCTTGCCATCAGTTATCAGGTAGCCCCGGAAGATTGCACCGGCTGCGGCTTATGCGTGGATATCTGTCCGATACGCGACAAGTCCAACGCCAGCCGCAAAGCCTTGAACATGCAGCCTCAACCGCCCTTGCGCGAGCAGGAGCGCGGCAACTGGGACTATTTCCTAAGCATTCCCGAATACGACCGCAAACGGCTTAAAACCAGCACCATCAAGGGCGCCATGGTTCTACAGCCGCTGTTTGAATTTTCCGGGGCCTGCGTGGGTTGCGGCGAGACGCCGTATATCAAGCTGGCCTCGCAACTGTTCGGCGACCGGATGATCGTGGCGAACGCCACCGGCTGTTCCTCCATCTACGGCGGCAATCTGCCAACTACGCCGTGGAGCAAGAACGCCGAAGGCCGCGGCCCGGCCTGGAGCAACTCCCTGTTCGAGGACAATGCCGAATTCGGCCTGGGGATGCGGGTCGCCATCGACAAGCATGCTGAACAGGCCAGGGAACTGCTTTTGCAACTGGACAAGGCCATTGGCGGCGAACTGGTCGATGAAATCCTGTTCGCCGACCAGTCCGGCGAAACCGGCATTTACGAACAGCGCGAACGGGTTCGCGAACTGAAAAACCGCCTGCCGGCTTTACCATCCCCCGAGGCGCAAACCCTGCTGCAACTGGCCGATTATTTATGCAAAAAAAGCGTTTGGATCATTGGCGGCGACGGCTGGGCGTATGACATCGGATACGGCGGCGTGGATCACGTGCTGGCCAGCGGCCGCAATGTCAACATCCTGGTACTGGATACCGAAGTGTATTCCAATACCGGCGGACAGACCTCAAAAGCGACCCCGCTGGGCGCGGTGGCCAAATTCTCGGCAGGCGGAAAATCCACCGCCAAGAAGGATCTGGCGCTGCTGGCCATGGATTACGGCAACGTCTATGTGGCGCATGTCGCTTACGCCGGCAAGGACACCCAGACCATCAGCGCTTTTCTGGAAGCGGAAGCGCATGACGGCCCGTCCATCATCATTGCCTATTCGCCCTGCATAGCCCACGGCGTCGATCTGTCCAACAATCATCGCCAGCAGAATCTGGCCGTAAAAAGCGGGCATTGGCCCCTGTTCCGTTTTGATCCGTCGAAGATATTACAGGGTAAAAACCCCATGCATCTGGACTCGCCGGAACCGTCCATTCCCTACCGGGACTTTGTGATGACGGAAACCCGATTCAGCATGCTGTGGCAAACCAGCCCGGAAACAGCCGAACACTATCTGCAACAGGCGCAACTGAACGTCAGAAATCGTTACCGTTATTATAAACAGTTATCGGAACTGGCATGGTCGGAAGCAAGCAACGTATTGGCGACTCAAATTCCGGCCGGCGCGGACATTGCGAAGGAGAACCCTCATGATTGATTTAACCACCGAGTATCTGGGCCTGAAGCTGGCGAATCCGCTGGTGCCATCCGCCTCGCCGCTGAGCAAGAATCTGGACAGCGCCCTGAAACTGGAGGATGCCGGCGCTTCCGCGCTGGTCATGTATTCGCTGTTTGAAGAAAAAATCGAAGCGGAACAGCAACAGATGGAAAGATTCTTCTATTCGCAAGCGCTGGGCCACGGCGAGGCCGACTCCTTTCATCCGGTACCGGACACTATTAAAACCTATCAGGAACAGTACCTCGAAAATTTGCAGCGCCTGAAAAGCTGCCTGTCGATTCCGGTAATCGCCAGCCTGAACGGCGTCTCGCTGGGCGGCTGGATCGAATACGGCGTGGCTTTGCAACAGGCCGGCGCCGATGCGCTGGAATTGAACATCTATCATCTGGCCGCCAATATTCAGGAAAGCAGCGAGACGGTCGAAAACCGCTATCTGGATATTTTGCGGGAATTACGAAGCCGGGTCAGTCTGCCGCTCACGCTAAAAATCTCGCCGCAGTTCAGCTCGCCGATTCACTTCGCGCAACGCCTGCAGGCCACGGGCGCAGACGGCATTGCCCTATTCAACCGCTTTTATCAACCCGATATAGACCTGGAAACCTTGCAGGTAACCCCCAAACTGGAGCTGTCCACCCCCGCCGAAGCCTTGCTGCGCATCCGCTGGACAGCGCTGATGTATGGCCGGGTAAAGCTGTCGCTGGCGGTTACCGGCGGTTTTCATCATTGTTCGGATGTAATAAAAGCCCTGCTGGCCGGGGCCGATGTGGTGCATTTATGCAGCGTGCTGCTGGAACACGGGCCAGGGCGTCTGACCGAAATACTGAATGAACTGGAAGAATGGCTGTTTGCCCACGAATACGAGTCCATCCGCCAGTTAAAAGGCAGCGTCAGCCAACAGCACGCCATCAACCCCAGCGAATACGAACGCGCCAATTACGTACAGGTGCTGGACAGTTATTCACACGGCAGTGGGGTGTTGTGGTGAGGAGCTGGGCGCATTATGCTGAAAACTTCATAGCCAGCCCTGGCGTTTCAACCGCCAGTAAAGCAGCATGCTGCTCAGCAACACCAACCCCACCACCACCGGATAGCTATAAGGCCAGTTGAGTTCCGGCATATATTTGAAATTCATGCCGTACCAGCTAAAGACCATGGTTGGAATCGCCAGAATTGCGCCCCAGCCAGCCAGACCCTTGACCACTTCGTTCTGCCTGACGGTTTCCAGGGTCAGATGCACCTGCATCGCAGCGACCAGCATTTCGCGAGTGGCGTTGATGGCCTGATCGATGCGTTTGATATGATCGGCAATATCGCGAAAATACACGCGCACATCCTTATGGATGAAGGCATTATGAAAACGCATCAATTCATTGCAGATATCGATCATGGGGGAAATGGCCGCGTGAAGACGCAGCAATTCGCGTTTCAGTTCGTAGAGCCCTTCCAGCGTCTGCCGGCTAGGCCGCTGCTCGAAAATCGCCTGTTCAAGCTCATCGAAACGCACCTGCAAACCCTCGACCACCGGCATGTAGTTATCGACGATAAAATCCATGATCGAGTACAGCGCGAAGCTTGGCCCTTTCGCCAACTGGCCGGGCATGGCGGCGCAACGCTTTCTGACGCTGTTAAGCCCTATGGACGCGCCATGCCGCACCGTGACCAGAAACCGTGGGCCGACAAAAAAATGGGTTTCGCCGAATTCGACACTGCCTGCGTTCAGTGTGGCGGTTTGCAGCACCAGAAACAGCGAATCGCCGTATTCTTCAATTTTGGGGCGCTGGTGCGCCGAACAGGCGTCCTCCACAGCCAGTTCGTGCAACGCGAATTCTTCCTGGATTTTATTCAGCAGTTCACTATCCGCCTCCCGCAAACCCAGCCAGACAAAACTATCTTCCTGCCGGAGCGTATCGCTGATTTCTTCCATGCTCAAATCGCCGAGACTGACGCCGTGTTTATATGCCTCGCACTTCATGATCATGCTACGGTCTGTATATTCCACCAAATGTTTACTCCTGCTGCGCTTTTTCAGTGTCCGGTTGAAGCGTGATCAACACCTTGTCAATCCGCGTACCGTCGATATCGACAACCTCAAAACTCCAGCCGCCATAGGTGAAGCTATCGGCGACTCGCGGCATTTTTTCAAGCTGATAAAGGATAAAACCGCCTACCGTATTATAGTCATTGGTAATTTCTCCCGGCAGATAGGTGTTCATGCCGATGACGGTCTTGACGCGCTTTATCGACAGTCCGCCATCCACCAGCCATGAACCGTTCTCTCTTTGCACCACGTCAGGATCCAGTTCGGATTCGTTACTCGGCAGGTCGCCAACGATAGCCGCCAGCACATCGCTAAGGGTGACCAATCCTTCGGTATCGCCATATTCATTGACGATCAGCGCAAAATCCGCCCGGACTTCCCGGAAAAATTCCAGCAGATGAGCAAGCGTCATGGAATCCGGCACATACAGGGGCGGACGAAGCGTTCGGATAATATCCAGTTCCGCGCCGGCCATCACCGATTTTAGTAAATCGCCGCGATATAGAATGCCCAGCACATTTTCCAGGCCGTTACGGCAAATCACCAATCGTTCATAGGGACAATCCGCGATTTTGCTGAGGACGTCCACTTCGGCGTCGGCAAGATCGATCGCAAAAATATCCTTGCGCGGCATCATGATGGCGCCGACGCGCTGCTCGTCCAGCTTTAGCACATTGGCCACCAGCGTGCCCTCGCTGGCGTGAAAGACGCCCGATTCGGAACCGATCTCCATCAACAGCTTGATTTCTTCGTTGGTAACCGTAGTCTGCGGCTTTCTATCGGCTCGGAGCAGATAAAGTAATACCGTACTGGAAGAGGACAATAACCAGACCAGCGGACTGGCGATTGCCGACAGCACGTTCATGGGACGGGCCACAAACACGGCAATGATTTCCGGGCGCAGCAAGGCCAGACGCTTGGGCACCAGTTCACCCACCACCACTGAAAAATAAGTAATTAAAATGACTGTCAGGCTTTTTGCCACGACTGCCGCATAAGGCGCCAATTGCGGAATTTGCAGCAAATACTGGTGAAGGGGGGTCGCCAGCGCATCTTCGCCCAACGTACCGTTCAGAATGGCGACCAGGGTAATGCCAACCTGAATGGTCGAAAGAAAACGGGTCGGCTCCTGATGTAATTTCAGGGCGGATTTAGCGCCGGGACGGCGTTCATCCACCAGTTTCTGCAATCGGGCTTTGCCGGAAGAAATCAGCGACATTTCCGACATGGCGAAGATGCCGTTAATAAAAATCAGCAGGATAATCAGACCAATGTCCATTGGGATAAGCCGCCTCTTGCCGTTTCCGGTGCGACTTTGGTGTTATAAGTGGCAATATAGTACCATTACCAGCCGAATCATCACCATGTCGGCGATCCGCAGAACGAATGCCGCTTTGAAATTTTAACGGCTGGTTTCCGCCGCCGTCAGGAAAAACCAATTGGCTTGTTTCAAAGCTGTCGGGAATCATTACACATTGCCGGGGCCGGAAAGAAATAGACTCAGTTTCGACGTTTGTCGCCCTTTTAGCCGCCCGTTAGCTGCATAGTGTGATTTGCAACGCAAAATAACATCATTCCCGGTGCAGGCGGCCCGGGAAAACCCCGCCGCCCTGCCGGCCAGCCCGGCTTTATTTTAAATCGCCACCCTAAACGCAGCCAGCCGGAGTGTCGGAAAGTTTTACACTATAAAATAATGCCTATTAACTAAACGCCCGGTCAAACTTTTATACCCGCCTGAGCGACTCTAAATTTTATTACTACATATCAATTAGTTAATAAAAAACAGTTAAAATATCTCAAAACCTCCCGAGCTTGGGCTTGCGGGATGCTGAGTTTTTAGTGTCGGAATTTCTTACAAAATACAGGCGACGAACCGGCCGACCGGTCGTTTGGTTTTAGCAGACGAAATCGCGCCCGTCGCCCGCAAGACATAAGCCGGATGAGGTAATTTTTTATACATATAAATTAGTATATTATGCTAATATCTATATAAACGGGCGACCAATAGCCTGCCGCAACCGTCCTGTTAATGGATCGGCCTGGAAATTGCTTGACATAAATCGATGCAAGAATGGATGCCTGCCGTTCCCAACAAGTGAGAGATACATGAATCTTAAAGTTCCACTACAACTATTTTTTTCGTTGCTGCTTCTAATGGGCGGCCAAACCGCCAAGGCAACCGATTCCATCGACGCCATCACATCGCTTAACTACATCAACCCCTACTCAAGCGGTAGTTACAGTCTCGGCTGGAGTTTTACCGTCAACCAGGGCGTCACTGTGACTGCGCTGGGTTTTTTCGATTACAACGCCTGGCTGGGGCTGGGCGGCGCCTTGAACGGCAGCCATGAAGTGGGCATTTTCAATTCGCAAGGCATATTGCTGACCAGCGCCACTGTGCAGGTAACAGACCCGCTCAGCAATCTGTTTAACTGGACTACCAGCTTTACCCCTGTTTCCTTGTACAAGGATCAGACTTATTACATCGAAGCGGTAACCGGAACCGACCTGTATACTTATTCGTCCGTCATCACCACCGCGCCGTGGATGACATTTTTGACCAATAACTACAACTCCACCATTCCCACCAATCAATTGCTATTCCCTGACTCATCTGTCGGCCCAACTTACGACGCGGCTTTCATCGGCCCGAATTTTGCCGGCGTTCCCGAGCCGGCGTCGCTTGCCCTGCTTGGAATCGGTCTGGCGGGACTGGGCCTTGGACAGCGTAAAAACCGTCAGGCTTAACAGGCTACCGCCAACACCCTCCGCCGCCGCAAGGCCCCATCCCGCCTCACAGGATGGCCTTGCGCCACGCGCATTCTTCCCGCCGATTTTCCCGCCCATGCGGCTTTCCCGGGGCGTTTTCCGGCCCTGTTCCGCAGAACTTCATCCCGGGGCTTTAAAATTAGCCGGCATGCGGTTAAAGTATTCCGATGAAAACCGTATATCCTGCCGTCATTAAGGCGCTTTCAGCGCCGTAGACAGTGGCTAATCGACAGGCGGCCCTTACCACGCGTTAACATCCAAAACCATGCAACGTAAACTGACCGGACAAGACTGGGTGATTTTTTCACTGTTAAGCCTGCTAATCGTATTGCTGATCATGACCATGTATCAGATCGACCGACAATGGCTCAAGCTGAGCGAAATGCAGACCGCCCTCTCCGAACAGGCCGGCATGATCAGGGAACTGCGCGGCACCCTGCTAGCCGGCAAACTGCAAAGTACCGAAAAATACGCCTCCAGTGCAAACCGGCCTATAGCAGCGGCTTTCAAGCGGGCTTACGAAGCGACGCTTCAGCCCGGCTACGCGCCCGGCGACTGGAGCGTGGAAGCTTTTTCCACCAACATTAAAACCATTACCCCGCTGATTTCAACGGACGCCTATGCAGCCAATGTGCAAAGTTACGTCCTCGAAAGCCTGATTACCCGCAACCCGGACAGCCTGGAATGGGAAGGCATGCTCGCCAGAGACTGGAGCGTCAGCGACGATGGCCTGACCATCCGTTTCCGCCTGCGCGACGATGTCAGTTTTTCAGACGGCAAACCTTTAACCGCCGAGGATGTGGTCTTTACATTCAACTTTATAATGAATGAAGCCATTCAGGCGCCGCGGGACAGGGCTTATCTGCAAAAAATCAGCAGCGTCAAAGCCAATGGCAAATACGAAGTGGTCTTCCAGTTTAAGGAACCTTATTTTGAAGCGCTATCGCTGGCTGGCGGCATGGCCATTCTACCCAAACATTTCTACCAGCCGTTTTTACAGAACCCGCACAGTTTTAACGAATCCAAAGGCCTGTTACTGGGTAGCGGCCCTTACCGGCTGGACGACCCCAAAACCTGGACGCCGGACAAGGGTAATATCGAGCTGGTGCGCAACGAACGCTATTGGGGGGATGTGCAGCCTCCCTATCAGCGCGTGCTCTGGAAAGTCATCCAGAATGACAGCGCACGACTGACCACTTACCGAAACGGCGACATCGACTCCTACTCGGCCCGACCCGTGGAGTATCAGACATTGAAGCAGGATGCGCAGATGATGGATAAAAGCCGGAATTTTGAATATATGCCGCCAGTAGTCGGTTACACTTATATAGGCTGGAATGAAATGCGCGGCGGCAAGCCGACCCGTTTCGCCGACAGGCGGGTCAGGCTGGCCATGACCTATCTTACCGATGTCGATCGTATTATCAAAGACGTGTTTCTGGGCTATGCCGAGCCGGCCATAAGCCCATTCAACAGTACCGGCAAACAGCACGACGCCAGTCTGCGGCCCTACCCTTTCGACCTGAACAAGGCCGTTGCCTTGCTGAAAGAAGCAGGCTATGAGGATCGTGACCGCGACGGGGTGCTGGAAGACCGCGCAGGGCAGGTTTTCGAGTTCAAGTTAACCTACTTCGAGGCGAATGAAGACACCAAACGCATGGTATTGCTGCTCAAGGATCTGTATGCCAGGGCCGGCATAAAAATGATTCCTTTTCCGCAGGAGTGGCCGGTAATGCTGGAAAATCTGAACAAAAAGGATTTCGACGCCATCACCCTGGGCTGGACCAGCGGCATAGAAACCGATCTGTTCCAGAATTTTCACAGCTCGCAGACGCTCAACAATGGCGATAACTTCATCGGCTACAAAAATCCGGCGCTGGACAAGCTGGTCGATGAAGCGCGCCGCACGGTCGATGAAAGCAAGCGCATGCCGTTATGGCGGCAGGCGGAACAACTGCTGTATCAGGATCAACCCTATACCTTTCTGATGCGGCGTAAAACCCTGCTATTTGTGGACAAGCGCATACACAATCTGCAAATGACCCGCTTGGGCCTGAATTTCGGATTACTGCCGCTTGAAAATTATGTGCCTTTAGCCCTGCAAAAATATCGCCAATAAACAGGGGCGGCAGAACCAGCCCGTTCCTAACCATGTAAAATAGCAACCCACCATGCTGACTTATTTATTGCGCCGAATCCTGTTGATGATCCCCACGCTGTTAGGGATCAGCATGGTGGTGTTTACCGTCATGGCCATGTCGCCCGGCGGCATCAGCGCCCAGACCCTGGTTGGCGGCATGGAAATGAAACCCGACGAACGGCAGGCGCTGCTCAGTTACTACAACAAACGCTACGGCCTCGATCAACCGCCCCATATCCAGTATCTGCGCTGGCTAAACAATATTTCGCCCATCGGCTTCGTCACCGACGAGCAAGGCAAACCCGGCCGTTTTTCGTTTGTCAAAGGCATGGATCTGGGCGACAGTTTTCAATATGGCCGGCCGGTAGCCGAGATCCTGGCGGAAAGAATCCCGATTACCCTGCTGCTGAATCTGGCGACCATTCCGCTCACCTATCTAATCGCCATTCTAGTGGGCATGAAGTCCGCGACCCGGCGCGGCGGCAGTTTCGATGTCGGAATGGGAATGTCGATGATGGCCTTATGGTCGATACCCACCATGCTGGCCGGCGTGCTGTTGTTGGGATTTTTCGCCAATATCCAACATTTTCAGTGGTTCCCCACCGCCGGCATCAGTAGCCGCGAGGCGCAGGACATGCCTTTTATGCCGCACTGGAATGCAACCGGCTTTGTACGCGGTTATTTGCTGGACAGAGTCTGGCATCTGGCGCTGCCCGTACTCTGCCTGTCCTATGGCAGTTTTGCCGCGCTGGCGAAACTGACCAGAACAGCCGTCCTGGAAAACCTGCATGCCGACTATGCCCGCACAGCCCGCGCCAAAGGCCTGGCGGAATCCGATGTATTGTGGCGGCATGTATTCCGTAACAGCCTGCTGCCGTTGATCACCATTTCCGCCGGTTTGCTGCCCGGTTTGCTGGCCGGCTCGCTGATAGTGGAAAATATTTTCAGCATTAACGGCATGGGGCAACTGGCGGTGGAGGCCGTAAAAGGCCGTGACCGGGAACTGGTGCTGTCGATTACCTGGATCAGCGGTTTTCTGACCCTTATCGGCTATCTGATCGCCGACTTTTGCTACACGCTGGCGGATCCGCGGGTGAGTTATGACTGATGTGCGGCAGACAGCGGGAACCGCCTTTTCCACGCTCATCTGGCGCAGAACCCTGGCCGGCGTAGGCGTCAAACTGAGTTTTGCCTGGGTCGGGATTCTGGTGTTCTGCGCGGTGTTCGCCCCCTTCCTGGCAAACTCCATGCCGCTGCTGATGAGCCGGAACGGGGTGATTTCCGCCCCGGTACTGGATTATCTGTCGGTGGAGGATGTCTGGATACTAAGCTGCTTCTGGCTGATTTTAATCCTGTTTCGCCTACCGCTCGGCAGTGGTAAACGCCTGTTGCTGCTGCTCATGGGCGGCCTGATCTTCGCCGCATTGGCAAACCGGCTGATCCATCCGCCGGCGCTGGTGATTTACGACGACTTCCGTGTGGCCGGCTACGGCGAAACCGGCTGGCGCATCATGCCGCCGGTGCCTTATGCGCCCAGCGACTATTTGCGGGATTTAGGCAGCAAGGGGCTGGAAGCCCCGTTCGCCAGCGCAGGGCATTTGCATCTGCTGGGAACCGAGGAAAATGGCGCGGACGTATTAAGCCGGATGATACATGCCAGCCGAATCTCGCTGAGCATCGGTTTGATCGCTTCCGGCATCGCATTGCTGATCGGAGTGATCGTCGGCGGCCTGATGGGCTATTTTTCAGGACTGGTCGATATGCTGGGCATGCGGCTGGTGGAAATTTTTGAAGACATCCCCACCCTGTTCCTGCTGCTGACTTTCGTGGCTTTTTTTGGCCGCAGCCTTTATATGATGATGGTCATCATCGGCATTACCGGCTGGTCAGGCTATGCCCGCTTTGTGCGCACGGAGTTTCTGAAGTTGCGCAAACAGGATTATGTACAGGCGGCAATCGCCAGCGGCCTGCCCCTGAGCTCGATTTTGTTCAGACATATGCTGCCGAACGGCGTCGCCCCCCTGCTGGTGTCGGTCAGTTTCGGGATAGCCGGAGCCATTCTTTCCGAAGCCACCTTGAGCTTTCTAGGTCTTGGGGTAGTGGATTCGCCATCCTGGGGACAGATGCTGGATCAGGCCGTAAAATCCTCGACCTTCAACTGGTGGATGGCCGTTTTTCCCGGCGGCGCGATTTTCATGACGGTATTTTCCTATAACCTGATCGGCGAAGCCTTCCGTGACGCCATCGACCCCAAACTGGCCGCAAGCGGCGAAGAGCAGCCGTGAGCAGTATCTTGCTGGAGGTTTGCAATCTGCACACCTATCTGCAATCTGGCGGACGACAGGTAAAAGCCGTGGACGATGTCAGCTTCAGCATAGCCAAAGGCGAAACCTTTTGCCTGGTAGGCGAATCGGGCAGCGGAAAATCAGTCAGCGCGTTGTCGGTAATCCGTCTGTTACCGGAAAAAATCGCCACCCATCCGCAGGGGAAAATACTGTTTAACGGCCAGGATATTCTGAAACTGGCTGACGCCGGCATCCGCGCCATACGCGGCTCGCAAATCGCCATGATTTTCCAGGAACCCATGAACTCGCTGAATCCGGTAATGAGCATAGGCGAGCAAATTACCGAAGCCATACAGTTGCACCAGCCGCAGGTCAGCGACGCCGAAGCGCTGGAGCGAACCATTCAGGCCTTGCAGCAGGTTCAGATTCCGCAAGCCGACAGCCGGGTGCGCGATTACCCGCATCAATTGTCGGGCGGGCAACGGCAGCGGGTGATGATCGCCATGGCCCTGGCCTGCAAACCGCAGTTGCTGATAGCCGACGAACCCACCACCGCCCTGGATGTGACCGTGCAGGCCGAAATTTTACGACTGATGCGCAAGCTGCAGGACGATACCGGCATGAGCATGCTTTTTATCACCCATGATTTCGGCGTGGTGGCGCAAATGGCGCACCGGGTTGGCGTCATGCAGCATGGCAAACTGGTGGAAAACGGCGCGGTTCGCCAGATTTTGCATCATCCCCGCCATGTTTATACCCGGCAATTACTGGCTGCGTTACCGGAAAATCTGCCAAAGTCGGTGTCGGCGTTCACGTCTGCCGGGCAAGATGCGCAGGAATCCGGCGCTTGCCCAACTCTTTTACAAATCCGCAATCTAAAAGTCTGGTTTCCGGTTAAAACCGGCCTGCTGCGCAGTATCAGTGATTATGTCAGAGCGGTGGACGACGTTTCCCTGGATATTCCGCAGGGCCAAATCGTGGCGCTGGTAGGCGAATCGGGATGCGGTAAAACCACCCTGGGCAGAGCAGTGCTGCAACTGGAAAAACCCACTTCCGGTAGCATCCGGCTGGCTGGCCAGGAATTGACCGGACTATCCTCACGGGCATTACGACCCTGGCGGCGAAAAATGCAGATCGCTTTCCAGGATCCACAGTCTTCACTCAATCCCCGCCTGCGGATAGAAACCACGCTCACCGAACCGATGCAGGTGCACGGCATCGGCCAAAATAATCAGGAACGCATCGAACTGGCCGCCGCGCTGCTGGAAAGCGTGCAACTCAAACGCGAACATCTCTGGCGCTACCCGCATGAATTTTCCGGCGGCCAGCGACAACGGATAGGTCTGGCCAGAGCACTAGCTTTAAATCCCGATTTTATTGTCTGCGATGAAATCACCAGTGCGCTGGATGTTTCGGTACAGGCGGAAATTTTGCAGCTTTTACTGGCTATCCGCGCCCAGCGCAACCTGACCTTATTGTTCATTACTCACAATATTGGCGTGGTCGAGTATCTGAGCGACCAGACGGTAGTGATGTACAAGGGTAAAATCGTTGAACAGGGCCTGACCGCGCAAGTGTGCGGCCAGCCCCGGCACGTCTATACCCAAAAACTGCTCGCCGCCGTACCCAGACTGCAGCAGAGCGGGCTGTCGACCTAATTTTTATGCGGTGAACCATGCAAACCCATGATGAAAAACGCGACTATATGCGCATGCATATCGATTGCGAAATGACTTACAGACTGGCCGATAGCCAACTGCTTAAAACCGGCCACTGCCAGACCATCAGCGCCGCAGGGCTTTCTTTTATTGCCGATGAAGCCTTCGATACCGGGCTGGCGATGGAAGTCAGAATTCTGAGCAAAGCGGCGCTGATTCCACCCATGACCGCCTTCGTTGAAGTCGTGCGCAATACCCGGCAAGCCGACGGCAACTTTGAAATTGCCGCGGTTATCAGGAGTATCAAGGGGAATTGAACCGTTTGCAGCGATATACAACCTATGCCGAGGTTGTTATCGGAAATTAACCCGAAAACACCGACACCGTAGCCACGCTCCATTTTTAGGCCATCCACCTTATTGATCTTTAAGCCATGCGCCTGTTCCCGCCGGTTTCTGGTGGTACAATAATAGGCTATTTTTCAACAGCCAAAAAACCAAGCGGCGCATGTACATTATCACCAAGGAAATCTATTTCTGCTACGGCCACCGGCTGATGAATCACCCGGGCAAGTGCCGGAATCTGCACGGGCATAGCGTGAAAGCAGCCATTTCCATTAGGGCGGAGGCGCTGGACGCACAGGGCATGGTCTGCGATTTTTCGGATGTCAAGGCTTGCGTGGCCGGGTTTATCGACCAGGTGCTGGATCATAATTTCATACTGCACAAGGACGATCCCATTATCCCGGCGCTTGTCGCCAATCAGGAACAGTTTCTAGCGATCGATGAACATCCCACCGCTGAAGTTCTAAGCAAAATGATCTATCGGCATGTCAAACTTCAGGGTTTTGATGTCGATCAAGTGGTTTTATGGGAAACCGCCAGCGCCAGCGCCTGTTACAGAGAAGAGCCGTGAGTCAGATCAGACTGGTCAACACCTCCTGGTGTCTGGAAAAAATCTGCGAATCGAATTATCAGAAACTGTTTCGGCTGATTCCCGATTTATGCGCATTCGACAGGCAGGCAATCGGCCGGACTTCGGACAAACCAGCTTTGTTTCTGGATGTGCTGGAGCGCAATCCCTATACGCTAACCATTGAGTTGAACCACTGTTTTAGTCAGCCGCTATCGGAACGGATTGCGCCGCGGGTAAAAATCCGCGTCTATCTGGACGCACAACTGGCGGAAGTCATTCGTGACGATGACCGCCCGGCAGCCGACCGGGTTTATCAAAACCCGGGTTCCGCACGGGACATTCAGGATTACAAATGGCGGCTGAATTATTTTTTGCAGAAATGGCTGGATCACTGTCTGAAAACCGAATACCGGTTTTATAGCACGCCTTAAACCTGCTGAGTCGGAAATTGCTTATATAAAATTGCATGAACCATGTCCATTAGAAATTATAAAGACAAAAAACCTGAAATCGGCCTTCGGGTTTACATCGACCAGACTGCCGTGGTCATTGGCGATGTCAGGCTAGGCGACGATGTCTCTATCTGGCCGACCAGCGTGGTGCGCGGCGATGTCGAAACCATTAGCATCGGCTCCGGAACCAATATTCAGGATGGCGCGGTTCTGCATGTTTCCCACGCCGGCGATTTTTCGCCGCAAGGGCATCCGCTAAATATCGGCCAGGGTGTCACCATTGGTCACAGGGCCGTGGTTCATGGCTGCCGGATCGGCCATTATTGCCTGATAGGCATCGGCGCCATTATTCTGGACGACGCAGTCATTGAAGATTTTGTCATGCTGGGGGCCGGGGCGCTGGTACCGCCCGGTAAAAAACTGGAAACCGGATTTTTATATGTCGGCGCGCCTGTCAAACAGGCCAGATCTCTGACCGATGCCGAAAAAGCCTTTCTGGAATATTCCAGCCGCCATTACATGGCATTGAAGGATACCTACCTGCAAACCCGGTAACCGCGCCGCGTCTGCCGCGTCCCGAAAGAAACGGCAGGTAGCGGCGAACAGCCGGTCTAACGCGCGCCTTTACCCCACAACACCACTTCCACAGTGCTCATCATGATGGTCAGATCCAGAAACAGGCTATAGTTTTTGATGTAATACAAATCATACTGTAATTTCTGGCGGGTATCGTATTCATTGGCGCCGTAGGGATAACATAATTGCGCCCAGCCGGTGATGCCCGGTTTTAGCCGATGTCTTTCCTTGTAGTAAGGTATGGTTTCCATGAAGCCGCTAACGAATTCCGGGCGTTCCGGTCTCGGCCCCACAAAACTCATATCGCCGTTGAATACGTTAAACAATTGCGGCAGTTCGTCAATCCGGTATTTGCGGATAAAACGCCCGACTCGGGTCACCCTGTCGTCCACCTTGCTCGCCCATTGCGCGCCGTTTTTCTCGGCATCGACCCGCATGCTGCGAAACTTGATGACATCAAAGGGCTGATTCAGGTATCCGACCCGCTGCTGCCGGTAGAATACCGGAGCACCCAGGCCGCTTTCGATATAAATGGCCAGCACCGTGAGCAGCATGACCCACCAACTGACCGCCAGCAGCAAGGTACTGGCCAGAATATCGAAACAGCGCTTAAGAATGGGCCGCAAGCCGCTGGTGGCGAAACCATCGGAAAACAGCAGCCAGCTTGGACTCAATATATCCAGAAATACCAGCCGCTGCTCCCTTTCATAAAAAGTCAGCAAGTCCATGACCTGAATGCCGGACATTTTTATATCCAGCAGATCGTCAACCGGCAGTTTTTTCCTGCGGTCATCGACAGCAATCACAATTTCATCGACATTTTCGGCTGCGACGACTTTTTCAAGGGTAAGCGTTTCATTCAGAACAATCGCATTGCTGATCGCCACCGGTTCCTTTTCCAACACCACGTAACCGACGATCTCGAAACCGCGATGCACGAATTTGGAATTGACCAGTTCCAGTTCACTGGCCCTTTCGCCGCAGCCCACGACCAGCACCCGGCGCACCAGCTTGTCGTGGCTGGCGAAACGGTAAAACAGATAGCGCGTCAACAGCATCCCGGCAAACGAAAAGGCGATTGCCGCCACCAGCACGCTACGCGCCAGCATCAGACCCGGAATACTGTAATACACAAACACCAGAATAAAAATGGCGACTGCGAAACTGAAACTGATCCGTTCCAGTAAATTGTATTCTTCCTTATCCAGCGTTTTCCGGTATAAACCTAGCGCCGAACAACTGATACTGAAAACCACGGAAAATACCAGCGCCGCCTGCAGCATCTGCTCCGGCGAATACCAGGAATCCTTATATAGAAACCTTACAGCCGAACCCCAGTACATGGCAAGAAAAAACACCAGCCATTCTGTTATCAGCAACCATAAATAGGCAGTGGAAATATAGTGTCGGAATATTCTAATCATAAACGGTCGATAGGTTTCCTTGATTAAGGGGTGGATTTGTCAATCTGATTCAGCAGGGCTTTAATGTGTTCGGCGGGTATCGCGTAAGAAATACCGCTGGGATTGGATAAGGCATTTTCCTTGCTGCCCTGCACAAACACCTTGTTGAGAATGCCAATCACCTTGCCGGTGCTTTCATCGTACAGCGGGCTGCCGCTGTTTCCGGGATAAGCCGTGGCGTCCAGTTGAAACACATCATAAGGCGCCTGCAATCTTTTTAGCATCTGCACGTTCAATTGCCTGGTAGCGGTTGCCGGTATCGCATTCGGTGAAATCGCCGCTATGATGCTGCGATGCGTCACCGGAAACAGGCCAAGAATCTGCCCGATGGGATAACCGGTAAAGGCGTAAGGCTCGCCTTCCCTGACCCGTAGCGAATCGCCGATTTCCAGGGCGGGCAACCGACCATCATCCAGCGTCAGCAGAGCCAGATCATGCTCTTCGTCAATGGCCGCCACATCCGCCAGCAGCATGTGCTCCTTGCGATCCTGACGGTAATAAACCGCAAACTGTTCCAGATGTTCCTTATCAAGAGGCTTTGCCACGACATGGGCGTTGGTGACGACAATCCGGCCGTCATCGACCGCAAAACCGGTACCCAGCAGTATCTCCCTGGGATTACGGGTTGGCATGAATGTACCGACGGCGACGATACTAGGTTTGATCCGCAGCAGAATGAGCGGCAAATCCGCTTCGGCGGCCAAACTGTCCGTGGTGAGCGGCAATGCCGCCAGCAACAATAAAAAACCATAGAATAGTTGATGTTTTTTGCAGAATACGCCGAGTAAATATATAAATTTAAACATGTAGATTCATTCTGTTGGTTGTATCCGCATTCTGCAACTGCATCAGTTTTTCAGACTATACCATAGCATGCCTACAGTTTCATGAATCAGCAAAAAACAGGTATTGAGCGCTTTCACCGACGGCAGCCATAATACCGGGTTAAGCAACAGATTTTCTAACGGGCTTGCAGAACCCTTAAAATCGGTAGGCCCCGCCAGCACCTGAAAACCGGCTTTACGGAATTCCTTTTCGGCTCTTGGCATATGATAAGCCTGCGTCACCAGCATAATTCTGTCTATGCCCTGCTGTTGCAAAATCCGCCGGCTGAAGCGGGCATTCTCCAGGGTGGTCAGGCTGGCCGTTTCCTGCCAGACCACGGGAATGGAAAACTCCGTCTGTAAAATCCGGCCCATCACTTCCGCTTCCGACTCGGCGGCATGTTCCAGCGTGTGTCCGCCGGACGCCAGAACAGGCAATCCGCTCTGTCTGGCTAATTTAGCAGCATAACGCAACCGAAGTAATGTATTCGGTTTCACCGTCGGCCCGTCTCCGTACTCCCTGGCGTTCCGCTCCAGCCCGCCGCCCAGAACCACAATCGCCTGCGGCCTGAAGTTTTGCACATCCGCCTCGTGCAAGGCCGGAAAACACTCCCAGTACCATGCCAGCTTTTCTTCCACCCAGGGCAAGCTCAGGATTAGAAACAGAAACAATGCGAATTTCGCCAGCCACAAGTTCCGTTTTTTAAAATAAATCAAATCCGCCATTGCCACCAGCAGCAAGACGGTAGGCGAAAGGATCAGCAGGGTGAGCAGCGAGGGTATCAGTGACATTTGCAGGATTGAACGCCAATTATTCGAGTGGATTGTAATTCGAATCGGACAAAAAAGTCCGTTATTTTTCCTGCTTCGTTTCGCCTGCATGCCTGAATCGGCTACAGGCGAAATCCGCTGGCCGAATAATCCGCCTCCCTTGCCGAAACGGACTGGATAACAAAATTAGTCGCCTGTGAATACAGGTCGAAATATAGAAAGGAAAGCCGGCAGGCATTGATTCCGGCCTTAAGATAGGCCCAGTGCCGACGCCTGTCAGGATTGTAAAGTTTTCCGACAGTATGAGGCAAATCGGCAACGACTGGCAGCAGATGCCGACCAAATCAGGGGATGACTCATATCCCCTGATCCTTTCCAAAACCAAAATTCAGCCGATACCGCGGCGATGTCTCAAACCCAGAAATCCCAGGATGCCGGTACCGAACAACCATGCGGCGGCCGGCGTCGGCACGGTCGCGGCCGCATTGCCGGGGCTGACCGCCCAGGCATAGAACATATCGCTGGAGCCCTTGGCATTGGTGCTTTGATAACCAATATAGGATCCGAAGTCCCAGGCGTTAGTCGGGGCGGCCGCAGATTCGTTAGCCGTCCAGTACACTTGGGATTGTACATTGCTGAACGGGCCTGATGGCATAGGCTTTCCGGAAACGCCGCCCAGCCCGGTATAGAACAATTCGCCAAGCTGGCTGCCTGTGCAGTTGTACCCTAGGCAGGAAGTATCCGCAGCCGGCAAACTCCATTGGGTGGAGGTGTCATAGGCGATACCATTTAGATAAGCTACAAAGGCTTTTGCGGCATACCAGTCCACTAATCCGCCGCTTTTGAAATCGCTGGCGGTCAAATTGTAGGCGCCGCTGTTTGCTGGGGTATCGAGCGTATTGGGGGTATCGGAAATAACCGGATCGGCGGCAATCACAGCATCCACGATAACGCTGTAACCGTAGGTGGTTTCCAGCGTGCCCAGCAGGTTGGCGTCCTGCGTCCAGGTGGCGTCAATTGCCGTATCGTAGACGCCCAGTCCTTCAGTAACCAGAGTAGCATTGGCGTTCACGCCGTTAAGCCCCAGGACGAATCCTGCGACCAACAATCGCTTGTTTTTTCTCATAAAATGCCCTTTATCATCTATTATCGAAAACATCCAAGTCATGCATTGGACTTGCATCAAGACAAAATGCAAAATACATGCCGTTTTATACAGTTGTTTTGTTTTCAACATTTTGCCAGACAACCCGGCGCAAATAAAACCGCGAATATATGTTTGTGTAAATATTTCAGACAGTTTAGCTCGTCGTTATTTCTCCTGGACATGACGGGTTCCTGCGCTTCCCGATTACGGATAAAACATATAATATATTGATTGTATTATATGTTTTATCCGTAATCGGGCGGAGCGCAGTTGAAATCGAATACCATTCGGCACCTAAAACCGGTGTAAGAAATTCCGACACATGACTTTCGCCGTAGTGCGAATTTTAACCCGCCGCCCTGGAACGAATCTGCATGCCGAGCATCGTTATGACGAGTCGTCCTGCGCCCCTGTTTTGACGGATAACAGGCGTCAAGCCATGGCGCGATAATTATGTTTTACATTTCCAGAACCAGGTGGTACATTAATTATAAGCAAACCAGACGGTATAGTTTATGTTTGAGCGTATTACCTTGCAGGATAAAGTCCGGCAGTGCCCTGGCAGGCCGAAAGACGCCAGTAAACGGGAGGACATAGTTTATGCGGCCAGCCAGCTATTTCTGGAGCGCGGCTATGAACTGACCAGCGTCGACGCCGTGGCCAGGCTTGCCGATGTCTCGAAACTGACCATCTATAGTCATTTTGAAAATAAAGCCGATCTTTTTAAGGAAGTGATACGGCTAAGGTGCGAGCAACAAACCGCGCCGGATCATTTTCAGGATTATGCCCATCTGCCGATTGAACAGGGTTTACTGGCGCTGGGACGCAGTCTGGTGGAGCTGATTTTCTGTCCCGACTCGCTACGTCTGCTGCGCATCATTCAGGCGGAAGCCGTACAGCATCCGGAAATTGTGCAGATTTTCTATCGGGAAGGGCCGCAACGGGTCAAAACCGCTTTTGGCGAACTGCTGCGGACATGGAGCCGGCAGGGACTGCTGACGGTAGCGAATGTTGACCGGGCGACCGAACAGTTTTTCAGTCTGCTGAAAGGCGAAGCCCATATCAAAGCCATGATGCATCTTGACGTAAAAATGGACGAAGCGGAACTGGACGCCCATGTCCGGGCCTGCGTCCGCCTGTTTCTTGCCGGCTATCTTGCCCGCCCGGCAGGCGGTGCGGCATGAAGCCCAGGCATTCCAGATTTCTGATGCTGGCGCTGTTTATCGGCCTAGCGGCGGCAAGCGGCGTCTATCTGCATCTGCACAGGGGCGAAGAATCGACCGACGACGCCATGCTCGACGGGCATAATGTAACCATTAGCCCCAAAGTATCCGGTTATGTCAAAACATTGAATATCGATGACAATCAACTGGTCAAGGCCGGCGACGTGCTGCTGGAAATCGACCCCAGCGATTATATCTTTCGCCGGGACAAAGCACAGGCCGCATTCGACGCGGCACAGGCGGCAGCCATGGCGTCGAAGAATAATATGGAAACCACCAATATTTCCGCGCCTTCCAACCGCGATGCCGCTCAGGCGCAGGTCGATGCCGCCCGGGCAAACTGGGATAAGGCGCTCAAGGATCTGAAACGGATGCAGCGTCTGACCGACGAAGCTCGCAGCCAGAACCAACTGGAACAGGCGGTCGCCGCCGAAATGTCGGCAAAGTCCGCCTTTTACGAGGCCGAGGCCAGATTGCGTACCGCAAATACCGCACCCCGGGCTATCGCCGCCGCCAGGGCGATGAACAATCAGTTGCTCGCCCAGCTTAAGCAGGCGCAAGCGGATCTGGAACAGGCGGAAAACGATCTGGCGAATACCCGGCTGATTGCGCCCATGAACGGCAGGATTACCAACCGTGGCGTGGAACGCGGCAATTATGTGCAACCCGGTCAGCAGCTTGGCTATCTGGTGAGTACCGAAACCTGGGTCATCGCCAATTTCAAGGAAACCCAGCTTAAAAACATGCGGCCCGGCCAGCGAGTGGCGATCAGCATCGACGCCTATCCCGACAAAGTCTTTAACGGCAGGGTGGACAGCATACAGGCCGGCGCCGGCGCCTTTTTTTCGGCCTTCCCGCCGCAAAACGCCACCGGCAATTTTGTGAAGATCGTCCAGCGGGTGCCGGTCAAGATCGTCTTCGACCCGATTCCAGATAGCACACTGACAATGGGGCCGGGAATGTCCGTGGAGCCTGTCGTGTATACGTTAAAGCCTTCGGATCGCTGAAAATGTCCGCCGCCGAACGAGTTTCCAGCCCCTTACTCATTGCCGTGGTCGCCAGTCTGGCCGCCTTTATGGAGGTTCTGGACACCACGATCGTCAATGTCGCCTTATCCCATATCGGCGGCAGTCTGGCCGCCAGCCAGGATGAAAGCGCCTGGGTTTTGACTTCCTATCTGGTGGCCAATGGGATTGTGCTGCCCTTATCCGGCTGGATTGCCGGCGTCATAGGTCGAAAAAACTATTTTTTGCTGAGCATTGCCGGCTTTACCGCCGCTTCTTTTGCCTGCGGAATTTCCACCTCCCTGCCGATGCTGATCGGCTTCCGGCTGTTGCAAGGCTTTGCCGGCGGCGGCTTGCAACCCATGCAACTGTCGATTGTCATGGACGCCTTTCCACCGGAAAAACGCGGCGTCGCTTTCGGCATTACTGGCATGACCATGATCGTGGCGCCGATTCTCGGCCCTACCCTGGGCGGCTTCATAACCGACAGTTTCAACTGGCGCTGGATTTTTTTCATGAATGTGCCGATCGGCATACTAGCCCTGACCCTGGTCAACCGTCTGGTCGTCGATCCGGAACACGCCAAGGCGAAGGGCTTGTTATCCATCGATTACATAGGTCTGACCCTGATCGTCATCGGACTGGGCGCCATGCAGGTGGTGCTGGACAAGGGCCAGGAAGATGACTGGTTCGATAGCCGCTTTATCCTGACTTTTACGGCGATCAGCGTGGTTTCGCTAATCGCTGCGACCATATGGCTGTTGCGCCAGGACGATCCTGTGATCGATATCAGGCTGATGGCCACCCGCAGCTTCGGTATGGCCTGCCTGATGATTTTCTTTGTCGGCGTGGCGCTCTACGCCTCCAGCACCATGCTGCCGCTACTGGTGCAGTCGCAATTCGGTTATGACGCCACAACCGCTGGCCTGGTGCTTTCGCCGGGCGGATTTGCGCTGGTGCTGCTGATGCCGATCGTCGGCAGGCTGGTCAACCGCTTTGAAGCCAGCCATCTGATCGCACTAGGCATGCTGACCATCAGCCTGGGCATGTGGCTGACCAGTTATCTGACCCCGCAAATCGATTACGATACCTTTGTGATGATGCGGGTCATTCAGGTGCTGGGACTACCTTTTCTGTTCATTCCCTGCAGCACTATGGCATTCTCCAATATCCCGCCCGAAAAAGGCAACAAGGCCTCGGCACTGTATTCCATGATTCGCAACGTGGGCGGCAGCATCGGCATTTCACTGATGCTGAGTTACCAAGTCAGGCATCAGCAAATACATCAGTCGATACTGGCGGAACATCTGACGCCCGTCAATCCCGCCTACCAAAATCTGTTGAGCCGGTATACCGACAGTCTCATCAATCTGGGTAACACCAGCACGGCGGCCGGCGTCAGCGCAATGAACAGAATGTATGAGGAACTGCAGAATCAGGCGGCCATTCTGGCTTATAGCGATGTTTTCCGCCTGCTGGCCGCCATTACCCTGATTCTAAGTTTTCTGGCCCTGCTGATGCCACGCAATCAGGCCGGGCAAAAGGGAACGGCGGCGAATCCGGCCGCACATTAGGGGACGCAATATGAACCGCCATGCCTTTATTCCGCAACCGACAAACCGAAAACTGAACATAATGGCCGGACTGCTGATTTTCCTGAACGGCTGCATGGTCGGCCCGGATTACCGGAAGCCGGAAACCGCACTACCCGCCAACTGGCGAACCGCGCTGGTTTCCCCGGGCGAAACCGGCGAGCAGGCGATAGAACAACAGTGGTGGCGGCATTTTCACGACCCGGTTCTGGATCAACTAATCGCCAAAGCCACCCATAATAATCCGGATGTCCGGCTAGGCGAAACCAGGATCATCGAAGCGCGGGCCGCGCGAGCTTCCGCCTTCTCGACGCTGTTACCGACGGGCAATCTGATGGGTAGCGCCAGCCGTCAGGGCAATCAGCTTGGCTTTCCCAGCGGCGGCCCGGCCAATTTGTCCAGTCTGGTCAAACAGCCTTTCAATATTTTCAAGTCCGGCTTCGACGCCAGTTGGGAACTGGATCTATTCGGCGGCCACCGCCGCGAACTGGAATCGGCGGAAGCGGAACTGACGGCGTCCGCCATTTCCCGCGAGGATGTGCTGATCAGCACTCTGGCGGAAGTCGCCCGAACCTACCTCGACATCCGCCTATACCAAGCGCAACTGGCCGTGACCGCCGATGTAGTCGCCAGTGATGCCAGATCCGCCGCCATTTCCGGGCAACGCTTTGAAACCGGGGACACCAGCGGCAGCGATGTTTCCAGAGACACCGCCCGCCTGCGGCATGATCAGGCGCAAATAGCCTATTACCGCAATCTGCTGGCTCAGGCTGAATACGGCATGGATGTCCTACTGGGCGAATCGCCCGGCGCCGCGCACGCCATGCTGGCCGCAGCCGCCCCGGTTCCTGCCGGCGACAGCCAGTTGATATTCGCCGCGCCGGCGCAAGTAATCGCCAATCGACCGGATATTCGTTACGCGGAACGCAAACTGGCGGCGGCAACGGCGCAACAAGGGGTGGCGGTAGCCAAATTTTTCCCGGATGTATCGCTGTCCGGTTTTATCGGCCTGTTTAATACTAACGCCGGCAATTTTTTAAACGCCGGCAGCAAGTCCTGGTTCATGGGGGCCAGCGTGCTATGGCCCATCCTCAGTTACGGCACGCTATCCGCCAATCTGGATGCGGCGGACGCCAGACAACAGGAGGCGTTGACCCAGTATCAGAAAACAATCATCACGGCGCTGTCGGACGTGGAACGCTCGTTTACCGCTTACAGCGAACAGGAAAAATATTTGCAGTCTGTGGAAAAGGAAACCGCTGACTATCTGCATTTGCAACAGATTGCGCTGGAGCGTTATCGGCAGGGTCTGACAGCCTACGCAGATGTACTGGATGCCGATCGCAGCCTATATACCAGCCGGAATCAACTCAATCAGGCCAGGGCGCAGACGGCGCAGAATCTGATTGCGGTTTACAAAAGCCTGGGTGGCGGCTGGAAACAGGCCAATACGGCCGACGTCACGGTGGAACCCGACTCCACGGCGGAGCGCAGGTAAATCCATCTATGCGTAATGCGCACAGGCTTTTACGACTTTATGGTCTGAATCGAAAAAGAACACTTCGGCGGCAAAATGCGCCGCAAAATCTTTATCTATCATGTCCGCCATGCGTGATCGGGCTAAAAGCCTTAAAAATTCTTATAGACTATATCCGGGGCCGGGCCGCTCATCAAGGTAATGGTGGCCACCGAAATGACGGTCATCGCCGTGACCCATGCGGTTCGGGTATAACGGTGCAGCAGAATGGACGTATCCCTGAAACTGAGTTTCAACGCCTGCTCCCGGCCCGCCTCCAGAATCGCCAGCACCAGCGAGGACAGAATCAGCAGCATGACGGCCAGCAGCGCGGACGCATCCCAGCCCAGTCTATCGCCGTAATCGGTAATCTGATCCCAATCAGCCCAAAAACAGATCAGGCTCAACGTGAACCAGGTGAAGGTCATGCCCCTGGACAGGCTCTGATACCAATAATTCGCGGCCAGCGCCTTATAGCCTTTTCTGCCCAGTTTTTTGATCATGGCGATCTGGTAAAGCTTGTTGCCGCTCACTCCCAGACCCAGAAAAAAGCCGTACAGAGCAAATACGGCGGTCTGGCCGTGCCATAAACCGATCAGGAAAAAGGTGAAAAAGAAGGCAAAAACCCCCAGATAAGGCTCGATCTGCTGCGATGGATAACGGCCCAGCAAATTTTTCAGCAAGGGATTGTAAACGTAAAACTTGAGCCAATTTGACAGCGTCATATGCCATCTGGCCCAAAAATCCATGAAGTTGGTGGCGGAAAACGGTCTATTGAAGTTCTCCGGCAAAACCAGGCCGAAAAAACGGGCAATGCCGATCACGATATCGGTATATCCTGAAAAATTGAAATAAAGATAGATTGTATAGGCTGTCACCAGCACCATCCCGGCCGCCGCTCTTTCCGGCAACGCGGCGTCAGGAAGCAACGCATCCATGCCCAGTTGCTGAATGCCGGCCATGATGGTCGCCATGACCAGCACTTTGAAAGCGCCCACCACGATGCGCTCGACGGCGATACCCATCTGCATCAGAGTCATGCGCCTATGTCTGTTTTCGTCCTGCGATTGGGCGAAGTCCTGATAACGCTGAATGGGGCCGGAGATCAGCGTGGTGAAATTCAGCACGAAATTCAGGTAATCCACAGGCTTGACCCGTTCCGGCAGGTCTTTTTCACCGGCGTCGATCAACATCTGCATGACGCGGAAAAAAATGTAGGACAAGCCGATGGTCATATACGGCCCACCTATCAACAGCGCATCGGGTACGAAAGTGTATTTTTTCAGCCAGAAAAAACTGGCGATGGCCAAGGCCATGCACTGCCAGAAATATTTTTGGCCCCACCGGCTTTGCATGACGCAAATGCCCAGATAGCCGGCGGCCAGGAATGCGGTCATCGGTATAAAAGCCGCCAGCGTACCCATCGAAAAGGTCGAAAAGAAAGCCAGATTGATCGCCAGGAATGCATACCTGCGTAGCGC
Organism: Methylococcales bacterium; assembly: GCA_028707085.1. Taxonomy (GTDB): domain Bacteria; phylum Pseudomonadota; class Gammaproteobacteria; order Methylococcales; family Methylomonadaceae; genus Methylomonas. The sequence goes on along the minus strand of JAQTUW010000012.1, from coordinate 56,932 downwards.
GGTAACCGGCAGCAGATTGTAGGCCAGCATGGAAACCAGCGCGAAAATAACAAAGTTAAGCGATGTGATACTCATGGCCGTGTCTCCATTAGCGCTGGGTGAGCGAAGCCGTTGCGCATTGACCGAAAGGCGTCTGCTTTTCGGTCAGCAGCTCCTGTTCGATGGCGCTGGCGAACAAGGCGTGCCCGGCTTCCGTCATGTGCCCGTCCACCGGATAAAAAAGCTGTTCCGGTTCCGGTACGGATTTAAAGGCGTCGAGGCTGTCATAGAAAATGATCCCGTGCCGCGCCGCAATTTCGGCCAGCCGCCGGCCTATCATGAAAGGGTCGATTCCCGGCGGGCGGGCTTCCGGACTCAGCAGCGACACCTGTATGCGCTGCGGCCCGACCACCAGCGCAAACGGCAAACCCGCCGCATGGATTTTGTCCGCCATCTCGCCCAACAGCAAATCCAGCACCTCCAGACGTTTTTCCCAGGCGGCCGTCAGCGGGGTGCGCAAATAATCGGCCTTGTCGCCATGCATCAAAAACAGGGAAACATATTTTTCCCGGCTTTGATAGAGCAGATGCTGGGCGGCAAGCACCACCCGGCTGTCGGCAAGAGCGGCGTCCAGCATGCTGACCAGGGTCACCGGCGCATGAGTGGTGGCCGTCCTGGCGTTTTTCTGAATCAGAGCCTCAGGATCGCGGCGGTTCGCCAGCACGTTGGGATCTGTGATGCTGACCAGCTCGTAGGGCGTAACCACCAGCATGACCATATCCGGTTTCATGGCCAGCGCTTCGTCCACCTTCCAGTACTGGTCGATCGGTTTATAGCCGGCGACCCCCATGTTCTGGAATTCCACCGGCTTGTGGCACTGGGCGGCAAGAGCGCCTGCCGCCAGCGTTGCAAAAGCCTTCTGGTACGACGCCTTGAAACCTTCCGCGGTCGAGGCGCCCATCAGGGCCACCCGGATGGCGCCGGCCGGCTTTGCCGCGCAGGACTCGTCGCTGCGATAACCGCATTCATTGAATTTGTATTGCACGTTCGGGCCTTCCGCCGCCTTGCTGTAACAGATGCAATTGGCGGCGAACCGATAGCCGTGCAGGGCGTCTGGCACGCCGCAGCTTCCTTCGTTGCTGACCACAAACCATTGTCTGGCCACAATTTCCGCGCCGCCCAGCATGACTAGCACCGTAACCAGACTAATCAGCGGCAGAATAAAATAATCGTGGCGTGGCAGATTTTCCAGTTTTTTTTCCGACATTGAAGTATGTATTTTTTACAAAAGCAGGGAAACCGGGGAGTCCGTTGTATTCAAAGCCGGGTAATCTTCATCGGCACAGGCTGTTCGGGGGTTGTGGCGACATCAAGCAGCCAGTGGCTAGCGCCGTCTGCATCGACCGCGCCGGCCTCGAAACCGAGCTTGGCGTAATGGTCGGCAACCAGTTGATTGCGTTCGGTCGGGCGATAACAGCCCAATAATCTGCGTACGCCCCTGGATCTGGCATGCAGCAGGATTTCCTGCAACACCGCCATTTCGACCTTGCGCCCCAAAACCCGGCAACTCATCAGCCAGGTATCTATTTCCCAGTCCTCGTCCGCCTGTCTGCAAATGATCACGCTGATCATGCCATTGTCGCCGAACACATCGGAAAGACGAACCTGAAGGGTAAAACAGTCCGCCGAATTCTGGGTTTCCCTGACCTCTTCTTCACTGTAACGCCGGGTGGTCAGGTTAAACTGGTTGGATTTGTTGATCAATTGGGTGATCCGCGTCCTGCCGGTGTCATCGAAAGCCTGAAAACTGATGTGCATGTCCAGCGAAACCAGATAGGCGTCCAGATCGCCGACCTGCTGCTGCAAAGCCACCCGCCGGGCATTATCCTGGTAGAACTCCGCGCGCCGGCCATCCTCGGCGGAAAACGCCACCGCCTCGAACAGTCCGGCCGCCAGCAGGTAGCGGGTATAAAGCGCAGGGTCTGCCGGCAACTCCGGCACGGCGACCATCGGCAACATCTGCCGTACCAGATTGCGTTCGACCGGGTTGTCGTCCAGGAAAGCCATGGCGTCCAGTCCTAGCGATAATTCCTTGGCAATCGCGGTAATGTTGGTGGCCTTGTCGTTCCAGTTGGCCTGAAAGACGGCAAGATGTTCTTCCCTGAGCAGCATGTCCGGATGCTCGCGAAACGGTTTGCGGGCAATTTCATCGGTATTTTTGGAAGAGACCGCCAGCACGATACCACGCTCCCGCAAACCGAGAGCGGTTTGCTGAACATCCAGATGCGCTTCGCCGGTGGCGTCGCCCTGGCCGATGACAATGCCTTCCAGTCCGTCGTCGCCGATGATGCCGCCCCAGACAGTATTATCAAGATCCAGAATCAGACAGCGGCGGCTTTTGCCGCGCTGCGCGGCGATGATCCGGCAGATATGCTCGGCATATAAGGGCAGATAAAGGCTGGAAAACGGCAGTTTCGCCAGATTCCAGAAAGTGGGGTCGTGCCATTGCGCCAAACCGACCGTTTCCGCCAGATCGGCCACGTCCAGCAAAATGTCCGTGGTGCCGGCCAGACTTTCGGCCAGGCCGATGTTGATGGCGTTGATCAGGCTGCGCATCGTACCGGGCAGAGCCAGCTCGAAGCTGCCGGTCAGCGACTTAACCGGGCGGGCCAGGGTCTGGACGATGCAGAAAGCCCCGCCATTTTCATGCAGTCCGTTGCGTATCGCCGCAATATGCTGCAAACACTGGCCGACAGTCTCGGCATGGGCCTTTTCGTCGCCCGGCGTAAACCGCAAGGGCAAGCCGCGATAGTCAATGGCGATCAGCACCGCATCCGGCCGGGCGCGGTTGATGGTGGAATCAGGATCGAGCGCTTCCTGCAGAATCTGCCCGTAGTCGGCTTCGATGCATTCCAGGTCGATACCGTGTCTGGCGGCCGTCGCGGTGAGCGCCGGGGCCAGAAAATGGGAATTGGCGTTGCTGATGACGCCCAGTCTGAAAGGCAGTAGCGGCGCTAGAGACAAACCTGCGTCGCGAGTCTTGACGATGACCTTGAACACCCTGTTCAGCGCATTTTCGTCCAGCCCGTAACCGGCCAGCGTACGAATGCGCATCCCCAGTTCGCCCTGACTGTCGAGAGCCGTGCGGCACAGTTCGTTGAAGTTCTCGGGCCGACGCGGCAGCCAGCTTAGATTAACGTATAAATTGGCGCTCATGCGATTAAATTTTTGCTCTAGGTTTTAAGGCTGGTTGCGTCTGCCGGATTACAGTGGATCAACTCTATCAACCCGAATCCGGCTACAAAATAAAAGGATACCTCATGACCGCCAAACAGAATGGCCGGACGCGGTTCTACCGCAGGCAGTACCGCCAGACCGGCTTTTTCCATTTTGAGCAAGGCGTCCGCAGGATCGGCGGCTGTGTAGCATAGATGGTAAATCAGGCTGTCCCGGCGCTTGAGCATGGCGTCGATGGGGGAAGCTTCCGCGCTCGGCCAGATGACTTCGACATCGGGCATATCGGCATGATAGCACATGGCGAGATTGACGCTCTGCAAGGGATCGAACACCGTTTCGCCCTGCTGGTAGCCCAGCGCCGCCAAAAAACCGAAAGCCTGATCGGGTGAACGGACGGCAAGGCCGAAATGATGGAAGGCCAGACCAAATTCGTTCATGGGGGCTGACTCCGTCAGAGTTTGGCTTCGATCAAAGCGGCCAGTTCGCCAACATTTTTCAGTTTGCCGATCTCGGCGGCAGAAAATTTTATATTGAAGTGTTTTTCGACTGTCAGCATCAGCCGCAAGTTGCTGAGGCTGTCCCATTCGTCGATATCGCCTGCCGTCAGTTCGGGGGTGGCGGCTAAACTGTCGTCATCGAAGACCGTTTGGAAAATTTCAGTCAAACTTTCATAAATCTGGCTTACCGACATGCTTGATCATCCTAAATGTTCGCTAACAGCTTTGACTGTCCCTCTCCGAAACGACTAAACTCAGTCAGATGGGAAGCTTAAGGTATGGCGTACCGCGAGTGAAGATACAGCATCTCTCGCCCAGCCACTCCCGAAAATTATAGAGTGGCCCCAAACTAGTGTCAAGTTTATGCGTGATGCGGAACAAATTAAGCTGACCCTTATTTTCGCCGCTTTTTGACCACGCGTTTTAGCCCATGCCGAGCGCACATTCGGTGCAATACGCTGTCGTTATCGCAGCCTATTTCTTTTTTGGCCTTTTTATTAAAGCGCGCGCCGGCGGTGCTGTTAAGGTTTTTTTAAGTAATGAAGCGGAGAATTTGCCGCAACTGAAAAAACAAGCCCAACAGGAGGCCATATGTTCAGGTTCATCAAAATTGCGGCAATCGCCGCCATGTTCTTCACCGGTTCAGCGTTTGCGGACGGCTGGGGCCATCACCATCACCATTATGGATACGGATACGGTTATAATTACGGCTACAGGTCTGCGCCGTATTATGGCGGCGGTGCCTATATCCCGCCCGCTGTGGGATATTACCCTGCTCAACAACCTTATTACGCACCGCCGGCTCCACCGGCAGGCTATTACGGTTATGTTCAGCAAATGCCTATGCAAGGATACTATAGAGGTCGTTGGTAATCATGAATATTAAAATCGTTATTGTGATGTGTATTGTTTTCATGAGCGGCTGCGCGGTGTATGCGCCACCGCCGCCCATGGCGTATGGTGGTTACGGTGGTTATGGCGGATACGGATACGGCTATGGCGTCGCGCCCATCATTGTGCCGGCGCCGGCCTTCGGCTTCAGAGGCGGCTGGGGATTTAGAGGTTTTCGCCGCTAACATCCTCGCCTTCGCACCTCGAATTCAGGTTTTCCTTCCCCCCTCGTCCTTCGAAAGAAACGGGGTTGGGAGCGGCCTAAGCCGAGTTGCGCAAACTTTAACTTCCCCAGCCAGCCGACCAGAGCGCCTCATGCACAGCCATTACACATCACAACTCGATACGGCGACCGGCAGAATCGATCTCAGCCATGGCGGCGGCGGCCGCGCCATGTCGCAACTGATAGCCCAACTTTTTATCCGTCATTTCGACAACCCGTGGCTGCGTCAGGCAAACGATCAGGCCCTGTTTGAGGTAGAGACCGGCAGGCTGGTGATCAGCACCGACGGCCACGTCATTTCACCGCTATTTTTTCCGGGCGGCGACATCGGCTCGCTGGCTGTACACGGCACTATCAACGATGTCTGCATGTCCGGCGCACAACCACTTTATCTGACCGTCGGTTTCATCCTGGAAGAAGGTCTGCCGCTGGCCGATCTGGAAAAAATAGTCGTCAGCATGGCCGCCGCCGCCGGGCAAGCCAACACCCCCATCATTACCGGCGACACCAAAGTGGTGGAACGCGGCAAGGCCGACGGGGTGTTCATCACCACCACCGGCGTCGGCCGGGTGGCGGCTGGGGTGGATATTTCCGCCGACCGCGCCCGCCCCGGCTGCGCCATCCTAATCAGCGGCTCGATAGGCGATCACGGCGTCGCCATCATGGCCAGCCGCGAAAACCTGCAATTTGAAACCAGTATCGTCTCCGACTCCGCCGCGCTGAATTCGCTGGTGACCGACATGGTCGCCGCAGCGCCGACGGCGATATGCTGCCTGCGCGACCCGACCCGCGGCGGACTGGCCGCAGCCCTGAACGAACTGGCGCTGGCTTCCGGCGTAGGCATGCTGATCGATGAACGGCGGATTCCGGTCAAACCGGAAGTCAGGGCCGCCTGCGAAATCCTGGGACTCGATCCGCTGTATATCGCCAACGAAGGCAAGCTGTTGTGCATTTGCGCCAGCCCGGCGGCCGAACGCTTGCTGGAGGCGATGCGTCGGCATCCTCTGGGCCGGGACGCCATGCAGATAGGCGAAGTCACAGCCGACCCGCACCACCTGGTGCAAATGACCAGCGAACTGGGCGGCCGGCGCATTGTGGACTGGCCGGTCGGCGAACAGTTGCCGCGCATTTGTTAAACGCCATCAATGCCAGAGGGCGTCGTGGTTTTCGAATTCCTCAAGCAGCGCCTGCTGCTGTTGCTGAAAAAAAGCCCGGACATCAGCCGGCACACCCTGAAGATAGTATTGTTCCAGCGCCCGAATCAGAACCGCCGAATTCTGGATATTGCCCATCAGCGTCAGATAGGCCGGCAGGCTATCGTACTGGCCGAGCGGATAGTCCGGCAACAGGGACTGAACGGCAGCCACGGTATAGCGGAGTTTTTTCACGGCGATGCGCAAATGATGGATGGTGGTCAGATCCCGGGGATCGGCGGCTTGCCGACGACTGCCGACGGCGGCATTGAGGATGTTGATGACTTTTGTGGTTTCCACACGCAGATCGCAGCCTTTCAACTGCCGCCGACAGCGGTGGCCGGCTTTTTTAAGCTGACGGCGCAACGGGCCGGCCGGCCGACTTTTAATATAGGCGGCGGCCTGAGTCAGCAATTGCTGTTCGCGCCGCCGCAGATCGTGCAAAAACGGAGCCAGCGCCGGCAAAGCCTCTACCCTGGCGGCGATTTCCAGCAACATGACCTGGGTGTCGCGTAATTCGTCGAAGGCGTCCAGTTGCGCCTTGATGCGCCGCCTGAGTTTGTCGAGGCCGATTTCCGGCCGGATGGCGCGCAGCAGCTCCAGCAGGGACAGCAGGCGGCGAGCGGCGGTTCTGGCGTCGTGAACGGCTGTTTCGTCGCATCGGCGACGACAGGCTTTCAGGCGGTTGCGGTATTTTTGGCTGTGCTGTTCCAGTACCGCCGCCAATAGTTTGCCGCCCTGTCTGTTCATGACTCAGAGTTTTCGGCCCTGCAGTTTTCGCTTGCGCATGACCAGCGTGATAATCGGGCCGGAGGCGGCATAGCCGACCGAGAGTAAAAACAGCATGCGCTGCGGCTGGGCCAGAACGAAACTGATCACCAGCATGGCGATAATGGTGGCGATGAAAGGCACCCTGTTTTTAAAATCGATTTCCTTGAAGCTGGAATAGCGAAAGTTACTGACCATCAGCAAACCGGTGGCAATGGTGGTCAGTAGCACCAGATACTTGATGTTTTCCACATTGTAGCCGTTTTCGATGCAAAACCACAGTCCGCCGGCCAGAATGGCGGCGGCGGCGGGACTGGGCAGCCCCTGAAAATAGCGTTTGTCGGCGACTTCCACCTGGGTATTGAACCGCGCCAGCCGCAGGGCGCCGCCGGCCATATGCACAAAAGCGGCAAATAGCCCGGCCTGGCCCATGGTGGACAGCGTCCACAGGTACATGACCACCGCAGGCGCGACCCCGAAGGACACCATGTCCGACAGGCTGTCATACTGCACGCCGAATTCGCTCTGGGTATTGGTCAGTCTGGCCACGCGCCCGTCCAGGCCATCCAGCACCATGGCGATGAACATGGCGATGGCGGCGGTTTCGAAGTGGGAATTGATGGCGGAGGTAATGGCGTAAAAACCGCCGAACATGGCCCCGGTGGTAAAGAGATTGGGCAGCAGATAGATGCCCCGGTGACGAGGCCGTGTAGTATTATCAATCATTGCTGTATATATGGATGATGTGCGAACCCCATTGTACAGGGGCAAAATGAGTTGCGCCAATCAAGTTGGCCTCAAAATGAAAAAGCCCGTCGCAGACGGGCTTTTTCGGCTGACGAAGCTTAGTTCTTGCTTTTATCGACGATCTGATTAGCCTTGATCCAGGGCATCATGGCCCGCAATTTCGCGCCGACCTGTTCGATCGGATGTTCGGCGTTAAGACGGCGTTTGGCGGTCATTTCCGGATAACCGGTCGAACCTTCCAGAATAAACTGTTTGGCGTACTCGCCTTTGCGAATATTGTCCAGAGCCTGTTTCATGGCTCTACGGCTTTCTTCGTTGATAACTTTCGGGCCGGTAACGTATTCGCCGTACTCGGCATTGTTGGAAATGGAGTAGTTCATGTTGGCGATACCGCCCTCGTACATCAGATCCACGATCAGCTTCAGTTCATGCAGACATTCGAAATACGCCATTTCCGGCGGATAGCCGGCTTCGGTCAGCGTTTCGAACCCGGCTTTGACCAATTCCACCGCACCGCCGCACAACACAGCCTGTTCGCCGAACAGATCGGTTTCGGTTTCATCACGGAACGTGGTTTCGATAATGCCGGAACGGCCGCCGCCGATAGCCGAGGCATAGGACAGACAGACGGCCTTGGCCTGACCGGAAGCGTCCTGATGAATGGCGATCAGATCGGGAATGCCGCCGCCCTTGACGAATTCGGAACGCACGGTATGGCCAGGGGCCTTGGGGGCGATCATGATCACGTCCAGATCGGCGCGCGGCACGACCTGATTGAACAGGATGGAGAAACCGTGCGCGAACGCCAGCGCCGCGCCCGGTTTGATGTTGGGTTCGATTTCGGTTTTGTACAGTTGCGCCTGAAATTCGTCCGGGGTCAGGATCATGACCACATCGGCGCCGGCGACCGCTTCCGGCACATCTTTTACAGTCAGGCCGCAGGCGGTGGCTTTGGCGACGGACGCCGAACTGGCGCGCAGGCCGACAACCACTTCGACGCCGGAGTCTTTCAGGTTGTTGGCATGGGCGTGACCCTGTGATCCATAACCGATGATGGCTACTTTCTTGCTTCTGATAACAGAAAGGTCGGCGTCTTTGTCGTAATAAACTTGCATAGTTTTTCTCGTTGCTGGTTTGTAATGGGGTTTACGGCGGCAGGGCGACGCGGATTTTACCGCCCTGCCCCGCCGGTTTTTGCCGTGCAATAAATTCAAATTATCCGGGAGCGGACTCCCGGCGCGGTTACAGATGCAGGCCCTTCTCGCCTCTGGAAATGCCGGTCGGCCCGGAGCGCACCACTTCGATAATACTGCCTTCGGCAAAACTTTGCACAAAGGCGTCCAGCTTACTTGATTGTCCAGTCATTTCAACCACATAGCTGTTTGGCGTCACATCGATGATCTTCCCGCGAAAAATCTCGACCATGCTTTTCACTTCCTCACGGCTTTCCTGGGTGGTCTTGATCTTGACCAGCATCAGCTCCCGCTCAAGATGCACCGCTTCCGCCAGATCGATGAGTTTTACCACGTCGATCAGCTTGTTAAGCTGCTTGGTGATCTGTTCGATGATTTCGTCATTGCCGCGGGTCACCAGCGTCATCCGCGACAGGGTCGGATCTTCCGTGGGGGCTACGGTCAGCGATTCGATATTATAACCACGCGCCGAGAATAAACCGGACACCCGCGACAGGGCTCCGGATTCGTTTTCGATTAAAATGGAAATGATATGTCTCATTATGATAGCTCCCTGTCCGCCGGCGCGCCCGGCGCAACGCGCAGCTTCATATCGTGGTGGCCCTTGCCTGCTTCTATCATGGGATATACGTTTTCGGTTCGGTCGGTTATAAAATCCAGAAAAACGGTTCTGTCTTTCAGTTTAAACGCCTCTTCCAGCGCGCCGCGCACATCTTCCGGTTTTTCCACCAGTATGCCGACATGCCCGTAAGCCTCAGCCAGTTTGACGAAATCCGGGATGGTGTCCATATAAGACTGCGAGTAACGGCTCTGATAGGAAAATTCCTGCCACTGCCTCACCATGCCCATATAGCGGTTATTAAGGTTGACGATTTTAACCGGCGCATTAAATTGCAATGCGGTCGACAGTTCCTGTATGCACATCTGGATGCTGGCCTCGCCGGTGATGCAGGCGACATCTGCGTCCGGGAACGCCAGCTTGACGCCGATGGCGGCAGGCAGGCCGAAACCCATGGTGCCAAGGCCCCCGGAGTTGATCCAGCGCCGGGGCTTGTCGAACGGATAGAACTGCGCCGCGTACATCTGATGCTGGCCGACATCGGAAGTGATATAGGCGTCGCCACGGGTGACCTGATAAAGCTGTTCCACCACATACTGCGGCTTGATCAGCGGGCTGTTGCGGTCATATTCCAGGCATTTTACATCGCGCCAGCTATTGATCAGCTCCCACCAGGCATCCAGCACCGGCTTGGGCTGTATGTGTTTGTTGTCTTTGATCAACTCTATCATCAGCTCCAGCACCGGCTTGACATCGCCGACGATGGGAATGTCCACCCGGACGGTTTTCGAGATGGAGGCCGGATCGATATCGATATGAATGATTTTGGCGTACGGGCAAAATTCGTCGAGCTTGCCGGTCACCCGGTCGTCGAAACGCGCGCCGACCGCCAGGATCACGTCGCTTTCATGCATCGCCATATTGGCTTCGTAAGTGCCGTGCATGCCCAGCATGCCGACAAACTGTTTGTCGGTGGCCGGATAACCGCCAAGCCCCATCAGGGTATTGGTAATCGGGTAGCCCAACAAACGCGTCAGTTCGGTCAGCTCGCGGCTGGCCTCGCCCAGTATCACCCCGCCGCCGGAGTAAATAATCGGCCGCCGTGCGGCAAGCAGCATTTCCACCGCTTTTTTGATCTGGCCCTTATGGCCAACCACCACCGGATTATAGGAGCGCATACTGACTTTTTTAGGATAGTGATACGGCACTTTGATGTTGGGATCGGTAATATCCTTGGGAATATCGACCAAAACAGGCCCCGGACGCCCCGTCGAGGCGACATAAAAGGCTTTTTTGATGGTTTCCGCCAACTGGTTGACATCCTTCACCAAAAAATTGTGTTTGACGCAGGGCCGGGTAATGCCCACCGTATCGACTTCCTGAAAGGCGTCGCTGCCGATCACCGGCGAAGGCACCTGCCCGGAGAGGATGACCATGGGAATCGAATCCATATAGGCCGTCGCGATACCGGTCACCGCATTGGTTGCGCCCGGGCCGGAGGTAACCAGCACCACGCCCGGCTTGCCTGTCGCCCGCGCATAGGCATCCGCCGAATGAGTGGCCCCCTGCTCGTGCCGCACCAGAATATGTTTGACATCATCCTGATGAAAAATCGCATCGTAGATGTGCAGCACCGAGCCGCCGGGATAGCCGAATACAAATTCGACACCTTCGTCTTTAAGACATTGGACAAGAATTTGTCCGCCACTGAGTTCCAATTTAACGCCCTCGAAAAAAACAACTGCACCTGAAAAAGCTGTCTGGAAATCCTGCCGGATTGCGGTTTTGGGCCGCGAATGGCTGTTTTCCAAAAAGGTTGAATAAACTACTGTCTTTATGCTGTTTCGTCAAGAAAAACCAAGGCTTTTACCGATGGATTGTAGGGTTTCCGACCAATTTGCGGTTACACTGACAACCGGGTGCAGATACGGACAGCACAAGACAATCGGCGAATTTCGAGGCAAGCAATGCATTTTGTGGATATCCGGCTGAGCAAGCTGCCGGCAGACGAAAAGACTATACAACAACTTGCGGCATTTTTGGACAGTGAAGAACGGCTCAGGGCGCAAGACTTTAAAACCTTGCTGCTGCGCGACCGCTACATCGCGGTGCGCGGCATGCTGCGCAATACCCTGGGACATTACCTGGCAGCCGACCCGGCCGGGCTGCGCTTCAACCGCAACCCGCATGGCAAACCCGAACTTATCGGCCAGCCGCTGCATTTTAATCTGTCGCACTCCGGCGACTGGCTGGCGATTGCGGTCTCCGATCTGGCGCGAATCGGGGTGGATATCGAACGCGTCCGCCCCCGCCCCGGCCTGGAAGCCATCGCCGAACGCTGTTTTTCCCGGCAGGAATTCGCAATCTGGCAATCCCTGCCCGAACCTCGGCGGCAACAACTGTTTTACCAGCTATGGACCAAAAAGGAAGCTTTTGTCAAAGCAGTAGGCCGCGGCCTGGCTCTGGGTATGGAGCAATGCGAACTGGACATGCCGACCGGCCTGGAATTTGCCAGCGTCCCGGCCGAATGCGGCGCAGCAGATGACTGGCAGGTACGCGAACTGTCGCCGGATCAGGCCCTGTTTCCTGATTTGTGCGGCGCGCTGGTTGCGCCGGCGGATACGTTTTGTTTACGGACGGAGTTCTTGGACTTGATTTATTAGCTGGCACTCACTGATTGATCAGCTATCGTGGGCTCCATAGCGTTTACGCTGGTCTGGTCGAAAGATAACACCTGGTCATGTTCCGGGCGATTAGGTGGTCACGTCGATAAAGGTATCGCATGCCGCCGAAGAGTTAGGGATGGTGCGGAGCATTCTGAAAAAGAATAGATGGGAGCAAATCTGGCTCAAGCCTTCGGCTTACCTGTGCCAGAGTTTCAGCTTGCCTATTTGGCTGATGCATTGGTGGGTGCTTATGATGGCTTGGAGGCCTCAAAACTGAAAAGTGGGTATGTCTTTGCTTCCAAGCGGATTCCATCAGTTACCGAGCTCAAATTTGAAACTATTCCGTACATTGCCAAAACAACGAGGCTTGAGGTGTTACTTTTCGATTTATGGGTTGAGCATGAAGACCGAACACTGACCGAACTGGGTGGCAATCCTAATTTGTTATGGAAACCTGACGAATAAAAACTGTATGTTATTAATAATAATATTATTTTTGATTCTGCTTTTAGCCGGAAAAGCTTTTGGGGTACACATGTGTTTAAATCCGAACTCTGTAACAAACCGGATGATTTTATAGAGAAGCAATCGTTTGAAGTGCGGATGAAAATGGCACTGGACATTTGGCAATCAGCATGGAATAAAGTCCCTCCGGAATGGCTGAAGTATAACATTGACTGCTCTATTTTTAATCCTGACAATCACATCCAACGCCTGACCGATGATGCTAACGGTAATCTTTGGTTAAAAATGCCATAAACAGACAAATTTGCAAATACAGCATAATTCGTTTTCAGCCTTTTGCTGAAACACAGGAATTCGCCAATATCGGCGTGGTATTGTTTGCAATTGGGTCTAGGCGTCTGGAATTTAGGCTATTAGATAGCCGTCAGCACAAACGGATTACCAACTTTTTCTATCCCTTGGATACGGATGTGTTTGGTTATACGGTAAAAATTGTCAAAGCCGAAATCGAACGCATCAAAAGGTTTTATGATTTGGATGGGCGGATCAATGCCGACCTGTACGCTGAGTTAACTCGTGGCCGTGAAGATATTATTCGATTTAGCGAGAGCAGGGTTTTATTCTGCGATGATCCGATAGCCAAGGTGGAAGAACTGTTTGAGCATTACATTCAGCACAGTTTTGCGAAAGATCCTAGTTACGAAGAAAACATGAAAAAACAGGTTAAAGAATTGCTGGCAAAGCATAACCTGAGCGAACTCTACAAAACTGACGTCATTGGCGATGCAGATCGATACAAGGCAACTTTTCCTTTTGTGCGTAAAAGTGATCGCCGGAAAGCTATCAAACCGATTCACTTCTTGCATAACGATGCTACCGCAATGATCGATCATGGCCGCGAAGGGTTATCTAAAGTCGAACTCCTCTGCTGATTTGATTTCATCGAGCCAAAGGAAGTTCTATTTGCTTACAGAGTTAAAACGCCAATCGAAGGCGCTGCATTTGATCCTTTTGATGAGGTTAGAAAGATGGCTGAAGACCTAGGTGTCGCCATGATCGACATGGATTCTAGTGCCGATATTGTTAGGTTTGCGAAGCACTAATTTTTGCACTTAAAAACTACAGGGCATCTCGAAAAACCGGCTAAATAGCTATAAATGCTGCGCACAAAATTCAGTGACACTCTAAAAAACAGATTTGTGACCATAAATTTGCCCTTTTTCAGGCTATTTTTAAGCTGAAATCGCCTTTTTTGACGATTTCAGGCGCACTTTGCCTGCTAAAATGCAAAAGCGGGGGTTATTCCGCAGGTCTTTAAGCTGCAAAGACGGCGCAAATTATAGGTAGCCGCTTTGAAATTCAGTTGCAAAGTGGCTCGTTCCAGCCCGATACAACGTATGCCTTTGCCGCCCATCTGCTCCAGGCTGGCAAAGACATGTTCAACTCGGGCGCGTGTTTTGGCTATTTCAGCTTGTAGCGTTTGTCTGCGTTGGCAGAGACCTTATACCCAAAGTATGATTTGCCATGCTTTTTCGTTCAGGTGGCGTCAATGTCCTTTTGCCGACGTTTGGCGGGTGACCAATCAATCGGCACGGCTTTCTCTTTAATGAGCGCTTTCTCACCTTTATGAAGATGTTGCTTCGGTGTTGCGCCGAAGCCGAATTCTTCCGGCTTACCAATTGTTCCGGCAGGCGGCCAGTTCCTTCAAAATTTCGGTCAGCCGTTTGACCCCCGGCCCGGCAAAATCCGGATTGGCCTGAATCAAATACAGCGGCGCTTCGCGGCTGCCGCCTTCGCGCAGCGGCAAGGGTTTTAGTAGGCCGCTGCGCAGTTCTTCCCGGATATCCTCTTCCGGCAGCCAGGCAAAACCGTGTCCCATGCAGATTGCCCTGATCGAGGTAGCGACCTGAGTGACTGTCCAGCGCTGGTCTATCTCGACCGATACCGCGCGCTGATCGCGCTTTGGCCCGGAATCGCGCACCACCACATGCCGGTACGCCCGCAAATCCCGATAGCTCAATTCCCGGCCCTGATGATGCAGGGGGTGGTCGGCATGCGCCACCGCCAGCAGGCGGATGCGCATCAGCATATTGCCCATGAATCCCGGCGGCAGTTGCGGGGAAATGGCCAGATCCACACCGCCGCCGGTCAGCGCCTCCGAGGTGCCGCCCAGCACCGATTCTATGACCTCTATCCGCGTGCCCGGACTTTCCTGACCGAAACGCGCCAGACTGTTCAGCAACAGGTCGGTGGGGAAAAGAATTTCCGCAGCCAGGGTGATAACCGGTTCCCAACCCGCCGACAGATTGTGCGCCGCCTGTTCCAGCGCGCTGGCTTCATCCACCAAAGCCAGCGCCCTGCGGTAAAGCATCTGCCCGGTCGGCGTCAGAACCGCCTTGCGGCCCTGAATGCCGAAAGCTTTGACGCCCAGCATGGATTCTATTTTCTGCACTGCGTAGCTAACGGCGGACTGGCTTTTGCAGAGTTTTTCCGCCGCCTGCGCGTAGCCGCCAGCCTCCACGACTTCGATCAATGCTCGCCATTGTTCCAGAGTGATGTGCGGATTCATAAAAACCTATCTAAAAATTGGATAAAAATTAGCTGATTATTATGCTTTTTTATCGCTTTAATTAGAAGTTAAATAACAGCGTATTTAAGACGAAGATACGCTGTTCTTATCGGCAGGCCTTTCATCCCATAACTTATTGTTTTTTTTAACTAACTTTAAAATACGCCGAACAGTAACCACTTTTCATTCAGTCCACCACGGAGACCACCATGACTACCTTGCTACAGCTCAATTCCAGCATTTTTTCCGCTGCCGGCCATTCCAGCCAGCTTGCCGATGAATTTGTCGATCATTGGCGGCTTAAAAACCCCGATGCGCGGCTCATCGTCCGCGATCTGGCGGCCGAGCCACTGCCGCACCTGGACGCCGGACGGGTTACGGCCTATTTTACCCCGGCCGAACACCGCACGCCGGAACAACTGGCGCTGATTGCCGAATCGGACGCGCTGATCGATGAAATCCGCCAGGCGGATATTATTGTCATCGGCCTGCCGCTATACAATTTTGGCATTCCTTCGACACTGAAAGCCTATTTTGACCGAATCGCCCGAGCCGGGATAACCTTCCGTTACACCGAAAACGGCCCGGAAGGGCTGCTAACCGGCAAACAAGCCTATGTGTTCGCCGCCCGTGGCGGTATGTATGCCGGTACGCCTCTGGACACCCAAAGCGCATTTCTGCGGGATTTTCTGGGGTTCCTGGGGATAACAGCGGTGGAATTCATTTATGCCGAAGGGCTGAACATGGGCGAGGATACGAAACAGCAGGCTCTGCTCAACGCCCGCTCGCAGCTTGCGGCGTTGCTGGCCGCGTGAAACCGCCATATTCGGCGGCTCTCGGAACAAGCACAACTTTTTTAATCACACTCGGAGTTTTACCATGAAACCTATCGCACTTTTACCCTTGCTGGCCGCATTTGCCGGCAGCGCACTAGCCGCGCCGGAAACCTATATGATCGAGGGTTCCCACACTTTGCCGCGTTTTTCCTACAGCCATTTCGGTTTTTCGACCCAATCCAGTCGCTTCGACAAGACCAGCGGCAAAATCGTCATCGACAGGCAGGCCAAAACCGGTTCGGTGGAGGTAACTGTCGATACCACTTCGGTGGATACTGGCGTGCCGCTGTTTAACGAACATATCCAGGGGCCTGATTTTCTGGATACCGCAAAATATCCGACCGCCAAATTCAGTTCCGACAAACTGAAATTCGAAGGCGATAAACTGGTTGCGGTGGATGGGGTTTTGACGTTGAAAGGCATCAGCAAACCGCTGACGCTGAAAGTCGAATCATTCCAGTGCATGCCGCATCCGGTTTTGAAAAAAGACGCCTGCGGGGCCAACGCCAGCACGGTGATCAGCCGCACCGAGTTTAACATGGGCAAATATGCGCCTTATGTGAGCGACGATATGAATGTTACCATTCCGGTCGAGGCGGTTCTGGAGTAATTTTTTTAAGCACAGGCTTACTCTGCCCCGGACATAAAAAAAGCCGCAAATTGCGGCTTTTTTTCCGTTCCCGGTAAGCGAACGCTTAACGTTTGGAGTACTGAGGACGTTTTCTGGCTTTGTGCAGACCGACTTTTTTACGTTCCACTTCGCGTGCGTCGCGGGTAACGTAACCGGCTTTTCTTAGCGGCGATCTGAGTTCTTCGTCAAAAACCATCAGCGCGCGGGTCAGACCGTGGCGGATAGCGCCGGCCTGGCCGGATGGGCCACCGCCTGTGACGATGATGTTGATATCGAAATCGGTGGTTTTACCCAGCAATTCCAAAGGCTGTTTCGCAATCATTTCGTCGGTTTTACGACCGAAGTATTGCTCCACAGGCAGTTTGTTGATAGTAAATTTTCCTGTGCCTACTGTGGCGTAGACACGCGCTACCGCACTTTTGCGACGGCCTGTTCCGTAATATTGAGCTGCCATAAATACTATCTCTGCTTAAAATTCTAAAACTTTGGGTTGCTGAGCCTGATGACCGTGCTCGGTACCTGCGTAAACTTTTAATTTTTTGAACATGGCGCGACCTAATGAGTTTTTAGGCAGCATGCCCTGCACGGCTGTGGTAATGATGCGGTCTGGAAAGGTCTGTCTGAGTTTGCCCAGCGATGCAGATTTCATGTTACCAACATAGCCGGTGTGGCGATAGTACATTTTGTCTGTTTCTTTGTTGCCGGTGACGCCAACTTTCTCGGCATTGATGACGATGATGTAATCACCGGTATCAACATGAGGAGTGTATTCGGGTTTATGTTTGCCGCGAAGACGTCGTGCAATTTCTGTAGCAAGGCGACCCAGGGTCTTGCCTTCTGCATCAATTACGAACCAATCGCGTTTTACTTCCGCGGGTTTTGCACTAAATGTTTTCATCTTTGCTTCTTATCTATTAAGGCTGTGTGTAAAAAAGAGGCATTTTACTAAAATATGTCAATTACTTCAAATTTATTTATGTTTTTGCAACTATTCAGCCGCTAAAGAGCAGATGGACAAAATTAAAGCCATCGGCAGCCAGCCCTGGCCTGCCGACCGCCGCCTTATAACTTGATCTTCAGCGAATGCAGCTTGCGGTAAAGATGGGTGCGCTCCATGCCGATGGCCGAGGCCAGCTTGGCAACGCTGCCGCCTGCTTTTTCAAAATGGTATTCCAGATAGGATTTTTCAAAATGATCCCTGGCCTCTTTCAGGGGCAGGTTAAAAAACTCCGGCACATTCACGCCCAGTTTAGGTTGCTCGGCAATCGAACCCAGCGCGACCTTGACTTCGTCCAGTTCGATATCGTCACCCGCGCCGAGTATCATCAACCGCTGCACCAGATTGCGCAATTCGCGGACATTGCCGGGCCAGTTGTAATTGCGCAGATAATTCTGGGCCGCCATGGAAAAGCGCCGGAACGGCAGCTTTTCCTGTAGATAGAAATGGTCGGCATAAAAATTCAGCAGCGCCGGCACATCCTCGCTATGCTCGCGTAGCGGCTGAATTTCCAGGGTCACCACGTTGAGCAGGTAATAAAGATCCTGACGAAACCGGCCGCGGTTGACTTCCTCATCCAGCGACATGCGCGTGGAGGCGACCACCCGCACGTCGACGCGCACCGTCTGGCTGCCGCCGACGCGGAGAAAGGAGCTGGATTCCAGGGCGCTGAGCAGCCGGGCCTGGGTTTCGGGATCCATGCCGCCAATTTCACCCAGAAACAGCGTACCGCGATGCGCCTGTTCCAGCAGGCCGCGGTAGATTCTACCATTGTCCTCGCGCCCGAAAAATTCCACGGCGGCGTTTTCCGGGGAAATACTGCCGACCGAAACATCCACGAACGAGCCGTCGCGGTGCGGGCTATTGTTATGCAGATAACGGGCGAACATCTCCTTGCCCACCCCGGCTTCGCCGACGAACAGCACTCTGGCGTCATGCTGCGCCAGGCGCTTGACCTTGTCCTTGGTGCGCTCGATGACCGCGCTTTTACCAACCGGATCGACACCTATCATCAACTGCTGCTTGAGCCCGGCGTTTTCACGTTGCAGGGAGCTGGTTTCCAGCGCCCGCTCCACAATCAGCAGCAGTTTGGCCAGCGACAGCGGTTTTTCCAGAAAATCGTACGCGCCCAGCCGGGTAGCTTCCACCGCCGATTCCACAGAGGCGTGGCCGGACATCATGATCACCGGGCACAGGGCGTCGTCTTCCGCCACCCATTCGCGGAGCAGGGTGATGCCGTCGCTATCCGGCATCCAGATGTCCAGCAGGATCAGTTGCGGCATACGCTGCTGCTTCAGCTTTCGGGCTTCGGCAGCGTTCTCGGCCATTGCCACTTCATAACCTTCGTCTTCCAGAATTTCCGAGACCAGTTGCCGGATGCCCTGTTCGTCGTCCACAACCAGAATGTAAGGCGCTTGTTTGTTCATTATCCAATTCCAAATTCAAAAACCGGCAGTTGCAGAATAAATCCGGCCCCACCATTATATGATGTATCCACCCAGATCGCGCCGCCATGTTCTTCGACGATCTTCTTGACGATAGCCAGTCCCAGCCCGGTGCCCTTGTTCTTGCTGGTGACATAGGGCTCAAATATGGTCTCGATCTGTTCAGCGTTCAGACCGTTGCCATTGTCATAGATGCCCAGTTCGACATACTCTACGTTGTTGCGGCTGACCCGGGTAATTTTTATCTCGATATGGCACGGGCCGCTGGTGGCTTCCATGGCGTTTTTGATCAGATTGTGCAGCACCTGGCGCAGGCTGACCGGATCGGCTTCCACATTGACCGCGCCGACAGGAAACGTAGAGCCGAACACCACGCCGGACGGGGTATAAAGCGCCTGCACTTCCTGAATCAGATCGATGAGATTGATGACTTCCACCTGTTTCTTGGAGGGCCGGGCGTATTCGGAGAAATCATCCACCATGCGCTTCATGGCTTCTACCTGCTGGACGATGGTGCGGGTGCCGCGTTGCAGAAATTCCGCCGAATTTTCGGACAGCTCCCTGGCAAGCTTGTGTTGCAGGCGCTCGGCCGACAACTGGATAGGGGTCAGCGGATTTTTGATTTCATGGGCCAGCCGCCGCGCCACTTCGCCCCAGGCCGCGTTTTTCTGGGCCTGGATCAGATCGGTGACATCGTCGAACACCACCACCGCGCCGGTGCGGCTGCCGTTCTGCTGAAACAGCGGCGTGCCGCGGCACAGCAGTTCCTGGCGGCCGTTCGGCCCCAGAAAAACGATGCGTTGCTCCCAGATATCGTCGGCCTTTTCCAGCAGGCGCTGGATGCTGGCCAGCATTTCCGCCAGCTCGGCGTGTTTCTCCGCCAGCGTCAGCAGGGTCTGGCCGACAAAATGGCTGACTGGAATATGCAGGATGCGATAGGCGGCCTGATTGGCGGTGCGGATAGTGAACGCGGCGTCGAAACTGATAACGCCGGCTGTGAGATTGGCGAGTATGGTTTCCAGATAGGCGCGCTGATTTTCCACTTCCAGGCCGGCGGAGCGGGTTTCGTCGCGGGAGCGGGCGATGCGCCGAGTCATCTGGTTGAAGGATTCCACCAGAAAGCCCAGCTCGTCGCGGCTCATGACCGGCAGTTGCTGCTGATAGTCGCCACTGGCCACGGCCTGGGTGCCTTTTACCAGCTCCTTAACCGGGGCCACGATGTTGCGGATAATGATGAAGGCCACCCAGATAGAGGCCAGCATGCTGAGCAACAGCACCAACAGCAGAATCAGCGAAAAACTGGTCTTCAGGGAATCGCGCAGAAAAGTCATCTCCTGATAGCGGATAAAGGCGAACTCGATGGAATCGGCCAGATCCGTCACCCGCACCGGCACCGGATACAGCACTTGCAGGTAACGGCTCTGATCGCGCTGGATGGGCACGATGACCCGCACCAGCATTTCGTCGTTATCGCCCGGGTCGTAGGCAAAATACTCCTGATTCTGTTTGAGTTGCAGCCAGACCTGTTCGTCGGGCAGATGCGGCAGAATCTCGCTGGGGTTGGCGCTGCTGGAAGCCAGAATATGGCCCTGATTGGTAAATACCGAGATTTCCATCGCTCCAGAGTCGCTCCATAAATTGCCGACTTCCAGGGCGATATGGGTTTCCGATTTATCCTGCAACTGCGCGGCCATCTGCCGGGTCTGCTTGATATGCCAGTTCATGCGTTGCGCCAGCGAGGACTGGCTAAGCTCCAGGGCGTCGTCCATGGCCCGGTCTATTTCCACGTTGAACCAGCTATCGATGCCCTGATGCAGGAACTGCACCGAAAAATAGAACACGATGGCCGCCGGGGCCAGGGCCAGCAATACAAATAAGGACACCATCCGGGTGGTGAGCCTGGAGCCGGCTTCCTTTTTTTTCAGTTCCCGGATCAGCGAATAGGCGTTGACCGCCACCAGCCCCAACAGGATGATGGAACCCAGGGTGTTGATGACCAGCAGCCAGGAATACATTTCCCCCAGTTGCGAGGACTCCTGGGTAGCGCTACTCATCAATTGCAGGGACAGCATGACGAAGCCGAACAGGATGACGATGGAGAGGCTGACCGGCAGCTTTATTTTTGAATAGGCCATACAAACCAGTTACTGGATAAAAACCACTCGCTGTCGAGATAGGCGACAGGCCGTAGCGGAATGGGCAACAGTTCCCTGTTGAAGCGGGTTTTAAGCCTGAGCTGATAGCGCTGACCGGGTTGCAACAGCTTGTTGTCTATATTGACCTCATCCTGCAGCAGGGCCATGAAATTCAAAGCCGTACCCAGGCTGAGAAACATTTCCGACTGTCCGGGGGTTTTTACTTCATATTGATTGAGCAGGGCGTGAAACTGCAGGCTGTAGGACAGCGTCTTCCGATAGACCGTGGCGTTCCACAATAGCCCTACCCGATCGATCTCGACCTTCACGTCCCAGGCCAGCGGTACGCCCTTGTGCAGGGCTTCCCGGGCAGTGGGGCTAAGCCGGTAGGCGATTTCGGTTTTAAGGCTGTAGCCGTCGGCGGTTTCCACCAGATCCGCATAGCGGATGCGGGCGGCATAATCCAGGGCCGCCGCCGGCAACGGCCATAGCAGCACACACAGTAGCAAGCGGAAACTAAGCCTGTTTACCGAGTCGGGCATAATAGAATCCATCCATCCCGCTGTCGCCGGTCAGTATCTGCCGGCCATGCGGCCTGGCCTGACCCCAGCCGGCGGTTATGGGTATTTCCAGGGCGTCGGCGCGCCGAGCCAGGAATTGGGCTATCTGTTCCTCGTTTTCCTGCTTCAGTACCGAGCAGGTGGCATAAAGCAGCACCCCGCCGGGCAACAGCAATGACCAGGCTGCGTCGAGTATCCTGGCTTGCAGGGCCTGTAGCGCCGCTATATCGCTGTCTCTGCGCAATATTTTAATATCCGGGTGGCGGCGGATCACCCCAAAACCCGAACAGGGCGCATCCAGCAGTATTCTGTGAAAGCGGCGGCCTTGCGCCCAGCTTTCCGGCACAGCGGCGTCCGCCGCCAACACTTCGGCCTGTAAATGCAGCCGCCACAGGTTTTCCGTGACCCGCCGCAACCGCTGCTCATCCACGTCAACGGCCAGCAGCGCCTGCAATTGAGGCTGGCTTTCCAGAATGGCGGCGGTTTTGCCGCCTGGCGCGGCGCACAGATCCAGCACCTGCTGGCCGGGTTGCGCGTCCAGCAGTCCGGCCGCCAGTTGCGCGGCGATGTCCTGTACGGATACCCGGCCGGTTTCGAAGCCCGGCAATAGCTCAACGCCGACAGGCTGCTCCAGCAGCAGACCAGTTTCGCAGAATTTGGCCGGATGGGCGGCCATGCCCTGTTCGTTCAGCAATTCCAGATAGTCGTGGCGGCTACCCTGTAACAAATTCACCCGTAAGGCCATGGGCGGCGGCTGGTCGTTGGCGGCCAGCAAATCCGCCGCCTGTTCCGGCCAGCACTGTTTCAGCCGGGCCACGATCCAGTCCGGGTGATTGACGGCGGCCTGCGGATCGTCGCCGCAGGCCTGCTGCAGGGCTTGCGCATCACGCAGATACTGGCGCAACACGGCATTGACCAAGGCTTTGGCCCAGGGCTTGTGTTTGCAAGCCGCTACGGTTTCCGAAACGGCGGCATGGGATTTGACCCGCATGTATTGCAGTTGATACAGACCAATCAGTAATAGCGCCCTGATATCGATGTCTTTCTGTTTGATGGGTTTGCCAAGCAGCCGGCCCAGTATGAAATCCAGTTGATAATATTGTCTGATCACGCCGTAGCATAAGGCCTGCACAAAAGCCCGATCCTTGCTTTCCCGGATCGCGGGAAACCCGGCGGCCAGCGCCCGTGTCAGCGATTGCCCTTCGCCCAGGACTTTCGACAGAATCTGTGCGGCATGGTTGCGTAAATTCATGAGCCCAGCACGATGCCGTCGGCCTGATGCGCATTCAGAAAATCCTTGGCGGCGATGCGTTTGCCGCCGGGAAGCTGTACTTCCAGCAGCCGCAATATACCCTGGCCGGCGCCGACATCCAGCGTCTGCCCGGCGCAACTGACCACGCCGGGCGGCAGCGTGTCGCCACCCTCCGCCACCGCCGCGCGCCATATCCTAAGGATCTCGCCCTTGAACAGGGTCTGGGCCACAGGCCAGGGATTGAGGCCGCGGATTTTTCTGTCCAGCACCGCCGCACTCTGCGACCAGTCCAGTTGGGCTTCATTTTTTTCCAGTTTGTGTGCGTAGGTAACCTGCGCTTCATCCTGCGCTTCGGTCACCATTTCGCCGCATTCGATTTGGCCGATTACCTGTAGCAGGCTGCTGGCGCCAAGCTCGGCCAGAATGTCGTGCAGACTGCCGGAGGTGGCGTCCGCCGCTATCGGGTATTCGGCTTTATACAGCATATCGCCGGCATCCAGTTTTTTGACCATCTTCATGATGGTGACGCCGGTCATGGCGTCTCCGGCCATCACAGCCCTATGTATGGGCGCGGCTCCCCGCCAGCGGGGCAGCAGCGAACCATGCACATTGAGGCAGCCCTTCACGGGAATATCCAGCACAGCCTGCGGCAGAATCAGGCCGTAGGCGATCACCACCATCAGGTCAGGATTCAGGCTGGCGATGCCGGCAATATCGGCAGACTGGCTGAAATTTTCCGGCTGATAGACCGGAATGCCGGCGGCAAGCGCCAATTCCTTGACCGGACTGGCGGCGAGTTTACGGCCGCGACCAGCCGGGCGGTCGGGCTGGGTGTAAACAGCGCAAACCTGATGCGGCGAATCCAGCAGCGCCTGCAGGCTGGGTACCGCAAACTCCGGCGTTCCGGCAAAAATAATTTTCATGCTTAGTCCCTGACGCCTTGCGCCTTATGGATTTTTTCCAGCTTGGCCTTGATTCTGTTGCGTTTGAAAACCGTCAGGTAATCCACAAACAGTTTGCCGAGCAGATGATCCATTTCGTGCTGGATACACACTGCCAACAGCCCCTGGGCAATCAATTGCACAGATTTGCCTTCCCGGTTCAGGGCCTGCACCGTGACCTGCTCGGCGCGGCTGACTTTTTCAAAAAAACCGGGAACGGACAGACAGCCTTCCTCGGTTTCCTCCTCACCCGCCTGTTCGATGATGACCGGGTTGATCAGGCAAATGGGGGCGTCCTTGTCCTCGCTGACATCCATGACGATTATTCGCTTGTGGACATTGACCTGGGTAGCGGCCAGCCCTACCCCTTTTGCCGCATACATGGTTTCCAGCATGTCGTCGATCAGACTTTTGATACCGGCGTCGACATTATGAACCTCCGCCGCAACGGTGCGTAACCGCCTATCGGGAAATTCCAGAATGGTTAGAAGACTCACCCAGCACTCCTCCAGATTAACTTAAAACGACAGATTCTATACGAAAATAGCGCAAATGTGGGGGGATGCGCTTTCTGCAATGCTACGCGGCTCGCCGCCGGAACAGTGTCTTAAGCCACCCGGATAAATCGGTCAGACTTCAGCCAGATTGCCCTTGTCTTCCAGCCAGACTTTTCTGTCCCCGGCGCGTTTTTTCGCCAACAGCAAATCCATCTGTTCACGGGTGTCGTCGTTTTCGGCCACCGTCAATTGCACCAGCCGGCGGGTGTCAGGGTTCATGGTGGTTTCCCGCAATTGCGAGGGGTTCATTTCGCCCAGACCTTTAAAGCGCTGGATATTGACCTTGCCGCTGAGTTTTTCGGCTTCTATCCGCGCCAGCACCCCCTGACGTTCGGATTCGTCCAGCGCGTAAAAAACTCTTTTACCGACATCGATCCGGTATAGCGGCGGCATGGCGACATAGACATGCCCAGCCTCTACCAGCGCGGAAAAATGCCGGTAGAACAAGGCGCAGATCAGGGTAGCGATGTGATTGCCGTCGGAGTCGGCGTCGGCCAGAATACAGATTTTGCCGTAACGCAGATTTTGCAGCTCCCGGTTATCGGGTTCGATGCCCAGCGCCACGGCAATGTCATGCACTTCCTGCGAAGCCATGACTTCCGCCGAATCCACTTCCCAGGTATTGAGTATCTTGCCGCGCAAAGGCATGATGGCCTGAAACTCGCGATCGCGGGCCTGTTTTGCCGAGCCGCCGGCCGAGTCGCCCTCCACCAGAAACAGCTCGGTACGATTGATGTCCTGGGCCGAACAGTCGGCCAGCTTGCCGGGCAACGCCGGGCCGCTGGTGATTCTTTTGCGGATAACTTTTTTACCGGCTTTCAGCCGCTTCTGGGCGCTGGTCAGAATGATTTCGGCGATTTTCTCGCCTTCCTGCGGATGCTGGTTCAGCCACAGGCTGAAACTGTCCTTGGCGATGCCGGAAACAAAGGCGACGCATTCCCGCGAGCTGAGCCTTTCCTTGGTCTGCCCGGAAAATTGCGGGTCTTCCAGCTTGACGGACAACACAAACTGACAATTCTCCCAGACGTCCTCCGGGGCGATTTTGACGCCGCGCGGCAGCAGGCTGCGAAAATCGCAGAACTCGCGGATGGCTTCGGTCAGACCGGCGCGCAGGCCGTTGACATGGGTGCCGCCCTGGGCGGTGGGCACCAGATTGACATAGCTTTCGGCTATGGTTTCCGGCAGACTGTCCGCCGTCCAGACGATGCCCCATTCCGCGGCCTCATGGCTGGCGGCCATGCTGGCCATGAACGGCTGCTGCGGAAAAATTTCCACATCGCCTATCCTGTCCAGCAAATATTCCTGCAAACCGTTCTGGTAATACCACTCGCAATGTTCTTCAGGCGCTTCGACCTGTAGCGCGATTTTCAGGCCCGGACACAGTACTGCCTTGGCGCGCAGCACATGCTTGAGCTTGCTGACCGACACCCGGCTGGAATCGAAATATTTGCCGTCCGGCCAGAAATGCACGGCGGTGCCGGTATTCTGCTTGCCGACCACACCGGTCTGCTGTAGTTCGCTGACTTTGTCGCCACCGGCGAAACTCATCCGGTAAATGCCGCCGCCGCGCTTGACTTCGATCTCCAGCCTTTCGGACAAGGCGTTGACCACGGACACCCCGACCCCATGCAGACCACCGGAAAACTGATAGTTTTTGTTGGAGAATTTACCGCCGGCATGAAGCTGGGTGAGGATGACTTCCACCCCGGGAATGCCCTGTTCGGGATGGATGTCCACCGGCATGCCGCGGCCATTGTCCTTCACAGCCACGGAACCGTCCCGGTACAGCGTGACATCGATACAGTCGGCATGGCCGGCCAGGGCTTCGTCCACGCTGTTGTCCACCACCTCCTGCACCAGATGATTGGGGCGGGTGGTGTCGGTATACATGCCGGGCCGTTTCCTGACCGGGTCGAGGCCGCTGAGGACTTCTATGGCGGCGGCGTTATATTCGTGGCTCATTGTTTGGTGTTTGTTTTTTGCTGAAAGTTGATCTTCATTTACAAAGGCTGGAACAGCGCCGTCAGGTCTTCAGCAGTCAGACTCAACGATTCCTCTTTTTTGTCGCCATTGTACAGACCCTGGGCCAGAGCGCGTTTGCGCTCCTGCATGAGCAGAATCTTTTCTTCTACGGTGTTTTCGGTAATCAGTTTGTAAACAAACACCGGCTTATCCTGGCCGATACGGTGCGCCCGATCGGCGGCCTGACTTTCCGCCGCCGGATTCCACCAGGGATCGTAAACGATGACGGTATCGGCTTCGGTCAGATTGAGGCCGACGCCGCCGGCTTTCAGGCTGATTAAAAACACATTGGCCGCGCCGGATTTAAAGCGTTCTATGGCCTCATCACGCTGCCGGGTCTGGCCGGTCAGCTTGCTGTAGAGAATGCCGCGGGCATCCAGCTCTTTTTCGATCAGGGCTATCATGCGGGTGAATTGCGAAAACACCAGAATCCGCCGGCTTTCGGCCAGCATTTCCGGCAGCATTTCCATCAGCAGTTCCAGTTTGGCGGATTCTTTGACTTTTTTGGCTTCCGCCAGCGGCAGGGTGCGCGGGTCGCAGCAGGTCTGCCGCAATTTCAGCAGCGCATCCAGGATGGTAATGTGGCTGCGGGCCAGGCCTTTTTCGGCAATGGCCTGCTGTACCTTGTGTTCCATGGTCAGCCGGATGCTTTCGTAGAGCATGGCCTGTTTCTGGCCCAGCGCCACGGCCCGGACAATCTCGGTTTTGGGCGGCAGTTCGGTAACCACGTCCTGTTTGCTGCGCCTTAGCATGAAGGGGGCGATTCTTTTCGACAGCCGCTGCCGCTGCTCGGCATCGCCATGCGTTTCGATCGGGGTGCGGTAGAACCGTTTAAAGTCACTGCTGTCGCCCAGAAAACCGGGCATCAGAAAATCGAACTGGGTCCATAATTCCCCCAGATGATTCTCCATCGGCGTACCTGTCAGGCATAAACGATGCTGGGTATCGATGGCGCGGACTATCCTGGCAGCTTTGGCTTTTGGATTCTTGACGATCTGGGCTTCATCCAGAATCAGATAATAATACTGCTGCGCCAACAAAATTTCCTCGTCGCGCGGTAATAACGGATAGGTGGTCAACACCAGATCGTAGTCCTGAATCCGGTCGAACGCCAGCTTGCGATCCATACCCTGCAATACCAGCACCTTCAGATCGGGCGTAAAACGTCCGGCTTCCCGCCGCCAGTTGCTCATCAGACTGGTCGGCGCTATGATCAGGCACGGCCCCGCCATTCTGCCGCTTTGTTTTTCCAACAGCAGATGCGCCAAGGTCTGCACGGTTTTGCCCAGTCCCATGTCGTCGGCCAGAATGCCACCGAACTGATATTCGCGCAGAAATTGCAGCCAGTTCAACCCCTGCTGCTGGTACTTGCGCAGTTCGGCCTGGAAGTTTTCCGGTAGGGTGACATCGGCTATCCCCTTGAAATTCTGAATTTTACGCCCCAGCTCGCGCAGGGCCTCCCCGCCCTTCAGCGAAAACAGCCCATAACTGTGGTTTTCCAGTTCAGCCAGACTACCCGCTTCAAATCGCGACAAATTCAGCCCGCCCTGTTCGTTGAGACTGAAATTACCGAACACTTCGTACAATATGTCCAGAAACGGCCTGAGCTTATCGCTGGGCAGCGTCAAAAAGCGGTGATCGCCCAGCGGCAAGGTCAGCGTTTCAGGCAGGGTGTCCGGCTCATAATGTTCCAGTACCGGCATCAACAGCGGCAACAGCGCCATGGACTGCCCATTGATGTCGATATTGAAGCGCATTTCGAACCAGTCGTTGCGGCCTTCTTCAATTTCCGCCTCCCACTCGCCTGCTGTCTGAAAATCCAGCCGGAAACTGGGATCGATTTCGATCCGCCAGCCCATCTCCCGCAATCCTGGCAGGTCGACATGAATAAAATCGTGCCAGCGTTGGGCACTGCCGAGGCTGTTGTTGCCCGGACTATAGAACAGCAGCTCGTTCGCGGCCGATGCGGCGACAATATCGAAACCGGCATCCAGTATAGTGGCGATGCATTGCTGTTCGTATTGCATGTCGCGATGGATACGCACATAACCCTGCCCGGTCAGCAGTGATGAGCAATCTTCGCTATGCCCCGCCGACAGCCGGTATGAGCCATATTCGAACCCGAGGTTCAACTGGTAAGTGAAATCGCCATGGCGGTCGCCGCCGCCCTGCAGCTTCAGACAGGGCGTGGCGGTCAAGTTTTCGATCTCTTCGATTTCGACTTTTTTGGGCGTCGGCAAATTCAGATGCGGATATTCCAGAATCAGCCGCTGGCTGAACTGCTCGGCATATTGCGCCGGCACCAGCGGCGCATCGCCGAGTTTGCTCAATTGCTCGCAGCTTAGATGTGGGCAGTTGATCAACCCCAGCAGACCATGCTCTTCGTCTATGTAATAAGGCGGATCGCTGTGGATCGTTCTTCCGGCCGGTCTGGCCTGCACCCTGAGCTGATAATCGCCATGGTCATCCTGTAGCCATTGGCAATCCAAATCTCTGATCTCGCCGCTTTTCAGCGCCGGCTGTTCCAGGTTCTGCCAGTAGACCCGCCCGGAATCCAGCAGAGTTTCCAGAACCAACGCTCCGCCGCGGCCTTTGATGACAGGCACGCTGGAATAGGTTTTGGGAAGATGGTACAGCAACTGGATAATCTCTTCATCCTGCGGCTGGATATACTGCGGCGTATTGAAACTATAGGTTACCGTGTTGTTCAGATGGCTCAAATACGTGGTTCGACCTTTGTTCAGGCCGCCGCTTTTTTTGAACTTGGTAATCAGAATCTCGACCGCAATGTCTTTTTTGTGGGCAACGGGTTTGAGAATATAGGCCAGAAACTCATTGCCCGGATTAAACTCGGCATCGCGTGTTTCGTCCATGCTTTCCAGCCAGTCGAAACAGGCGGTGGTATTGACCGATGCCGACATGGTCTGCAAACGTTTCTGATAATCCAGACAGGCGGCGGCGACATGTTTGCAGTTGTAGCCGACCGGACACGAACAGTGGCCTTCAATCGAGGCTTGCCGGGCGCCCTGCGGCCATTGAATGGTAATCGCCTGCCGATATGGAACGCCGCTGGAACCCTTGACCCTGGCGGAAATGGCTACACTGTCTCTTTGATCCTGATCGATATGAAAATCGATGACCCGCTTGGCGTAAAAATAGCTTAACCCGCGCTGATAGCTGCTGTCGCTACATTCTGCGCGGATAGTCGCCGCATCGAGTTGTCTGGCTGGTCTGGTCATCAAGTTTATTGCTGTAATTCGGCGGCGGAATTAAACGCCTTTTTCCGATCGGCTATGACCTGGCTGAGCTGATAAACGGCCATGGCGTACAAGGGACTGGAATGATACCGGGTAAGGACATAAAAATTGTGCAGGCCTATCCACAGATCTTCGCCGCCCGCATGCTGAAAACCGAGCAACTTGACGGTTTCCGCATCCGGCAATTGCGAGGGTATCTCGACTTGCAGGGCGCGCAGTTGAGCAATGGTCACATCCGGTTTCAGACTGGAATCGAGCTTTCCCCGATAGGCGTCGCTCCGGGCTTTTACCGGAAAGGCGACAGCTTCACCGCTACGCCAGCCATGGTGGGCCAAATACCTGGCAATGCTGGCGGCGGCATCGGCGCTATCGTTCCAGATATCCTTTTTATGGTCATGATTAAAATCGACGGCAAAACTCTGGAACCGGCTGGGCATAAATTGCGGCAGCCCCATGGCCCCATTATAGGCGCCAGCCGGCTTCATCGGATTGATATGCGCCTTGCGGCACAGCAGCAGATAACTGGCCAGTTCCCTGGTAAAAAACTTGCTACGCGGCGGGTAGGCGAAACTCAGGGTGGACAGCGCGTCTATTTCCCGATATTTGCCGGCCTGCTCACCGTATTTGCTTTCCACGCCGATAATGGCGACCAGAATTTCCGCCGGAACCCGGTATTTTTTTTCGATGGCTCCAAGCACCTGTTCATTCTTCTGCCAGAATTTCACGCCGGCCTCTATCCGGTCTTCGGTCATGAAGATTTCCCGATACTCGAACCAGGGTTTGGCTTCCGCCGGCGCGGCCATGGCTTCCGGAATGGACGGCTGAATTTCGACGGCGTTGAAACGTTTTCTGAGCGCTTCTTCCTCGAAACCGTGCTTGTTCACCATCTGTTCTATGAACCGGTTAAAAGCCCGGGTTTCCGGAACGGCGGCGCTTGCCGTCTGAAAACTCAGCACAAACAGGGGCAGTAGCGTGGCGCTTATTATCGTTTTTAGTTTCATGAGTCGAATTATACAGGTAGCAGTTTGCGATGAGTATGGATAGACATAAGGATGCCGAAACCGGACATCAGGGTGACCATGGATGTGCCGCCGTAACTGACCATGGGCAAGGGTACGCCGACTACGGGCAGCACCCCTATCACCATGCCGATATTGACAAATACATAAACGAAAAACGTAAATGCCAGACTGCCCGCCAGCAGCCGGCTGTAGGTATCCTGGGCCTGAACGGCAATGTAAAAACAGCGGCTGATCACCAGCAGATAGAGCAACAGCAGGCCGACACAGCCAAACAGTCCGAATTCTTCCGCATAGACCGCAAAAATAAAGTCCGTTGAACTTTCCGGCAAAAAATCGAGTTCGGCCTGGGTGCTTCCCAGCCAGCCCTTGCCATTGATACCGCCGGAACCGATAGCTATTTTCGACTGGATGATATGGTAGCCGGCGCCCATGGGATCAGCTTCCGGATTAATAAAAGTCAGCACCCTGTTCCGCTGGTATTCACGCATAAAATGCCAGAGCAGCGGGGTCAGCGAGGCCAGTAGCGCCACTGCGCCCAGCATCAGCCACCAGGACAGGCCGGCAAAGAACAGCACCGCAGCCCCGGAACTGGCGACCAGCAGCGCCGTACCCAGATCCGGCTGCTTGGCTATCAGCAGCACGGGCACGATGAGCAGACCCACGGCAATCGAGACATGTTTGGCACTGGGCGGCAAGGGGTGTTCGGACAAATACCAGGCTATCATCATCGGCGCACTGATTTTGGTTATTTCCGAGGGCTGGAAGCGGAACACGCCCAGATCCAGCCAGCGTTGCGCACCCTTGCCTATCTGCCCCATAACCATCACAGCCAGTAACAATAGCACACAAATGCTAAATAATAGCACCGAGAAGCTTTGAAAGCGCCGCGGGTTGACCTGCGCCAGCACCAGCATCAGCAACAGCGCCAGCCCCATGCGGGTGGCGTGCCGTATCAGCAGGGGTATTTCCTGACCGCCGGCGCTATAGAGGATCACAAAGCTCAGGGTGCAGATCAGCAGCAGGCCCAATAGCAAGGGAATATCAAAGTGCAATTTGCGTAATACATTTCCTATCAGGGAAGGAGATTGAAAGTTTTCCTGACGCATTTCATTTTTCATGCTGACCGTCCGTTTTGGGATTCAAATACGCGTCTATGATCTCGCCAGCCATGGGCGCCGCCACTGAACCACCATGCCCGCCGTGTTCGGCTATGACGGCAACCGCGATTTTCGGATCATCCGCCGGCGCAAAGGCGATGAACAAGGCATGATCGCGCATGCGGAAATCGATGGCGTCCTCATTGTATTTTTCTTCCTGCTTTATGGTGAAAACCTGTGCGGTACCGGTCTTGCCGGCAATCCGGTAACCAACCGCCTTGTCCAGCTTGCCGGCGGTGCCCCGGGCGCCATGCACGACATTGGTCATTGCCTGGATAATATTATCTAAATTCTGCGGTTTCAAGGGGATGACCTGATCCGGCGATAATTCTATCGAATCCGTGTCGTTGGCGTTGATGATCTGCTCCACCAGATGCGGGCTGACGACTCTGCCGCGATTGGCCAGCGTCGCAACAGCCCGGGCCAATTGCAGCGGCGTAACCTGCATATAGCCCTGGCCGATGCCGGTAATCAGGGTTTCGCCGGGAAACCAGGCCTGATTGCGATTGTTGCGTTTCCATTGCTTGGAAGGCAGCAAACCATCCGATTCTCCGACCAGATCAATACCGGTACGCTTGCCGAAGCCGAAGCCGTCGAGAAATTCATGGATTTTATCGATCCCCAGCGCCAGCGCCAGATCGTAGAAATACACATCGCAGGACTGGGTGATGGCTTCGTTCATGTCCACCATGCCGTGACCCCATTTTTTCCAGTCCCGGTACTTGTGTTCGACATTGGGCAGCCGGTAATAGCCGGGGCAAAACAGCCTGTGGCCGAAATCGGTTACCCCGTATTCCAGCCCGGCCAGTCCCAAAAAAGGTTTGATGGTCGATCCCGGGGGATAGAGTCCGCGTAACGCCCTATTGTATAAGGGCTGATCCGACGAATCCTGCAACGCCTTGTATTCCCTGCCGGAAATACCGGAGACAAAAGGATTGGGATCGAACCCGGGCCGGCTGGCGAAGACCAGCACACCGCCGGTTTTGATGTCGATGGCGACTGCCGCGCCATTATATTCGCCCAAAGCGTCATAGGCGATTTTTTGCAGATCGATGTCCAGCGTCAGGTAGATATTGGCTCCTGCTACCGGTTCGGTTGTGGCGACAGTGTTGACCGTCCTGGCCTGGGCATTGGTTTCCAGTTCTTCATAACCGGCCGTGCCATGCAGTTGGCTTTCGTAGTTTTTTTCGACGCCGACCTTGCCGATAAAATCCGTGCCGCGGTATTCGGCGGCCGGCAGGCTTTTAAGTTCCTGTTCGTTTATTCTGCCCACATAACCGACCACATGCGAGGCCAGATCACCGTACGGATAGTGCCGCACCAACCGCACATAGACATCCACCCCCGGAAAATAAGGCCTGACCACGGCAAATTTGGCGACATCCTCTTCGCTGAGGTTTTGCAGCAGCGGCGTAGTGGTAAAAGTTTTATTGCGTTTGCGCTGTTTCTGGAACTGTTCGATTTTTTCGTCCGGGATACTCAGCAACTGCTGTAATTGCCCCAGGGTCTCGTCCAGATTTTTAATCTGCTCCGGTATCAGTTCCAGGCTGTAGGTCGGTACATTCTGCGCCAGCATCCGTCCCCGGCGGTCGTAAATGATGCCGCGGGTCGGCGGCAGGGGCGCGATTTTGATGCGGTTGTCCTTGGACAAGGTGGCGTAATGCTCGTGACCGACGATCTGCAAATAGGCCAGCCGCACGATCAGACCGGCTATCAGCAGAATAATCAGGATGAAGGCCGTGACTATGCGGCTTAAAAATACCCGGTTTTCCGCCAGAGCATCTTTGATGGCGAATTTTCTATCCATAAATGTACAGACCTGCCCGATTTAGCGCAGGTATTCCCAAATATTTGACGACTAAAAAATTTTTCATTTTTTAGGATTGATTACTCCTGAGACCGGGGCGTTAATGGGTTTAACCAGCAAGATAGTCGTACTGAAACAGATGTAAGTCTGTGAGTTTTTTAAGCATTATAGGCTGCCGCAGGCTAGTCCGGGATTTTTGCGCTATTGCGTCATGGCGATATTGCTAGGGCTGTATTGGGAATGCAGTAAATCGATTATTGTAGCATTTGTGAAGGCGGCAAGGAATCAGGCAAAACTTTGTTTCTGATGCAGATGGCTGATGGACACCTTTTGAATCCTCGGATTGCACACCCCCACTGGCGTGAGGAAACCATTCTTCGCTCCGATGACGCAGATAGACATGGGAAACACCCCCACGGCTGTGAGGAAAACTGAGCTGGTAGCATTACAGCATTCAATGCTAAGGAAACACCCCCACAGCCGTGGGGAAGACCTGCCAGCGAAAACACTGGTTATCAGCATTGAGTTCGGGCATATGCAGAACGGGGTAATGTCCACGCCGGAGAGCCATCCGCCCGGATGGGTTTAAAAAGATAATGAGTCGTGACGATCTTGTCAACAATTCGCGCTCCCCACCGCTGCGAGGCTGGTGACCGGCAAGCCCCATTCTAAACTGACACCAGCGTAACCCGCCGGTCGCGGTACTGTTTACGCTCACCAAACTGCAAAGGCACATCCATTAATGTCAGCACCTCACCTTCATGCTCGCCATCGATTACCCGAAAATCTTCCCGCCGCAGTTTTTCATTGCCGATCTGCCGGGCCTGCGCCATGGCGTCGGCCTGATTCAGGAAACGGCCGCGATAGATAAAATCAGTGGGTGCGCAGCTTTTGCGGCCCAGATAGACATCCCAGACCGGATTGATCAGGGCCTCTACAATGTTTCTTTCCCTGCCGGCAGGTACTTGCAGCAGCACCGCAAAACAGGCATCCTGCAAATAATAGCGGTAAGTCATTTTAGCCCCTCCTCCCACCGCTTTTTTACCCTCGCGGGTTCTGGGAATCAACAGGCCGGCCCAGGGGTCGCAATCATCATAGCCGCTGCCAACCATATGCAGATCTCTTAATAGCGGCTCCCTGGTCAGGCGGGCGCTCTTGTCGGCATTTTCCGGGCAGCGCACAAAAGAAAGCACCGTTTGCCGCAGTCCGGCGAATTCCGCCAGCAATTCGCGCTGTTCGCCGCCCGCGCCCAATGCGCAGCAAATTAACCCCAACACCCCGGATTTGGTGGGAAAATTCAGGGTGTCGCGCCGACCGAATTTGGAGTCGCTCCCCCAGGATTGCAATGGCGCCTCCAGCCAGAGTAATAGATAGGGGTTAGGCATGCGCACTGATTTTTGCATGTTTTTGTAGCGCCGTAACCAGATCGTCAATACTGAAATTTTCGTCTTCGCCAAAATTGTATTCGGCAATTTTGCCGAATAATGAGCCGCACAGCTTTTCCTTTTTACTCAAATAGGTTTGCAAATGACTAATACTGGGCCGCAGGAAACCACCTTCCTCGGCCTTAACGGCGGTTTCAAACGGCGCCTGCAGGCGCTGGCCGTTTCTGACCAGAATTTTGGCGAACTCCCAGGGCGAAGCGCCGGACAGAGTGGTTTGCCGGGCGGCCGGCACAGCAATAAACAATGCCTTGGTAAACACTGCCACCGATTCCGGCAAATTTTGTCCGGCCAGCGTCTGGTAAAGCTGACCCAGATCCAGGCTGATGTAGCGGTAATAGGTTGCGGAGTTGAATTCCAGGCTACCCATGTGGGCTGCGCCGGGATCGTCCTGCAAATCGTCCAGCGCGGTAAAGAACTCGACCTCGTTACTGACTTTGTGGGTGGAAATGGCGTGTGCGAATGAGCTGGCCGCTTCGACGTTGAGTTCGGAAGCCTGCGCGACCATCCGCCCAAACAGGGCGATATCCAGCGCATCCACGGCTACGTTTATATCACCTATCAGCCCGGCAACCTCTTTTGCCTGTTTTTTGGCGTCTTTCTGGGTAATCACCAACTCCGGCTCAAAGCCTTTTGCCAAAAAGGCCTCCGCGACGATGTTGACCTCTTTGGGACTCAGGAACAACAGGGTATCCGATTTTTCGGCAGCGGCATCTGTCTCTCCCTCGACCATTTCGGCATCCTGATATTCCTTGCCTTTCTTAGACTTTTTTTCTTCCTTTTTCTTGATGAAAACCTGTTCGAATTTATCGCCGCAGGCTTTTGCCCGCTCCGGCGTTGCGCCTTTGGCCATGCAGGCATCGGCAATCAGCCTGGAAATGTGCTTGGTTCTACTGCCATGCCTGACGCCCAGCTCATGCATTTCCAGCCTGACCTGACGCTTCCAGCATTGCGAGCTGACCCTGGCGCGGGTGCTACCGCCTACCATTGCGGTTTTGGGCGCGCCGACATCGTCGCGATTCAGACAGGTTACTGGAAAAGATTGCAGGATATGAAACTCGATGCGGGTATTTCTAAGCGGGTTGTACATGCTTGTGTCCTGTATTATTCAATAACAATATGGATCATTTAAATCGGTACAATTTGCAAAAGACCAAAACCAAAGGCTCGGCCCCGGCCTATGCCTTGCCGAAAGCTTTGCATAAACCGGGCCTGATCCATGACCTGCAATTCGCCTTTTAAACCGGCGCTG
Organism: Methylococcales bacterium; assembly: GCA_028707085.1. GTDB lineage: Bacteria > Pseudomonadota > Gammaproteobacteria > Methylococcales > Methylomonadaceae > Methylomonas. The sequence goes on along the minus strand of JAQTUW010000012.1, from coordinate 20,632 downwards.
CCATGGGTAATGCTCTGACCGTCCTTTTTGAAACTTTGTACGCTCAATTTGTCGATTTGCAAATTGACGGGATTAACACCGAAACCCCAGGAACTTTCCGCCCGTTCGATAAACCAGTCGCGAATGGCTTCCCGGCTGCGAACAGCGATAATTTTGCCGGTCTGACTGTCGCGCCTGCTGGGATTGACGGTTACCGTAAACGCATAGCGCCGATGCTGCAAAAATTGCTGGGGAATTTTCAACGTCCTGACTTTCCCATAAACCGGATTGGGATTGGGCTGCCTTTCCGCCAGCAGCAAAATCAGCCTATGATTGATATCGCCGCCTTTGTCGGCGTATAAAATACCGCTAGGCGTACTGGCCTGCTTTTGCTGCCGGTTGCGGACATCGCTATATAAATCGTAAACCACCCGGTGCAATGAATAGGCATCGGTAATATTAAGGGCTTTGACATCATTGCGCGATAGTCTAAGCGTACTGGCATACAAGTCATCCTGATCCTGCGTCATAAGACCTCCCTATCTTCCATGGCATGATTGTAAAAATCCTGAGCCCATTGACGTTTAATGGCCTGACTGTCCGTCTCAAAATACCTTAAATTTGAGAGCAGCCGGACATAATCCAGGCTTATCGCCACTCTGGAATCGATCAGACCAAACAGCGGCCTCAGTATTCCGCAAACGTCCTCGACCGTATCGCAGCACAGCAGGCGGCGCAGTTTGATTCTGGCCTGATCGCTGTTATTGCCTTCTTCATAGCATAAGGCTATGGCGCGGCCTATCCCGGTTCGGCCGTTGCGTTCCGATCCGGCCCGGGCGATGGCCGCAGCAATCGCGGCGTAAGGCAGACGCTTTTTGTCATTGTCCAGGGCGATGGAAAACCCGGCCAGATACGCCCAGCTCTGAAATTCGGTGGCCGGATTGTCGGCGCGCTTTAAAGCGGCGACCAAACCTTTATCGGCCAGGCATTGGCGGATGGTAAATTCTACAAAACGTTCGCTTTTATCGGATTGATGCGCTTCGCTACTCATGCATGAGCCTCGTGATATTTGATTTGATCCTGCAGGTATTTACCCAGATTGGGCCGGTTTCTGGCCCAGGCATCCAGTTGCCGCGCAGTGTCCCTGGCGCAGAACAGGTCATAAGCCTGATTTACAAAACTCGCGAATTTTTTGCGCAGGGCTTGCGTCCGGTTTATTTCGGCGCAAACATGCACTAAATTTTGAAACTCATGTTCGCAGAGTCGCCAGAACAGATTGCCTGCCTGCCCTGCCCGGTTTTTGCCATCCATGTTCTGGGTTTTGTAATAATTGAGGGTGGCGCTGTAAACGATTCTGGAGAGATGATCCAGTTCGGCCATTTCCAGTTTTAAACAGCTGAACCAGATTTCGCCCGGAATGTTTTCAGGCAGCATGACGACCGATTCCACAAAATCATCCGTGCCGGAAACAAACTGTTCGCCGGCATTACTGCTGACCCGCAATCCCCCCGACCAGACGCCAAGGGTCTCGGCCCGGGTTCTGGCGCGTTCCAGGCCAAAACGCAATTGCTGGCAATCGAAACCCGGCTGGGCAGACTGTTCCAGAAAGCTCAACAGCACCGTTAAAAAACGCCACGGTCTTTTTTCCGGATCGACCCAGATGGCTTTGGGTTCTTTGCCCGAGAAATCGGCCGACACGCTTGGATCGACCACGCCCTCCTTGTAGCCCTGATGGGCTATGCCTTCGGAATAGTGCAAACCGGTTTCCGTCAACAGGCAGAAACGCGAAAACGGCAACAATCTGCCGATCAGACTGTCGCGCAGGTCTTGCGCGACCTCGCAATCTTCGCCAACCGGCATGGTTTCCCAGGGCGGCGTTCCCACCCCCTTGCCGTATAGGCGCAATTGCTGCAACTGGTTAAGGGTGATCAAATTCAGCCATAACGTTTCCACTATGCGCCGGCCCTGCAAAAAACTGTGCAGAAAGCCTTTGTATCCCAGGCTAGGCCCCGGTTTTCCGGTCGCCGGCTTGCCCTTGCCATTCGATTTTGCCGTGTACGCCGGCGAAAGAACCACAGTGTTATCGGTTTTCTTACCGCCCAGGCCAAAACCCATCAACACCACGATCAGCAGGGCTTTTTCGGCATCCGTCAGCGCTGTTTCGCTTTGTATCTGGGTCAACACCGTGGTATTGCCTGTCGCGACTTCCGTCTGCACAGCCCCAAAACGCTGTACGCTTGCCGCAGAAATAGCCGGCATCTGCAAAAACGGCTGTTCGCCATACAGCCAGAACCGTTCGCGCCAGCACTCCAGATAAGCCAGACATCCGGCCGCCATCCCTGCCGGCTTTAACGCGGCCCATTCTTCATCATCGCCGGGAGTAACCGCTGCCTGGGCTATTGTCAGCAGCAGTTTGGTGACGGCAATTTTCTGTAGCGGATTGCCGCCCAGGGCGCGATAGTGATGATGCCTGAAGATATCCCGCAAACTGACAGGCCCGACATCGACGACAGGCAGCCACGGTTCATCAATCAGGTTAAAGCGGTTCTCATTGCTCATTTGTTCTCCTAACGCGGCTTATTTCCGGCCAGGACACCCAGTGCATCGAACTGTTCGCGGCCCGGCCATCGCATAAATCGACGATACGACCAAGGTTATGACAATGATTTGGCGCTACCCGGCCTGCCAATTTAATGGCGGCGGGAGCTTGGTAAGTTTTTTTCGGACAATCATTCAACTCAAGCACAGTTGAGTTATTTTCCATTTTGAAATTTGGCTTCAGCACGATTTTTTATAATAAAGCGGATATTGAAACCGAATCCTGAACAGCTTCGGCTTTCGGCTCCAGCCATTTTGAACCAAAACGCTATCGGCTACATCCTGTAAACATTGACACCTGCCCGGAAATAATGTGCTCCGGAAACGGTTTGACGTGACCGGCCACACTCGGAGAGCCGGGAATTGAAGGGAACATTTCTTACTTTCTTACTGAGCGGTTTCCCCTTTCCGCAGGGAGCGGGTCAATATGTGAAACACATCGGGATTACATTTCGACTTTTTGGCGGACGATTGTCAGCCGGAGATCATGCAATGCGCGCCATGATTCTGATGTTGCGCAATACCCAGAATACCCCGGGCCAGACCAGTGTGCCGGTCAGCACCGGATACCAGAATTCCAGAGTCAGCCGGTTGCCGGCTTTCATGATTTCCGTACCGAAAATGATGCTTTGCGAAACCAGCAGACAGAAAAATACAAACAGACATTGCTGTATGACCGGAAACTGCCGCAACCGGCGATGTTCCTTGATGCTGAAATAGGCGATCAATGCATAGATCAGCGCATACTGGCCCAGCAACCGACCGGTGAGCACATCCGTCAGCAGACCCACCGTCCAGGCGGTAAACACGCCGAAACGCTCCGGAAACGCCATCGACCAGTAAATCAGAGCCAGTGCTATCCAGTCCGGATTGAAAGGCGCCAGCTCCGGCCATAGCAACATGACCCGCAAGACCATGGCGGCGGAAATGGTGGCGATAAAATAGACGACGGTCAGTCTGCTATTGTCCGGCATGTTTGCCCTGCTTTTTGTCTATCGGCTGACTGACCGGCGACTGGGGTGGCGGCTGCAATGAGAATTGCTGTTGCGGCGTCTGGGCGTGCTGATCGATCACCACCGGATTGGTATCGCTCCAGACGATCAGGAACTCCCGGCTGGCGTCGAGTTGCGCCTTTGGCGTGGCATAGATATTGGCAAAGGATTTATCCGGTCTGGCTTCAAATTTATCGACCACCGCCACCGGATAACCCGCCGGAAAGCCGCCGCCAAGCCCGGAGGTAACCAGCAAGTCGCCGGGCGCCACATCGGCATTATTGGCCAGAAACGGCAGGTGCAGACGGTTGGGCTGGCCGGTGCCAAAGGCGATGGTTCTAAGCCCGTTGCGGTTGACTTCGACCGGAATGGCGTGATCGGGATCGGTAATCAGCATGACTTCCGAACTGTTGGGCAAGACTCTTATCACCTGCCCGACGACGCCGTTGGCGTCCAGCACCGGCTGTTTGGGGTGTACGCCGAATCGGGAACCCTTGTTGACCACCACGGTATGTTCATACGGCTCCAGTTTGACTGACAGCAGTTCGGCAATCAGCACCTGCTCCCCAAGCTGAAACGAGTTTTCCAGCAGCAGCCGAAGACGGATGTTTTCCTTTTCCAGCGCAGCCAGTTTTAATAGTCTGGCGTCGTTGATCAGTTGAACATCCTTTAGCCGCTTGTTTTCCTTTTGCAGTTCGACATAGGAAATGACCGTACCGGTTAGGGCCTGGTAAGTGTCAACCGGCAGGCTGGCCAGAGATTGCAGCGGATAAACCGCAAAAGCCAGCAGAGAGCGGAAGGAATTCAGACGCGAACCCCGGTAATCGAGAACCAGCAACGTGACCGAAGCCAGTACCGCCACCAGCAGTCGGGTATTAAGAGATGGGCCTGTAGCGAATAAAAGTTTTATGGCTGAACCTCAAATAGTCTGTGCAGAAAGCTGGGGCCTGAACGATTTGTCCGCTGGACAGGGACGCCGGCCACACCACAGGTATCCGCCTTTTCCAAAGATGCCTGACCCGCCTGAGTTAAAATGTTTGCAGGGTCTTGCACGGCAAATTCCGGCAGCTTGGCCGCCCGCCCAGAACCGGAAACAGTGGCTGGCGCTAACGGCCCTGGAAGCGCAAGGCGGATAAATCCGGAAACACCGGTTTGCGCCTATTCCAGTGAAAAAGCCGAAGCGCCCTTGGAATCCAGCATTTCCAGCACCATGCCGCCGCCTCGGGCGACGCAGGTCAGCGGATCTTCGGCTATGTAGACCGGCAAACCGGTTTCTTCGGAAATCAGCCTGTCTATATCCTTTAACAGCGCCCCGCCGCCGGTGAGGACGATGCCGCGACTGGCGACATCCGCGCCCAGTTCCGGCGGCGTCTGTTCCAGAGCGACCCTGACGGCGCTGACGATGCCGGATAGCGGTTCCTGCAGGGCTTCGAGGATTTCGTTGCTATTTAAGGTAAAGCTGCGCGGCACGCCTTCCGCCAAATTACGGCCGGTCACCTGCATTTCCCTGACTTCGCTGCCGGGGTAGGCGGCGCCGATCTGGTGCTTGATTTTTTCGGCGGTGGACTCGCCGATCAGGGTACCGTAATTTCTGCGCACATAGCTGATGATGGATTCGTCGAAACGGTCGCCGCCGATTCTGACCGAAGCCGAATAGACGATGCCATTCAGAGAGATCACCGCGACTTCCGAGGTGCCGCCGCCAATGTCCAGCACCATGGAGCCGTGGGCGGTTTCAACCGGCAGGCCGGCGCCGACGGCAGCCGACATGGGTTCCTCGATCAGATAGACTTCGCGGGCGCCGGCCATGGCCGCCGATTCACGGATGGCGCGCCTTTCCACCTGCGTGGAGCCGCAGGGCACGCAGATCAGGATGCGAGGACTTGGCCGCAACAGCTTGTTCTCGTGAACTTTTTTAATAAAGTGCCGCAACATGCGTTCGGTAACGGCAAAGTCGGCGATGACACCGTCCTTTAGCGGACGGATGGCGGTAATATTGCCCGGCGTGCGGCCCAGCATTTTTTTGGCGTCGTCGCCGATGGCGGCTATGGTTTTCTGGCCCCGAACCTTGTCTTCCTTAATGGCGACAACGGATGGCTCGTTAAGAACAATTCCCTGGCCCGGGACATAAATCAGCGTATTTGCCGTCCCCAGATCGATCGATAAATCGTTAGAAAAAAGGCCACGAATTCGTTTGAACATATTAACACCAGGGTACACAGTAAATCCTGCTACTTTAACAATCAAGCAGGCGTTTGGGCAAGCTATATGTATTATATTTACTTTTCGCAGGGAGTGCTAATCGCATTGCAGGGCCTGGAGCGAAACACGGCATCGTCGCAACACTGGTCTGAAAGGCGATTTTTGCGACTCACTCAACCCGACTATCTACAACGGCGGCTGATTTTCACCGGTTCGGCGGATGTGGATTTCGCTACCGACTATCAACAGGCCCGGGCTATCGTGCAGAGCGTTCTGGCCAAAATACACCTTGTGCCGCCATTGCCGCAACCGCGACAGCGTGGTGAGCGGCTCCTTGCCATGCAGGCCGGTTTCGGGATCGATGGTGGGAATGCTGCATCTGGAACAGGGCTTGGGCAGCCTGAAGCCGATGCCATTGATCTCGATTTGCCGCCAGCCATCTTCGGCATAGCTGGCGCAGGCCGCCGCCACCAGATTGGGCCGAAAGCGGATCATGCCCATTCGCAGCCGCATGGCGGTGTTGAGAGCCGTCAGCGAGGCTTCCGAAATGATCAGAAAAGGAAAACCATCCGAGTACGCCGTTTGATCCGTTTCCAAGGCATAATCCGGATCCACCCTGCGCACCTCGTTATCGGGGTGGTAAACCAGCCGGCAAGGACATTTCAGTATGCGGCTCAACCATTCGTCCGCCTGCCTGCCGACGGTTCTGGCCAGGCATCTGTCATCCCAGATTTCCACCGCCAGTTCATCGCCATCCGCGCAATCCAGCGCCAGCGCCAGGTCGGGATAACCGGCTGCGGACAACACCAGCCGATCGCCGACGACGCCGGCCCGAATCAGGGCCATGGCCGGCAATCGGCGCTGACTGAGGAATTTGCCGTGTTCGTCCACCAGCATCCATTTTCTGTCGTACCTCAATCCGGTTCTATCCACCGGCCATTGCGCCGCCTGAAATCCGCCCAGCGATTTGACGGGATAAACGTATATCTGGCTAAGTATGGGCATGATGCAAGAGAGGGTATCAAGGTTACCGAATTTTATACCCGATTACCTGTGGGTGAAAATATCTTCCTGAGTCAGGCGGACAATTGGGTAGAATCCGCATTTTGATTGCTAAAACTGAAAAAGCCCATGAAAAGCGCCGCAATATTGAAATCCATTTTGCTGTTTTTGCTGCTGCCCGTCTGCTCTGCAAGCTGGGGCGCAAGCTCGGGACAAGTGGTCGGAATCGTTTATCTAAGCCAGGAACAGGCACCGCCCGCGGCATTATCGAATCTGGATGAATTCGTTCCCGACAAGGGTTTGGCGGGCGCGGAACTGGCTGTCAGCGACAACAATACCACCGGTCGGTTTACCGGTCAGCAATACGAGCTGCAAAAAGTGGTCGTGCCGGTAAACGGCGATGTGGTGGAAGCGTTTAACCGGCAAATTGCCGATAATGCGACCCTGGTGGTGCTCAATGTCAATGCGGATCAGTTGCTGAAACTGGCCGACACCCCCAGGGCCGCCGGAAAACTGTTGTTCGACGCCGGCGCCAGCGACGACACCCTGCGCAACGAACAGTGCCGGCATAATGTGCTGCATATCCTGCCCAGCCGGGCCATGCGGGCCGATGCCCTGGCGCAGTATATGCTTAAAAAACGCTGGCAGAAATGGTTTCTGGTCGTAGGCCAGACGCCCGAAGACCGCCTGTATGCCGAAGCGATAAAACGGGCCGCAAAACGGTTCGGCATGAAACTGGCGGCAGAAAAAACCTGGATCAACGCCTTTGATTCGCGGCATAGCGCGCAGGCCGATGTAGCGGAATTTACCCAGGGCGTGGATTATGACGTGCTGGTGGTGGCCGACGAACAGGGGCTGTTCGGGGAATACCTGGATTACCGTACCTGGCTACCGCGACCGGTGATCGGCACCCAGGGCCTGATTGCGACGGCCTGGCATCCAACCCATGAGCAATGGGGCGCCAGCCAGTTGCAAAACCGGTTTAAGGACAAGACCGGCCGCTGGATGACAGAACAGGACTTTGGAGCCTATCTGGCGGTACGGGCAATCGGCGAAGCCAGCGTGCGCAGCAAAAGCGCCGACATGCAGACGATCAGAAATTATCTGTTTTCGGAGGCTTTCGCCTTGCAGGGATACAAGGGTACGCCGATGTCTTTTCGGCCCTGGAACGGCCAGTTGCGGCAGCCGGTTTTACTGGCCGCGCCACGTTCCATGGTGGCTGTCGCGCCGATCGAAGGTTTTTTGCATCCCATAACCGAACTGGATACGCTAGGCTACGATCAGGCGGAAAGCGGCTGCCGATAGCGCGACTCAATCCCTGCTCGCCGGGAAAGGCTGTTTTCCCGGCCCGCCGAAAGGGCGTCAAAGCGCCGCCTGCAGGCCGGGAATGCCGATACGCTGAATGTGGGCGGCGTTATCGCCTTCCTGATAGGCCAGCAGTTTGCCATCCTGATGCCAGAGGCGGAACGCCAGGGAATAGGACAGCACGCGGATCGGATAATCGCGCGGCAACTGCTGCAAATAAGGTTGCATGGTGACAAAATCGGTAGCGCCGTATTGTTCCATGATGAATTTCAGACCGCCGTTTTTAGGGCCTATGTTGTAGGCCAGCAACCCCAGGAACAAGTCGTTGTTCATTTCGGCCAAATAGTGTTTCAGGGTGGCGGCGGCAATGAAGGCATTGTGACGGGAGTCGAAGACGCTAAGCTTTTCGGCGGCAAGTTGCTGCCGGGCCTGTTCCAGCAGGAATTTGGGTACCGCGGTAATTTGAAACAGGCCGTGCCCGCCATCCTTGCTATCGCGCGGCAGAAAGGATGATTCGGTTGCGGCGACGCCGAACAGAATGTCTGGATCGAGCTTGAAGCGAAGCGCGGCGTCCTTGATGTCGGCGTCGAACTGCGCCGAGCGCTCCATGATTTTCTGCAAATCCGCTTCGTCGTATCGCCGGTAAGCCGCGTAAACCTGATGCGACAGCGTGGTTGCCGCCGCCTGCTCCTTGCCGCCGACCAAAGCCCGAAAATGGGTGAATACCGGGGTATAGCCCGCATTAAACACATATTCGACCATTGCCGCCGCCAGACCAATGCTTAGCAGCGCGGGCAATATCGCCAGTCGCCGCCGCAACCAGCGACGGAACTTGCTCCAGATCAGCAACAGCAATGCGGCGACAGCCATCAGTGCGACAACGCCGATGGCGAACGGCAGCAGATTCGAGAAAAAATCACTGCCGGTAAACAGCCGGGCGGCATTGCCCAGCACCAGCATGCTGGCCAGCGCCGCACTGGCGATCAGACCCAGCGCCTCCATGAACAGCAGCGTAACGTTCAGCCTGAATCCGGAGCCGGCGGGCTTGCGAGCGCGCTTTTTCCGCAGCCGGCCGCCAAGCTTGCCGAACCCGGCGGTTTTGGCGGGGCGTCTGGCTGCCGGTTTCGGTTTTCTCATTCGGGTGCGGCTAGGGATTAATCTTATTGTTCTTCATGGACTTCAGCGATCAGATCCAGCACTTTTTCCTTTTGCCCCAGCACACCTTTTTTTCCGGCATCGACGAACTTGTTCGAGGCGGTTAACAGAATTTTCCGGTTTTTATAGAGCAGGCAGCCGGTCATGACGCCCAGGCCGAAAACCAGCAACGGTTGTTTTGCAACTCTTGCCACGATCTGTTCGCCGGATTGCACGATCAGGGTGGTGACCGCGCCTAACAGCACCTGTTTACGTAAAGATGGATTAAAGGATTGACGCGATAGTATTCTGGACTTTATTGACATGGGCTTTAGCGTCAGGCGCATCCGAAACTGAGGAAAATTAATGGCAAATGATACTGCATGGCCGATTAAGAACCAAGCAGGATTCTTGGTATGCCGACTATTTTGGATTTGCCGAACCAATCGATTAAAATCCCTTTCTGGAAAAAATGCACGAAGATTTAATTTAGATAATTAAATAACAAGAAATTAATGCTAGACTGAGGCAAGCTGGCAAGGGCATGCGTCTGGCCGCTATTTGGAAAATTATTTAGAGGAGCATTCAATGAAAAAAAATATACTGCTTACCACTACACTAGCTGCGGTACTGGTCTCTGGTTGCGCAACCCAGGCCATCCAAAGCTTTCAGGCTTTTCAACCCGAAGACTTAACGCCGCAGGTTAAATCCGGCAGACTGGTGCAAAAAACCAACAGCTTTTTTGTAGTCAACGATTCGTCTTCGTCCATGGGCGGCACCTACCTGGGTTCCAGCGACTATAAAGGCGCCAAACTGGACGTGGAAAAAGACCTGCTGAACAAAATCAACCGCACCATTCCGGCCATTCCGCTGTCATCCGGCCTGCTCAGCTTCGGCTTTGGCTCCTGTCTGTCCTGGGGCAGCACGCTGCTGAATCAACCGCTGCAACAATACAGCACAGGCGGATTCGACGCGGTCATCAATTCACTGCATTGCGCCAGCGGCGGCACGCCACTGGCTGACGCCTTGTCCGTCGCCAATGACGACATCAAGGCGGCTAACGGCAATATCGCCCTGATCGTCCTCAGCGACGGCATGGATGACGCTTCAGCCGTACCGGCCGCCGAAGCCCTGAAAAACCGTTACGGCGACAGATTGTGCATTTACACAGTATGGGTCGGCAACGAGGCTGATGCAGAAGGCCAGGCCAATCTGGATCAGATCGCCACAGTCGGTGGCTGCGGTTTCGCCACAGACGCCGCCAGCCTGTCCAGCACCCAGGGCGCCGGCAATTTCGTTAAAAAAGTATTCTTCAAAGAAGGTCATCCCGCGCCTGTCACGCCGCCGCCAGCCAAACCAAAATGCAGCAACGCCCCTAAAGGCGCCATTGTCGATAAAGACGGCTGCTGGTCATTCCATGGCGTACTGTTCGATTTTGACAGCGACAAAATCAAATCCAGATTCCATCCTGCGATTGAAAACGCCGTGGAAGTGCTGAAACTCAACCCCGGCCTGACCATCGAAATTGAAGGTCATACGGACGGCATCGGTTCTGTCGCATACAATCTGAAACTCTCCGAGCGCCGAGCGATGTCCATCAAAAACGAACTGGTCAAACAGGGCGTCGATCCTAAACGCCTGACCACCGTCGGTTACGGCAAATCCGATCCTGTCGCCAGCAACGACACCGAGGAAGGCCGCGCCTATAATCGCCGCGTGGTTTATAAAAGAACCGACCAATAACCCTTCAAATCCGTCCGTTCGAGGTATCGATCCAAACCCTGAACGGACGGGTTAAAGGCGGTTCAAAAAAAAGGGAGGCTAATGCCTCCCTTTTTTTTGCGGCGGATCGTCAAACTGTCAGGCAAAGCGGACGGAAGTCAATTTGGTATTTGTTTTTGAATACCTGGCCAGACCCCACAATCCGGCCAGCAACAATGTCAGCGATGCGGGTTCAGGAACGGCGCCGGCTGCTGAAAAAGATGCGGTTGAGATGTTGGCCGGCACATCATGATTCGACACGCTGTCGTAATAATAATTGGATTCTGAAAACGGGCTATACAGACCGAAAGGCGAATCAAGGATGTTCACGCTTACCTGTACGAAGCCGCCGGCTATATTTACGCTGGTGACGGCATAAGACTGACCGCTGATGACGCCTGAAGCCGTTTCCGTGGTCATCGTGTAAATCCCTACGCCAAACTCGTCCAGCACACCTTGAAAATTGGTAATGGCGTTCGTACTGCTGTCAAAGTCGAGACTGCCGGTAAAACTAGAGCCATCGGTAAAGGTTTCCGACAAATTGTATAATACCGGCGCGGCATTTGCGGCGGCGGATGCGCTCATCAGAACCGCCAGCAGCGAATATCTTATAGATTTCATGTTCAAACTCCTGTTCTCAATGTAATAAAATCAAATAAAAACTCAGAATATAGGCACGTTCGGGCAGAATACGGGAATCATTCGCTGTGATTCGAAACCCCATCCATGCCCGCGCCTGTATAACAGATGCATTTTAGTTCTGTATAGCTGGTATTTATGACAGGTGCAGGAACTCAGGCATCAACGCCTAAAAAAATTTAAACCAATGATAAATAAAGAATAATATAGTTTTTTATATTTTGTCATTTTGACGATGGCGCGATTTACCCGGAAAGAACCCAAGAAGAACCGCTCAATAATTCTTGGCAAGTCAGTCCGCTCATGGTGTCGATCCGAAGCTTGAACGGACGAATTAAAGGTGGTTTAAACGAAAAGGGAGGCTAAAAAACCAGACCGCTTACGATCAAAGTCCTATCAATTTGCCGCTCATTGCCTCTACGTTAAATATCAAGACTTTTTAAGATGTTGAAGACTGCCCAGCCACAATGCGTACTGACGTGTAAACTCGGCGCCCAGGAAGAATATCTGGGCGGAATAGTAAATCCATAATAACAAAGCGATCAGCGAACCTGCCGCACCAAAGCTTGAGGCAATGGCGCTTTTGCTCAGGTAAAGACCAATAGCGTATTTCCCCAAACTGAAAAATAGCGCGGTGAACGCGGCGCCGATCCAGACATCGCCCCAGGATGGCGGCATGGCGGGTAACATTTTATAGATTACGGCAAACAAGCAAGCGATCACCCCGTAGGAAAAAAGCGAGGACAGCAGTGAAAATAATTCCGCAAAACGACTCCAAATGCCGACAGCGTAATTTTCGAGCACACTAAAAACAGCGTTTGCCATTAGAGAAGCCACTAAAAGCAAGGCCAAAATCAGGATCAGCAGGAACGATAGCAAACGGGTTTTGATGAGTCCGCCAACTGGCGACTGCGAGGTTTGCCCGCGTCCCCAGATTTCATCCAGACTACTTTTTAACTCTGAAAAAACACTGGTTGCTCCTATGACCAACAACAGGATGGCAATGACTGACGCCACAATGCCGGCATTGGCGTCTCGAGATGCGGCCAGTAAAGCTTGGATAGTCTGTGCGCCATTCGGCCCGACCAGACCACTAACTTGGGCCATGATTTGACCTTGAGCGGCGTTTTCTCCGAAGAAATAGCCTGCGACCGCGATGACTAGCATCAAAATCGGCGTCATCGAAAATAAGGTATAAAACGCTAACGCCGCACCTTTGCTCGCTCCACGATGCTCAATCCAGGCTTTCATCGTTTCGATGAAAACCCGACAGAGTCCACGACCATTTGGCCCGCAATGAATTGATAAATCGGCTACAAGGCGTCGAAGCCGGAACATGCTTGCGGAACCGTTCATCATCGCGCCAATATGCCGGGCGACATGTTCCGGCGCCGCCCCGCCTCAGACCAATGTCCGCGCCTTCTCGAAAGCATCCCGAAAATCGATGTACAGCGGAGTTTTGGTTTCCAGTAACGACTTTAACAGCTCCTGCTGCAATTTATATTTGACATTGCCTACTGCCAGCGCGCCGACTCCGACCGCATTCGGCGCCTGGGTGGCGTGAAGCAGCGGCGCGCCGGCATCCTTGAAGCCTATGCCTTCGATCCCGGCGGGCGGCACGGCGTTGACGTCGCCGGCGACCTTCAGGTTGGCCGCCTTCTCCAGCACGGCGGCGCTCAGAACCCTGATGCCGGCTTTGGCTGTGCAGAACACGATATCGGCGTCGGCCAGCAATGCGGTTTTTTCCTCGTCATTATGCGCCACGGCGCCGGTCAGATGGCAACCGAAGCGGCGGTTGTACTGCTTGGCCACATCGCTGGCGTTGTCCAGGGTCAGATGATCCACCAGACAGGTGTTTGCGCCATGCAGCGAGGCGATGACGCCGGTGGCGATGCCGACCGGGCCGGTGCCGCCGAATACCAGGGCCTTGCAATCCTTCAATTCCAGGCCATGATTTTTCCGCAGGGCGTTTTCCACGCAGGCCACCAGCGCAGCAGCCGTGGTGTAGGCGCCGCTAGGATCGGCGAATACCGAGACCTCGAACGGCGGCACCATGGCCGGCTTACAGGCTTGCAGCATGTCTATGGCCAGCCCCATGTCCCGGCCGCCGATAAAAATCGCCGTTTTTTTAACGCCGGACGGGCTGCGCGAGAAAATCACGTCCTGGGTCAGGTTGTGGATGCTTTCCAGTTTGACGTTGGAATAAGGCATCAGCACGTCAAAACCGGCGTCCAGAGCCATGTTGATGTCAAACGGACTATTGTTCGGCATGGGGTCGAACATGTGAAGTATGCTGCGTTTTGACATTTTTACCCTGGCCTCGACAGTAGGAATCTTCCGTGGCTTGAAAAGGCTGCTAATGAGTCGATTTAATGAATTCACGAGCAACTTCAAAAGCGTGTTCGAAATGCAGGAACAGCGGTACATCGCTTTCCAGCATTCTTTTCAACAGACGGCTTTGCGCCTGATATTTAATATTGCCTATCGCCAGCGCGCCCAGGCCGACCGCGCCGCTGATGGAACCGGCCAACGGCTTGCCGTTGTCGAAGGCGTCCACGCCGGCGATGCCGGCAGGCGGTACGGCGTTGACGTCGGCCGCCACTTTCAATTGCGCGGCAGTGGCTATCAGTTCCGCGCTCAGCAGTTCGATTCCGGCCGCGCCGGTGGCGAAAACCACATCGGCGGTTTTGATGTATTCAGCCTTGTCGGCATCAGCGCCGGCGGTAATGGCGATTTTACCGTCGCCAAATTCTTCGTTACACAATTCGGCCGTCCGTTCCGCCCGATCCAGTTGCCGGCCGATGATGCGGACATTGGCTCCCGCCTGGGCGGCGATGACTGCCGCAGCCTGTCCGACCGGGCCGGTACCGCCTAAAGCCAGTATATTCTTGCCGGCCAGCGTGGTGTGGAATTTGTCTGACAATTCTTTTTCGACTGCGGCGACCATGCCGGCCGCAGTAGTGAATGCGCCGCTTGGATCGGCGAAAACCGAGACTTCAAACGGCGGCACCATGGAGTTTTTGGCTGTTTTCAACATATCCATGGCCTGTTTGGTTTCCCGGCCGCCAATAAAGATGGCGGTACGCAGCAAGCCTTTGGGGCTGCGCGAAAAAATGGCGTCCTGTACCAGACCCCTTACTTCACTGGGCTCAACATTAATGTATGGTACTGCCGAAATCCAGCCCGCGTCCATCGCCATATTGACATCGAATGGACTTAAATTTTTGGCTGTTGTCAGCATATGCAGAATAAAGGGTTTTTCCATGGTGGCCTCTTGGTTTGATTAGCCGCTAAGTATAAAAGAAAAAACCGCCCCGTCACAATCGCCAATAGCGAAAAACCTCCCGGCAGATTTATTCTGCAAGACGATCCTTCGCGGTTTTTGGGCTTATCCCGTCTATTTCAAATGCGCCGGCACATGCGGTTCGATGGCGTGATACATCAACTGGTGCATCCTGGGATTGCCGACAATGACATTGCCGGACTGCAAATACTTGTCGTTGAATGAAAAGTCGGTGGCGACGCCGCCCGCTTCCTGCACCATCAGCACGCCGGCGGCAATATCCCATTCCTTGACGCCGATTTCCCAATAGGCGTCCAGACGGCCGCAGGCTACATACGCCACATCCAGCGCCGCGGCGCCGGCCCGGCGAATGCCGGCCGAATCGGCGCAAACAGCGCGGAACATGCCCAGATAAGGTTCGATATTTTCCATGGATTTAAACGGAAAGCCGGTGCCTATCAACGCCCCGCGCATGCTGTTCTGTTTGCTGACCCGTATCCGCCGGTTGTTCAGCATGGCGCCGCCGCCGCGTTCGGCGGTAAAAAGCTCATCGCGGCCGGGATCGTAAATCACGCCCAGCTCCAGTTTGTTTTTATGCTTGAGGGCGATGGAAACCGCGTATTGCGGAAAGCCGTGCAGGAAATTGGTGGTGCCGTCCAGCGGATCGACGACCCACATGTAGTCGTTGCCCCGATGTTCGCCGGTTTCTTCGGCGAGAATGGCGTGATCTGGAAAAGCATTGCGTATCTGCTTGATGATTTCCTGCTCCGCCATGCGATCGACTTCCGAGGCGTAGTCGTTACGGCCTTTTTGATCGATAGTCAGTTTCTCGATATTCAGGGAAGCGCGTTGAATCAGGTCGCCGGCGTTCCGCGCTGCGCGGACGGCAATGTTAAGCATCGGATGCATGTCTGGAATTGGTAGCGCTTGGTAAAAAGCAGGCTAGGATACCAAAAATTTTGCTAAAATTGCCGATTTTTTATAACTGAGTAGTGGACTTGCTATCGAATTTCAAAGTGATTCTGGTCGAAACCTCGCACCCGGGCAATATCGGCGCCGTGGCGCGGGCGATGAAAAACATGCAGATGGATCAATTGCGCCTGGTCGAACCTCGGTTTTTTCCACATGCCGATGCAACAGCCAGAGCATCCGGAGCCGATGACCTGCTCAGGTCGGCGCAGGTGTTTCCCGACCTGCGGCAGGCCATAGCCGATTGCCGGATCG
Organism: Methylococcales bacterium; assembly: GCA_028707085.1. Lineage (GTDB taxonomy): Bacteria > Pseudomonadota > Gammaproteobacteria > Methylococcales > Methylomonadaceae > Methylomonas. The sequence continues at coordinate 4,513 of JAQTUW010000012.1, read as the reverse complement.
TACTGGGCGCCAGCGCCCGGGACAGAACCATAAGCTGGCCGGCGTTGACGGCGCGGGAATGCGCAGAAAAATGGGTCGGCGCCGCCGAACCGGCCAACAATGCTTCCTCCGGCATGGAGGCCGGGCGGAAACCGGATATCGCCCTGGTCTTCGGCAGAGAAAACTCCGGGTTAAAAAATCACGAACTGGACTTGTGCCATTATCTGTTGCGGATTCCCTGTAACAGCGAATACAGTTCGCTGAATCTGGCCGCCGCCGTGCAGGTAGTGTGTTACGAGCTGTTTGTCGCCACCGACCTGCAGCCGGTCAGCCGGGTGGGCGACCTGAACGAAGTCCCGCTGGCGACGGCCGAACAAATGGAAGCGTTTTACGGCCATTTACAGCAAACCCTGGCCGACATAGGCTTTTTGCATCCGGAACGTTCCCGATCCATCCTGCGGCGCTTGCGGCGCGTTTTTAACCGCTGCCATCTGGACACCAAGGAACTGGACATCCTCAGAGGCATACTGCGCTTTGCGCAAAATCATAACGCCTGATAGCGCAATACCTTGCGTCTTTTCCCTGAGCGGCGAATAATACTTGACCATTTTACTAGGTTTATTTATAGTTCCCCCTCATTCCATCAGGTTAATTTAGGAGGCAATCCATGCGGCTTACGACTAAAGGACGCTATGCTGTGACTGCAATGCTTGATCTGGCGTTTCACAGTCAGAGCAGGCCGGTTACACTGACAGACATAGCCACCCGACAAACCATCTCCCTGTCTTATCTGGAACAGTTGTTCGCGCGTTTGCGCAAGGCCGGCATGGTGAAGGGCGTACGCGGCCCTGGCGGCGGCTATACCCTGAGCAAAAACGCCCGGGATATTAATATCGCCGAGATTATCGAAGCTGTGGACGAACCTGTTGACTCGACAAAATGCGGCGGCAAGTCCAACTGTCAGAATGATCAACCCTGTCTGACTCACGACCTGTGGATGGGCTTAAGCGAACAGATACGCGATTACCTCAAGCAAATCAGCCTGGGTCAGTTGCTGGAACGGGAACTGGTCAGCGAGGTTGCCAAACGCCAGGGTGAACTGGTGGAAAAGGTGATCGAATTGCCGACCAGACCGGACAGATTATCCGCATAAATGTTGTATTTCGACCATAACGCCACCACCCCCATGGATGGGCGGGTTCTGGAAGCCATGCTGCCGTACCTGAAAAATGTATACGGCAACCCTTCCAGTCTGTACCGGTTTGCCAGAATAGCCCGCACTGCAATCGATACCGCCCGCGAACAACTGGCGGCGCTGGTGGACGCCGAGCCCGGGCAAATCGTCTTTACCAGCGGCGGAACCGAGGCCAACGCCCAGGCGCTGGCCAATGCCGGCGATGCGGGTCTGTTCATCTCCGCCATCGAGCATCCTTCCGTCGCCGAAAACGCCAAAGCCCGGCAAATGCCTTTGACCGTGCTGCCGGTGACGACCAGCGGCCGGCTTGACCCGCAATGTCTGGAGCAGTTCGGCTTCCGGGCCGGCGACTTCGTATCGCTGATGCTGGCCAACAACGAAACCGGCGCCCTACAGGATGTGGCTACTGTCGCGGAACATCTGGCAGGGCGCGGTGTCATATTGCACACTGACGCCGTACAGGCGCTTGGCAAGATATCGCTATCCTTCCGCAAGCTTGGCGTGCAACTGATGAGCCTGTCCAGCCACAAGATTTACGGCCCCAAAGGTTGCGGGGCGCTGGTTCGCAGCCGTGATTTTCCGCTTAAGACGCTAATTCATGGCGGCTCCCAGGAACAGGGTTACCGAGCCGGCACTGAAAATGTGGCGGCGATCGTCGGTTTCGGCAAGGCTGCGGAACTGGCGAATAGCGAATTTCAGCAGCGCAATGCCGGCATGCGGGCGCTCAGGGAAAGGCTGGAACAGCAACTGCTTGCCATGCCGGGCGTAGTGATTTTTGCCCGGCAGACGGAGCGGTTGCCCAATACGCTGCAATTCGGCATCGCCGGCGTCAAGGGCGAAATGCTGCTGATGCAGCTTGACCGCCGCGACATTGCGGTGTCCAGCGGTTCCGCCTGCGCGGCATCCTCCCCGGAGAGCAGTCCGGTGCTGGCGGCAATGGCTGTCGAACCGGCATTGGCCGGAAGCGCAATCCGCATCAGCCTGGGCAAGGACAATACCGAACAGGAAGTCGATCAATTTGTCAGTGTCATGAAAACACTGCTGGCTATACACTGAACGAGGTTTAAAAAATGAGCGTAACCATTACCGAAAACGCCGCCAGACAGATTGGCAAACAACTTGAAAAACGCGGTAACGGCGTCGGCCTGCGGCTGGGCGTCAAGCAGTCCGGCTGTTCGGGTTATGCCTATGTGCTGGATTTTGCCGATGAAATCAACGCCGACGATATCATCTTCGAACAGCACAATGTCAAGCTGCTGATCAAGCCGGACGATCTGAACAAACTTGACGGCATTGAACTGGATTATGCCCGGGAAGGTTTCAGCGAAGCTTTCAGGTTCAACAATCCCAACGTCAAGGGCGCCTGCGGCTGCGGAGAAAGTTTCACGGTCTGAAGTGGCGCTTTCGCGCCATCTGCTCTTGAACGTAATGAGAATGCTTTTAGCAAGGATAGCGCGTGAACACGCCTTGCCTTGCGATCCGCTGGCGCCTAGCGAATGATTTACCGCTTGAACAGCGCCATTATGACCATGCCTTCAACAAATGGAGGAATAACCATGCAGACGATACAAATCCAGTTACCTGATAGCGTCAATGCAGAGCGTAGCGAAACCCATCAGCGGGAATGCTCCCAAACACCCACAAGCCCCCTTCCATACCAGCACCCCATCTCAAAAAATCGGGCCTGCTCAACCACGATATTGGAGATCATACATCACGTAATGCGATCAATTTTCCACCCAACATCTGAAAAAAATGTATAAAAAGCATAATTAGTATACTAATTATACTATATTTTTAACAATGAGCTTTGAATATGACCCAGAAAAAAGTGCGGCTAATAAAATCAAGCATGGCATTGATTTTGAGGCTACCCACTTAAGGCGAGAGCCACATACCAGGCCTAACCGTTCGTCCTGAGCCCTTCAACTTCGCTCAGAAGGGCCCATGTCGAAGGATGGACGGGGCCGCTCAGGTTCGACAGAACTCCCCCCTTAAAACGCTCAGGGTTCATCGGATCGAGGCAAGGCTTCGCCTCTGAGGCTTTGAACCATTTCCAGCGGAAGCCCGGTGATATTGGCAATGGCGTTATCGTCCAGCACAGACAGCAGATTTCCGGCTATCGCCAGTTTCTCGTCTTGGCGACCCTCTTCGCGCCCAGCCTGCCGACCGATCTCTATCCCTTTTTCCCGACCAATCTCAATGCCTTTCTCAATCCCCAACTCAATGGAATCCGTGACGATGGATTTTTCATTACTGATCGCCATCATCACCGCTTGATAGGCAACCAATTCCGCGCGGGTAAAGGCGGCTTCTTTGCTGATGGTTAAGGCTTCCTTAATCGGCGGATAGTCCGACAATTCGGCTGCGGGTTCAAGTTCGCCTTTTATTTCTTTTAAAAATCGCAGCCACAACGCCCTAACCTTTTTGGCTGTGCTGGTTTCTGCTTTGAACTTGGGTAATTCAATGAACACAAACTGCAAGCCCTCTATGGTGCGATGCGTTTTTTCGATATTGACGATTTTGTAATGATGATACCAGTCGTCGCTTTGCTCGAAAATGGCGTTGATGATGCCCAAGGCATAAACGGGTTGCAACAGTTTGTATTCTTCACCCGGATCAAATTGCATGACAAAGGCTTGGCTGGCGTTGAACAGCATCCGGTTGAAAAACGAGGGTGTCCAGTACATTTGCATTTCGACAATAAACACCCGGCCTTGCTGATCAGTGCATTTAACATCCACGATACCACGGCGGTTTTCCGGTGGCACAATCAGAATTTGTTCCGGCGGCAGATAGCTCAGATCAATGATCTGGCCGTCATCCGGTAAAGGGAACAGGGCATTTAAGAAATCCTTCAGCAGCAAAGGATGTTCGGCAAAGATCAGGTGTTGTCAGTTGAGATTGTCGCTGGGGAACAGTTTGACCGCGTAAGCACAAAACCGTGCCCACCCTTGGCTGTGCTGACGATTTTACGGCCAGCTCATTCTGGCGCTTTTGTCCGGCTTTTTCTGCGGGGACTGACTTTGGTTTTTCAGCCAACCCTCGTCTGCCTGCAAACGTTTACCGTCAGTTCCACTACGTGGCTGTAGGCGTTAAAACTTTTGAATGCTTGGACTTCCTTGGCTATCCTGACCAATAAAAGCAGTTCGTCAAGATGATGATCGCGTAACCCTGTTAAAGCCTGCTACTTATCATGTTGGTTATTGGCCTAAAGTGGACCCCATTGTCCAGACAAATTATGACTGAGTTTAAGATAGAGCCCTGTTCACACTCCAGCTGAATGGCGCTGTCCCAATACTTCTACACAAGAGCTGACGTTTCCGTCGCCTCGTTAAA
>JAQTUW010000011.1 GCA_028707085.1 Methylococcales bacterium | reverse complement strand
TGCCCAATACCTTAACGAGGCCAGGGCAAAACTCTTTCAATTAATCAACAAATCCCAACAAAGCGCCGCCTGACCCATTTCCCATAAATCGTCTTCGCTCAGGCTCATCTCTGGATTGGAAAATACTCTGGACAATAGCATTATCCATGGCCTGCAATTGGAGCAGAGCGGATAAGCATAGTTCCCTGCCAGTTCCGGCAATTTATATCGGTACGACTAACTTTATTCAGGAACTGCACGACAGCATGGAACAGCCAGGCCGCTGTTTTGCCCAGTCCGGGCGTTTGGCGGCAAACCGGGTTTTATCGGGCTGATCGGCATACGGCTGGCGAAGCACGTCCAGCAGTTCGCTCACCATACCGTAATCGCCCTGCTCCGCCTGGTCTATGGCCTGTTGCGCCAGATAATTTCGCAAAACATATTTAGGGTTGACGGCATTCATTGCCGCGCGACGTTCTGCGTCGGGTCTGACGTCCTGCCGTATCCGGCCCTGCCAGGCCGAAAACCAGCGTTCGGCCAGAATAGCAGTTTCGGCGCTCAATTCCGCGTAACTGCTGGCGGCCAGAAAATCCAGGAAAACCGTCACGGCATTCTCAGCAGTCAAGTCGGCCAGACCGCGATAAAACAGCGTCATATCCGTCTCGGCTGTTTGCAGCAACTGCAACAAATCGGCCGCCAGCGCTTCATCCTCGACTGTAAAAGCCGCAAGTCCCAGTTTATCGGCCATCATTTTTTGCCTACCCTGTTCAAAACTGGCAGTATAGTTATCGACCGCCTGCTGCAAAGGCTGGGCGCGCTTGACCAGCGGATAAATGGCGTTGGCGAGCTGCACCAGATTCCAGCAGGCTATTCGGGGCTGATTACCGAAACGATAGCGGCGGCTATGAGCATCGGTGGTATTCGGCGTCCAGTCCGGATCATAGTTTTCCAGCCAGCCGTATGGGCCATAATCGATAGTCAGCCCCAGGACGGACATATTGTCGGTGTTCATAACGCCATGAACAAAACCCACCCGTTGCCAATTCAGTATCATTTCCACGGTTTTTTGACACACTTCGGCAAACCATTGCGCATAAACATCCGGCCCTGGTTCGGGCAAATGTGGAAAATCGGTGCGGATCGTATAATCCAGCAGTTGTTTCAGGGTATCCAGATCGTCGCGCGCGGTAAAAATCTGAAAGCTGCCAAAACGGGTAAAGGAAGGGGCTACCCGACAGACTACTGCGCCAGGTTCCATTTGCGGATTACCGTCGTAAAACATGTCGCGGCGCACCCGGTCGCCGGTCAGGACGACACTTAATGCCCGGGTGGTCGGTACGCCCAGATGATGCATGGCTTCGCTGCATAAGAATTCGCGAATGGACGAACGCAATACCGCCAGACCATCCGCGCTACGGGAATAAGGCGTCAAACCCGCGCCTTTGAGTTGCAGGGTCTGATATTCACCGTTCCGGTTGACGGCTTCACCCAGATTGACGACCCGCCCATCGCCCAACTGCCCTGCCCAGTCGCCGAACTGATGTCCGCCATAGCAACTGGCAAAAGGCTCCATGCCCGGCAGCAGCCGGTTGCCGGCGAAGACCTGGCTAAACTCGTCGGTCTCGCAATCAGCGGCTGACAAACCCAGTTGCTCGGCCATCTCCCGCGAATAGGCCACCAGTTCTGGCTGTCTGACCAAGCTGGGTTTGACCCACGAGAAACAGGCCGCATAGACCTGCCGGCGATAGTTGTCGACCTCCGGATCGGCCGGCAATTGGCGGGTGAAGCGGTTGTCAAACTGCAGTTTATCTAGAGCCATGCGGTTGTTCCGGGTAAAGGTAAAAATTCAGCATTATCCGGCTCAGGGAATGGTTCGTGGGGCCGGGCGCCGTCCGTTCTGCGCAATGATGCGTAGAAATGCCGGCAGTCATCCTGATTTTTGCTAAAAAAATACTTCTGATGCAGCGGCGTTAAGGCTAAGATACCTGAAATTTTCATGTTAAATAACCATAACTTTTTTAAGGCAGACAACAACATGGACAAACCCATTGCCAAACGCGACATGCAGACTTCCAGACCGGGTTCGTTATTGATTATCGCCGGCCTGGCCGGCACGCTGCTCAGCGGCTGCTTTAGTGTCGGACAGGAGTTTTCGTCCAGCAGAGTGCCGGAAATCAAAATCGGCCAGACCCGCAAACAGGATATATCGGATATGATGGGCAAACCCTGGCGCACGGGTCTGGAAGACGGTTATCCGACCTGGACCTACGGTATTTATAAATATTCTTTGTTCGGTGCATCCGATACCCAGGATTTGCTGATCCGCTTCGATAACCAGGGGCTGGTTCGTTCCTATACCTTCAGTTCTACCCGGAAATAACCGGGTATTCGAAAATCGGCCCAGTCTTTAATCTCCTACCCCTCTCCGAACTGGAGAGGGCGGCATTCGACCACCTTGTGGTTCAGACCAAGTCTATACCGTATTGTTGCCGATAGGCGCTAATAATCGCCAGCTTTTCGCTATCGGGTTCGGTGAAACCTATAAATTCGATAATATCGGCTAGTGAAATAATGGCGACTACGGGTATGCCGAATTGTGCGGAAACTTCCTGTACTGCGGATAGCTGGTTCAAGCCTTTTTCCTGACGATCCAGGGCGATGAGCACCCCGGCGACTGTCGCGCCTGCAGCGCCGATGATTTCCACGGATTCCCGCACAGAGGTGCCGGCGGTAATCACATCGTCCACTATCCAAACCTTGCCTTGCAAAGGAGCCCCCACCAGTACGCCGCCTTCGCCATGATCCTTGGCTTCTTTCCGGTTAAAGGCAAAAGGCATATCCGCCGCGATTCTGGAATAGGCGATGGCGGTGGCGCTGACCAACGGAATCCCCTTGTAGGCCGGGCCATAAAGCATATCGGCCTGCCGCCCGGATTCCAGCAGGGCCTGGGCGTAAAATTGCCCGAGTTTATCGAGCTGCGCACCGGTATTGAACAGGCCGGTGTTAAAAAAATACGGGCTGATCCGGCCCGATTTGAGCTGAAATTCACCAAATTTAAGCACCCCGCAATACAGGGCGTAACGGATAAACTGTTGCTGATATTCTTGCATGACGGGTTCTGATGATTACTGAAAGGATGGCTGTATCGGCATGATACCAAAAAATGCCGGCCGGACTCCGGCAGACCGATACGAAGAGAAACAAGACTGGCCAGCCAGGATTAACGCTGTTTCAATCCGGAACAAAGATTATATTTTTTACGTTTGCGCCAGAAAGTGGCGCGGCTCATACCTGCTATTCGGGCCGCAGCTTCCAGGTCGCCCCCAGCCATTTTCAGGGCATCCACAATCATTTCTTCCTCGTTCTGGTATTGATTGTGTTTTTGCAAGAAATGTGGCTCGCTGCCTAGCAAAGCTCGGGGCATTTCCCTAAATTCAGGCGGCAGGTCTTCCATGCGCAATTCGTCACCTCGGCCTACCGCAAAAGCATATTCGACAACATTGATCAATTCACGCACATTGCCGGGCCAACTATAGTCAAGCAGATGCCTCATGGCGTCGGGGGCGATGTTTTTGATATGCCGCCGACCACGTAGATTATGCTGGTTAATGCTATGCCACAGCAGCAAATTGACATCCATGCGCCTTTCCCGCAATGGCGGCAGAAAAATAGGCACAACCCGCAAGCGGTACATCAAATCTTCCCGAAACCGACCGGCCTGTACTTCCTTGCGCAGGGAACGGTGGGTAGCAGCTATGATCCGCACATCAACCTTGGTCGCCGCGTCGCCGCCGACCGGAATAAAACTTTGTTCCTGAAGCACCCGCAGCAGCTTGGCCTGCAGTTCCAGCGGCAGTTCGGCCACTTCGTCCAGAAAAAGCGTACCGCCGTTTGCACGCTGGAACAGCCCGGCATGGTTACGCACGGCACCGGTAAAAGCGCCTTTAACATGCCCGAACAGTTCACTTTCCAGCAAACTGGGGGTAAGCGCCGCGCAGTTAACCGCCAGAAACGGTTGATTGCGGCGCGAACTTTCCAGATGCAGCGCATGCGCCACCAACTCCTTGCCGGTACCGGATTCGCCGCGAATCAATACCGTGGCTTCGGTTTCCGCGACATTACGGATGATTTTTATGGATTCCAGCATGGTCGGATCCAGCGACAGAATACCATGAAAACTGTCGTTGCCGGCCTGATTAAGCTGAGCATACAAATTATCCGCCTGCTGCTGCAGCAGTTCGATTGCGCCTGCAAACTGGCCATTGCCGTCAAAAAAGGCCCTTGCAGTACGATAGCAGGTAATACTGCCCATGCCCGCCCGTTTGATGGTTATCAATTGACCGTTGATAATGCCTTGCTCGGCCAGTCCGCAGGGATCGACGCCACCATCGCATCCCAAGGCATCGATACAGGTCTTGCCGAGTACATGTTCGGCGGTCAGACCGAACATTTTTTCGGCTCCCTTATTCCAGAACAAAACCTTGCCGTCGCCATCAACGCTAAAAATTGCGCCATTGCCGACCAAATCAGCCAATACGGCAATCACATGATCGGGGCCGATCCGGCTTAGCCAACGGTTAAAAAAGGGCGAATATTGAGGCATTTCGTATTTTTACGGATTCGGTGGCTCGGCTTGCAAAACGAGTCATTTTTTAATATACCAAGCTGGGTAGCGACAGGCTTTCCGCCATTACTGATGCTTTTCCCGCACAGCCTTTCAAAAATAACCGGCCTCCCGAAACCAGCCGATTGCATCGGCAATGGCCTGTTCGGCATGGCGGGCTTTATAGCCTAGCTGCTGTTCAGCTTTGGCTGAAGAAAAGAACATCTTGTTTTTCGCCATCCGTAGCGCGTCGAGGGTGATTCTGGGTTCGCATCCCGTCAGTCTGGCGGCCAGTTGCATCCCCATGGCCAGCGGATAGATCGCCTTGCAGGGCAGTTTTATCTTGGCGGCGGTATGTCCATCGATTTTGGCAATCAGACCCAGAATTTCGCACAGGCTAAAATTATCGCCGCCCAGGATATAACGCTCGCCTATTTTGCCGCGCTCAAAAGCCAGCCAATGCCCCAGCGCCACATCATCGACATGCACGATGTTCAACCCGGTATCCACATAAGCGGGCATTCTGCCTTTCACTGCATCGACAATGATGCGGCCGGTAGGGGTGGGTTTTATATCGCGCGGACCTATCGGCGTGGAAGGATTGACGATGACTGCCGGCAACCGCCGTTCCGCTACCAGTCTGGAAACCGCCTGCTCGGCCAGAAATTTGGATTGTTTATAAACGCCGACCATATCCGCCAAACTCACCGGCGTTGACTCGCTTGCCGGTTCGCCATTCCTGTTCAGCCCCATGGTCGCCACCGAACTGGTATAGACCACACGTTCAATGCCTGCATCCAGCGCAGCCAACATCAATGCCTGGGTACCGGCAACATTGACCCGATGCATGGCATCGGCATCGGGCACCCATATCCGATAATCGGCGGCGACATGAAACAGGTTGCGACAACCTTTCAACCCCTTTATATAGGTTTCCGGCCGGGCCAGATCACCTTCGACGATTTCAACATCCAGGCCGTGCAGATTGCGTCTGTCGTTGTCGGGCCGAGCCAAAACCCGTAACCGGTGACCTTTCGAGATTAACAGTCTGGCGACAGCAGAGCCTATGAAACCGGTCGAGCCGGTAAGGAATGTAAAATTGGTAGGCATTCGCGAAACAAAAATCAGAGCGGTTAACAAAAATAACCGCCCTTTTAGCCCAATGCCATTGGGGATGGACGATTCAGTCAGTGTAAGGGCAAACTTCCAGCCGGTTGCCGATGTCCGCGTTTATAAAACCGGAAGCAAAACCACCCATGTTGCAACAGACAGGCAAAACCTGAATTACCGGGGAAGCCCTTCAATTGTGCAATTATAGTGTAACTTCCAATATTTAAACCAGAACCATCTACCTGCCTTGCCCCGTGTCGCCCAACAACCAGCGACGGCTATTTCCCAGCCTGCATTTCCATAAGCAGCCGGGCTATCAGTCGCCTGATTTTTGTCGTAACTGAGCCAGTTGCAGCTTTTGCCGGTTCATGCGTTCGATTTTTTCAGCTTCCAGTCTGACCAGTCGCTGGTTTCTGGCCCAATAGCGCTGCCTGGACTGTTCCGCATCCACTGTGCGCCAGACCGGCAGGATAGCGATTTCCATGCTGATGCAGTTCGCCGGACAGGGCGCGATGCAAAGTTCGCAACCGGTACATTGGCCGGAAATGACAGTATGCATCAGTCTGGAAGCGCCGAGTATGGCGTCGACCGGACAAGGCGGCAGACATTTGGCGCAGCCTATGCAATCGGCTTCATTGATGACAGCCACCAGCCTGGGACGCTCCACGCCGAAGGCGGGATCCAGCGGCCTGACCGCCACGCCGAGTAGCGCGGCCAGTTTGGCGACGCCCTGTTCGCCGCCCGGTGGGCACTGATTGATATCGGCCTGATTCCGGCTAATGGCCTGGGCATAAGGCAAACAGCCCTGATAACCGCATTTCCCGCATTGCGTTTGTGGAAGCAGGGCGTCGATTTGTAAGACTAAGGCATCGGATACAGCCATTGAAACAGGGTATTAAACCGGATGATCCATAAAATAGGAGCCTATTGTAAACTGATCCGCACAAGCTATCTTTAAAATTCGGATAACCTGAATGTAAACCTTTGTAAGGATCAAACGCTGCTTGACCGCCATCTCTTTTCACCCGACCGATGTCCGTGAAAAATTCGCTCGCTTTCCGGTTCGTTCAGCCCGATCATGCGATTCCTAAAGTTTTTGCGATACAATAGCCCTTTTTGGTCAAGGTGCGCAGCAGGGCGGCCTTGGCGGTTTTTTCCTTGAGGCGCTATGCCTTCATGATCCGGAGTTTATTGATATGCGCATTATCCTGTTAGGCAGTCCAGGTTCGGGTAAAGGCACACAGGCCCAGTTCATCACCGAGAAGTTCGCGATACCGCAAATTTCCACCGGCGATATGCTGCGGGCAGCCGTTCGGGAAGGTACACCGCTAGGCATCGAGGCCAAAAAAGTCATGGATAGCGGCGGCCTGGTATCCGACGATATCATACTCGGCCTGATTAAAGAGCGCATCGCCCGTCCGGACTGCAAAAACGGCTTTCTGCTGGATGGGTTCCCGCGCACCATCGCCCAGGCGGAAGGTCTGGCTAAAATGGGCGTGGAACTGGATTACGTGATCGAAATTGCCGTTGAAGACGAAGAAATCATCAAACGCATGAGCGGCAGACGGGTGCATATGGCTTCCGGCCGGACTTACCATATCCTCTATAATCCGCCCAGACAGGAAGGTCTGGACGATGTAACCGGCGAAGCGCTGATTCAGCGCGATGACGACAAGGAAGAAACCGTACGCAAACGGCTGAGCGTTTACCATGAGCAGACCAAACCGCTGGTAGGCTTTTATTCCAGGCCGGGACAGACGGCCCGATTCGCTTCCGTTCCCGGCGTCGGCTCTGTGAGCGACATCACAGTCAAACTGCTGGCCATACTGCATTGAACAGTCAGCTTCCCGCGTCGGGGACGCCTGACGCAAAGTGCGTTGAATTTAATCTGAAAACAATGGGAACCGGCAATGGCGGGTAAAACCTTATACGACAAACTTTGGGATGATCATGTAGTTCACACGGAAGAGGACGGTTCCTGTCTAATTTATATAGACCGGCAGTTATTACATGAAGTCACTTCGCCGCAGGCATTTGACGGCTTGCGACTGACCGGGCGCAGACCCTGGCGCACGGACAGAAATCTGGCGGTAACCGACCATAACGTACCAACCACCGACCGCGAGCGAGGCATTGCCGACCCGGTTTCCCGCCTGCAGGTCGAAACGCTGGACAAAAACTGTGCCGAATTCGGCATCGCCGAATTCGGCATGACCGACATCCGGCAAGGCATCGTCCACGTCATCGGCCCGGAACAGGGCGCCACCCTGCCCGGCATGACCGTGGTGTGCGGCGATTCCCATACCTCCACCCATGGCGCATCGGCCGCCCTGGCGTTCGGTATCGGCACATCCGAAGTGGAACACGCGCTGGCGACCCAGTGCCTGATACAGAAAAAAGCCGGAAACATGCTGATCCGGGTCAATGGCCACTGCCTTCCCGGCGTCACCGCCAAGGATATCATACTGGCCATCATCGGCAAGATAGGCACCGCCGCCGGCACCGGCTATACCATAGAGTTTGCCGGCGAGGCCATCAGCGCATTGTCCATGGAAGGCCGGATGACGGTCTGCAACATGGCGATAGAAGCCGGCGCCCGGGCCGGACTGATTGCCGTCGACGACACCACGATAGACTATTACCGCGGCCGGCCCTATTCGCCCATAGGCGAAGACTGGAATATGGCGGTGCGTTACTGGCAAAAACTCTCTTCCGACAGCGATGCGGTATTCGATAAGGTCATCGACCTGGATGCAGCGGGCATCAAGCCACAGGTTACCTGGGGCACGTCGCCGGAAATGGTGACGGACATCGACGGCCTCGTGCCCGATCCCGAGCAGGAAAACGATCTGATCAAACGCGAAGGTATGCGTCGCGCCCTGGACTATATGGGCTTGCAGGCCGGCCAAAAAATCACCGACATTGCTGTGGACAAAGTATTCATAGGCTCCTGCACCAATTCACGTATCGAAGACTTGCGCCAGGCCGCGGCCGTCATCAATGGCGGCCATAAAGCCGAATCCGTCCGGCAGGTGTTGATTGTGCCGGGTTCCGGGCTGATCAAACAGCAGGCGGAAGCAGAAGGACTGGACAAAATTTTTATTGCCGCCGGTTTTGAATGGCGCGATCCCGGCTGCTCCATGTGTCTGGCCATGAATGCCGACCGTCTGGAAGCAGGCGAGCGCTGCGCATCGACCTCTAACCGCAATTTCGAAGGCCGGCAAGGCTACGGCGGCCGCACCCACCTGCTCAGTCCGGCAATGGCCGCCGCCGCCGCCATTGCCGGGCATTTTGTCAATGTTGCCGAATCAGGGAGAGCCTCATGAAAGCATTTACCCAGTTGACGGCCCTGGTAGCCCCGCTGGATCGGGCCAATATCGATACCGATGCGATTATTCCCAAACAGTTTTTAAAATCCATACGCCGCGCCGGCTTTGGCCCGTATCTGTTCGATGAATGGCGTTATCTGGACAAAGGCGAACCGGACATGGATTGCAGCCAGCGGCCTCTCAACCCGGATTTTATCCTTAATCAGCCGCAATACCAAGGCGCGCAGATACTGCTGACCAGAGAAAACTTCGGCTGTGGCTCTTCGCGGGAACACGCGCCCTGGGCGTTGGAAGACTTCGGTTTCCGGGCCATAATCGCACCCGGTTTTGCTGATATTTTTTATAATAACTGCTTTAAAAACGGCATTTTGCCGATTGTATTGTCTGCTGATGCGGTTGATAGGCTTTTCAAGCAGATGCGCGAAGGTTACCAGTTGACCATAGACTTGCAGACCCGAACCATCACCACGCCAGACGGACAGAATATGGATTTTAATATAGACGAAGACCGCCGTTACCGTTTGCTGAACGGCCTGGACGACATTGCGTTATCGCTGCTGCATGCCGATAAAATTAAAGCCTACGAAGCCGAACGCAGCAAACGGGCGCCCTGGTTGTTTAAAGACGCATAGCATTTTGAAAGGTAAAAAACAGATGACAAAAAAAATTGCAGTTCTGGCCGGCGATGGCATCGGACCCGAGATTGTTGCCGAGGCTATCAAGGTATTAAGCTTTCTGAATACCGACATGAAGCTGGAACTGGTATTCGACAATGCATTGATCGGCGGAGCCGCTTACGATGCCTTCGGCACGCCGCTACCGCAGCAGACCCTGAATCTTTGCAAAAACGCCGACGCTGTATTGCTCGGCGCAGTCGGCGGCCCGAAATGGGAGCCGCTGCCGCATGCCGTCCGTCCGGAACGCGGCTTGTTGGGCATCCGCTCGGAACTGAATCTTTTCGCCAATTTGCGGCCGGCCGTTCTCTATCCGCAACTGGCTGACGCCTCAACCCTCAAACCGGAAGTGGTGTCCGGCCTGGATATCATGATCGTCCGCGAATTGACCGGCGGTATCTATTTCGGTACGCCTCGCGGCATACGGGTACTGGAAAACGGCGAAAGACAGGGTTTCAATACCAAGATTTACAACGAATCAGAAATCCGTCGCATTGCCCATGTCGCATTCAAAATTGCCCGGAAACGCCACAAAAAACTGTGCTCGGTCGATAAGGCCAATGTACTGGAAGTCACCGAATTATGGCGGCAGGTGGTCACTGAAGTCGGCAAGGAATATCCGGATGTACAACTCAGCCACATGTACGTCGATAACGCCGCCATGCAACTGGTCAGGGCACCCAGACAATTCGATGTCATCGTCACCACCAATATGTTCGGCGACATACTCTCCGACACGGCCGCCATGCTAACCGGTTCAATCGGCATGTTGCCGTCCGCCTCGCTGGACGCCAACGCCAAGGGCATGTACGAACCTATCCACGGCTCGGCGCCGGATATTGCTGGTCAGGGCGTCGCCAACCCGCTGGCGACCATTTTGTCGGTGGCGATGATGCTACGCTACACCTTTAACGAGACGACAGCAGCCGAACGCATTGAACGGGCCGTCAACAGCGCCCTGGACGCCAAAGTCAGAACGGCTGACATTTACTCGGAAGGCATGACCAAGGTCGGCACATCCGCCATGGGCGATGCGGTAGTCAATGCATTAAAAGGAGTCTGAACATGTCCAAAACTTATGATGTTGCAATCGTTGGCGCAACCGGCGCGGTAGGCGAAGCCATGATTTCGATCCTGGAAGAGCGAAACTTTCCGGTCGGCAAGATCTATGCCCTGGCCAGCGAACGCTCGGCCGGCAAGCGTATCGCCTTCAAAGGCGAATCGCTGATCGTGCAAGATCTGGCCGACTTCGACTTCTCCAAAGTGCAGATAGGCCTGTTTTCGCCCGGAGCGTCGGTATCCGCCGAGTATGCGCCCAAAGCCGCCGCCCTGGGCTGCGTGGTAATCGACAACACTTCGCAGTTCCGTTACGATGACGATATTCCGCTGGTCGTGCCGGAAGTCAACCCGGAAAAAATCGCGGACTACAAAAATCGCGGCATTATCGCCAACCCCAACTGCTCGACCATCCAGATGCTGGTGGCCCTGAAGCCCATTTACGACGCGGTCGGCATTACCCGTATCAATGTCGCGACCTATCAGGCCGTATCCGGCACCGGCAAGGAAGCCATAGAAGAACTGGCCGGCCAGACCGCCAATTTACTCAACGCCAAACCGGTGGTGGCGAATGTCTACCCCAAGCAGATCGCCTTCAATGTCCTGCCGCAAATCGATGTGTTCATGGACAACGGCTACACCAAGGAAGAAATGAAAATGGTCTGGGAAACCCGCAAAATCATGGGTGACGACACTATTCAAATTAACCCGACCGCAGTTCGGGTACCGGTATTTTTTGGTCATTCCGAAGCCGTGCATATTGAAACGGCGGAAAAAATTTCTGCGGAAAAAGTCAGGGCGTTGCTGTCCGCCGCACCTGGTGTTACCGTAATGGACGAACGGGTGAACGGCGGATACCCGACCGCAGTCACAGAATCCTCCGGCCGGGACAACGTTTTCGTCGGGCGAATTCGTGAGGATATCTCCTGCAACAAAGGCATTGATCTGTGGGTGGTTGGCGATAACGTCAGAAAAGGCGCGGCCTTGAACAGCGTGCAAATCGCCGAATTACTCATCGAAAAATACCTGTAATGCAATGCCCCGTACGGGACGCTGAACCATACAGCCAAAGGTGTTGAGTTGAGCAAAACAAATAAAGCCTTAGCCCTTGCGATCTTGTTGCTGCCGGCCGGAACAGGCATGGCGGATACGGAAGCCTCCGCCCTCCAGGCGCCGCTGTCCGTTACAGCCCCCGAACCGCAGCCGAATACCGTCGAAACAGACAAATCCCTTGTTCGTCCGCAACTCACCATCCCGGTCAATGGCGAATACGGGCCAACCCGGAGCGCAGAAACACTCTGGAGCATCGCCAGCCAACTGGCCGCTGCCCAGCATGTATCCGCCCACAAAATGTTGACCGCCCTGTATCAGGCAAACCCGGAAGCCTTTAATGACAGGGACATCAATTCGCTGATGGTGGGGGTCATGCTCAAAGTGCCAGCGCTCGGCATGATTTCCGCTACAAATACCGGGCTGCAGGCGGAAGTCGGCCTGACACAGCCCACAACCCAGACCGATAATAGCACGCCCCCTCAGTCCGTCACGCAACCGGCTCTGATAGAAACCGATACCGCCCGGCCACAGATAGAGCAACTTGAACAGAAACTGGACAGCATGCAGAAATTGCTGGCAAGCAAGGATCAGCAACTCGCCCGCTTGCAAACCGCCACTCCGCCAGCCCGCGCCGAAGCGCCGGCCGGCATTCTATACGCCATTGGTGGACTGGTTGCCGTCATATTGTCGGTATTGGTCTGGCTGTACCGGCGTCACAGCCAGACCAATACCAGACAGATCGGCAATACGCACCAGGAAACTACTGACTTTACCGTGCAGGATAGTGAGCAAAATTCAGCGGCGGGAATATCCGGCGAGTTCGATTTTAACTTCGACTTTGCATCGCAAATACCCGGTATTGAAGAAGATGATGACTACAATTCCGGTCTTGACGATCTAGAAAACGAAGCCTGTATCGAATCAAATATCGATCTCGCCAAAGCTTATATCGATATGGGCGATATCGAAGCCGCCAAGGCCGCGCTTACAGAAGTGTTGCAAAAAGGCTCCAAGCAGCAACTGGCGACGGCGCAGGCTTTACTGGACGAAATTGGTTAAAAATGGGTTACACCTAACCTGATCAAACATATCGAAATTGAGGATAATTCAAGCCTAGGAGCCTGTCCGGGAATAGAATCCTGGACAGATTCTAATGAGGGATGCGCCAAAAAATTTGGTTGTTTAATTGTGCATAAAAAAGCCCCGGCATCTTCCAATGCCAGGGCTTCCAGATTTAAGCAGAGAGCTTAAAGCAGTATTACATCATGCCGCCCATGCCGCCCATGCCGCTCATATCAGGCATTACAGCGCCTTTGCCATCGCTTGGCGCATCAGCGATCATCACTTCGGTGGTAATCATCAGGCCGGCGACAGAAGCCGCGTTTTGCAGCGCAGAACGGGTAACTTTGGCCGGATCAAGAATACCCATGGCAATCATGTCGCCATATTCACCGGTAGCTGCATTGTAGCCAAAGTTGCCGGAGCCTTTTTTCACTTCGTTTAACACGACGGAAGCTTCATCACCCGCATTGGTGACGATTTGGCGCAAAGGCTCTTCCATGGCGCGACGCAAAATGTTGATACCGACGGTTTGGTCGTGGTTTTTGCCTTCCAGACCTTCCAGAGCGCTCAGGGCGCGAATCAAGGCGGTACCGCCACCAGCGACCACGCCCTCTTCAACCGCTGCGCGGGTGGAGTGCAGCGCATCTTCAACGCGGGCTTTTTTCTCTTTCATTTCCACTTCGGTTGCCGCGCCGACTTTAATAACCGCTACGCCGCCAGCCAGTTTGGCCAGACGTTCCTGCAATTTTTCACGGTCATAGTCGGAAGTCGCGTCATCAGCCTGAGCGCGAATTTGCGCAACACGACCTTTAATTTGCTCTTCATTGCCTGCGCCATCGATGATGGTGGTGTTTTCCTTGTTGATTTGCACGCGTTTTGCGGTACCCAACTGATCGATTTCCGCTTTTTCCAGAGACAAACCGACTTCTTCGGAAATGACTACGCCACCGGTCAGAATCGCGATGTCTTCCAGCATGGCTTTACGGCGATCGCCGAAGCCGGGGGCTTTAACGGCAGCCACTTTAACGATGCCACGCATATTGTTGACAACCAGAGTCGCCAACGCTTCGCCTTCAACATCCTCAGAAACAATCAGCAAGGCGCGGCCGGATTTGGCGACACCTTCCAGAATCGGCAACAGTTCGCGGATATTGGAGATTTTTTTGTCATACAGCAGAATGAACGGATCATCCAGTTCAACGCTCATGCTGTCCTGTTTGTTGATGAAGTAAGGAGACAGATAGCCTCGATCGAACTGCATGCCTTCTACCACATCCAGATCGTTTTCCAGACCGGTGCCTTCTTCAACAGTGATGACGCCTTCCTTACCGACTTTTTCCATCGCTTCGGCGATAATCGCACCGACAGACGCATCGGAATTGGCGGAAATGGTGCCTACCTGGGCAATGGCATGGGTATCGACACAAGGTGTAGAGGCTTTTTCAATGGCGGCGACAGCTTGTGTTACAGCCAGATCAATCCCGCGTTTCAGATCCATCGGGTTCATGCCGGCGGCGACGGATTTCAAACCTTCGTTGACGATGGCCTGAGCCAGAACAGTCGCAGTGGTGGTGCCGTCGCCGGCGACATCGGAGGTTTTGGACGCCACTTCCTTAACCATTTGCGCACCCATGTTTTCGAATTTGTCTTTTAATTCGATTTCTTTCGCAACCGATACGCCGTCTTTGGTGATGGTTGGCGCGCCAAAGCTTTTATCCAGCACGGCGTTACGGCCTTTGGGGCCCAGTGTGACTTTTACGGCATTAGCCAGAATATTGACGCCTTGCGCCATTAAAGTGCGGGCATCGCCGCCAAATTTTACGTCTTTTGCTGCCATTTGTTAATTCCTGAAATGTTAAGTTTTTGAAAAAGATTGACGGGTGTTCGATTAACCCAAAATACCGACGATGTCTTCTTCGCGCATGACGATATATTGTTCGCCATCGACTTTAACTTCGCTACCGGAGTATTTGCCAAACAAAACTTTATCGCCGACTTTGACTTCGAGCGGGCGTACCTGGCCGTTGTCCAACTGTTTGCCGGAACCAACTGCCAGCACCACGCCTTCGCTTGGTTTTTCGGCGGCAGAACCCGGTAATACGATGCCGCCAGCGGTTTTGGTTTCTTCTTCAACACGTTTTACGACAACGCGGTCATGTAACGGACGAATTTTCATCAATGTCTCCTTAATTTTTTTCAGATATAAAGCTAAGTTTAAAAATTATTAGCACTCTGTGGTGGTGAGTGCTAATAATATCCCGGTTTTGCACTCTGTCAAGCACTTTGGCATTATCATACGCATTAGCCAACCCTATAATCACTATGAACGATCAACAATTACTCCGTTACAGCCGTCAAATCATGCTGCCTCAAGTCGATATTGCCGGGCAGCAAAAATTGCTCGACGCCAAGGTACTGATCGTCGGGGCTGGCGGCCTGGGCTCACCCGCCGCCATGTATCTAGCCGCCGCCGGCATAGGGCGGATCAGCCTATATGACGACGACCGGGTAGATCTGACCAATTTGCAACGCCAGATTGCTCACCACACCCCCGATATAGGGCTGGATAAAGTCATTTCAACCCTCAATACCCTGAAAAAAATCAATCCGGAAGTCACCGTGCTGGCCCGCAAGGCTCGTTTGCAAGGCGAATTACTTGAACAGGAAGTAGCCGACGCCGACGTGGTGCTGGATTGTAGCGACAATTTCAGCACCAGATTTGCGGTCAATCAAGCCTGTGTGCGCTGCCGGACGCCGCTGGTTTCCGGGGCCGCCATCCGTTTCGAAGGCCAGATCTGCGTATTCACGCCGGGCGCCGATGACAGCCCCTGCTACAACTGTCTGTATCAAAGCGAGGGCGAAGATCTGCAAAACTGCGCCCGCAATGGCGTCATCGCGCCGATTACCGGCATTATCGGCAGCATACAGGCCCTGGAAGCCATGAAACTAATCATGCAGATAGGCGAAAACCTGACGGGGCGATTATTGTTACTGGATGGCCTGACGATGGAATGGCAAACCATGCGCCTGAAAAAAAACCCGCTGTGTCCCACCTGCGGCAAGGCGAATTAGTCATTCAAAAAGGCGGGCGCAATAACCGCGCCCGCCCTTGCAGGGCGGCAGAATTTACACTTGCCAAAATCCGGGGGGCTACATTTTCCGACAGCCGCCTGACAAAATAGAATCTTTCCTTGACCTCAAATAGGCTGGAAGTAGTTCTCAATATCCTTGATCAGCTTTTTGTTCAAAGCAAACATCACCACATGGTCGCCTTCTGCAAAAACTGTGTCATGATGAACCGGTATGACCTCATCCTCGCGTATCAGCGCCCCCAGGATTACGCCTTCCGGCAGGTTGACCTGATCCACCCGCAGCCCCACCACCGAAGAGGCGTTTTTGCTGCGGTGGGCAATCGCTTCAATGGCCTCCGCGCCGCCGCCGCAGACAGAGCTGACCCCGACTACATCGCCCTTTCTGACATGCTTGAGTATGCCGCCCAGGGTTTCCAGCCTGGGCTGAATGGCCAGATCAATATCTGTGCCATCCAGCAGTTTGAGATAGGCATTGTTATTGACCAGACAGATGGCTTTTTTGGCGCCCAGCTTTTTAGCCAGTCCGGCCGAAATCAGATTGATGCCGTCATTATTGGTAATGGCGCAGAACAGATCGATGTTTTCGATCATTTCCTCCTGCAACAGCGATTCATTGGTGCAGTCGCCGTGCAAGATCAGGGTGTGACGCAAATCGTTGGCGATTTCCTTGGCGCGCGCCAGATCCAGTTCGATCACCTTGACCTGATAATTTTTTTCCAGGGCAATCGCCAGCCGTTTGCCGACATGCCCGCCACCGGCTATCATCACCGTTTTGATCGGCGAATCCAGTTTGTCCAGATCGACTAGCGTTTTACGGACTTTATCGCGCGGACAAACGAAAAAAACTTCATCGCCGGTGGCGATAACGGCTTCACCATTGACCGGGATGGCCTTGCCTTCCCTGAAAATCGCCGCCACCCTTATCATGCCATCGGCCAGCCGTTCCTTGACAGCATGAATTCGTTTGCCCGTCAAAAAACCGGTGGCGACAACTTTGATGGAGAACAGGCGGATCAGGCCGTCGGCAAATTCTGAAACATGCAGCGCGCCGGGAAATTTGACCAGATTGTGAATGGACTCGGTAATCAATTGTTCGGGGCTGATGACAATGTCTATACCGCCAGGCTGAAAAAGCTCAGGGTGATTAAGAAAATCAATGGCTCTCACCCTGGCGATGGTTTTGGGCTTGCTGTACAGGGTGTTGATAACTTGGCAGGCCAGCATATTGGTTTCGTCGCGGTCGGTGACGGCGATAACCATATCCGCATCCTTGATGCCGGCCTGCTCCAGTACGCTGGGGTGGGCCGCGTTGCCTTCAACAGTGCCTATATCCAGACTGGCTTTAAGCGCCGTCAGCAGTTGCGGATTTTTATCGATAACAACAATATCGTTTTCCTCACTGGCTAATGCGCCTGCTACGGAAGAACCGGTGACACCGGCGCCGAGAATCACTATTTTCATAAAATCTCAGAAGATATTCGGATTTGCAAACGGGAGAAGGGTGTTGATCGTGTAGAATTGCGCCGCATGAGGAACAGAGATTATACGCCGAAAAGGTGGCTTGTCCATGCCCGGTAAGCTGAGCGTTTTTCCAAACCAGCAGAATTTCTGTCACCAAATACGCCTGATTTCTGGTGACAGAAGGCTTATAGCGTTTATAATCGTATACTTTGAATTCACTATTACACTGGAAACATCATGCTGGGTAAGCTGGTTAAATTAGTTGTCGGCAGCCGAAACGACAGGCTGATCAAGAAAAAACGCAAGCTGGTTAAAAAAGTTAACGCTTTGGCTGTCGAATATGAACAGTTGACCGACGAAGCTTTAAAGGCCAAAACTCAGCAGTTTCGCGATCGCCTCACCCAGGGTGAAAAATTGGACGACCTGATACCAGAAGCTTTCGCGGCAGTCAGGGAAGCGTCTACCAGAGTATTCGGAATGCGCCATTTCGATGTTCAACTGATAGGCGGCATGGTGCTAAACAGCGGCAAGATCGCGGAAATGAAAACCGGCGAGGGCAAAACCCTGATGGCGACCCTGGCCGCCTATCTGAACGCCCTGCCCGGCCATGGCGTACACGTGGTGACCGTAAACGACTATCTGGCCCGCCGCGACGCGGCATGGATGGGTAAACTCTACGATTTTCTGGGCTTGACCACCGGCGTGATCGTCAGCGACCTGTCCCATGAACAACGCAAAGCTGCTTATGCCGCCGATATCACTTACGGCACCAATAACGAATTCGGCTTCGATTATTTGCGCGACAACATGGCGTTCAACCTGGAACAAAAAGTGCAGCGCGACCTGCACTTTGCGATCGTTGACGAAGTGGACTCCATTCTGATCGACGAAGCCAGAACGCCATTGATTATTTCCGGTCAGGCGGAAGGCAGCACCGAAATTTACCTGAAAACCAACCAGATCATTCCTTTCCTGACCAAACAGGAAAAAGCCGACGATCCCGAGCAACAGGATAAAATGCCCGGCGATTATGCGGTTGACGAAAAAACCCGGCAGATTCATCTGACCGAAGCCGGTTACGAGCGGGTTGAACGCCTGCTGGCCGAGCATGGTCTAATTATGGATGGCTCCACGCTATACGATGCGGCCAACATTCGACTGATGCATTATCTGAATGCTTCGTTACGCGCCCACATTCTGTTTCAAAAGGATGTCGATTATGTAGTCGCCAATAATCAGATCATTATCGTTGACGAATTCACTGGCCGGATGATGACCGGCCGCCGCTGGTCGGAAGGTCTGCATCAGGCAGTCGAGGCCAAGGAAAACGTGCCTATTCAAAACGAGAACCAGACCCTGGCCTCCATTACCTTCCAGAATTATTTCCGCCTCTATAAAAAGCTGTCCGGCATGACCGGCACAGCCGATACCGAAGCCTTCGAGCTCAACAAAATTTACGGGCTGGAAGTGGTGGTGATTCCGACCCACCGGCCGATGATCCGCAAAGACATGGGCGATCTGGTATTTCTCTCTGCCCGGGAAAAATATAGCGCCGTTATCGAGGACATCAAGGATTGCGTCAAGCGTGGCCAGCCGGTACTGGTCGGCACAACCTCGATTGAAAATTCGGAACTCATCTCCGCCATGCTCAAGCAGCAGAATATCGCTCATGAAGTGCTGAACGCCAAACAGCATGAGCGCGAGGCTCACATCATCGAGCGCGCGGGGATGCCGGGGGCTGTGACCATAGCCACCAATATGGCCGGCCGCGGCACCGACATCGTATTGGGGGGTAATCTTTCGGCAGAACTGGCGCTACTAGGTGAAGACGCCGACGAAAGCACACAGAATCACATCCGCGGCGTCTGGCTGGAACGCCATGAAAAAGTGCTGGAAAGCGGCGGTCTGCATGTCATCGGTTCCGAGCGCCACGAATCGCGGCGGATCGACAATCAGCTTAGAGGCCGATCGGGCCGGCAGGGCGATCCGGGTTCAACCCGTTTTTATCTGTCGCTGGAAGACGATCTGATGCGGATTTTCGCCTCCGAGCGCGTCGCCGGGCTGATGCAAAAACTGGGCATGCAGGAAGGCGAAGCCATCGAACATCCCTGGGTCACCCGCTCTATCGAAAGCGCACAGCGCAAGGTTGAAAACCGCAACTTCGATATTCGTAAGGAAATTCTGGCCTACGACGACGTCGCCAACGATCAGCGCAAGGTGATTTACTCGCAGCGGAACGAATTAATGGCCGCCGACGATATTGGCGAAATTATCATTGCTATTCGCGCCGATGTCATCAATGATGTCGTCACCCAGTATATTCCCCCCAAAACCATGCAGGAACAATGGGACGTACATGGACTGGAAATGCATTTGCAGCAGGAATTCAACCTGCATGTGCCGATAGCCCAATTGCTGGAAAATGATCTGGCTCTGAACGAACCGAAACTGCGGCAACTGATCGTCGACAAGGCCGAACAGGAAGCCCGCGACAAGGAAGCCGCCATCAGCGCCGAAGTCCTGAGGCATTTCGAAAAATCCGTCATGCTGCAAGTGCTGGATAATGGCTGGAAAGAGCATCTGGCGGCCATGGATCAATTGCGCCAGGGCATCCATTTCCGCGGTTACGCGCAAAAAGACCCCAAACAGGAATATAAACGCGAGTCATTTTTAATGTTCAGCGATCTGCTGGGGCACATCAAGCAGGAAGTGGTCGGCATTCTGGCCAAGGTTCAGGTGACCCGCGAAGAAGACGTGCAGGCCATCGAGGAACAGCGCCAGACCCCGCAGGAAATGCATTTCGAACACGCCGAAGCGCATTCCGCATTCGAACATGCGGCATTGGAAGCGGAAGCGTCTGTCTCCGCGCCGCCCGCATCGCAAGCAGAACAAAATGAACAGCCCTTCGTCAGAAATACCCAGAAAATAGGTCGTAACGATCCCTGTCCTTGCGGATCGGGTAAAAAATACAAGCAGTGTCATGGCAGACTGGATTGATTCCAGCATGGGACTGACGCCTTGCGGACATTATAAATAACCGCAGACAACTGGAAGCCTGACGCCGTTTAACCCCCGGCGCGGGCCAAATGACAACTGGCTATGGAGGAACTTACTATGCCGCATAGAGTTTTCCGCAAGAGCAGTCCCAAGTCGGACATTACCAAGTTACCCAAACTGGGGCTTGAAAAGAAAAGTTTCATTGCCGACTTCAAGCATTATTACAGTCATCGACTGGGGCGGGACGAACACTGCCGTTCGCCGCATTACGCCTATGAAGCCCTGTCGCTGGCCGTCAGCGACAGGCTGGTGGAGCGCTGGAAAACGACCTACAACATCTATAAGGATCAGGACTGCAGAAAAGCCTTTTATCTGTCCATGGAATTCCTGATCGGCCGCTCACTCAGCAACGCCATGCTCAATCTGGGCGTGGACGACGAGGTCAAACAGGCGCTATACGACCTTGGCCTGGATGCTGAGGAATTGCTGGACAGCGAAGTCGACGCCGGACTCGGCAACGGCGGCCTGGGACGACTGGCGGCCTGCTTCATCGATAGTTGCGCCACGCTGAAACTGCCGGTCACCGGTTACGGCCTGCGTTACGAATACGGCATGTTTACCCAGCAAATCGTCAATGGCGAACAGGTGGAACTGCCCGATCACTGGCTGCGGATGGGAAACGTCTGGGAATTCGAGCGGCCGGAATACATGGTGCGCGTCCGCTTTGGCGGCCGAACCCAGAGCCATATCGACGAACAGGGCAATAAAAGAACCACCTGGCTGGATACCCACGACGTGCTGGCCATGCCTTACGACTCCCCGGTTCCCGGTTATAAAAACGGCACGGTCAACACCCTAAGGTTATGGAAAGCCGTCGCCACCGAGGAATTCAACCTCCAGGAATTCAACGCCGGCGATTACGCCGAAGCCGTTGCGCAGAAAAACACCGCGGAAAACATCACCATGGTGCTGTACCCCAACGACGCCAATGAAAACGGCAAGGCTCTGCGCCTGCAGCAGCAGTATCTGCTGGCCTCCGCCAGTTTGCAGGATGTATTGTCCAACTGGGTGGGACGCCACGGCTACAACTTCGAAAAATTTGCCGAGAACAACTGCTTTCAACTCAACGACACTCACCCCAGCATCGCCGTCGCGGAACTGATGCGGCTGCTGATGGATATTTATGGTCTGTCCTGGAAGGACGCCTGGAAAATTACCAGCAACACCATGGCTTACACCAATCACACCCTGCTGCCGGAAGCACTGGAAAAGTGGTCGGTCGGGCTGATGCAACATTTGCTGCCCAGGCTGATGGAAATCATTTTCGACATCAACGCTCATTTCATGGCCGAAGTTTCGGCGCACTGGCCGGGCGATGGCGCACGCATGGCGCGGATGTCCATCATTGAAGAAGGCTACGACAAAAAAGTACGCATGGCGTATCTGGCCATAGTCGGCAGTTTTTCGATCAATGGCGTCGCGGAACTACACTCCAGGCTGTTACAGGAAGGCTTGTTCAAGGATTTTTATGAGCTATGGCCCTACAAATTCAACAATAAAACTAACGGCGTCACCCCGCGGCGCTGGCTGGCCGCCTGTAATCCCGAACTGGCCAGACTAATTACCGCCACCATAGGCGAAGGCTGGATTACCGATCTATCGGAACTGACCAGATTAAAACCTTACGCCGATGACGCCGAGTTCAGAAAAAAATGGCGCGAGTTGAAACAGGCCAATAAAGTCCGGCTGGTGGAATACAAAAAAGAAGAACTGAACATCGAAATCAATGCCGACGCCCTGTTCGACGTGCAGGTCAAACGCATTCACGAATACAAACGGCAGATTCTGAATGTCCTGCATATCATTCACCTTTACGACCGCATCAAACGCGGCGACGTTCAAGGCTGGGTGCCAAGATGCGTGCTGATAGGCGGCAAGGCCGCCCCCGGTTACGCCATGGCGAAAAAAACCATCAAGCTGATCAACAACGTCGCCAATGTCATCAACAATGACCCGGCGGTCGGCGATATGCTCAGAGTGGTATTCCTGCCCAATTACAGGGTTTCGGCGATGGAAAAAATCTGTCCAGGCGCGGACTTGTCCGAACAGATATCCACCGCCGGCAAGGAAGCGTCCGGCACCGGCAATATGAAATTCATGATGAACGGCTCACTGACGATAGGCACGCTGGATGGGGCCAACATCGAAATTCGCGAGGAAGCCGGCGAGGAAAATTTCTTCCTGTTCGGTCTGACCGAGGCAGAAGTGGAAGCCCTGCGCAAAGATTACGATCCGCAAAGCTTTATCAACCAGGACAAAGACTTGCAAGCCGTCATCCATTTGCTGGAATGCGGGCATTTCAACCAGTTTGAACCGGGCATCTTTAACGAGCTGATCGCCTCGATAAAAAGTCCTCACGACCCATGGATGACGATCGCCGATTTTCGCAGCTATGTCGAAGCCCAGAAGCGGGTGGAACAGGCCTATCGGGATCAGGAGCGCTGGATCAAAATGAGCATTCTGAATACCGCCTCCAGCGGCAAATTCTCTACTGACCGCACTATCGCCGAATACAATCGTGACATCTGGAAACTGACGCCGGTTGATGTTGAAAATCACTTGGCGGTTAATGCTGGAAAAAGCTGTTAAAATACGGCAATCAAGGATTGGAAGAACTTTAATACGCGCCCGATTGGGTGAGACCGAGAAATAGCGCTCGCCCCGCGGCCTGTCGAAGGCTGAGCGGTATTTCTCACCCGGCAACTGCTTTTTTTCTAGGTTAATAACTATGCTGGATATTGTCTTGTTCGAGCCGGAGATACCGGCCAATACCGGCAATATCATCCGCTTGTGCGCCAATACCGGCGCACATCTGCACCTGATTCAGCCTCTGGGCTTCGAGCTGGACGACAAGCGCCTGCGCCGGGCCGGACTGGACTATCACGAATGGGTCAGCATCCGCCAGTACACTAGTCTGGACGATTATATCGACAGAGCCAAACCCACCCGCCTGCTGGCCGTCACCACCAAGGGCGGCAATCTCTACAGCCGGAACCGCTATCAGACCGGCGACGCCCTGCTGTTCGGCCCTGAAAGCCGCGGCCTGCCGGCTAGCTTTCTGGATCGGCGCCCGGCGGATTTGAAACTGTATCTGCCCATGCGCCCGGAAAGCCGTAGCCTCAACCTCTCCAACTGCGTCGCCATCGTACTTTACGAAGCCTGGAAACAAATGCAGTTTCCGGGCGCGGAAATCAAGGCTTGAAGCCGGGCTTCGTGATACCCTTGACCATCGCCACGGCCGATCTGACAGGAAAAATGCAACAACATGAAATATAAAGATTTACGAGATTTTATCGCCCAACTGGAAAAGCAGGGCGAACTGAAACGCATCCGAGCCGAAGTCGATCCGCTGCTGGAAATGACTGTGATTTGCGACCGGGTATTGAAACAGGGCGGCCCCGCCCTGCTGTTTGAAAACCCCAAGGGTTCGAATATTGCCGTACTCGGCAACCTGTTCGGCACCCCGAAACGGGTGGCGATGGGCATGGGAGCGAAAGACGTGTCCGAACTGCGGGGCATAGGCGAACTGCTAGCCTATTTAAAGGAACCGGAACCACCCAAGGGCATGAAAGACGCCCTGGAAAAACTGCCGGTTTTCAAGCAGGTGCTGAACATGGCTCCCAGGCTGATAGGCTCTCCGCCCTGTCAGGAAGTGGTGCGCACCGGCGACGAAGTCGATCTGGGCGTTTTTCCGATCCAGACCTGCTGGCCGGACGATGCCGGACCACTGATCACCTGGCCGCTAGTCATCACCAAAGGCCCAAACAAGGACAGGCAGAATCTGGGCATTTACCGCCAGCAGGTCATCGCCAAAAACAAGGTCATCATGCGCTGGCTGGCGCATCGCGGCGGTGCGCTGGATTTCAGGGAATGGCAAACGGCCCATCCCGGCCAGCCCTTTCCGGTGGCCGTGGCGCTGGGAGCCGATCCGGCAACCATACTGGCGGCTGTGACCCCTGTACCGGATTCGCTGTCCGAATACGCCTTTGCCGGCCTGTTGCGCGGCAGCAAAACCGAAGTCGCCAAATGCCTGAGCAACGATCTGCAAGTGCCGGCCAGCGCCGAGATTGTGCTGGAAGGATTCATTTACCCCGGCGAAACCGCGAAGGAAGGCCCGTTCGGCGATCACACCGGCTATTATAACGAAGTCGATGAATTTCCGGTGTTTACCATCGAACGCATCACCCAGCGCCAAGTTCCCATTTACCACAGCACCTATACCGGCAGACCGCCGGACGAACCGGCCATTCTTGGCGTAGCGCTGAATGAAGTATTCGTGCCGATTCTGCAAAAGCAGTTTCCGGAAATCATCGATTTTTACCTGCCGCCGGAAGGCTGTTCCTACCGGATGGCGGTAATCAGCATGAAAAAACAGTACGCCGGACACGCCAAACGGGTCATGCTCGGCACATGGTCGTTTTTGCGGCAGTTCATGTACACCAAGTTCGTGATTGTGGTCGACGACGACGTGGACGTACGCAACTGGCAGGACGTGATCTGGGCCATCACCACCCGCATGGATCCGGCCCGCGACCTGACCATCCTGGAAAACACCCCGATCGATTACCTGGATTTCGCCTCCCCGGTTTCCGGCCTAGGCTCCAAGGTCGGCTTCGACGCCACCAACAAATGGCCCGGCGAAACCAGCCGGGAATGGGGCCGACCGATCGTGATGCGGCCGGATGTGGTCAGCAAGGTGGATGCGATGTGGGATAGTCTGTTCAGTCGCTGACTAAGTTGAAAGTTTTAAGGATTGGCCGTATCGGCCAATCCTGGCTATCAACAATTTCGGAGCAATAGCAGGAGTTCAGCCACAGTAGCCCGGTTAATGTAATGAAATCCGGGAATCGAAGCCAACGAGCCTTCAAATCCCGGACAATGATCATGATATGAAGTATACAGGCTGCGTCAAAGCCTACCCCACTACGCTGCATACGGGGAACGATGCATAGGCGATGATAGATAACAAAGTCTTATGCGCCTATGCTTTCCGCCCGGTTCAACACTTCGCCGGAGGCCAGTTCCAGGGCGCGTTTATAGTATTGGCAGGCTTCATCCTTTTCGCCTTTGACGAGCATGACATCTCCCAAAAACTGGCAGGCATCGACCGAAGGGTCGATACGCAGGCTTTTCTGCAAATATTGTTCGGCTTTTTCGGTTTGCTGGTCTTTGAGCGCCAGCCTGCCCAACACCGCCAGCAATACAGCGTCGTTAGGGAAAACCGCCAGCCATTTTTCGGCATCCTGCAAATGCTTGCCGACATCTGGGATATCCAGGCCGGCGTACAGCATCAGCAGGGTATTGTCCCAGTGCCTGGCCAACTGGCCGGCGATTGCCGATTCGACGCTCAGGCCGGCGCCAGCGGAGATCATCGCCGCAAAATAGATATTGGCTACGCCGGGCAGGATTTTGATGTGCTGCGGGATTTGCTCCCAGCAGCTTTCGACTGCCTGCTGATCCTTCTGCGCCGCCTGTTTCAGCAAACTGCTGAAGATGCGGGTTTCCAGGATCTTGACTTCGGTTTCCATCAGCACTTTATGCTTTTCCAGCGAGGGCAGAAGTCTGCTCAGCCCTTCCCAGTCGCCGATGTGCTGGTAGGTCTGGTGCATCATCTTCAGCACTCTGGCGTGGCCGGGATCAATGGAGTGCAATTTGCTCAGAGTTTCCAGCGCCTGTTCAAACTGCTGCTCGGACAGATGCAGCTCGGCCTGGGTCAGGCCCAGCGTCATATTGGTATCCGAGGATTGCTCGGCGGCCTTCTTGAGATATTCATCGCGTTTGTCCAGCGCCCCGCGCGACTGGGCGGCCCGTGCGGCGGTCAGATAATGCAGCAGGGGCGCACCGCTGTTGGCGGCATGTTTGATCAGAATATTCTCGGCTTTTTCCCAGTTGCCGTCCGCCGCATCGAACAGACCGGCAATCAGCGCTTCCTGGGAGCGGTTGAATTTTATGCTATGCTTGCGTTTGGCCATTTGCCGGGGCATGCGGATGATTATGCCTAGCAAGCGGAAAAACCAGTAAAAAAGGCAAAAACCGATCATCAGCCCGGCGACGAATACGGTGAACGAGGTTTCCAGCGACCAGTGGCCGATGCCGAGCAGCACAAAGCCGGGATCGTTGGTTTCAGCCAGCCAGCGATGCAGCAAATATACCGCCACCAGGATCGCCAGCAGTGAACCGAAAAAATTGATTAAATTTTTCATAGCTTATTCACTCCTGCCGACCGGGCTGGACGACGACAGGGGCAGCCGGCTGTTGTGCGGTTGCGGCGGCTTCCGCCGGAGCATGCGGATTCTCCAGCACGGTTTTATCGGTTTCGATACGCAGCCTGCCAATATCCTTCAACATTTTCAGCGAGGTGCTAATATCAGGGTATTGGGCATGGAGGCGGATGGCGACCAGTTTGTCCAGTTCCGCATTGAACTGCTCAGTCAACTGGTTTTCGGCAAAATTTTTCTTTAGCCATTGTCTGGCATCGGCAATGCCGTTGGCGAACAGCGCGTCATTTTGCTGTACCAGCGCCAGTTCTATCATCTCCAGCCTGACTTTTAGCTGCTGTTT
Organism: Methylococcales bacterium; assembly: GCA_028707085.1. Taxonomy (GTDB): domain Bacteria; phylum Pseudomonadota; class Gammaproteobacteria; order Methylococcales; family Methylomonadaceae; genus Methylomonas. The sequence goes on along the minus strand of JAQTUW010000011.1, from coordinate 55,703 downwards.
GATGAAATGCGCTTCCTCCGGGGTGAGAATAGCGTTGATCGGCTGATCCGTATGCCTCACCACCACATAACCGTCCAGTTGCTTGGCGAGGGTATTCAAAACCCCTGGCTCGGAGTCGGCAACATGGTCGCTGCCAGGCTGCGGTTTTTCCGGCTGTTTGCCGGCATGCGGCAAAAATACCGACAGGCCTTCGACGGCATCCTGCAATTGCTGGATGCCTGCATAAATGCCGACGATATCCGGTACTGCGACCCCGTTCAACAGTGCGATTTCCTTGGCGATCTGTTCCCGAACCTTAAATACCGCCGCATCGCCGCTTTCCCTGAGACGCTGGTCGGCGGCTTCCAGGGCTTCGCGGGTCGTCGCCACATCGCCTGCCAGATGCAGGCGCTGGTTGGCGACAGTCAAAAGATATTCGGCATCGGCCAGCAACCAGTCGCCGCGGGTTTTACCCATCTGCCGCTGTAATACCGCAATTGAGGCGACCAGCTCCTTGCGGCTGGTTTCCAGGCGTTCTTCGTGCAATTTGGAAAAATCCGCCAGCGTTTGGGTAAAATGATTATCCTTTCCGGTCAATTCAGCATTGACATTGGCAATCTGCGACTGAAGCACCGATAGCTGGCTCTGCAGGCCGTTCAATTCTTTGTCGATTTCGATCAGTTTCTGGCTGTCCTGATTATTTTCGGTATCCTGGCTAGCCCGCATCTGCTGCAGCATGTAAAAACCGGCCGCGGCCAAGGCGATAACCAGAAGGATGGCAACGATGCCTGTCCACAAACCGGCGCGTGACTTTTTCACCACCAGCTTAGACGCTGGAATTTCTTGTTCTTCTTCTATTACTTCGGCCACTGTTTTCCCCGTTAAATAACGTCGTCAAGGTCTCTAAAATCGCTGCATCCTCGGGCCGCCGGCTGACGGCGACCTGTCTGAAGCCAAACTGACCAGCTATCCGCCCGATTCTGCCGCTTGCCACTACCAGAGGCAAATCCCGCAGCAGGGCAATAGCGTCCTTGTCCAGCATCGCCAGCAGATTGTGCAGCGCTTCCCCGCTGGTCACAGTTACCGCGTCAAGCTTTCCGGCTGCGATGCATGCTGTTAATTCCGTGCTATCCGCATCCGGCAGGCAGCGTTTGTACACTTCCAGACAAACTGTTCTGGCGCCTCTGGCGGCCAATGTTTCCGCCAGGTGTTCCCGGCCGCCGGCGCCGCGGACGATGACGCACAGCTTGCCGCCGACAGCCAGCATCGGCGACTCCGCCAGCAGTCCTTCGCTGCTGAATTCAGTCTGCGGTACGCAGTCCACTCTGCACCCTGCCTGTTGCAGAGCTTTGGCCGTCGCCCCGCCGACCGTAGCGATGCTTGGCTGTTTCAATTCCGGCATTTTGCCACCGAACGCCCTGATAGCAAAATCCACGGCGTTAGCACTGGTAAAAATCAGCCAGTCAGCGGCGGCAGCGGCCTTCAATAACTGCGGATCTGGCGGCAATTCGACAATTTCCAGGGTCGGAAACAGAACAACCTCGCCGCCCTCGGCGGCTATCGAATCGCAAAGCTTAGCGGCCTGCCGAGCTGGGCGGGTAACCAGTATCCGCAACCCCTGCAAGCGCTGCGTCACTGAAACAGCTCGCGTAAAATTCTGTCCGCGCCCTGCGCCGCCAAATCCGCCGCCACCTTACGGCCCAGTTGTTCCGGCTGTTCCGGCGAGCCTTCCGCCTCGGCCCGATACACTACCGCGCCGTCCGGGCTGCCAACCAGACCGCGCAACAACAGCCGTCCGGCTCTCAGTTCTGCAAATCCGGCGATGGGAACCTGGCACCCACCGTTCAGCGCGGCGTTCATCGCCCTTTCCGCCCTGACCCGGATACTGGTGTCTTCGTGGTGCAGCCCCGATAAAAGCCGCAGCACTTGCTCATCATCAATTCGGCATTCTATGCCTATCGCACCCTGGCCTATCGCCGGCAAGCTTTCGGCGGCATCAAGCGCAGCCGTGATCCGTTCCGCCATGCCCAGTCTTTTCAGCCCTGCCGAAGCCAGGATAATGGCGTCGTATTCGCCGTTATCAAGCTTGGCGAGACGGGTGTTGACGTTGCCGCGCAAGGACATGATTTCGGCATCCGGGAATTTTGCCTTGATCTGGCATTGCCGGCGCAAGCTGGACGTACCGATCCGGGCATTGGCCGGCAGTTCGGCCAGATTCCGGTAACGATTGGAAACAAAAGCATCACTGGGGTCTTCGCGCTCAAGTATCGCGGCCAGATGCAGTCCCGGCGGAAATTCGACCGGCACATCCTTCATGGAATGCACGGCCATGTCGGCGATACCGTCCAGCATGCCCTGCTCCAGCTCCTTCACAAACAGCCCTTTGCCGCCCACCTTGGCCAGCGGCGCGTCCAGAATTTTGTCGCCACGGGTCACCATTCTGACCAGTTCTGTTTTCAGGGACGGAAAGCCCTGTTGCAAACGGGCCGCCACGTGTTCGGCCTGCCACAAAGCCAGCGGGCTTTGCCGGGTTGCGATACGAATTATCTGTTCAGCCAAAATTGTTCCTGCCGGGCCGGAAATTCAGGATTGTCGCCTGCCATCACCGGCCGCCTTAATGAAAATAACCCTTATTGTAATCCGAAATGACATTCAAATTCTGCATAACTTGGTTTCATCCCGGCGTAAATCCATTGAAATCCTTCATAAATCAAAGCCCTGTCATTTCCGAATCAGCGAATCTCAAACCCCTCGAAGGCTTCATCCAGCCGCCACTCGCGGACGACCACCTCGCTGACCTTGGCCAGTATCGGGCCTTTGTGGCACCAGTCTACCAGTTTTTGCAAGGCCGCCGCCTCGCCCCGGACAACGATTTCGACCTCGCCGCCGGGCAAATTGCGGACATAACCTGAAAGATTCAGCTTAATGGCCTGCTTTTGGGTGTAAACCCTAAAATACACGCCTTGCACCCTGCCTATGACCGTAATATGCAGACAGGGTTTCATCGGCTGATCCGCCAGCAATAATGAATTTTCGGATTTCGGGCAAAGTCCGCGGCAATGGTGGCGGCGCTGATGTCTTCTATTTTCAGTTCCGGCAGCGCCTGGTCATCCAGTTTGAAACGGCGGAAATTGGTCGAGAAATACAGCACACCACCCGGGGCCAGTAGCGCCCCGGCATGATGCAGCAGCGCCACATGATCGTTCTGGATATCGAAGGCTTCGTCCATTTTTTTGGAATTGGAAAAAGTCGGCGGATCAAGAAAAATCAACTCGAACTGCGGCCGATCCGGCCGGGCGGCCTGCTCGGCCAGCCATTGCAGACAGTTGGTGCGCAGCAGTCGGTGATCGCCGCCGATGCCATTGAGGTCGAAATTGCGTTTGGCCCAGTCCAGATAGGTATTGGACATGTCGACAGTCAGGCTGGAGATCGCGCCGCCCTTGACGGCGTGTACGCTGGCGCTGCCGGTGTAGGCGAACAGGTTCAAAAACCTTTTTCCGGCGGCCTGCTGCTGAATCAGCAGCCGCATCGGCCGATGATCCAGAAACAGGCCGGTATCCAGATAATCTTCAAAATTGACCCAGAATTTGCAGCCGCCCTCCTCCACGACATGAAATCGCCCGGATTCGCCGAGTTTTTCATACTGATCCGTGTTTTTCTGCTTGCGGCGAATTTTAAGAAACACCTGTTCCGCTGAGATATTCAATACCCTGGGTATTTCCGCCATAATCCCGGTCAGACGCTGATTGGCCTTGTGCGGATCAATGGTTTTCGGCGATTCGTATTCCTGCACGTTGACCCAAGTTTTTTCGCCTTGGTACACATCCACGGCAACCGCATATTCCGGCAAGTCGGCGTCATACAGCCGATAGCAGCTTATCCGGTTCTGCGTCAGCCATTTGTCCAGTTTTTTCTGGTTTTTAAGCAGCCGATTGGCAAACATTTCGGCTTGCGCCCCGGCGTCCGGAGCCTGGCTTCGGCGGCCGATCTGCTCCAGGCGTTCCTCCTGGCTTCTGGGCTTGGGCTCGAAGAAAGCTTTTTCCTCGATCCTAAAACGCAAAAGCTTGCATTCCAGCGCGCCATTGAACAGCGTGATGGGCTTTTGGGAACGGATACCCAGCCGGAATCCCAGCTCGGGATTGCTGATGATCATGGCGGCCTGCCAGCCGCCAAAGCTATGCTTCAGAACCTGTCCGAATCGGCGGTAGAGCTCGGCGGTCTGCTCTTCGTCGCCCAGCCGCTCGCCATAGGGCGGATTACAGACAACCAAGCCTTTTGGCCAGCTTTCCGCGGCGGCGGCATCGGCTATGTCGCGCCTTTCCACATGGATTTTGCCTTGCAACCCGGCGTTTTCCACATGTTGCAGGGCAATGGCCACAGTCCGCCTGTCCTGGTCGTAACCGGCGATAACCGGCATTTTTTTCAGGCCAGCCTCGCTGCGTAGCCCTGCTTCCGTCAGCAGCGTTTGCCAAAGCCCGGCATCATGCTTTTTCCAGCCGAGAAAGCCGAAATAATCGCGCAGCAAACCCGGCGCATAGTCGGCAGCCATCATCGCCCCTTCCAGCAACAGGGTGCCGGAACCGCACATCGGATCCAGCAACGAACAACCTCGGGCCGCCATCTCCGGCCAACCGCAGCGCAGCAACATCGCAGCCGCCAGATTTTCCTTGATCGGCGCGGCGATGCTGATATCGCGAATGCCGCGTTTATGTAGGCTTTCACCGGACAAATCCAGGCTCAGTTGTGCGGTTTCGTTATGCAGATAAACATTGACCCGAATGGAAGGACGTTCGGTATCGATATTGGGGCGTTTATCGAACCGGCTTCGCATCTGATCAACTATGGCGTCCTTGACCTTTAACGCCCCGAAATGGGTATTGTTGATCGCTGGATTGTTCTTGCTGCTGAACGACACCGCCAGGCTGTCTTCCGGAGCCAGGTGTTCGAACCAATCGATATTTTTTACGCCGTCATAAAGATCCTGCTGGGAGCGAACTTCAAAACTGCCGAGCAGCAACAGGATGCGGTTGGCGGTGCGCAGCCACAGACAGGCCTTGTAAGCCAGTTCCAGATCGCCCTGAAAGGCGACGCCCGCCATTTTCTGCTGGACGTTTCGGCCGCCCAGAGCCTCAATTTCAGCGGCGAGAATGCCTTCCATGGCCTTGGGTGTAGTGGCGAAGAGTTGATAGAGAGTCATAATGCCCAGGCTTGATTTGCAGTGGTAAACGGCATAGCGGATTTGGCGGTTTTGCCGGCGGTTTTCAAAAAATCAACCCAATTTGAACCCCACGTAAAAACCGCCGACGCCGCTCACGCCCTGGCTGGTGATGGCCGACAGCCTATCCAGCAGAAAACCGCCCGAGTCTCTGGCGCTGTGCATCAGCGAACTGGCGGCATCCTGCAATACATTGTTATTGATGGTGATAATCTCGTAGTATTCGGCGACGAACAAAATGACCAGAATCAGGCCGCCCACGAACAGCGCCATTTGCAGCATTTTTTTCGCGAAAAACCCAACAGCCATGCCGATCACAAAAGGCGCGCCCACATTGCCCATCAGAAAGGAGCTGGAAAAAATATCGTTTTCGACCGCGCTATCGACATTGCTACTGTTCATGGTTTTAAACTTTAGCCTTTATTCGGCGAAATAGACCGGAAACCGGGCGCACAGGACATGTACTTTTTCCCGCACGGCGGTAATCACGACTTCGTTTTCGATATCGTCCAGCACATCGCAGATCATGTTGGCGACTTCCCGCATTTCGTCTTCCCTGAAACCGCGGGTAGTGGGCGCCGGCGTGCCGATGCGGATGCCGCTGGTCACGAAAGGCGACTGGGGATCGTTAGGCACCGCATTCTTGTTGACGGTGATGTGCGCGCGGCCCAGTGCTGCGTCGGCAGCCTTGCCGGTCAGCCCCTTGGAAACCAGCGACACCAGCATCAGATGATTGTCGGTGCCGCCGGAAACCACATCGAAGCCGCGCTTTACAAAAATCTCGGCCATGGCTTGGGCATTTTTGATGACTTGCTGCTGATAGACCCGGAATTCCGGGGTCAGTGCTTCCTTAAAAGCCACTGCCTTAGCGGCGATGACATGCATCAGCGGGCCACCCTGGATACCAGGAAAGATATTGGAATTGATTTTCTTTTCCAGTTCAGGGTTACTCTTGCACAAGATCAGGCCGCCGCGCGGCCCGCGCAAGGATTTGTGGGTGGTGCTGGTCACCACATCGGCAATCGGCACCGGATTCGGGTACAGGCCGGCAGCGACCAGTCCGGCGACGTGCGCCATATCCACCACGAAATAAGCCCCGACCTGATCGGCAATGTCGCGAAAGCGCCGCCAGTCCCAGATCCGGGAATAAGCCGAGAAACCAGCAATGATCATTTTCGGTTTGTGCTCCACGGCCAGCCTTTCCACCTGCTGGTAATCGATTTCGCCGGTTTCCGGCTGCAAGCCATATTGAATGGCGTTGTACAGCTTGCCCGAGAAATTGGGTTTTGCGCCGTGGGTCAAATGGCCGCCGTCGGCCAGACTCAAACCAAGTATGGTATCGCCGGGCTGGATCAGCGACATGAATACCGCCATATTGGCCTGTGAGCCTGAATGCGGTTGAACGTTGGCGTAATCGGCGCCGAACAATTGCTTGGCGCGGTCTATCGCCAGTTGTTCGACGATGTCCACATATTCGCAGCCGCCATAATAGCGTTTGTCGGGATAGCCTTCGGCATATTTATTGGTCAGCAGCGAACCCTGGGCTTCCAGCACCCTGGGGCTGGCGTAATTTTCGGACGCGATCAGTTCGATGTGATCTTCCTGGCGCTGACGCTCCTGTTCCATCGCCCGGAATAACTCGTTATCAAAACCTTCAATGGTCATTGATTTGCTAAACATGGTTTTCTCCTAAATGCGTTTTTGTTATTCATCAGCAGGGTGCAGCAACAGAATCTGCAAATCAGCCACATTGGTTCCTGTGGCGCCCGTCATCAGTAAATCGTTCGCGGCCTGAAGCGCCGGATAGCTGTCGTGGTCGTCCAGCATATGCTGCGGATCGAGCCCTGCCTGCCGGATGCGCCGCAACGTGCCGATGTCGGCGATGCCGCCGGCAGCATCGGTCGGGCCATCACGGCCGTCCGTGCCGCCGCTCAGGAATGTCCAGGCTCCGCTCAGCCCATTTTGCTCCGCCGCCAAGGCAAAAGCCAGCGCCATTTCCTGGTTGCGGCCACCCTTGCCGTTACCGGACAATGTTACCGTAGTTTCGCCGCCAGCGATAATGGCTATTGGCTGATTCAGACCGGCTGTTTGCAGATTGCGGGCATGTGCCGCCAGATTCTGCGCGGCGATACGCGCTTCGCCGCACAACTGGTTGCTATACAGCCTGGCCTGATACGGATATTCGGCGCAAGCTTTCAGCATGGCCTCTATGCTGATAATATTACTGCCGACCAGGGTATACGCAGTATTGCCGAACAGGGCGTCCCCCGGCTTGGGGGTTTCGGCCTGCAAATTCCGAACCCCTTGCTGCAAATGATTTTGTACCGACGGCGGAATTTTTTCCCAGATTTTCGCCGCCGACAGAATGCCGACCGCATCGGCAAAACGGCTGTCATCGGCAACCGTCGGCCCACTGGCGATGGCGCTGGGATCGTCGCCCAGCACATCCGACAGGATCAGGGCATGCAGGTCGGCAGGCGCCGCCAGTCTGGCCAGCCCGCCGCCTTTTAATTGCGACAGGTGCTTGCGGACGCAATTGATTTGATTGATTCCGGCACCGCTGGCCAGCAGCAGCGCCGTGACGGCGATTTTTTCCGACAGGGTAATGGGCTCGACCGGCGCGGGCAGCAGCGCGGAGCCGCCGCCGGAAATCAGCACCAGCAGCAATTCCCCTTGTCGCGCCGCCGCAGCCAGACAGGCCACCCGCTTGCCGGCCTGCAAACCGGCGTTATCCGGCAGCGGGTGGCCTGCGCCGATGACCTCGATACCGTCGATGGCGCGAATGTTCTCATAAGTCGTGACAGCCAGCCCACTGCCCGCCAGTCGCTGCGGCGGAATGATCTGCCGGGCGGCCTCGGCCATGGCGCAGGCCGCCTTGCCGAAGGCCAGCAGATGAATCTTCCGCCAGCCGCCGATCCGCTGCCTGGATTTATCCTGCAGATCCAGACCGATTTTCAGCAGGCCGCCGTCTACCGACAGGACATTTCTGACCGCCTGGCCGGGCTCGGCGGCGGCAACGCCAGCCAGAAAAAGGGCGATAACATGCTGGCGCAGTTGTTCGACCGGACTATTAGGCATTATGGAAAGCAAATGAGAAGGTCAGGCCATCTGCTTGGCGAGTTCGAAAATGAACTCGGCGTCCAGAACCTGCTTGCTGTCTTCGAAAAGCTGGGCGATGCAGGCTCTGTGCAGGGCAAGTTTCAATGCACCAAAGCCGATGGCCCCCCAGACGATCTTGCCGTGGCGCAACTCGCCTTTGTCCAGAACATCCGTGCCGCCTATGCCCAGCGGCGGCGTGGCGTTGGCGTCGGCCAGCATTTCCAGGCGCGGGCAATCCTGCCAGTGTTCGGGTTTTAATAGTTCCACGCCAGCCGCGCCGGTGCAGAGCACGATATTGGCGTCGCTGACCACCACGGCGCGGGCCTCATAGTCGGCGGCCGCCAGCGGCGTCAAATTGACATTGAAGCGCTGCCGCATGGCGATACAGGCTTGTTCGGCATTCGATAAATGCCGGGAAGTGATGGAAACATCGGCGCCTTCCAGCGCCAGCATGGCCGCCGCGCGCTGTCCGACCGGGCCGGTGCCGGCCAGCACCACGGCTTTTTTGCCGGATAAGGCGCCGCTGCTGCGCAGTTTTGCCACCGCTGCTGCGGCGGTGGTATTGCTGCCGTTGCTGTCCAGCATCACCGACACCTGAAAACCGGGAAAAAAATGCGCCTGCACCGCAGCCAGCAACTGCTGGCCGGCAGCCATATTGCTGCCGCCGATAAAGATGGCGGTGTTTTTCTTGTCTTTGGGGGCGCGGGTAAAAATGGCGCCGTCCACCAGACCTCCGACATTTTCCGGGGTCAAATTGCCATGACCGATCACATGATCGGCACCGCCATCATAGCCGACGACCGTATCGAATACCGACGGATGCGCATCGGTATCGAACTGAAATAACAGTTTTTTCATTTAGTTACCTTGGTGTTGTCATTATTTGGGCAGCAAGCTTATTTTGGGCTGCGGCATTATACAGGATATTGCAAACGTCTTGGCGGCTGCGCTAGAAACTGCGTCCAGACTGGCCAACGGGACGCCAGGGCCCGGTTTTTCGAGCTCCCCTGTTGTTTGCGATGGGGGTTTGTGTCATATTGCCTACAATCCACCCTCATTGAAATCAGGAATGAAATGAAAGCCCCAGTCGATATTGTAGTAACAGGTGCAGCGGGTCAAATCAGTTATTCGTTATTGTTTCGACTGGCTGCCGGCGAACTGCTGGGCGCGGATCAGCCCATAGTGCTGCGGCTGCTGGAGATTACCCCGGCATTGCCCGCCCTACGGGGAGTGGTGATGGAACTGAACGATTGCGCCTACCCGCTGCTACACAAAATCGTTGTCACCGATCAGCCGCGAATAGCGTTTGCCGGCGTCGATTACGCCTTTCTGGTCGGCGCGAAGCCGCGCAATCAGGGGATGCTGAGAAGCGATTTGCTGCAACAGAACGCCGAGATTTTTGCGGTACAGGGAAAAGCCCTGAACGAGGTCGCCAACCGCAACGTCAAAGTGCTGGTCACCGGCAATCCCGCCAACACCAACGCCCTGATCGCCATCAAAAACGCGCCAGACCTTGCCCCGGACTGCTTTGCGGCCATGACCATGCTGGATCACACCCGGGCCGTCAGCCTGCTGGCCGGAAAGTGCGGCGTATCCACCACCGACATCAAAAATGTCACGGTATGGGGCAACCATTCCTGCACCCAGTACCCCGACCTGCATCATGCCAGGGTCAAAGGCGCCGAGGCGCTGAGCCTGGTTGAAAACGACTGGTTCGTGAACGAATTCATACCCACCGTCCAGTACCGCGGCGCCGAAATCATCAAGGCCCGCGGCCAATCCAGCGCCGCCTCGGCCGCCAATGCCGCGATTGCCCATATGCGCACCATCGTGCATGGCACCGCGGATGGCGACTGGGTGAGCATGGCGGTGGCTTCCGACGGCAGTTACGGCATAGCGGAGGGGCTGGTGTTTTCCTTTCCGGTCACCGTGGCGGCAGGCCGCATCAACATCGTTAAAGGTCTGGATATCAACGACTTCAGCCTGCAGCGGCTGCGCAACAATGAAACGGAATTGCAGGAAGAGCGGGAGGCCATCCGCTATCTGCTTTAAATCCGGCCTGCCTGATGCCTTAAACCGCCACCACCGGAATCCTGCCTATCTTCATTCGCCACTGCCGGGGCGCGGTATCATGTATGGACTGGCCGCGGCTGTCCACCGCCACGGTGACCGGCATGTCCTCCACCACGAATTCGTGGATTGCTTCCATGCCCAGTTCAGGAAAAGCCACCACCCGCGCCCGACGGATGGCCTTGGAAACCAGATAGGCGGCTCCGCCGACGGCAATCAGATAGACGGCCTGATGCTCCTTAATGGCTGCGATGGCTTCCGGGCCGCGTTCCGCCTTGCCTATCATGCCCAGCAAACCGGTTTTGGCCAGCACGATGCCGGTAAAGCTATCCATGCGGGTAGCCGTCGTCGGCCCGGCCGGGCCGACCACCTCATCGCGCACCGGATCGACCGGGCCCACGTAGTATATGAATTTGTTGGTAAAGTCCACGCCTTCCGGCAGGGCCGCGCCTGCGTTCAAAAGTTCGACGATGCGTTTGTGGGCGGCGTCGCGGCCAGTGAGCATGCTGCCGCTGAGCAACAGGGTTTCGCCGGGCCGCCAGTCGGCGACATCGGCTTTGGTCAGGGCGTCCATATTGACGTGGCGGGCGTTTCCGGCAGCCTGGGTGATCAGCGGCCAGTCCGCCAACCTTGGCGGCTCCAATCGCGCGGGGCCGGTTCCGTCCAGCACGAAATGGGCATGCCGGGTTGCCGCGCAATTGGGAATCATCGCCACCGGCTTGTTGGCGGCGTGGGTAGGGTAATCCAGAATTTTGACATCCAGCACGGTGGTCAGCCCGCCCAGGCCCTGAGCGCCTATGCCCAGGGCATTGACTTTTTCATACAGTTCCAGCCGCAGCTCTTCCAGCGCGTTCTGCGAACCCCTGGCCAGCAGTTCCTGAATATCGATGCCGCCCATGCACGCCTGCTTCGCCAGCAGCATGGCTTTTTCGGCCGTTCCGCCTATGCCTATGCCCAGAATGCCCGGCGGACACCAACCCGCGCCCATGCCCGGCACGGTTTTCATGACCCAGTCCACTATGCTGTCAGCGGGATTCAGCATCACAAATCGGGATTTGGCTTCCGAGCCGCCGCCTTTGGCCGCTATCTCCACTTCCAGTTTGTCGCCGCTCACCACTTCCATGTGTATCACAGCCGGGGTGTTGTCGCCGGTATTGATGCGCCGCCCTGCCGGATCGGAAAGGATGGAGGCCCGCAACACATTGTCCGGATGGCTGTATGCGCGGCGTACGCCTTCATTGACCATGTCGCCGACGCTAAGCGTGGCGTCCCAGCTTATCTGCATGCCGATTTTCAGAAACACGTTGACAATGCCGGTATCCTGACAGATAGGCCGCCTGCCTTCGGCGCACATTCTGGAATTGATCAGGATTTGCGCCATGGCGTCCCTGGCCGCCGGGCTCTGTTCCTTCAGGTAGGCCGCATGCAGCGCCTGAATAAAATCCTGCGGGTGGTAGTAGGAAATATATTGCAGCGCATCGCAAATGCTGTCGATAAAATCGTCCTGGCGGATAATGGTCATGGCGGTTCCCGAAATAGTGTAATGGGCGGAAAATTTACCACGAAGCGGATCATGACGCGCAATAGCGGATTTGATTTGTGGAAAAAGCCTCTCGTCCCGGTTTGCCAGTTGCGTTAAAATATCCGCAACCATTCAGCGATCCGGTCGCGCGCCGGCCGGACGCACGCCGGTTCGACTCAGAAAATACGCCATCCAGCTCCGGCAACCAGTCTGGAATATCGGCCAACCCTGTTGCTCCAGATGATGAATCCGCATTTACAACAACTACATCCTTATCCCTTCGAAAAGCTGACGACGCTGAAACAGAGCCTGATTTCGCCCGCGGATAAAACCCATATCGCCCTGTCGATAGGCGAACCCAAACACCCGACGCCGCACTTCATACAGGAAGCGCTGCTGCGGCATTTACACGGTCTGACGCTTTACCCGACCACCAAAGGTCTGCCGGAACTGCGGCAGGCCATTGCCGGCTGGATCAGCCGCCGCTTCGCCATCCCTGCCGCCGCTATCGATGCGGAAACTCAGATCCTGCCGGTAAACGGCACCCGCGAGGCGCTGTTTTCGCTGGTGCAGGCCGTCATCGATCCCGGCCGCAAACCGCTGGTGGTGATGCCCAATCCGTTTTACCAGATTTATGAAGGCGCCGCTCTGCTGGCCGGCGCCGAACCATATTATCTGAACACTACGGCGGAGCAGGGATATTTACCGGACTTCGGTGCTGTGCCGGATGCGGTCTGGGAGCGCTGCCAGCTGTTGTTCCTGTGTTCGCCCGGCAACCCGACCGGAACCGTGCTGGACAGGGCGACCCACGAAAAACTGCTGGCGCTGGCCGAGCGCTTTGATTTCATCATCGCTTCCGACGAATGTTATACCGAACTGTACGACGATGAAGACCGGCCGCCGCAAGGTCTGCTGCAAAGCGCCTACCATGCCGGCAACACTGCCTTCCGCCGCTGCATCATGCTGCAAAGCCTGTCGAAACGCTCCAATGCGCCGGGCCTACGCTCCGGCTTCGTGGCGGGCGACGCCCAAGTGTTGAAACAGTATCTCAAATACCGGACTTATCACGGCTGTCCGATGCCGGTGCCGACCCAGCACGCCAGCATCGCCGCCTGGCTGGACGAAGAGCATGTCCGGCACAACCGGCAGTTATACCGCGAAAAATTTACAGCTTTTATCGATATCCTGGCCGATGCCTGCGAAATACACAGGCCCCCGGCCGGCTTTTATATCTGGCTGAAAACCCCGACTGCCGACACGGATTTTGCCGGTCAACTGTTTGCCCGGCAAAATATCACCGTCCTGCCCGGCAGTTATTTGTCCCGCGATAGCGCCGGCGTCAATCCCGGCGCGGGCCATGTGCGAATCGCCCTGGTCGCGCCCGTGGAAGAATGTGTGGAGGCGGCGCAACGCATCAAACTTTTTCTTAACTCTTTATCTTAACGTAGAGCATTCATGTCAAATCTGGAAAACATTATTAACCAAGCCTTTGAAAACCGCGCCGAAATCAGTCCCGACACGGTTTCCGCCGAAATCCGCGAGGCGGTGAACACAGCCCTCGATCTGCTGGACAAAGGCGCAGCCCGGGTTGCCGAAAAAATAGACGGCGACTGGGTGACTCATCAATGGCTGAAAAAAGCCGTGCTGCTGTCGTTCCGCATCAACGAAAACCGGGTAATTGAAAGCGGCGATGTGCGCTATTACGACAAAGTGCCGACCAAATTCGCTCAATACACCGAGGATGATTTTGCCCGGGCCGGGGTGCGTGTAGTGCCGAATGCGGTGGCCCGGTTTGGTTCCTACATTGCGCCCGGCGCCATTCTGATGCCTTCCTATGTCAATATCGGCGCTTATGTGGACAGCGGCACCATGGTCGATACCTGGGTAACGGTCGGCTCCTGCGCGCAAATCGGCAAAAACGTGCATCTGTCCGGCGGCGTCGGCATCGGCGGCGTTCTGGAGCCGCTACAGGCCAACCCGACCATCATCGGCGACAATTGCTTCATCGGCGCCCGTTCGGAAATCGTGGAAGGCGTCATCGTGGAAGACAATTGCGTGGTGTCCATGGGGGTTTACATCGGCCAAAGCACCAAAATCTACAACCGTATGACTGGTGAAACCAGTTATGGCCGCATTCCGGCCGGTTCGGTGGTGGTTTCCGGCAATCTGCCTGCCAAAGACGGCAGCCACAGCCTGTATTGCGCGGTCATCATCAAGCAGGTAGACGAAAAAACCCGCAGCAAAACCGGCATTAACGAATTATTGCGGGATTAAGAAGTTAGCGTCTGATCTGGCGGCATGGCCCACTCCCCTGCCGCCCATAAATCCCCTCATTTTTTACAGCCGCCGGCCGTGATCATTTTCTGCTTGTACCCTATAAACTATGGGGTTATAGTCGGCACGGCGACAGCCAAAAATAAAAATTAAAAACAAACAATTAGTTGAGGAGGTAAACATGGGCGGAATCATTGAGTTGGCCACATTCATGCTGATCATCGCCGGCATTGCGTTTCTACCGCTGGGGTATTTCATTTATATGTACACCATGAAAAAAGGCGAGCCGTTCGGCGACACCGAACCGCACGGCGACCGCGAATCGATAGTGCTGGTTTATGCCGAAAAGCTGGTCAATGCCGTTAAGGACATCATGGGCAAAAAATAGCCCGGGCATGACCGGCGTTTAAAAATACCGGCATCATCCAGGTTCATTCGAGTCTGGATGATGCCGGACAGGCGAAGGTTCCGTGGTAGAGGGTAGACGCTTACATTACATTACATTATCAAAATGTATTCATCTAAACTTGCTTGAAGACCGATAAAAGACTATATTAAGTCCTGCTCCGATCCAATGGAATTTCCATATGCATTATTCCACTCAAGTCAAGCCTATTAGTTATTTAAAGGCCAACGCTGCCGAGGTGCTGTTGCAACTAACTCAGCGGCGCGAGCCAATAGTCATAACTCAAAATGGAGAGGCCAAGGCAGTTATCCAGGATGTTGTCTCTTATGAGGAAACGCAGGATACTTTGGCGCTATTAAAAATCCTGGCGATTGGCAATCAAGAAATCCATCAGGGTAACTTCAAGCCGGCAGCGGAGGTTGTCGAACGCCTTAGAGCGAAATGCAGCGCTGAATAATGCCCGAAAAATGTTACGAGGTCTTGCTGACAAAAAGTGCAGAGCAGGATTTAGAGGCCCTGTACGATTACATTGCCGAATTTGATTCTGAGGCTAATGCCGACCATGTGCTGGATGAGTTGATGGAAGTTGTCAGTAACTTGACTGCCTATCCTGAGCGCGGTTCTTACCCGAAAGAGCTAAGCGCAGTGGGCATTCAGGAGTATAGACAAACATTTTTCAAAACTTATCGGGTAATTTATCGGATCACAGGTCAAGCTGTATACATTGTTCTGATTGCTGATGGCAGAAGGGATATGCAGTCTTTACTGGTTCGAAGATTGCTCGGCGCATAGGCAATTATGCCGCGTATTCCTGCTGCGAGTCTGGCTCGGACTTGATCAACAGTGACAGCTCTCAATGGATTGGCGAGGAGGCAAAGAGATTGGTCGGCGATGTCCCGCAGCGTTTTACCCAGTTGATTAAATTCTTGTTCGATCATAGAAGGGCTGATGATTGATTGGTTTGTTGCATAAACTGATTGAGTCTTGGTCGAAAGAGAATACTTCGCACCCTTCTACCGTGTGGTAAGCGCAAAGTAAGGTATCCACAAAATCGAGAGCACTGTTGCCGTATCTCTTTTGTAGTGGTCAAATTTTTTCAGACACGCCATTAGCCATTTTCCGCTTGTAGGCGTTGGGCGACACGTTTATTGCAATTCGGGTTCCGGCCGGTTATTTCCCGGCTTCCCGCTAATCGGACTCGGCGTCGATAAACGCCAAAGCCTTTTTTGGCAGAGCGTCCTGGCTGGTAGTCAGCAAGGATGCCTGATTGTCCTCATGCACCGCAGTCATGAACTGCAGCAACTGCATTTCAATCCTTATTTTTTCCTGCGTATCGGAAGTCTCCCACATTCTGTTCAGCAACTGCTTGGCGTGATGATGAATGGTAAAGGCGACCGCTTCCGGCAAATGCGCATAACTATCGCGCAGGGATTTCTTCAGTTTTTCCAGCGACTGCAAATATTGCTGATAGTCCTTCAATTCCTGTCTGCACCGGGTTTTGACCATTGCCAGATCGCTGTTGTTTCTGGTTTTGGCGACCGCCAGTTCGTGCGCCAGTTGCTGGGCCTGTTTTTTAAGCTGCGCGGCCCGCGCCTGCTCCGCCAGCGCCCTGGCCTGACGCAATTCGGCCCTGTCATGCTGCCGGGACAAATGCCACTGCAATTGATCGTCGCGACTGCGGCGCAAAAATCCCAGCGCGTCAGTGAGCCAGCGCGCCATCATAAACAGTTTATCTGCCGGCGCAGGGCCAGCATGGCCTGGACATCATCCTGCCGAAGATGCCGACGCAAGGTTTTACGGATTTCGGCAAAACGGCCGGCAGGCATTTGCGGTCTGACCGACTCCAGTTCCATGACGATGTTTTGATGGAGTTCCCGCAACTGTTTCTTATTGTCGGCAATCAGCAACCGCCGACGTTTAACACTGTTAAAAAACTGAATTTGGCGGATTTCCAGCGCAACCCGCTGCGTCAGGTTGTGTTTTTGGATCTGCGCCGCCAGAATCTGCCGCAAGGCTGCCGCATCCTGACGAAAATAGGCCCGCAACTCGACCAGCGTGGCCGCCAGTAAAGCCAGCACGCCCGACAGCAGCAGCAGGCCGAAAGCAAACAGCATGATATTGCCGGCCATGGCGTAGAACAGCGCCGCCAGCCAGCCAAATTCCAGCCGGAAGCAGACAAAACCCGCTACAAACAGCAGCATGGACAGGCTCAGGAAAAATAAAATGCCGTAAACGATACGGGAGGCCATGCTTTTATTACACTGGACGTTCTATGAATTCCAGGGCGTTGCCGTCGCGATCCCGGCAGAACAGCGCCTTGCGCCCGGAGATGCTTAAGGTGTATGTCACGCCGGCTTTTTCCAGATCCTCGCGCAAGGCGGCAATCGAATCCACATGCATGGCCACATGGCGATCGCGGCCGCCATGTGGCGGCCGGCCGGTGGTGGGATCGGGATTGTCCAGTTCCAGCAAGTGGATCTGCTGCTGGCCGATTTGCAGCCATGCGCCCGGGAACCCCAGTTCGGGACGTTCCGTGGGCTGCATGCCCAGCACGTCACGGTAAAACGGCAGGGATAGTCCGACATCGGAAACAATAAGACTGGCGTGATGCACGGAAAAATTATGTTTGGACATGACGCTAACTCCGGAATTGAATCGCGGTAATTATACCCGCCGCCCGGCGGTTTTCGTAATTAAGCTGCAATCGGGTAGTGATCCGCCAATGTTATAATGCCAGATAGGAGCTACCCATCTGCTGCCGGGGTATTCCGCCAGAGGACGCCGTGAATACATCCGTGTAGATACCACATAAACACAGTCATCGTGGAATTCAAACGTGACGCGCCAGTTGCCATTGACCCAGACACCCCCTGCGTCAGAATAGTTGTCGTCTCAAAACCGCAAGGTATCGGCGGCCCTAAACCAGTCCAGGCTGGCGGCAGTGAGACCCGAAGGTTTATATTCGGCCCCGACCCAGCCCCGATAATCCGATGCGGCAATCTGCCTGAACAGGCCGTCGAAATCGGTCTGCCCGGTTCCTGGCTGTCCGCGGCCGGGACAATCGGCAAACTGGATATGCAGAATTTTATCCTGATGCTGCTGCAAAAACAGCGCACAATCCTCGCCCATCATTGTCATGTGATAAATATCGTATTGCAGGCCCAGCAAGGGCATGCCGATTTCCGCCAGCGTATCCAGCATGGCCTGGCCGGTGTCTATGATAAAGCCGGGCATATCCCGGCTGTTGACGGCCTCGAACACGGTTTTAACGCCCAGCGGCGCAAACAGGCCGGCTGCGTACGCCAGATTCTGTTTGAAGGTGTACAGGTATTCGGGCAGGCGTTCGCCGTCCGGACAGCGGCCCGGCAGCACGTTAACGGCTTCCGGCTTCAGTATTTCCGCATAAGCCAGCGCCTGCTCCACGGCCGCCCTGAAAGCATCGCGTTTTTCGGGCACCGCGGCCAGACCTTCACCGCCTTGCAATAGCGTGCCGGCATCGACATTGAACAGCACCAGTTGCAGATCGTTCTCCTGCAGGGCCGCCAGTATCCGTTCCGCGGGCAAATGATAGGGAAACTGGATTTCGACGGCCTGAAAACCATGCCGGCTGGCGGCCCTGAAGCGTTCCGGCCACGGGTATTCGGTAAACAGCAGGCTGAGATTGGCGGTAAAACGCAACATCAGTTTTTGGCGTAAAGCTTGATCAGCGTGGCCGGATCCTGTTCCAGAAAACCGTTAGCTCCGTGCAATTGCATCAATTGCGCAGCCAGACCGGACATGGGAATGGCGTTACCGTGCCGGCCGGCTAAATCCACCGCCATTTTCAAATCTTTCAGCAGTGTTTCGACCCGCCATTTTACCGGTTCGAAACATCGGCCAGCCATTTCCGCGCCGGTTATCTGCAAGGGCCGGGAGTCGGCAAAACCGCCGGCCAGCGCTTCCGGAATTTTGGCGGCGTCCACGCCGGCCTGTTCCGCCAGCGCCATCATTTCCGCAATCACCAGCAGATTGCAGCCGACGATCATCTGGTTGCAAATTTTGGCCGTCTGCCCGCTGCCGGTAGGGCCCATATGCGTCAAACGGCTGTATAGCGGCTTTAACACCTCGCGGGCAACCGCCACGTCCTGCTCGCCGCCGCCGGCCATAATCGCCAGCGTACCCTGTTCCGCGCCTGCGGTACCGCCGGAAACCGGGGCATCGACCCAGGCCATGCCGCAGGCGCTGTATAAATCCCCGGCCAGCCGCCGGGTGGTTTCCGGATCAATACTGGACAGATCGATCACCAGCTTCCCCGGCCCGCCATGCGGCAGCACCTCCCGCCTGACCACATCCTCCACCACGGCGGTATTGGCCAGACACAGCATCACCACATCAGCGGCGGCCACCAGTTCGCTGATGGTCGCGCAAGGCTGTGCGCCGGCGGCAACGACCTCACCCAGTTTGTCCGGACTGCGGTTCCAGACATGCAGCGCATGACCCGCCGCCAGTAGCCGCAGGCTCAAAGGCCCGCCCATCAGGCCGATGCCGATAAAACCCAGAGTATACGCCTTGCCGGCCATGAACAGATCCGAACCGCTATTCGTAAAAAGCCGTACTCAGATCAGGCGCTTTATCCAGGGTTTCGGAACCGGCATGCAGGGCCTGCTGGGCAATCAGGCTGTCGTGAACAAGCTGAAAGGCATTGTCAAAATCGGCATTCAGAAAAAATTTGCATAGATGCCGGCACAGGGCATACAAACCGGAATAATCCACGGTTTCACCGGAATTGCAGTTGTTCATCCTGTCCGTCAGGGTTTTTACCATCGACAGCACCGAACCGTCCTGCCGCCAGCTTACCGTAACATTGATCACATCGTCGCCGCGCAGGGCAATCGCCGCCAGGGCGTTATAAGCCAGATCCACCAGCCCGGCCAGAATCTTCTCCAGATCCCCGCCGGAAATGGCCTTGCAAATATCGCTGCCGCATTGCAGCAGCAGGCTTTGGCGCAAGATGATTTCCGAATCGGACAGATGTGCGGTTTCCGGATACTCCGGCTGGGAAATGCCGTATTTTTGATGAAAATCTCTGACTAGCCGTAAATGGTCGTTCATGTTTCCCCCTCTGTTGGATTGTAATTTTTTATGTTTCGGGTCGGCAATCGGACGAGCGCCGCCTAATTATCGGGCCAAACCTGTTTATTGAAAATTTCAGGACTTTTTAGCGCCGCCATCGCGCCTCAGGCACTCCATCGCGTCCACCTTCTGGAATCCGCGCGGCAACAGTGCGCCGCGATTGGCCCGGCTACCCCTATACAGCGCCAAATCCGCCGTTTTCAACGTCAGCGGGCGTTTGCCCGAGAGTATTTTCAGTTCGCCATCCGCCGCCAGCGCCGTCACGGTCAGCAGGCCATCCCTGCCGGACACGATATCGGCTCCCGGAATGCCGATCAGTTTATTGCCCTTGCCTTTCGCCAGTTCGGGTAACTCAGCGGCCGGAAAAATCAACAGCCGGCCCTGCAGGGTGACGGCCGCCAGCAGATCGTCGGCCGACGGTATCCAGGTTGGCGTCAACACCTTCGCGCCTTCCGGAACAGTCAGCACCGCCCTGCCCGCCTTGTTCTTGGTCTGCAGTTCCTTCAACTGCACCCGAAAACCGTATCCGGCGCTACTGGCCATTAACAGCCAATCCTCGGCCTGACCGGTAAACACATCGGTAAACTGACTGCCGGGCGGCGGATTCAGCCTGCCGGTCAGCGGTTCACCCTGGCTGCGCGCCGAGGGTAGATCATGGGTGCTGACGGTATAAACCCGCCCGCTGGAATCCAGCACATAAGCCGCTTGCGTGGTGCGGCCCCTGGTCGAGGACAGATAAGCGTCTCCGGCCCGATAACTGAGGCTTTCCACTTCTATATCATAGCCTTTGGCGGCGCGTATCCAGCCTTTTTGCGACAGTATGATTGTGACCGGCTCATTGGCGATCAGTTCCGTGGTGTCCAATGCCTGCGCCGCGCCGCGTTCGACGATAGGCGAACGTCGGGCGTCGCCGTATTTTTCGGCGTCGCGCTCGATTTCCTTGCGGATCAGCCGGTTCAACAATCGTTCCGAGCCTAGCGTTTTCTCCAGGGCCTGCCGTTCCTGTTCCAGTTCATCCTGCTCGCCGCGAATTTTCATTTCCTCCAGCTTGGCCAGATGACGCAGTTTCAGTTCCAGAATGGCCTCCGCCTGCAAATCGGACAGCGCAAAACGCGCCATCAATACCGGCTTGGGATGGTCTTCGCCACGAATGATGGCGATCACTTCATCGATATTCAGATAAGCAATCAGCAAGCCTTCCAGAATATGCAGGCGAGCCAGCACCTTATCCAGCCTGAATTTCAGGCGGCGGCGCACAGTCTCCGTCCTGAAGCTTAGCCATTCGGACAGAATCTGCCGCAGATTCTTGACCTCCGGCTTGCCGTTCAGACCTATCATATTCAGGTTGACGCGGTAGCTCTTCTCGAGGTCGGTGGTGGCAAACAGATGCGACATCACCCCCTCCGCATCAAACCGTTTGACTTTTGGAATGATCAGCAATCGAGTGGGATTTTCATGGTCGGATTCGTCGCGTAAATCCTCTATCATCGGCAGTTTTCTGGCCAGCATTTGCGCGGCGATCTGTTCCAGCAGCTTGGCCCCGGAAACCTGATGCGGCAAGGCGGTAATGACGATATTGCCGTCCTCCAGCTCGTAGCGGGCGCGCATTTTAACCGAGCCGTTACCGGTTTGATACAGTTTGCGGATATCGGCGACCGAGGAAATAATCTCGGCGTCGGTGGGATAATCCGGGCCCTTGATATGCTCCAGCAGGGCTTCCAGCGGCGTTTCCGGGTCGTCCAGCAATTGCAGGCAGGCGGCGGCCACTTCCTGCAGATTATGCGGCGGAATATCCGTCGCCATGCCTACCGCAATACCCATGGAGCCGTTCAGCAGCACATTGGGCAGTCTGGCCGGCAATAGCACAGGCTCCTGTAAAGTGCTGTCGAAATTATCCGTCCAGTCCACCGTACCCTGGCCCAGCTCGCTCAGCAGGGTCTGGGCGTAGGCGGTCAGCCGCGATTCGGTATACCGCATCGCGGCGAAGGACTTGGGATCGTCCGGCGACCCCCAGTTGCCCTGACCGTCTATCAGCGGATAGCGATAGGAAAAACTCTGGGCCATTAACACCATGGCCTCGTAGCAGGCGGAATCGCCATGCGGATGATATTTGCCCAGCACGTCGCCTACGGTGCGCGCCGATTTCTTGTATTTGGCCAGCGCCGACAACCCCAGCTCCGACATGGCGTAAACAATCCTGCGCTGCACCGGTTTCAATCCGTCGCCGATATGCGGCAAAGCCCGATCCAGAATCACATACATGGAGTAATCCAGATAAGCTTTTTCGGTGAATTCCTTCAGCGGCAGTTGTTCAAAATTTTCCTGTACAGCCATTTTATTGCGAATAATCCTGTCCGTTATGATGGTGGTCAATTAACGATGTTAAAATACCACAAGGCGGCATGGATCTGAGAAAAAACCATGTCCGGGATGGCAAATGGCGGCAGCCGGCATCCTCAATAACGATTACGATTCCTTGATCACGTATTTTTACAGGCGACAACGCGATGAGAATTTACCGGCCGCTATTATTACCCTGCCTGCTGTGCTTCAGCATGATGTCGGCAGCCCAGGACTTCTATGTATCGCCGCTGGGCAGCGATCAGGCCGATGGCCTGACCGCGCAAATACCGGCGCAGCAGCCGGGCGGCGGCCCCTTTCAATCCCTGGAGCGAGCGCAGCGGGCAATCCGGAATCTGAAAGCCGGCGGGCAATTCAAACAGCCGGTGCAGATTCATCTGGCTACCGGCGACTATCAACTACGCAAGACGTTGGAATTCGATATCCGCGACACCGGCTTCGCCGACCGGGAAATCGTCTGGCAGGCGGAAAAAAATGTCACTCTCAGCGGCGGCGTCACTCTGCTCAACTGCGCCAAAACCGCCGACGGGCCGTGGAGTTGCCCGGTGCGGGACATCGATCTGTCCGCCATAAAATACCAGCAGACCTCGAGCAAGAAAGGCGACATTCCCGGCTTCAACCTGTTTGTGAATCAGCACCGGCTGCATCTGGCCCGCTGGCCGGACAAGGACTGGGCGCATATTAAAATTCCTGCGGATCAAAGAACTCGCTTCACCAGCTTTGAGCAAATGCCGGCCATCAGCGGCAATCAGGTGCAGACCCACATTTTTGCCGGCAACGACTGGAGCGACGAATATCTGCCGGTCGCATCGATCGATACGGTCAACAATGAAATCACGCTGGCGGCCGCCACCGGCTATCCGCTGGCCAGCGGCAGACGCTTCTATCTGCAGAACATTCAATCGGAACTCAACGCGCCGGAAGAATGGTTTTACGATCAGGCCAACGCCAGAATCCTGTTTTATCCGCCGGAAAATGTCACGCCGGAAAATATCGTCATTTCCGCCCTGCCGACCCTGTTTAAACTGGACGGCGCCCATCATATCAAGTTTGCCGGCATGGCCTTCCGCCATTGCACGGCGGTCTGCATCAGCATCGATCACGGCAATAAGCTGCAACTGGACGGGGTTGAAATCAACAACATTGACGGTACCGCCATTTCCGCCGAGAACAGCAGCGATATCACCATCGCCAACAGCCATATTCACGACACCGGAGGAAGCGGCGTCGTTACCGTGGGCGGCGACATCAACACCTTGCAAGCCGACAACAACCTGATCCATAACAATCACATCCACCATTTCGGCATGATCATGCTGGGCTTCAGCCCGGCGATCGAATCCAAAGGCGTCGGCAGCCGCATCACGCATAACCTGATAGAACAGGCTTCAGGCCCGGCGGTCAGCATCAACGGCAACGACCATCTGTTCGAAAAAAACGAGGTGCATCATGTCTGCGAACAATTATCCGATTGCGGCGCCATTTATAGCGGCCGCAACTGGACATGGCGCGGCAACATCATCCGTTATAACAGCATACACGACCTGTACGGCTACGGACTGCAGAGCGTGGACATCGCCGGCAATACCGTCAAATATTCCAGCCCCAACGGCGCAAGAGGGGTTTATCTGGATGACGGCCTAAGCAGTTTTACCATCAGCGGGAATATTTTTTACAAGGCCGGCATCTCGATACATCTTGGCGGCGGCCGGGATAACCGCATCGACAACAATTATATCTACACGGACGATTACGCCATTCTCATCGATAACCGCTGGCCCGACTACAACTGGGCAGTAAACCGGGACACTTTGAAAAATGTCCCCTATCTAAGCCCGATCTGGCGAGAGAAATATCCTGAACTGGCCCAGCCCATCAAACACGACAACTGGCCGGAAGGCAACACCATCACCCATAACATCATAGTCTCCACCAGGGGACTGGGCCTGCATTACGCCCTGCCTGCGGAAAGCAGCACGATAGCCCACAATCTGGTCTGGGCGACAAACGGAAAATTCAGCCTGGACTTTGACTTGCTGGATAAAGGCCGCAAACAGATGGCCGCGAGCTGGCAGGACTGGCTAAAGGAAGGCGTGGAGAAAAACAGCCTGGAAGCCGATCCCTGCGCCAGGCTGGACGGAAACCGGCTAAGTTTCTGCCCCAATTCCCCGATACATGAAATCGGATTCAAGGCTTTACCTGACGATATTGGATTAATCAGGAGGGATTGATCTATTTAAATAATTCAATATACTGTGACGAACAACACTGCCCGCTATTTGTTGAAACTCTGCATAGTTCAGTGTAATGCGTCTGACAGAATATCCGGGCAGCAACAGCAGGCTATCCGTCAAAACTGAATTTGCCTGACTAGTCCGCCAATTTTGTTTTGTCGAGCAAGCTAATCTGATGCCGGGGTATTTTGACAGAGGTTTAGGCCGCATGGATGCCGACTCAAGCCTACATGGCTGTATTCACGGCGTCCTCTGGCGGAATACCCCGGCAGCAGATGGGTAGCTCTTATCCTGTCATTATAGATTTGGCGGATTACTAGGAGCCTGTCCGCGGAAGCTGTGTATTCGGCCAATAACAAATTGCACCACCGGCAAATGATTTTCGTGCAACAATCGAATCTGCGCAATGGATAACACTGAAATATACCGGACAGGGATCCGTCCGGATACGGCTGGATTAAATTGTCACGGCAACCGGCCGGTATTTCCAGACATCGAATTCTTTCTCAATAAAACATTCATCTAGTCATGACGACCCTAGAACAAAATCAAGCGGCGCCAGCATCCGTCAAGCCCGAATACATCTGGCTGGCCTGGGGCGGAGCCTTGTTATTGCTGCTGCTGGTATACCGCACCAGTCTCGAAGAATTGTTCATCACCTGGATGAATGTAGAAGAATATAGCCATGGCTTTTTCATCCCTGTCATCAGTTTTTATCTGATCTGGATCAGACGCGCGGAACTGGTGCTGACCACCCGCTTCCAGGACTCGATACTCGGACTATCGGTCATGACCATCGGCCTGACCATGTATCTGCTGGGCGGTCTGTCCGCTATCAGAACCCTCGAACAATATTCGTTCCTGATTACCCTGATCGGGCTGTTTGCCGCCGCGTTTGGCAGGCGTGGCATGCGCACTGCCGGGGTTCCGCTGTTTTTCCTGATTTTTATGGTGCCGTTGCCGCCTTTTGTCATGAACAACCTGTCCTCGAAACTGCAATTGATTTCGTCCTGGCTGGGGGTTGAATTCATACGCAGTTGCGACATCATGGTTTTTCTGGAAGGCAATGTCATTGATCTGGGCAGCTACAGACTCCAGGTTGTGGACGCCTGCAGCGGTTTGCGCTACCTGTTCCCGCTCTCAAGCCTGGCGTTTCTGTGCGCTTTTCTATTCCGGGGCCCATTCTGGCAAAAACTGCTGGTTTTTCTTTCATCCATACCGCTGACCATCTTCATGAACAGCTTCCGGATCGGGGTGATCGGCATACTGGTCAATCACTGGGGGACGGAAATGGCGGAAGGTTTCCTGCACGACTTTGAAGGCTGGGTGGTTTTTCTGTTATGTATGGTGCTGCTGTTCATTGAAATGTGGATACTCAGCCGAATCAGCGGCAACATGCTGGCGATGAACGAACTGGTGGAAATTCCGGCCGAATGGGGCGAGTTCGTCAGAATCGAACCGTTTACCGCCGGATTGAACCATTCCCTGTATGCCGTGTTTCTGCTATTGCTGGCAGGAACAGCCGCCTCGGAAGCCTGGAGCAAAACCCGCGCCGACATCATTCCGCAACGCACCGCCTTTTTAAACTTCCCTGACCAAATCGGCGCGTGGCGGGGACACAAAGATTATTTGGCCCAATATTATCTGGACGAGCTCAAGCTGACCGATTACGCGCTGATTGATTTCGCCCAGCCGGAAACCCATGCCAAGGTCAACTTTTACAGCGCCTACTATCAAACCCAGCGCAAAGGCGTGGGTGTGCATTCGCCACGCAGTTGCATCCCCGGAGCAGGCTGGCAGATCACACTGTTTGAACAGAAGGAATTTCCCGATGTGCTGATCGACGGCGTGCCTTTGCAGGTCGATCGGGCCATTATTGAAAAGGGCGAAAGCAAACAACTGGTGTATTTCTGGTTCCAGCAGCGCGGCCGCATCCTGACCAACGAGTTTGCCGAGAAATGGTTCATCTTTTATGACGCCATGACCCTGAACCGCACCGACGGCGCACTGGTCAGACTGGTGACCGACATTAACACCACTCAGGATCTAGGGGCGGCTGATCAGCGTTTGCAGGCGTTCGCAAGGGAACTGCTGCCGATATTGCCCAAATATCTGCCCGGTAAAAATATTGTGCCGGCGGCTAATCCGGCTAACGCGCTGTAACGGGGAGGGCTGGTAACCAATCCTCTAAACTTAAGCCCCCTATCCCCATCAACACGTTGATTTGTAGGCATGTTTCCGATGAGGCTTAGGGTGATTTGGGCGCAATTTTGACACATTTGGCTTAACCTGGATGAGATTTTTGACGAGTTCCACCGGTTGTGTCGCAAATTTTGCCAGGAACCGAAACAAGCCTATCCGCTGAGCACAATTATCCTGCTAAAGCCATGAACTGCTGGTAAGCTGGAATGCTTTTGTCAGCCAACTGACCCTTTCGGATCATGTGCGCCGTTTCAATTCCATCAATCGTCGCCTTGCCCGAATGGAATGCTTTGAATCCGCCCATGGGCTTGGTAATCTTTTTGATAAACCGATGATCTTGCTCAATTCGGTTATTCAAGTATTTGACTTGCAGGGTTTCGATAACCAACCGTTTATTGGCATCAGCAACTGCACAAAACACAAAATCCCAGGCAGCGGGAAAAATACCGTCAGGCTTGGCAGCAAGCCGCGCAGAATTTGCAGGCTGATCCTTTCACGGCAACTCTGCCGGAAAATGAGTTGCAACGCTGGCTGGAATGGGCTAAGTGGATGGCGAGGCCATTCCATCGCAGCTCTTCCGCCGTTGAGGGCGCAATGGTTATCTGTCGCAGATGTATCACAATGGCCTTGGCCTGACCGAAAAACGCCTGAGGGCATTGACGGTGATTCATAACTATGGACTCAAACGGGCTGACGGAACAACAGCGGCAATGCGCTTGTTTGGACAAACGTTTCCTGATTTGTTCTCATGGTTGGTGGCTGAAATGGGTGTACTTCCACTACCCAGAAGAGGCAGAAAACGGGCAACTCGTAACCCATTGCTTTTAAAAACTGTCCCGGCCTAAATTGGAAGCCCTGCCATGGCTTCGGCGTAAATGCCCAAAAGCTGCCGATAATTCTCTTCCGGCGTATAGTTTGCCAGATAGCCAAGCTTGGCGTTCTGTCCCATTTTCCGAATCTGGCCAGAATGTGTCTGCATCCATTCCAGTTTTTGCCGCAGGTCTTCGACATCCCCCGGATTGAACAGCAGGCCGTTTTCACCGTCCTGAATGATATCGGCCATGCTGCCCAGCCTGGAAGCCAGCACCGGCAGGCCGTGGGCGAAAGCCTCCACCAGCACCATGGGAAAACCTTCGTACCATTCCGACGGCAGAACCAGAAAATCCGCCGTACTCATCAGGCTGCCTACTTGCGCCGCCGTCTGGCGGCCCAGAAATTCAACATTGCCGCCTGCCTGCAACCGGTCAAGCAACGGGCCGTCGCCGGCCACTTTCAGGCGCAGACCCCGATCCAGTTGCCGCCAGGCGCTGAGCAGGGTGTCGATGCCTTTTTCCGGGCTGATGCGGCCGACATAAAGG
The DNA here is from genome assembly GCA_028707085.1 of Methylococcales bacterium. GTDB lineage: Bacteria > Pseudomonadota > Gammaproteobacteria > Methylococcales > Methylomonadaceae > Methylomonas. Next base: position 27,871 of record JAQTUW010000011.1, on the reverse strand, counting down.
CCGAAGCGCTCGCCGCCGGCGGTGGAAACCGAGCTTTCAGGCGGTTCGGCAAAATTGGGCTTGACGACGATGTTATCTGCCGGGAAACCGCCGCTGACGAAGCGGGATTTAGCGAATTCGGTCAGGGCGATAAAGCGGGTAACTTTATGATGCCAGGTTTTTTGGCGGCGCTGTCTGGCGATCAGATGCGCCAGCACCAGACTGCCCAGCCGGGATCCCCGGTAACAACCGTATTTTACGGCCTGATACGGCGAGCCGCCGATACACTGTTCGCAAACCCGGCCGGCGCGCATCAGCATGGCGCCGGCGCAGAGCATCCGGTAGTTGTGCAGGGTTTGCACCACCGGCACGCCGGCATCCAGACAGGCATCGTAGATTGACGGGCTGATTTGCGGAAAAAAATTATGTACATGCACCACATCCGGCCGGAATGCGGCAATTTCCCGGCCTGCGGCAACCCGGCTCTGCCGCGAATAGACCGTATTGCAGGCCGTGCGGATTTTTCCGCCCAGTCCGGCCGGCAGGTTTTTGTTGTCCATGCTCCACAACCGCACCTCGTGGTCGTGGCGTTTCAGCAAGGCCATTTCCGCAGCCAGCACGGTATCTTCGCCGCCGGCCTGCTGGTAAAAATTATGCACGAACAGAATTTTCATGGGTTTTTACGCCGTAGCGCGTCACTTTCCCGTATGGCCGCCACCAGACCTTTCGCGGAATTGGCATAGCTGTATTCCTTGACCTGTTCACGGCTGTTGGCGGCAAACTGCCTGTATTTCGCCTCATCGGTCAACAAGTCAACCGCCGCCGCCGTCCACAATTCGACATCCATTTCCCGCACATAGCCATTGTAGCCATCCACGATCAGTTCTCCAGCCACCCCGGCGTGAGGCGACACAATCACCGGCAGACCTGCGGCGCAGGCTTCGTTGGCGACCACGCCCCAGGTATCATTTTCGGTCGGGAATAAAAACAGCCTGGCATGAGCGTAACGCTGCGGTAACTCGGCCTGGCTGGCGTAACCCAGAAAACGGCATTCGACATGCTCGGCCATCTCCGCCGCGTACTGGCGCATCTGGGTTTCCAGCTCGCCGCTGCCGACAAAATCCACAGACACCCGTCTGCCCAGGCGAATGGCGGTCGCCTGGGCCACATCCAGCACCAGCAAAGGCCGCTTCAGGGCCACGAAACGGCCGCAGAACAGAAAATCCGCCGCCGTGGCGGATGGCGGGCAATTGAATCGGTCGTTATCGGTACACAGATAGGATAAATGCATGCGCCCGGCATCCACACCATATTGGCGGAACAACTCCCTGGAGCCTTCGCTGGCGCCGATAAAGCCGCTACTCAGCCTGAGTACGATATGCCTGACCAGTTTGTGCTTCCAGCTCAGGGATAACTCGGAGCGATAGGTGCCATCGGTCATGGCGATATGCGGCGCGCCGTGGGCGACGGCCCAGGCGAAAGCGTACATGAAGGTCGGAATATAGCCGGTGGTAATCACCACGTCGGGCCGCAAGCGGTTCAGCAAGGCCCATACTCCAAAATCGCTATGCGTAAAACGGCTGTCCATGATCTTGTATGGCCCGGCCAGAAAATGCTTGGTAAAACCGTAATCATCGGGGGACAGCGAGGTATCGATATGCGGCTGGCCGCAGAAGACCAGTTGCAGATCTATGCCTTCCGCCTGCGCCGCCAGCCGCCAGACCGGTACCCGGTAAGGGGCCGGCACATTTGTCACAATTATCGCCTTAATCACTTTCCACCTCTGCAATAGATTCCGTTTCTCAAATTTCAGGATAATGCGGCGCCGAACATCACTGGCTGCCCCGCCAGCTTACCGGCTGTAGATCAGCTTTTTAAAGTAACTGCCGAACACCCGCATAAAATCCAGCAGCAGATAAGTCGGCAAATAGATTTTCGGGCAGTTGTTCCAGCCGTACCACCAGCGCACCCGAAGATTGCCGGGCGAACGGATACTGGTGAAATAATCGATAAAACTTTTCAGGGAAAATTTTTCCAGCACTTTCACCAGACCGGTTTCTTCCACATAGGAATAGACCTTGCACTGCCGGCACAGATAAATGGGGTAACCGGCCCGGGCGGCCCGGAAGGTGAAATCATAATCGGCGGCATAATGCGGCAAACGCCACTCGTCGTACAGCCCCAAATCCCTGAAAGCCTGCACTGGAAACAGCGTTCCCTGGCCGCATGCCTGGGTGACGGCGACGCAATCCGGGTCGCCCGGCAGATGATCCCGCTCGAAATCGACCAGCGTGGCGCTGGCCAGCAGCCAGTTGATCCGGTAACCGGTAGACGCCGCCTGCCCGGTTTTAATGTCGTGAATGACCGAGGTGATGATGGCTCCGGGATATCGGGCCTGGCTTGCCGCCAGATTTTGCAGATAATCCGCCGGCAATTCGTTGTCATTGTTCAACGTCAGCAGACTGTCGCCGGCATCGGCATGCGCCAGCACATGGCTAACGCAACGGTTGATGGCCCCCGTCCACCACAGCGAACTATCCGCATTCAGCAAGACCACATCCGGAAACTGCTCGCGAATGGCGACGCTGGTGCCATCCGTGGAGCCATGGTCGCAGATTACCACCGTATAGTTGCGGAAGGTCTGGGCATTGAGGGTGGCCAGACAATTCAGGGTAAAGCGGACACGATTAAAAACAGGAATGCAAATCCAGATTTTCATAATAATGAGTAAGTAATGATGCCGCGAAAAGCCGGCATACCGGCTTGCGCTTATTGCATGCCGCACAATGGTAAAATGAGAGTATCATTATACCTTGTCGGAATAAACCCGCATCATTAACACTGCAAACGCGCTTCCGGAGTCCGGAGAGGATATTCCGGCCCGCTGATCCTTCTCAATCGGAACAAAATCAAATCCTTCCCGGCATTCAGGCATGAACAATTCTTCCCTTGTCGCCCGCGACCTTGCCGTCCTGTGGCATCCCTGCACCCAGATGAAGGATCACGACCCGCGCGAACTGGAAAATCTGCCCATGATTCCAGTCAAATCCGCTCGCGGCGTCTGGCTGGAGGATTTTGACGGCAATCGTTATCTCGACGCCATCAGTTCCTGGTGGGTCAATCTGTTTGGCCACGCCAACCCGACGATCAATCAGGCCCTGAAAGATCAGCTCGACACCCTGGAGCATGTGCTGCTGGGCGGTTTTACCCATGAGACGGCGGTGTTGCTGGCGGAACAACTGGTCGCCGTTACCCCGCCTGGTCTTGACAAATGTTTTTACGCCGACAACGGCTCCTCGGCCGTCGAAATTGCCCTAAAAATGAGTTTTCATTTCTGGCTTAATCAGGGTCAGCCGAAAAAAACCCGTTTCATTACCCTGGAAAACAGTTATCACGGCGAGACGCTTGGCGCGCTGGCGGTTGGCGATACGCCGCTGTACAAAAAAACCTATGCGCCATTATTGATGGAAGTGATTACCGTGCCCAGCCCGGACTGTTATTACCGGGAGCCGGGCGAAAGCTGGGAAGCGTATTGCATACGTCGTTTCGCCGACATGGAAAACACCCTGGCTCGCCATGCCGATTCGGTGTGTGCGGTAATCGTCGAACCCTTGGTACAATGCGCGGGCGGCATGCGCATGTATCATCCGGTCTATCTTGAAATGCTGCGCGAAGCCTGCACCCGGTACGGCGTGCATCTGATCGCCGACGAAATTGCCGTCGGCTTTGGGCGTACCGGCAGCCTGTTCGCCTGTGAACAGGCTGCCATCAGCCCGGATTTCATGTGTTTGTCCAAAGGTTTGACCGGTGGATATTTACCCTTGTCCGCAGTTTTAACCACCGAAACGGTTTATCGGGCCTTTTACGACGATTACCGGAATCTGACCGGTTTTTTACATTCGCACAGTTATACCGGCAATGCCCTGGGCTGCCGGGCGGCGCTGGCGACCCTGGATTTGTTTCGGCAACAGGATGTGCTGGCCGGCAACCGCCGGCTGGCGGCGTCGATGGCAAACGCCGCCGCTGGTTTTGCGGATCACCCCCATGTCGGCGAGGTGCGGCAAACCGGGATGATACTGGCGATAGAACTGGTCAAGGACAAACCTGCCCGGGAAGCCTTTCCCTGGCGGGAGCGCCGCGGTCTTAAAGTGTACCGTCACGCATTGAGCCAAGGGGTTTTGTTGCGCCCGCTGGGTAATGTCGTTTATTTTATGCCCCCTTATGTGATCACCGAACAAGAGATAGCTTTAATGATAGAAGTCGCCTGGCAGGGCATTCAATACGCGGTACGAGACTAATGCGCGTTTCCCGTCTGTATGTCGGCAATGCCTTGAATATCGGCCAGACCGTGGAGCTGGATGACGATACCGGCCATTACCTGCGTAGCGTATTGCGCCTGAAACCGCCGCAGGACATTATCCTGTTCAACGGTCAGGGCGGCGAATATTTGTGCCGTCTGGATGTCGTCAGCCGCAAATCCGTGCGGGTGGCTATCGAACAATTCATAGCCCGCGATGTTGAATCACCGCTTACTGTGCAGCTGGGCATCGGCATTTCCCGTGGCGACCGCATGGACTGGTCGGTGCAGAAAGCGGTGGAACTGGGCGTCAACCACTTGACCCCGCTAATCACGGAACGCTGCGTCATTAAATTCAGCGACGATAAAAAACAGCAGCGCCTGCAACATTGGCAAAACATTATCCTGCATGCCGCCGAACAATCCGGCCGCACCCGCCTGCCGATACTGGGCGATATCGCCACACTGCCCGACTGGGTTGGCCGACAGCAGAATCTGAAAGTGTTTCTTGACCCTTATGCCGAGCTGAGTCTGGCCGAGTTGCAGCCTCAAACCGGTTCGGTCACCCTGCTTTCCGGCCCGGAAGGCGGCTTTAGCCCCCTGGAACGCGAAATCGCCGGAATGCACGGCTTTGTGCCGGTGCGAATGGGCGCGCGCATTCTGCGTACCGAAACCGCCGTGCTTGCCGCCCTGACTGCGGCGCAAACCCTGTGGGGAGATTTCAACTGATGCGATTCGCCGCTGGCCTATTGTTGCCGCTGGCCTTGCTGCTGGTGCTGGTGGCCTGCGCCTGCCTGCTGGGCTATGGGCTATTGCAACTGGCTGGCGACATAGCCGGCCTGGACAAGATTATCAGCAAGACCACCCAGTTATTGCTGGTACTGAGCATTTTTCCACTGAAGAAATATCTGCGCCTGAGCTGGCTGGATTTGGGCTTTGCATCGTCAGGCCGGCTATTTTTTAAGCAGTTGCTTAAGGGTTTGCTGCTGTCCCTGGCGACACTGCTGCCGGTTTTGTTGACGCTCTATGCGCTGGACGTACATGTGCTTGATCTGAGCCGCAACTGGACGGCCGCCAAAATTGCCGAGAAAATCGGCCTGGGCTTGCTGCTGGCGCTGCTGATCGCTCTGTTCGAGGAAATTGTGTTCCGCGGACTATTATTGACCAGCCTGCGTCGGCAAATGGGCGCAATGCTCGCCATTGTCATCACCTCGCTATATTACGCCGCCCTGCATTTTCTGAAGAGCAAAACCGCCATCCCTTTTGCGGATATCTCGATCGGCAGCGGGTTTAAACTGATGGTGGAGGCATTCGGCAACTGGTTTAATCCTGAAATCCTCAGCGCCTTCGTTTCGCTGTTCGTGGTCGGGGTGTTTCTGGCCGTGTTGCGCAGCCGCATCCCCCATAGTCTGGGGCTGTGCATAGGCTGTCATTGCGGCTGGGTGTGGCAGATCAAGGTCAGCAAGGATGTCTGCAATGTCAATCCGCAATCCGCCTATCTGTATCTGGTGAGCAATTACGACGGGGTCATCGGCCCTCTGGTCAGCGTCTGGCTGACGCTGGCGATAGGGATTTTTATTTTGCTGAGCCGGCCGATGAGCGCAAAGCGACCGGCGGCCTTGACCGGTATAACCCGGACGCCGGATCGCCCGACAACAGACTGACAAAACTGCGGCAAGCAGCCGGGAAAGAAATCCCAGCCTTCGGAATCAGCGGGGCCGCTGGAATCCGGACTACGTCGAGCCCTCCCAGCTCAACCCAGCCGGTCTATCATGCTTTCGACCTGTTTGCTGAACAGTTTCAGATCGCCCTTGGTCACGGTTTCCCGCGGAATCACAATCGCCGCGTCAATATCGAGATAGATATACACATAATCCTTGTGATTCTCGACCCGCAGCATTTCTTTCCAGGGGGTTTTGTGCTTGCCGCCGGGCGCTCTTTCCTGCAGAAACTCCGGTTCTATGCTCAAGCTGTGTACACCCAGAATCGCTTTTTTTTCAGCCTCGGTATATTGATTGAAAAACTGGCGGCGCATATCGATTTTCATGATGAACGGCGAAAAAATACCCCAGACCAGAGCCAGCATCGTAATATAAGCCGTCGTCATCATATCGACGTAGTAGACATAGTAAAACAGGCCGATAAACAGCATGACGCCCGGCACAAGCAGTCGATTCTGGCGGATTTTTTTCTGCATTTCCAGATTGTTCGACAGCCGGTGTTCATTAAAGTGAACCAGATCCTGTTCGCGGAATTCGTATTCAATATCTAACATTTTAATTTGCTCTGTTTTTTTTCTTATAGTCGATAAACGCATGGCGGTCAGCCGGCGCGACAACAGCTTTTCCCGCCAGACTGTCAGCCGCTCATGGTTTGGCTATCCGCCATGAAAAGCGGAACGGTTACCATCAATGCATTTTAATTTTAGCGTGCGTACTGCGGCGGAACAGATTGGACAAACTCAGCATCGCGGTACGAAAATAGCCGTGGATGGCAATCTGGTGCATTTTATACAAGGATAGATAAACCAGGTAAGCGATAAACCCGCCCACGCTGACCGTACCCATCAGGCTGCCCATCAGGCTGCCGACAGTGCTGTATTTACCCAGAGACACCAGCGAACCATAATCGCGATAGACAAAAGTCACCGGCGGTTTATTCTTCAGCCTGTTGGCGATGGATTTAGCCACGGCGGTCGCCTGCTGATGCGCGGCCTGCGCCCGCGGCGGCACATTGCCTTGATGCCCGGCCCAGACGCAGGCCGCGCAGTCGCCGATGGCGAATATATTATCGTCGCCGGTCTTCAGGGTCTGATCGACAATGAGCTGGTTAATCGCATTGGTTTCCAGTCCATCGAGATTTTTCATCCAGTCCGGCGCCTTGATGCCGGCGGCCCACACTTTCAGATCGGCGTCGAACACTTCGCCATCATGGGTATACACGGCATTTTCCGTCACCTCGACTACCCGGCGGCCAAGCTTGAGACCGATGCCCAGCTTGAGCAGTTGCTGCTGGGTGGCGGCGGAGAGTCTGGGCGGCAAGGCGGGCAATAACTGGGTTGCCGCCTCGATAATGGTAATTTTGACCTTGTCGGAATCTTCCAGGCCATAGGTCGCCAGCAGTTTGGTCACCTCGTGCAGTTCGGCTGACAGTTCGACCCCTGTGGCGCCGGCTCCGACAATCACAATCGACAGCGGTTTATCCTTAAGACTGTTCTGGCCGGCATAGGATTTTATGTAATAGCTTTCCACCAGATGTTTTTGAAAGCGATAGGCCTGGGCCGTGGTATCGATAAACATGCAGTGCCGATCCACACCCTTGATGCCGAAGGTATTGCTGACGCTGCCCACAGCCAGCACCAGAGTGTCGTATTTGAAGGTGCGGCGGGGAATGAGCTCCACCCCCTGCTCATTGAGGGTGGGGCTGATGTAAATTTCTTTTGCCGTCCGGTTCAACCCTTCCATGCGCCCCAGCCGGAACCTGAAGTGGTTGCGATGGGCCTGGGCCAGGTATTCGATCTCTTCCGCTTCCGCCAGCGTACCGGAGGCCACTTCGTGCAGCAAGGGTTTCCAGATATGGGTGGAGGAGGCGTCCAGCAAGGTGACTTCCGCCCGCCCGGTTTTACCCAGGTTATGCCCCAGATGGGTTGCCAGCTCCAGGCCGGCTGCCCCGCCGCCCACAATCACGATTTTATGTACCTCATCAGCCATCGTTCTTCCTCAAAATTGGCAGTCGCCATGCAGACCACAGAAAGGTTATCCTGATTTTATTATTAATTCCCTATGCCTTGCATTATAACCAATCATGCAGGGACTGACCGAATTTGAAACGTAAATCGATATCTGCTACACCAGCCGGAACAAAACTTGACCTTGGATCCGCTTAAAGATTAGGCTTAACCTGAAACTTTACATAAAACAGGTTCGGTATTATCGCCACGCGCACGTTCTGCCGGTGAACCGGATATCCATAATCAATTGTGTATCAGGGTATGAAAATCTTTTTGCAGACGCATGGCGAACTCGGCGGTTTGAATAAGCCCGAGCACATTTTTCGAATATTGTTTATGCTGACCGCCGTTTACGCGGCCGGCGTTTTTTGGCTGGCTCCGCGCCCGCCCATGGCCGACCTGCCTCAGCTTGCCGTTCAGGCGGCCACTTTAAAGGATTTGATGGATGGCCACTCTCCCTGGGCCAATGTCTATACCATCAACCTCTTTACCCCCTATCTGACCAGCTATCTGGCCTGGCTGGGGTTGAGTCATTTATTTTCGGTCACAGTTTCCGCCAAAATTTTACTATCCCTGGGCTATCTGTTTTTCATCTATGCCTGCATCAGGCTGCGCAAGACCCTGGACGGCGACGAACGCCTGGACTGGCTATTTATTCCCGGATTTTTCGGCATTTGTTTTAAATGGGGATTTTTCACCTTTATGCTGGCGACCCCATTCTGCTTATTGTTTATCGCCTACGCCAAACAATTTGCCGATACCCCCTCTCTTCGCAAGGGCGTCCATCTGCTATTGACAGGGATTCTGGTATTTTTTTCGCATGGCCTGGCGTTCTGGTTTGCACTGGCGGTCGGACTGGGTTTTTTGCTCAAGCGTTTCGAGTTGTCAAAAGCCTTTTTATGGCTATGCCTGCCCTATATCCTGTTAGCCGTTTTTTTTAGTCTCTATATCGTTTCAAAATCACTGGAGGCGTCTGAAAGCATCGCTCAAAACGGCTTGTACTGGGGATGGTACCGCGGACGCCTTGAGCAATTTCTGATTTATATCCTAGGAAAAGAAGAAGATGCAATCTTTCTGCCCATCACTTTATTGTTATTCGCCTTTCCGTTTCTACTGGGTTCCAGACTAAAGCTGCAATGGCATGACAGACAGATACCGTTCATCGTCCTGTTGCTGGTATGGGCCGTCTGGCCTTCGTGGGGCTTCCTGTCGGGCATGGACTTTGCGTTCATTTATCAACGTTTTGCCCTATTCACGCTGCCTCTGTACGCCATGCTGTTCCAGCCGGCGACGCCGGCGTTCGGGCAGATCCGAACCCTGGCGGCGCTTACCGCCGCCATGCTGGCCTGCTGGCTATTTCTTGGCGTGCAATCGGTGCGGATGTACCGATTTGCGGATGAAAGCGCGGATTTCGACAAGCTTACCGCAGTTGCCGAACCCCGGCACAGCGCCCTGTACCTGATTTTCGACGCCGCCAGCCCGGCAGCCGGCAATAGCGTCGCCTACCGGCATTTTCCGGCCTGGTATCAGGTACAGTCCCAAGGCAATGTCGAATTTAATTTCGCCTGGTACCGCAATCAGGTCGTGATCTTTCGTGACAATCAAAACCGCGCCATTCCCCGGTATGGCAGCCAGCCCGCCGCCTTTCGCTGGCGGGAAGACGCCGGCGACAGTTTTTATTATTTTTTCATCCGCGGCGAACTGCCGGCCAATTTTTTTGCCGCCGCAAGCTGCCCGATCCGCAAAATCGCGGAATCAGGCGCATGGGCGCTTTATCGGGGCTGCGGACAAAATTAAGGCATGGACTCGGAAGCGGCATAGAACCGGTCTGCATTAAACGATCAGCCGCAGCCCGGGCGGCAACGCTTCGCCGAATACCTGTTTTTCCTGCTGCTCATCCAGTTGCTTGAATTCGGCGACCATTTCCAGCCAGCTCGGCGAAGCTTTAAACTGCTTGAGCCTGTCCAGCACCTGAACCCGTATGCTTTCATCGATATCCAGCAGCCTGTCGTTACAGCGCCGGGCCAGCAAGGTGGCGGCAAAAGCAGCCTGCGGCTGTTTTTTCCAGTCGCTGTTCAGAATCTGCCGCAACCAGTTTTCCGCCATGGCGGCGGGAATGACATCGTGGGCATTGGCGTAAAATAAAAGCCGTGCCCCGATCCGGCCCACGGCCCACCAGCTTTGCTCCGGCTCTCCGGGTTTTTCCAGGCGTTTCAGCAACCATGCGCCCAGTTGACTTTTTTCGGCGACCGGCAAGCGTTCCAGCGCGGCCGCCAGTCGCAGCATGTCTTCATAACCGCGCATGGCCGATTGTTTGGCCACTCCCGGCTGACGGGCGGCGGCCGGGTTGATGAATTTGGCTATGTCGGCATAAATGCGCAGTTGGGCGTCCGGATTCAAGCCGCCGGCTACCCGCCGCCATAACGTCCACCATTCCGCCCAGTGCTGTTTTTCATTTACAAATTGCAAACCTTCCGCATAGATTTTCCATAGTTGCTCAACCCGCCAGTCATCGAGCGGATAGCCAAAACCGGGCCGCAGGCAAAAACCGGTCAGACTCAGCCACAGCCGCTCGTGCGCCTCGCTACGCCGCCGGTATTTTCCACCTTCCAGCAAGGCTGTGAACAGTTCGCGCAACAAGGGCGTCCGCCATTCATGACGGGGAGCGGCAAGCGTTTTTTCCAGCTCGGCTCGCAAGGTTTTGACCGCATGCGGATCAACTTCTCTGGATTTTGCGCCAAACACTGCCTGTATTTTGGCAAGCGCCTGCGGCAGTTGGGCGGGTAATTGCGCATTGAGCGCCGCCGGCCGCTTGTTGCGGATCTGAAACTCCACATCCCAGCGCTGTTCCATGCCGTCCGTTGCCGCGCATTGCAATTGCAGGGTGCCGACCTCGGTATAGGTGGCCAGTAACTGCACGCCGATTTCAGCTTTTTCACTGCCCTCAAAAGCGACTGCCAACGGCGGCAGGCTGTGAAACTGCTCATCGTCCAGTTCCACGATGTCGCCTGGCCGGCAAGGACTGTCGCCGCTGTTGGACAGCAGATGAAAACGCACCGGCTGCCCCACCCGCAAGGCGAACTGCCTGTCCGCCAGCAAAATTTCCCGGCCTTCCTCCGTGCCTTTGGGCAGAATGCAAACCCCGCGCCGGTTTTGTCCGGCCAAATCGTCAACCAGCAGAAAATAGCTGCGCGCGGCGCCGCCGCCTATTCTGACCTTCTGTTCGAGACGGGCGATTGCGTAACTGACCGCGCCATAGGCCACCGCCAGTTCCGGGTGGCGATTGTCCAGCAGCAACGGCTCCGCGCCGCGCCAGCTCCCGAGTAGCGCCAGCAGGCGCTGCACCATGGCCGGACTGCGGAACACCCCGCCGTTGAGCAGCAGCGTGTCCGGCACACTGCCGCCATTTGGCAGCGCGGCGTGGGCAGCCTGGGCGTGTAATTGCAAAAAAGCGGCAATATGTTTGCTAATGGCGGGTTCCGCCGCATAGGGCAGGCCGAATTCAACCACCCCGCTACGTTTTCTTGCCGGTAAATCCTGCAAGGCGGAAAGCGGCAGGAAACCGTCCAGGGCAATGCTAAAAACCTCCTCCCTACTGAGCAGGGTGCTTCTGCTGCCGCCTATCACTCTGGAACCACCGCCCAGCAGGGTCACCGCGATTTGTTCCGGTGCGTCCGCCCGCAGCAATTGCTCCTTGGCGATCCGGCATTGTTCCAGCAATTGCGACAATTCGGCGACAGAAAGCCTTTTATCGCCGCTACGCAGGCGGCTTTCCGCCAGATGCGCCAGCGCCAGATCGATATTGTCGCCGCCCAGCATCAGATGGTCGCCTACCCCGATCCGGGTCAATTGCGGCGCATCACCGCCGTGTTCAATTTTGATCAGGGTTAAATCAGTCGTGCCGCCGCCGACATCGCAAATCAGCAGCAAATGACTTTCCGCCAGTTGCTGTTTGATGTCGGCGCCATGGCGGCGCAGCCAGTCGTAACAGACGGCCTGCGGTTCTTCCAGCAGACGAATATTGTCAAGTCCGGCCATTCTTGCGGCTTCCAGCGTCAATGCCCGCGCCGATTCATCGAACGAGGCCGGCACGGTGATCACCACCATCTGAACGGCCAGCGGCGCATCCGGGAAACGCTGCTCCCACACGGTACGCACATGCGCCAGATAACTTGCGCTGGCGGCCAGCGGCGAGATCTTGAACACCGATTCATCGCTGCCCCAGGGCAAAATCGCGGCAGCGGGGTCGATAGCGGTATTCGACAGCCAGCTCTTGGCGCTGGTGACCAGCCGACCCTGCGACTTTGCGCCCAGCACCCTCGCCGCCTCGCCCAGCACCGCGCCGTCTTCCGGCAGCAGGAAGCCGGCGTCGGCGCCCAGTTCGCCCGCCGCCGGGTGATAACGCACGGAAGGCAGCAAAGGCCTGGCTTCAACCTCGCCGACATCCGTCAATTGCGGAATGTCGAATAAATGTACGGCTTTTTGCGGGTCATTGGCGTGGGCGTAGGCGACAACGGTATGCGTGGTGCCCAGGTCGATGCCGACTAAAAATTGGTTTGGCTTTTTCAAGGATTTTATACTTCCGGTTTTTGAAATTGGGATTTTGCCGTCCGCCGTTCAGGGCGAAAATAGTCTCCCGGACGCCGGCCTTCGCCGGCAGGCAAGCTGCAGCTATATTAAACAAGCCATTTCAATAGAACAAGAGGACTCATGGCGGCTGACGCCACCGGCATGACAGTTCGTCTCTGACCCATACCCGTCTGAAAAATCCGGTTCGCCTGAAACCTGCCCAGGCAAAGACCCAATTGCAGCGCTTATTCCCGGCTTGAAAATGTTTGTGGAAAGGGGATGTCTATTTTTACCCTCAAGCCGCCTTCAGGGCGGTTGGAAGCCTGAATAAGACCGCCATGGCCGACTATCGATCTTTTGGCTATCCCCAGGCCCAGGCCGGTGCTGTAGGCCTTGGTCGTCTTGCCGCTCCGAAAAAACGGTTCGAAAATTGCCGACAAATCGCTTTCCGCCACGCCCGGGCCCTGATCGTCAATGCATAATTGAAACAGCCGGTTATCGGGATTGAAGCCGGCAATGACCTGTATGACCCCGCCTTTCTTGCAATGTTGCAAGGCATTGCGCAACACGTTCTCGAAAGCCCGGTGCAACAATTCTCCGCAACCTTTGACCGGCGTGTCGTCGATACCTGCATAGCGAATCTGCAATTCAAGCTGATCGGCCTCAAAACGGGCGTCTTCTACAACATCGTCCAGTAAGCCGCCGATATCGAACTCTGCATTATCTTCGCCCGATACCCCAGCTTCCAGACGGGAAAGCACCAGCAATTCGCCGACCAGATCACTGATGCGTTGCGTCTCGCGTTCGATGCGCTCCATGGTGGCCTGCGCCTTTTCCGGTTGCTGCTGGACCAGACCGATGGCGGCCTGGATTCTGGCCAGCGGCGAACGCAGTTCATGCGACACGTCGTGCAGCAAACGCTGCTGGGCATTGACCAGACTACGGATCTGCCCAACCATGTGATCGAAGTCCCGGCCCAGATCAGATAACTCATCACGCCGCCTGCCCATCATCGGGCCGACGCGGGTGTCCAGATCGCCCTGGGCGACCGCGCTGAACGCCTGGCGCAGACTGCGGATCGGCCGGGCAAAATACCAGGCCAGCACTGCACTGAACAGCAGACTGGCAAGCAGGCCAATCACGATTGACAGCAGCGAGGAATAGCGTTCCGAAGGATGACGGGGGGAGCCGGGCGGCGGGGCATGATCGCCTGGACGGCCATTGCCGGATTGCCAGAACAAAGGCGGCGGAAAAGGATGGGGGCGATGCGATCTGACGGCGAACAGCAGATAATGCTGACCATCCGTCGCCGATACCAGCCGGATCGCGTCTGGATGCGTGGTTTGATACAGAAGCGACCGGGCCTGATTGAGCACCGAAGGCTCCACCTTGCGCATCAGTAGTTCCCGATCCTGTTCGTCGACCGCGTAAACTCTGGAAAAATGAAAGGATTGTAGCTTGCCCAGAAAATTCCGTAGCGCATCGAGACCGCCATGCTGGAAGGCGATTTCCGCCACATCGAGCAGCGCCGCGCCATGACGGTCATCGATATTTTCGATGTTGCGTTCGGCCTCCGTGGTGTGTTTTATCCAGACGGCGGTACCGACGCCGACGCCGGCCACCAGCAACGCCACCCAGAAGGCCAGGAAAAACTTCCAGAACATTCGTCCCACGCTTTTAATCCTTGATCAACTGGTAACCCTGCCCGCGCACGGTCTGGATATAGGAACGACCGTCGGCCTGCACGCCCAGTTTTTGACGAATACTGCTCATATGCACATCTATGCTTCTATCGAAGCGGGTCAGAGGACGGCCCAGGCTTTTTTCGGAGAGTTCCTTTTTGGTGACAATCCGGCCAATATTGATGGCTAGCGTTTCCAGCAAATTGAATTCGGTGCTGGTGAGCGCCAGATCGTCATCGAACCAGGACGCCTTGCGTTTTTCCGTCCAGACTTTTAAATGACCGGCAATAATCGGTTCATTTGTCTCCGGTTCATGCATCGGCTGGGTGCGTCGCAATATGGCCCGAATGCGCGCCACCAGTTCCCTGGGGGTGCAAGGTTTGGGCACATAATCGTCCGCACCGGATTCCAGGCCGATAATTTTATCGACATCATCGCCCTTGGCGGTAAACATCAGCACCGGAATCCTGCTTTCCTTGCGGATCAGGGTCAAGACTTCCGTGCCTTTAATGTCCGGCAGCATGATATCCAGAATCACTAACTGGTAGGCGCCCGACAAGGCCTGTTGCAGGCCCTGCCTGCCAAGAAAGCACAGGTCGACCTCAAAGCCGTCCTTTTCCAGATATTCCTTGAAAAGCCCGACCAGTTCCACATCGTCGTCAATTATCAAAACTTTTGTCACTTGCATCCACCCTATCGTTTTTTGCTGCATAATTCAAAAATTAAATCTCTGCTCGTACGCCAAACTTACTAAAGACGGATAAGAGCGACCCCTCTGCCAGAATACCTCAGCGGCAGATCAGCCTATCCGTCAAAAAAAGATTGGTGGACTACCAGGAGACTGTCAGGATAATCGGCTTATCGCCGCCCGCCTCCGGCATTATTTTTGGATGATAGCCCTACAACTGTGCAGCCGCCACAAGGTATTGACAGGTTTTACCAGAATTTACAATTGTATAACAGCCATTTACAGGGCTTGCGGAGATACTGTGCCCAACGGTATCCACCTGGAGCCGTCAATCGTCACTTCAAAAATATTCCGGAGTTTTTATATGCGTAAAATTTTGTTGCTGTTAGTCCTGTTTCCAGCCATCAGTCTGGCCAACCCACCCATGCCGGATGAACCGCCCTGTGGAGAAATGCATCGATTCAATCACCACGGCATGGAGGGTGAAAATGGGCATTTACCGAGATTTCTGCAAGGAATCGACCTGACGGATACCCAACAGACCGAAATCAAAGCGCTTATGAAATCCATGCATGACGAATTTAAGGCAAAACATGAAGAGACCAAAAAAATCCATCAGGAAATCAGAAATCTGAGTTTCTCGGATGATTATACGGACGCCAAAGCCGAGGCGCTCAACGAAAAAGCCAATGCAATGCACAAGGAGCTGGGCCTGAAAAAATCCAGACTGAATAACAGCATCTATAAGCTGTTAAACAACGATCAAAAACAGAAACTGAAAACCAATCTGACTCAATCGGAAGGCCGGTTTTTCTAGATTTTGCCTCACCCCGGCCCTCTATATCCGCAACGGGTCGGGGTGAGACATTGAAAAACCGGAATTTGATCTGCGTATACTATCGAACCATGCGGGCAGCCAGTTATAAATGGCGCAATACCTGCTAAGATATGTAATCGGACTTACATGGGTTACGAACGCCAGGCCATGCCTTTACCGGAATAGTTTAGCCGAAGAAACCGCTTTTACTTCATTAAGTTGCTTTCGTAGGCTTTTTTATTTAATTACGGACGGATTATGCCTGCTCCCTTTTATTCTTCCCCGATGCGGCATGCGCATTTAACTGCCGAATCGGCGATTTGTTTTGCCGTTCCCACACATCCAGAAGTTTTGCCGAGATTTGCATGAATTTTCGCATTAGCAAGCCCCTGATCTATTCATTGCTTACAACCCAGCTCAGCGCCTGCATGATGGGGCCGGACTACGTCCGTCCGAAAATGAATGTCCCTACCGAATTCAAGGAAGTCAAAGGCTGGAAACAGGCGCAACCCCGCGACAATGTGGTGACCGGAAAATGGTGGGAAATTTTCAATGATCCGCATCTGAATGAACTGGAAGATCAGGTCGCCACCGCCAACCAGTCCATCCTTCAAGCCGAGGCCAATTTCCGGCAGGCGGAACATCTGGTTCTGACTGCACAGTCCGCACTGTTTCCAACCGGCAGCACCACCGCCACCTTTAACCGCTTCGTCGCCGCCAACGGTACTTCGATCGCACCTTCCGGGGTCAGAAACCTTATCAGCAATGGCTTGTCCATGACCTGGCAGCCGGATTTGTGGGGGAGTGTCCGCCGGCAGATCGAATCCCATATCGAGAGCGCCCAGGCCAGTGCGGCAACCCTGCAGGCCCTGCAACTATCGACCCAGGCCACATTGGCGGCGGATTACTTTCAGTTAAAAATGCTGGATGCGGAAAAAGCCTTGCTGGACGAAACCGTGGACGCCTATAGCAAAACCCTGGAAATCACCAAAAACCGCTATGCGGTCGGCGTTGCCGCCAAAAGCGACGTGGTGCAGGCCGTGGCGCAAACCGAATCGGTTCGGGCGCAGGCCATCAATCTGGGCGTGCAACGGGCGCAATACGAACACGCCATCGCGGTATTGATAGGCAAAGCTCCGGCAGAGCTGACGATACAGCCTGCTCCACTGGATGCGTCGCCACCGCCGATACCGGTCAAACTGCCTTCGGAACTACTGGAAAGACGCCCGGACATTGCCGCCGCGGAACGTAATATGGCCGCCGCCAACGCCTTGATCGGCGTAGCCGAGGCCGCGTATTACCCGAATCTGAATTTAAGCCTTTCAGATGGCTATCAAAGCGGATTCCTGAACCTGAACAGCTTGTACACCTTGGCGAAAAACTATTGGGCCCTGGGGCCCGCCACTGGTGCAATGACCCTGTTTGATGGCGGCGCGAAAAACGCGCAGTATAAACAGGCGATCGACAGTTTCGACGCCAACCTTGCCGCTTATCGGCAAACGGTGTTAACCGCCTTTCAACAGGTAGAGGATAATCTGGCCGCCTTGAGAATCCTAGCGGATGAAGCGCAGGTTCAGAAAAAAGCCGTCGATGCGGCCAACGAAGCCCTAATGCTGACCATCAATCAATACAAGGCCGGCACCGTCAGTTATATCAATGTGATGACAGCCCAGTCCACCGCCCTGACCAACAAGGTGACGGCAGTGCAGTTGCAGGGTTCGCGCCTTACTTCGGCCGTACAACTGGTCACGGCATTGGGCGGCGGCTGGAATCTGGAAATGATGCCCAGCTCCGATCAGGTGACCGATCAAATCAAATGGACGGATTATCTGATTATTCCAGGCATGGATCAGGGAAAATGATAAACAGCGCCACCACAATATTGCCGTAACCCAGCCCAATAGACTAAAGAGCATGTCCATCAATACAGAAAAGCCTCAAGTTCCTGCATCGGACTCAAAATCCGGGCCCTGGCCGTCCAGATTTCTATGGCTGGCCGTGCTTATCGTCATCCTTGCCGTGGTTTATTATTTTTACCAATCTGCCGGGCGCAATCTTGCCGGAACCGGAAAACCCGAAACACCTCCGGTCAGCATAGCGGCTATAACCAGCCGCAAGGGCGACATGCCAATTTATCTGAACGGGCTGGGTACGGTAACGGCGCTCAAAACAGTAACCGTTCATTCCCGCGTGGATGGCGAACTGATGCAGGTGGCATTCAAGGAGGGGCAAATGGTTCGCCAGGGCGATCTGCTGGTCGAGATCGATCCGCGGCCCTATAAGGCGCAACTGGAACAGGCGGAGGGCCAGTTGCTACGGGATCAGGCGCTGCTAAAGAACGCCTATATCGATCTTGACCGCTATCAGACCTTGCTGGAACAAGACTCCATAGCCGCCCAGCAGACAGCAACCCAAGTGGCGCTGGTCAAACAATATCAGGGAACCGTGGAGATGGACAAGGGCCTGGTCGATAGCGCCAAACTGCAAGTAATTTATGCGCATATCACCGCGCCGATTACCGGCCGCATCGGTTTAAGGCTGGTGGATCAGGGCAATATCGTCCACGCCACCGACACCAATGGCCTGCTGGTCATCACCCAGACCCAACCGATCACGGTGATTTTTACTTTGCCCGAAGATACCGTGCCGCAGGTCATAAAACGCTGGCGCAGCCAGGGCAGTATCGGCGTCGAAGCCTATGACCGGGCCGGCAGCCGTAAACTGGCGAACGGAAAAGTATCGGCCATCGATAACCAGATAGACACCACCACCGGCACACTGAAGCTCAAAGCCCAGTTCGACAACGAAGACGGCGTACTGTTCGCCAACCAGTTCGTCAACATCAAAATGCATCTGGATACCCTGCATGATGTGACGCTGACGGCTAATGCAGCCATCCAGCGCGGCGCCAAGGGCACATATGTAATGGTGGTCAAGGAGGATGACACCATCGCCATACGCCCGGTGAAAATCGGCGCGGAGGACGGCGAAACAGTGGCCGTGCTTGATGGTCTGGCCGCTGGCGAAAAGCTGGTGATAGACGGCGCCGACAAATTACGCGAGGGCAGCAAGGTTAAAATTGTCAAGCAGGACGATATGCCGATCAAACCCGCAAACGGGGCGCATAACGGGGAACCCGGCACTCAAAAACCTTCACACTCATGAGCAGCGGCGAAAATCCGTCATCCGGATTTAATCCTTCCCGCCTCTTCATTCTCAGGCCGGTCGCCACCTCGTTGCTGATGGTGGCCGTGCTGTTATCGGGGATACTGGCTTACCGGCTGCTGCCTATCTCGGCATTACCGCAAGTCGATTATCCCACTATCCAGGTCACGACCCTTTATCCCGGCGCCAGCCCGGAAGTCATGACTTCCGTGGTGACCGCGCCGCTGGAGCGCCAGTTCGGGCAAATGCCCGGACTCAAACAGATGTCGTCCAGCAGTTCGGGCGGCGCATCGATGATTACCCTGCAATTCAACCTGAATCTGAACTTGGATGTCGCCGAGCAAAGCGTACAGGCCGCCATTAACGCCGCCAGCAGTTTTTTGCCGACGGATTTGCCTATTCCGCCGATCTATAACAAAGTCAACCCCGCCGATCCGCCCATCCTGACTTTGGCGGTCAGTTCCGCCAGCCTGCCTTTATCCGTGGTTGAAGATATGGTTGATACCCGGCTGGCGCAAAAAATAGCCCAGATCCCCGGGGTCGGCATGGTCAGCATCAGCGGCGGCCAGCGGCCGGCGGTACGGATTCAGGCAAACGACAAGGCTTTGGCGGCCTATGGCATGAGTCTGGACGATTTGCGTACCGCTATCGCCGCCGCCAACGTCAATCAGCCGAAGGGCATGTTCGACGGCCCGTTACGCTCGGCCATCATCGACAACAATGATCAATTGCGTTCCGCTGCCGAATATCGCGATCTGGTGGTGGCCTATCGCAATAATGCCCCGGTGCGGCTGTCGGCGGTCGCCAAAGCGGTAGACGCCGTGGAAAATGTCAAACTGGCGGCCTGGGCCAATAATACCGCGGCGGTTATCGTCAATATTCAGCGCCAGCCAGGCGCAAACGTCATTGAAGTGGTTGACCGCATCAAACGCCATCTGCCGAAATTACAGGCCACGCTACCGGCGGCGGTCGATGTCGCACCGCTCACCGACCGTACCGTGACGATCAGGGCTTCCGTACACGACGTGCTGTTCGAACTGATGCTGGCGGTAGCACTGGTCATCATGGTGATTTTTCTGTTCTTGCGGAATTTGCCGGCGACGGTGATTCCGGGCGTGGCCGTACCGCTTTCCCTGATAGGCACTTTCGCGGTGATGTATCTGGCCGGATTCAGCATCAACAATCTGACCCTGATGGCGCTGACCATCGCCAGCGGTTTCGTGGTTGACGACGCCATCGTGGTGATCGAAAACATCGCCCGCTACAATGAACGCGGCGACCCGCCGCTAAAAGCGGCGCTCAAGGGTTCGGAGCAAATCGGCTTTACCATTATCTCCCTGACTTTTTCGCTGGTTGCGGTATTGATCCCCTTGCTGTTCATGGGCGATGTGGTGGGCCGCCTGTTCCGTGAATTCGCCATTACCTTGGCGGTGTCCATTCTGATTTCGGCCGTGGTTTCGCTGACGCTGACCCCCATGATGTGCGCAAAAATGCTACGGCCGCTAAAACACGGCCATCAGACCGGCGGCGAACTGTTTCAGCGGGTTGTCGCTGTCTATGACCGTAGTCTGCAATGGGTGTTTCGCCATCAGACTCTGGTTTTATTCACGGCTTTCGCCACCATGGCCATGACCGCCATGCTGTATGTCATGATTCCAAAAGGCTTTTTTCCTGTGCAGGATACCGGCCTGATTCAGGGCATTTCAGAGGCGCCGCCCAGTGTTTCCTTTGCGGCCATGGCCGAGCGTCAATCCGCTTTGGCGGCACGGATACTGGAGGATCCGTCGGTTGAAAGCCTGTCCTCGTTCATCGGCGTGGACGGCAGCAATCCGACCCTGAACAGCGGACGGTTTTTGATCAATTTAAAGCCTCGCGATCAGCGCCGGGAAAGCGCGGCGGAAATTATCCAGCGCTTGCGGCCAACGCTGGCGAGCGTTTCGGGGATAGGCATCTATCTGCAACCGGTTCAGGATTTGACGCTCGAAAACCGTGTCAGCCGCACCCAGTTCCAGTTTACCCTGGAAACCGTGGACTTTGGCGAACTGGACATATGGACCCGGCGGATACTGGAACAAATGCATGACAACCCGTATATCACCGATGCCGCCAGCGATTTGCAGAACCAGGGCCTGCAAGTCTATATCAATATCGACCGCGCCACCGCCAGCCGGTTAGGCGTCACCACGGCGGCCATAGACAGCATACTCTACGACGCCTATGGACAACGGCTGGTATCGACCATTTTTACTCAGGCCAATCAATACCGGGTGGTGCTGGAAATCAATCCGGCCGCCCAAATAGGCCCGGAAGAGCTCAGCCGGTTGCGCATTCCTTCGACTAGCGGCGCCCAGGTACTGCTGACCGAGCTGGCGCAGGTTTCGGAACGGCAAACCGCATTGTCCATCAACCATCTCGATCAGTTTCCATCCACCACCATTTCCTTTAATTTGAAACCGGGAGCGGCGTTAGGCGACGCCATCGCATCGATAGAACAAATCAAAGAAGACATCGGCCTGCCATTAAGCATACAAACCGATTATCAGGGGGCGGCATTAGCGTTTAACGCCTCGCTGGGCAATACCCTATGGCTGATACTGGCGGCCATCGTCACGGTCTATATTGTGCTTGGGGTGCTGTATGAAAGCTATATCCACCCGCTGACCATCCTGTCCACTTTGCCTTCGGCGGGGGTGGGCGCATTGCTGGCTTTGATCTGTACCGGCAACGATCTGGGCATTATCGCCATCATCGGCATCATTTTGCTGATCGGTATCGTCAAAAAGAATGCGATCATGATGATAGACTTTGCGCTGGAAGCCGAACGCAAGCAGGGCATGACGCCGATGGCGGGCATACATCAGGCCTGTCTGCTCCGCTTCCGGCCCATTCTGATGACCACCATGTCGGCCCTGCTCGGC
This sequence comes from Methylococcales bacterium, assembly GCA_028707085.1. GTDB lineage: Bacteria > Pseudomonadota > Gammaproteobacteria > Methylococcales > Methylomonadaceae > Methylomonas. The sequence goes on along the minus strand of JAQTUW010000011.1, from coordinate 6,026 downwards.
GCGCTGCCGCTGATGCTGGGCGGCGGCGTCGGCTCCGAACTGCGCCATCCTTTGGGCATCACCATGGTTGGCGGCCTGCTGCTCAGCCAGTTGCTGACCTTGTATACCACGCCGGTCATTTATCTGGCGCTGGACAGGCTGGCCCGGCGGATACGCGGTGACGGCCAGCCGACCGATCTTGCCGGCAACAGTGAAATCCAGCCGTGAATCCCTCTGCACTATTCATCTACCGTCCGGTCGCCACTACATTACTGACCGTCGCCATCGCCCTGGCCGGTTTCGTGGCGTTTTTCCAGTTACCCGTGGCCCCACTGCCGCAAGTGGATTTTCCGACTATCGCCGTTTCCGCCAGTTTTCCCGGCGCCAGCCCGGAAACCATGGCCGCCACCATCGCCACGCCGCTGGAACGATCCCTGGGCAGAATTGCCGGCATTACCGAGATGACTTCGGCCAGTTCGCAAGGCTCGACCACCATTACCTTGCAATTTGATTTGAACCGCGACATCGATGGCGCCGCGCGCGATGTACAGGCCGCCATCAATGCCGCCAGCAGCCTGTTGCCACCGAATCTGCCCAGCCGCCCCAGTTACCGCAAGGTGAATCCGTCCGATTCGCCGATTCTGGTGCTGTCCATGACCTCCGAGACCATCAGTCGCGGCCAGATGTATGACGCCGCCTCAACCATACTGGCGCAAAAAATCTCGCAACTGTCCGGCATTGGCCAAGTCACGGTCGGCGGCAGCTCCTTGCCGGCGGTTCGCGTTGAACTCAATCCGGCCGCACTGGCCAAATACGGTTTGGGTCTGGACATCGTTCGCCAGGCGATCGCCGCCAGCAACGCCAATAACCCGAAAGGCGCACTGGAAGGCAGCGACCGGCATTGGCAGCTCAACGCCAACGATCAGGCCGAACATGCCGTCGATTACCTGCCGATGATCGTCAGCTACCATAACGGTGCGCCGATACGCATTTCCGATCTGGGCGACGCCGTGGATTCCGTGGAAGACGTCCGTAACGAAGGCGTAAAGGACGGTCTGCCCTCGGTGCTATTGATCCTGTTCAAGCAACCCGGTGCCAACATCATCGAAACGGTGGCGGGCGTTAAAGCCCTACTGCCGGAATTGAAAGCCCTGATTCCGGCCGCTATCGATTTATCGGTGGTTGTCGACCGCTCCATTTCCATCCAGGCCTCGGTCGTCGAAGTCGAGCACAGCCTGATGATTTCCGTCCTGCTGGTGATCGTGGTGGTGCTGCTGTTTTTACGCAACTGGCGATCGGCGATGATTCCCATCATCGCCGTGCCTGTTTCGCTGATCGGCGCTTGCTCAGTCATGTATCTTTGCGATTACAGCCTGGACAATCTGTCGCTGATGGCCCTGACCATCGCCACCGGCTTTGTGGTCGACGACGCCATCGTGGTGCTGGAAAACACCAGCCGGCATATCGAAAAAGGCGTATCGCCATTCAAGGCCGCATTGGTCGGCGCACAGGAAGTAGGTTTTACCGTACTGTCCATGAGCCTGTCGCTAATTGCGGTATTTATTCCCATTCTGTTAATGGGCGGCATCGTCGGCAGGCTGTTTCGAGAATTTGCAGTCACCTTATCTGCTTCCGTGCTGGTATCGCTGCTGATTTCCCTGACCGCCACGCCGATGCTCTGCGCCCGCTGGTTGAAACCGGAACAGGAACAGCAACCCGGGCGACTGGCCATCTGGCTGGAAAATCGTTTCAAACGCTTTCAGAATGGCTACCGGTTCAGCCTGCACTGGGCATTGCAGCATGGCCCGCTGATGCTGAGCGTGTTCTTTGCCTGTATCGCCCTTAATGTATATTTGTACATCATCGTGCCGAAAGGTTTGTTTCCGGTGCAGGATAACGGCAGACTGTTCGGAACTATACAGGCCGACCAGAGCATCTCCTTTCAGGCCATGAAAACCAAGCTGCATGAATTCGCCGGCATGCTGCAAAAAGATCCCGCCGTCGTCAATGTGGTCGGTTTTGCGGGCGGCGGCCAGAATACCAATGCCGGACGGGTTTTTGTGGTTTTAAAACCGCCCGGCGAGCGCGAATCCATAGGTGAAGTCAGCAACCGGTTACGTAAAAAGCTATCCGCCGAACCCGGCGCAAGTTTATATTTGCAACCGGTTCAGGATCTGCGTATCGGCGGCAGGCTTTCGGCGGCCTTGTACGAATACACGCTGCAATCGGATCGGCTGGCCGATTTGCGGGAATGGACGCCGAAGCTGCTCGCGGCCCTGGCCAAAGCGCCAGAACTGACCGATGTCAACACCGACCAGCAGGACAAAGGCCGGCAAATGTCGCTGGTTGTTGACCGGGAAAAAGCTTCCCGCTTCGGGGTCAGTCAGGCTGATGTCGATACCACCCTGAACGACGCCTTCGGTCAGCGCCAGGTTTCGGTGATCTACGAATCGCTCAACCAGTACCATGTAGTGATGGAGCTGGCGCCCCGATACTGGAATGACCCACAAACCCTGCAGCAGCTTTACATCGAATCGACCGCCACGCCGCAAGCGGCAGTCAGCCAGATTCCGCTGGCGGCCATAGCGGAATTCAAATCCACCAACACCCCGTTGACTGTCAACCATCAGGGTCAATTTGCCTCCGCCACCATCTCATTCAATCTGAAACCCGGCATGTCCTTATCGGACGCCACCCGGACAATCGAGAAAAGCATGATAGATATAGGTGTGCCGGCCTCGGTTCACGGCAGTTTTCAAGGTTCTGCCAAAGCCTTTCAGGAATCGCTAAGCAGTCAACCCTGGCTGATTCTGGCGGCGCTGTTTACAATCTATATCGTGCTGGGCATACTCTACGAAAGCTATGTGCACCCGCTGACCATCCTCTCCACGCTGCCTTCGGCCGGGGTGGGCGCAATACTGGCCTTGCTGGCCTGCGATACCGAATTCAGCATTATCGCCCTGATCGGGGTGATTTTATTGATCGGCATCGTAAAAAAGAACGCCATCATGATGATCGATTTTGCGCTGCACGCCGAACGCAAACAGGGCGTCAGCGCCGAAGAAGCCATCTTCAGCGCCTGCCTGCAACGCTTCAGGCCGATCATGATGACCACGATGGCGGCCATGCTTGGCGCGCTACCCCTGGCGATGGGATCGGGTTACGGCGCCGAATTGCGCGGCCCGCTAGGCATATCCATCGTCGGCGGCCTGCTGGTTAGCCAGATGCTGACGCTCTACACCACGCCGGTAGTCTATCTTTATATGGACAGGCTAAGGTTATGGTGCCGAAATGTATTTGCCAAGCCTTAGGATATAATGAATGAATGAATGAATGAATGTTAGAGGGTTGGCTTATACATTAGTGCAAGACGTGACCCCGTGCTTTTTAAGGGAACTTGAAGACTTTGAGTCATCCGGTTATATCTCGACCAGTTATTCTTACAATGGGATCGTGCATCGTTGTGCCTGGCAATCTGCTTTTTATATATCTGTAAATCAGGATGATAATGGCTGGTATTTGCACTGCCGTGGCGATGAAATGTGGGAAAAAAAGTCCCGTCGATATAATACATTGCGTGAATTGTATTTTGCCGTACTCGCGTGCAAACAAGAATTGGCGGTGGGGCCGTGAGTCTTCCGAGGTTTCTTGATGTTGAAGCCACTAGTTTATCTACCAAAAGCTAACCACCTAATACCTTGTTTTTTGAGATAATTTAAATGAAAAAGCGACGCCAGCACTACGTATGGAAGAAGTACCTCGAACCCTGGTGTGTAGATGGGAAGGTATGGTGCCACCGGAATGGCGCCAACCCGTTTCATACAAACCCCATCAATGTGGCAGTCGAACGAGATTTTTATGAGCTGACACAACTCACCAAAAACGATATTCTGTTTATACAGAAGGTGGCGATAGACCCAATTAAGAACGACACTTTGCGAGAGTTGAATGCAGGATGGATTTCCACCTTTGATAACATATTTCGGCTAAACCACAGCCTGCGAGCTACTGATTGGATTCCCGAGGAGTTCATCAAGGAACTTGATAAAGTTATGCATAACCTTGATGAAGACCACCACAATGAGTTGGAGCATATTGCGGAAGTTTACTTAGATTCGCTGCATAAAGGCGATACATCGTTTTATAGGGATGATGAAGACGCGGTGGAATTCATCTATTTCCTAACTAGCCAGTATTTTCGCACGAAGAATATTAGGGACAATGTGTATCGTAGCTTCAATAGTATTGCCATCAAGGAAGTAAGCATTGAACGCGCTTGGCCGATAATGCGTAATATCTTTTCGACGTGTGTTGGGTTTACTCTGTACGCAAAGAGAAATGAATACAATTTGGTTATTTTAAATAACGAATCAGAGTTAGACTTTATAACTAGTGATCAGCCGGTTCAAAATGTTCATGCTGCAGGACGTGTAGGTGAGTTGATTGATGAGGTAGAGTTTTATTACCCAATCTCGCCAAGAAGAGGCGTAATTATCAGTAATGACGCGAGATATATTGGCAAAACTGAAGAAGCTGTTGGTCCAGTGACAGTTTCGTACTTTAATGATGTCGTGATGAAATCAGCATACGAGCAGATTTTTTCTAGAACTGCAGCGTGTTTAGGGCCGAGTGTGTTTTCTTAAATGGGAATCGAAAAAAGAACATAACATGGCGATCTAGCCGACGTCTGGCATCAATGCGGTCTGACGCGACTGTTTTCAGATTTACTGCTCAAATCTTTGAATGTTTCAAAAATGGGGTTGTAAGCCGGAACCCAAGAAAATTTTGTCACACTGAATAAACCTATTTTGCGTACTCCAGCAACAGTTCCGATTCCACTCAGGCCAGAAGTGAATGTCGGCTGTTAAGAGTTGTGAATTGTCGCAACCGACCCTAAGCGGAAATCAGTGGTTTCTTTTGAATGTCAGATTATCAATTTATAACGAACACAAGGATGAGAAATAAGTTACATAATGCTGCCGATACGCATCAATTCATGTCATGGGGCGTAGAAAAGAGGATAAGATATTAAAAAAATTGAACGATGCGCTTTACGGTGCATTCTGTAGTCATAGCAAACGCGTCAGCTGATTCAAGTGTTAAGTTGCAATTCTTGTAAACAATATTGTTTACATTTTCTAAACAAAGTCGTTTACATTCGCGACTTGCTGTACTATGATTGCTGCACTTTTCATCATTGAGGGCTTACAGAATGGCAAGACAATCCAATACCCCAACACCCGATCCATTGGCTCAGGTCATGCAAACAGTTATCATGGGGTTCAAACAAACCACCGAAGCGATTCAAGCTCTCCGTGATCAGCAAGCAGATTTAGAGCTGCGCCAAAAGCAACATGCTAAAGCCGCTTATCATGGCATGACAGGAAGCGGAAAATCTCGATACGTCGCCCAACTCGTTGATATTGAAAAAGCAATAGAACCTCGTGGTGCGCAAGCAAGGGTTGCTGAGACCCTGGATTTAACAGCAGGGCGTATTACCCAACTTTTGAATTCCGATAAAAATCGCAAAAATGGCAAATAATGTCACCTGTCATTTTACCTCAACATAGTAAAATGCAACTAGGGTAAGTGTACGTTACGCTATGCTCTGGTTCGTACTAGAACACTCGTTGAGTGTGATATAAGTTAGCATGAAGTTGGCTTGGGTTAACGGGTAATGGGTAAACGCCCAATTAACCCCATCTTCTATTTTTTCCACCCGGCGTTAATATAGTCGGCATTAACATTCCACGGCAGCAACTGCTCGATGTCGGAAACGGATTGTGCCGAAGGCAGCTCTTTGAAAACATGGTGCAAGTAGCGGTAAGGCTCCAGCCCGTTCAGTCTGGCGGTTTCCACCAGGCTGTATAAATTAGCGCTGGCCTTGGCGCCCCTGACGGTATCGCTGAACAGCCAATTGTTTTTATTATGCAAAGCTTTGCATAATAAAAATTATGCTCAGTTCGATATTATGCACAGTTCACCTGTAACCATCCGCAAAGCTGCTTAGCGGCAAGGCTTTCCGCACAACAAGGCAGATTTTAACT
>JAQTUW010000010.1 GCA_028707085.1 Methylococcales bacterium | reverse complement strand
CCACACGCACCCACACAAATTATTTCGATTCGTACTGTTAAAGAGCCAGCGGCTTTCGCCGTGTTGAGCCGATGCATTCTACAGCATCCACTCCTTTTGTCAAATCTTTTTTCCGAGGCCGCCGCCGTAAACTACGCAACTCACACCCTCAGCCAGACCGGAAAACACGCCCTGCAAACAGAACCGCCTGCTTCCCAACCCCCCTTCCGAACAACCTTTACGTCCTGAAGAGCCGTGCATTATAGCCTATCCCGCGACTTAATCAAGAGCTGATTTCAATTCGGGCAAATTTTCTTTTACCGACCTGATACACATGCCGACTGGGCGAAGCGATGACCGCTTTTTGATCTTCCAGCTTTTCACCATCGATTTTTACCGCGCCCTGCTTGATCATGCGTAGCGCCTCGGAAGTGCTTTCCACCAGTCCCGCCAGCTTCAACAGGTTTGCAATCGCCAGTCCGCCCACCTCGGCAGTCAGTTGTATTTCCTCCATTTCATCCGGCATGGCACCGCGCTGAAATCGGGCCTCAAAATTTTCCAGCGCCGCTTTTGCCGCCTGTTCGCCATGAAAGCGGCCGACAATCTCCTGCCCCAGCGCAACTTTAAAGTTTCTGGGATTGGCGCCTGCCGCACACTCCTGCCGCCATTTTTCAATTTCCGCCATCGGCCTGAAACTTAACAACTGGAAATACCGCCACATCAAGTCATCCGAAATCGACATGATTTTACCAAACATGTCGTCCGGCGCATCCGCTATGCCGATGTAGTTGTTCAGGGATTTGGACATTTTTTGCACCCCGTCCAGACCTTCCAGGATCGGCATCATCATCACTACCTGCGGTTTCTGGCCATTTGCTTCCTGCAAATGCCGCCCCATCAGCAAATTGAATTTCTGATCTGTGCCGCCCAACTCCACATCCGCCCGCATCACCACCGAATCGTAACCCTGAATCAAGGGATACAGGAACTCATGAATGGCGATGGGCTGCCCCCCTTTATAGCGCTTGCTGAAATCATCCCTTTCCAACATTCTCGCGACCGTATGTTTGGCGGCAAGCTGTATCATCTCTGCGCTGGTCATTTTACCCATCCAGGCCGAATTGAATTTGACCTCGGTTTTTTCGGGATCCAGAATCTTGAACACCTGCTGCTGATAGGTTTTAGCGTTTTCCATCACCGCTTCCTGACTTAAAGGTTTGCGGGTGACATTCTTGCCGGTGGGATCGCCTATCATGGCGGTAAAATCACCGATCAAAAACTGAACTTTGTGGCCGGCATCCTGAAACTGCTTCAATTTATTGATCAGCACCGTGTGCCCCAAATGCAAATCGGGCGCGGTCGGATCAAATCCGGCCTTGACCGTCAGCGGCCGACTTTCTTCCAGCTTCCTGATCAACTCCGGCTCCAGCAATACTTCATCCGCGCCGTAACACAGTTGCGCCAAGATTTCCTGTAACAATTTCTCTCTCCTAAAGCATAAATATTCAGTAGGTCATTATAAGTTATAGCCCGGCAATATCAGGATAAAAATCCTTTTATTAGCCATATGCCGAAAAATTGCCTACAATCTCACCCTGGATAACAATAAAGTGTGATTGCTGTGCAGAACAGAATAATCAAATCGGTGCTTTTAGGGGCTTGCACCGTTGTTGCCGCTAGCGCAAGTTACGGACTGATCCCTCATAAGTCATTTGAAGAGACCAGAAAACAGGAACAGGACAGACTGATATCCTCAAAGATCAACCAATACACCCGTTATGTCGAGCCGGCGCCGCTAGTCGAGGAAAGCGAGATTTCCGAAGTGCTGGAGCATACCGTCAAATCGGGTGAAAATCTTTCCCGCATCTTCTCGGAGATGGATCTGAGCCGGGAAGACCTGCATAAAATCGTTCACGCCAATGCAACGGGCAAAATGTTCGCCAATGTCGAACCGGGCCAGGATGTCGTCGCCACGATTAGCGCTTCCGGTGAACTGGAACAATTGACGTACACCAAAAATCCTTTCGAAACCCTGATCGCCACCCGGCATGACAATGATTTCGACGTAAAACTGCTCAGCAAGCAAATCGACTATCAGGCCACCAGCGTCAAAGGCGTCATCAAGTCATCCTTGTTTGAAACCGGCACCCAGGCCGGCCTGCCGGAAAAGCTGATCCTGAAAATGGCCGACATCTTCGCCTGGGACATCGATTTTGCGCTGCAATTGAAGGAAGGCGATCAATTTACGGTCGTCTATGAAAAGTTATACGTTGACGGCCAGGAATTCGACAGCGGCGAAATTCTGTCCGTGGAGTTCGTCAATCAGGGCAAAGCTTATACGGCCGTGCGGTTTGAAGACAACCAGGGCCATACCGGATACTATACCCCGGAAGGTCATGCCTTGCGCAAAGCCTTTCTGCAAACTCCGATGGATTTTGCCAAGATCAGCTCGAATTTCGACCTGCACCGCCTGCATCCCATTCTTAACACGATTCGCGCCCACAAGGGAGTGGATTATTCTGCCGCCATAGGTACGCCGGTAAAAACCACCGGCGATGGCAAAATTGTGTTTCAGGGCCAGAAAAACGGTTACGGCAATGTCGTTGAAATCGACCACGGCCAAAAATATTCGACGCTTTACGCCCATCTTTCCGGCTTCAAATCCGGGCAAAAACTGGGCGGCAGCGTCAAACAGGGCGAAGTGATCGGCTATGTCGGCCAAACCGGCCTGGCAACCGGCCCCCATCTGCATTATGAATTCAGAATAGCCGGCAAGCACGTCAACCCGGTCACAGCCAGATTGCCGCGCACACTGGCCATGGACGACAGCCTGCTAGCCAGATTCAAGGCTCAAATCCAGCCGCTGATAGCGCAACTCAAACTAGCTAAAGACGATAGCTTGGTAGCCCGGAACTGAACCATGTCCGAGTTTTATATCGGCCTGATTTCCGGTACCAGCATGGACGGCATTGATGCCGCGCTGCTTGATTTCAGCCATGATAAAGCCACCCTGCAGGCATTTTTCTACCAACCCTTTCCGGCCGAATTAAGAGAAAAAATTCACGCCATCAGTCAGGCAGGACAAAAAATCCTACTGACCGATTACGGCGCGCTGGATACCCTGCTTGGTCATTTGTTCGCCGAAGCGGCCTTGTCGCTATTAGCCGCGGCGCAAATCCCGGCGGAACGGATTCTGGCCATAGGCAGTCATGGCCAGACCGTCTACCATGCCCCCGAGCCGCCCACCCCCTTTACCCTGCAAATAGGCGATCCCAACATCATCGCCCAACGCACAGGCATCACCACCGTCGCCGATTTCCGCCGCCGCGACATTGCCGCCGGCGGCCAGGGTGCGCCAATGGTTCCCGCCTTCCATCAGGCGGTGTTCGCTACCGATCGTCAGCTCAGAACCATAGTCAACATCGGCGGCATCGCCAATATCACTGTGCTGGATGATAAAGTCGCCGGTTTTGACACCGGCCCCGGCAATGCCTTGCTGGATATCTGGCATCAACAGCATCGGCAGCAGGCGTATGACGACAACGGCGACTGGGCGGGCAGCGGACAGGTGCAGGCTGCGCTACTGGCGGCTCTGAAAGACGATCCCTATTTTGATCTGCCGGCGCCGAAAAGCACGGGCAGAGAATATTTTTCCGCACCCTGGCTGCTGCAAAAGCTCAACCCATTCCCCGCCATTAAGGCCGAAGACGTGCAGGCCACGCTTTGCCAGCTTACCGCAGACAGCATAGCGGAAGCCATACACCGCTATGCGCCGCGTAGCGAACAGATTCTGGTCTGCGGCGGCGGCGCACATAACGGCCAACTAATGAGATTACTGGCGAAAAACATGCGTTGCCCGGTACTATCAACAGCGGAACTGGGCATGGACCCTGATCATGTTGAAGCCTGCGCCTTTGCATGGCTGGCCAGACAAACCCTGAACAATCTGCCCGGCAATCTGTGCAGCGTCACCGGCGCGGCCGCGCCGGTGACGCTGGGCGGAATTTATCCCGGAAAGAGCGGCCTGTCAGGCTGAAAATGACGAACCGCAGCCACAGGTAGTGCTGGCGTTGGGGTTGCGAATCACAAACTGGGCGCCTGACAAATCTTCTTTATAGTCAATTTCTGCACCGGTCAGATATTGAATACTCATGGAATCGATCAGCACTGTCACCCCGGCTTTTTCAACCAGGGTGTCGTCGTCATTGACCTCTTCATCGAAAGTAAAACCATACTGAAACCCGGAGCAGCCGCCACCGGTAATATAGACTCGAAGCTTGAGCTTGTCATTGCCTTCTTCCTGAATCAGCCCTGCAACCTTTTGCGCAGCGTTGTCGGTAAACACAATAGGATCTGACATAAATAATCTCGGTAAACAACTGAATGGACGAGCGATTATGCTTATACCCAGTATTATAGTCAAGAATTATCCGGAAAAATTTCCGCCACGTTCACAACCTATCGTTTTTCAATATGTCTTCCGCGCGCAAACGGCCACCAAAACCATCCGGTTGCATCAACCCTTTAGGTGGGCATAGGCGGGCAAGCTCTGTAACCGACCATCATCCAGCGGTTCTCCGACAGTAAAATGGTACAGGCTCTGCCAGTTGTTGTCCTTCAGGCCCAGTACGCCATGCACAGCATCGTCAAAGAAACAACCGATGCCGGTACCCCTAACCCCTGCCGCCTCGGCTTCCAGATATAAAATCTGTCCGATCAGCCCGCATTCCCAGAATAAGCGCCGGTATCGCCAAGCTTCGGTTTCGATGTTTTCGGCAAAGCGGGCCAGCATCCCCAGACTAAATGCGCTATCGCTGGCTATGGGCTGATGGCAGGACAGGGTTTTGGCCGCCTGCCTGACATTGCCGGCTGTCAGTTGATAAAAGCTGAACGGCGCAGGCATTTCCCGCCAACTGAAATCGGCGGACAGCGCGGCCTGCAATGCCGGCAGGGCTTGCGGATCTCGCGGCAGTAGATATAAGCCCGGCTCCAGTCCTTCGACCCGGTGTACAAAGAAAAACAAATGTACTTCCGGCCGCCAGTTCCAGGCAGTGTAGGGTGGCTTGGCACTGGGCAGCAATGCCGATAGCATGCGTTGAAAGTCTGCAAGCGGCAAAGCCTCCGCCTTGCCGTTAAAATGCTGGGCGCTGCGGCGCTGACGTATCAGCCTGCTGGCAAGCTCATTATGACTGGGTTGCGGCAGTCGGACGGCCGGAAACTGCCGCCTTTGGCGAACGGTTGCCGGTTTTTGCGCATGTTCCGCCACTTCGTCGATAATGGGCCAGCGATAAAAATGACGGCCGCTCAAGCGCTCCGCCTTGCCATACCATTCGGCGGATTGTGCGCTTCTCGACAATGCCGCGGCGTCTACATCGGCAGACGCGGTCTTGCCGATCCGCAGCCGGCAAAACAAATCCGGCGATTCGCGTTCCCCGGCGACAAAATCCTGATCGCGCTCCAGCCCCAGCCAGCTGGCGATGCCGGCATCGGCGACCTCGCCGCATAGTTCTATGCTCCAGCCCAGGCAAGCGGCGGCATAACTTAGCGCAGCCAGTGCATGGCCTATATCATGCTGGCAATAACGGAATGCCCGCTCGCCATATTTCCATGCCTCGCGCCAGTGTATGGATGAAAGCGCTATATATAAGCCGGTGTTTGCGTCATCAGGCACGAAGCGGCTACGGCGCTGCAAATGATGGTCGTGACTGACATAGTGATAGACGCCGGGCGGCAGAACCTGATCATCCGCACAAAGCAAATAGGCTTCGGTCGGGTGCAGATTACCGCTGGAGGGATTGCAGCGCAAAGCCCAGCGATCGGGGCCAAACTGTTTCCAGGCCGACAAGCCGAAGGATAATTCCAGTAACAACCCCAGACTTTCAAGCGTCAAAGGCTGGGAATCCATCTTTTCCGGGATGTCCAGATCGGCAAAACGGCAGGCCAAGTCCGCGCCCGGCTCGGGTAAAGGTATTGTTTCGCAGCCGGTAAAACGCCGAAACGGATTAGGCTGGTCATCCCAATCCAGCGACTCGGGGCCTTTGGCATAGGCATTGAGCTGATGCTTGGTGCGCTGGTGATAATGCAGAATTGTCTCGGATAAATCAGTCATGCGCTTCCCGGGCAGCTAGGACACAAAGTCCGGTGCGGTTAAATCTTCATTGAAGCAGCCGATAGGCCGGCCCAGATTCAAGTCCTTATCTTCAAACCTGACCAGGAACACGCTCCGGCCAGGCTCTTCCTCCACATACCCCTTCATGACGATGACCCCGCGCGCACCCTGTTCGGCCAGGATTTCACCCTCCTGGCTATCGGGCATGCTGCCATCGTCAACGATGGTGCGCGCCGCATAGACGACATCCCCTAAATCCAAATCTTCTAAATTCATGCTGTTCTCCGGAAAACAAATTGTAGTAAAACCGACAAACATGCCGTGATTGTTATGAAACGGTCTGCATGAAAGCCGGAAACCCTAAACGGCATACCTGTGCAATCAGCGGTTTAACTGATTTTTCGGCGTATGGCACATTGGTTGCTTTAACTATTACAAGATCAATGCCAAACCGTTCAGGAGACTTAAAGATGATTAACCTAACAGAAACCGCCATTCAAGCCGTAGGCCGTTTTATCAGCAGTTCCGACAAACCGACCGGCGGACTGCGCATCGAAGTTACCGATGGCGGTTGCTCCGGCCTGTCCTATGGATTACGCCTGGAAGCAGAATACGGTGCAGAGGATACCGTAATAAATTGCGGGGACGTCAAAGTTTTTATTGACCCCCTCAGTCTGCCAAAGCTGCAAGGCATGACTATAGATTTCATGGATAGTCTGGAAGGCTCGGGGTTTAAATTCACCAATCCCAATGCAGTCAAAAGCTGCGCCTGCGGTTCGTCGTTTTCGACCAGCGATAACGGCGCTCCAACCAAAACCTGCTCATAATCAAGCCGAGGATAGATGTTATGTGGGATTATTCAGATAAAGTAAAAGATCATTTTTTCAACCCCAAAAATGCCGGCGCCGTTGCAGACGCCAACGCCATCGGCGAAGTCGGCTCCATCAGTTGCGGCGACGCCCTGCGTTTGACGCTGAAAGTCAACGCAGACACCGAAATCATAGAAGAAGCAGGATTTCAGACTTTTGGCTGCGGCTCGGCGATCGCCTCATCCTCCGTGCTGACCGAAATTATCAAAGGCAAAACCCTGGATGAAGCGCTCAAGGTCTCCAATCAGGATATTGCCGCCGAACTTGACGGCCTGCCGCCCGAAAAAATGCATTGCTCCGTGATGGGTCGGGAGGCATTGCAGGCTGCAGTAGCCAATTACCGCGGCGAGGAATGGAAAGACGATCACGAAGAAGGCGCATTGATCTGCAAATGTTTTGCCATCGACGCCGTGATGATAGAGGAAATGGTGTGGGCCAATAAACTGCGCACCGTTGAGGATGTCACCAACTACACCAAGGCAGGCGGCGGTTGCGCATCCTGTCATGAGGATATCGAAGCCATTCTGGAAAAAGTGCTGAAAGAGCGCGGCGAGGCCTTTAACCCGGATGCCGCGCCGATTGAAAAACCGGTTGTCGCCGAGAAAAAACCCTTAACCAATCTGCAGCGCATCAAAAAAATTGAGGAAGTATTGAATTCCCTACGTCCACAATTGATGGCGGATGGCGGCGACGTGGAACTGGTCGAAGTGGTGGACAACATCGCCTATGTGAATATGACCGGTGCATGCAGCGGCTGCCAGATGGCGTCCATGACCATTTCCGGTATCCAGCAACGGCTGATGGAAGTGCTGGGTGAATTCATTCGCGTCATTCCTGCTTCGCAAATGCCGAAACTGGTCACTATACAGGAGGCCGGACATGCCTGATATTTATCTGGATAACAATGCGACAACCAAAGTGGACATGGCGGTGGTCGACGCCATGCTGCCTTTCTTTACCGAACAGTTCGGCAATCCTTCTTCGATACACCGCTTTGCCGACGGCGTCGCCAAGGCCATTAAGAAAGCCCGCACCCAGGTTCAGGAACTGATCGGCGCCGAACACGATTCCGAAATCATTTTTACCTCGTGCGGCACGGAATCCGATTCGACAGCCATTCTATCCGCCATCAAGGCCCAGCCAAATCGTAAGGAAATTATTACCACCACTGTGGAGCATCCGGCGATTCTCAGTCTGTGCGAAAGCCTGGAAAAAGACGGTTACACCATACATCGCCTGCCTGTAGACAAATGTGGACGCCTGAGTCTGGAAGCCTACAAAAACATGCTCTCCGATCAAGTAGCCATTGTATCCGTGATGTGGGCGAACAACGAGACCGGCACCATTTTTCCGGTCATCGAAATGGCTGAACTAGCTAGCAATGCCGGCGTGATGTTCCATACCGATGCCGTGCAGGCCGTAGGCAAAATCCCGATGATGTTGCAGGATACCAAAATCGACATGCTGTCGATATCCGGTCATAAATTGCACGCCCCCAAAGGCATAGGCGTCCTGTACCTACGCCGCGGCACCCGTTTCCGGCCCCTGCTGCGCGGCGGACATCAGGAGCGCGGCCGCCGGGCCGGCACTGAAAACACAGCATCCATAGTCGGCTTGGGCAAAGCTTGTGAATTGGCCATCGAACATATGGAATATGAGAACACCAAAGTAAAAGCTATGCGCGACCGTCTGGAACAGGGCATTATTGAACAGATCCCGCATTGCTTCATTACCGGTGACCTGAATAACCGCCTGCCGAATACCACGGATATTGCTTTCGAATATATTGAAGGCGAGGCGATTCTGATGCTGCTCAACAAGGCCGGCATTGCCGCCTCCAGTGGGTCCGCCTGCACATCGGGCTCACTGGAGCCTTCGCATGTGATGCGCGCCATGCAGATTCCTTATACTGCTGCGCACGGCACGATTCGCTTTTCCTTCTCGCGCTTCAATACCATGAGCGAAGTTGATGAAGTGTTGAAAGTCATGCCGGGAATAGCGGCCAATTTGCGGAAACTGTCACCCTATTGGGACGGTAATGGTCCGGTCGCCAACCCTGAACAGGCTTTTCAACCAACCTACGCCTGAACGCAATTTCCCTGAATTCGGCGTCCGCTCGCCGGAAGCAGGGATTCGAAATGGTGGAATCAGGCATGCGGTTTGCCGCTTTCCGCCGACCTAAAAAAACGGATGCCGCTTCAAGCGGCATCCGTTTTTTTAGCGGCGGGATAATCCGCATGTTCCGCGCCCCTCCCCCGGGAGAGACGCGGCTAATCCGTGACCTAGGCGGAAAGCGTAGCCAGACGGTTTTCCAGCTCTGTTTCAACCAGCGCATCGTAATGTCTTTGCAACGTGGAATCGGAAGGACGTGGATACAGTTCCAGCACGATTTCACTGCGCAACTGGGTAATATAATGACGTCTTAAAACCGAATCTTCCGGTACATGCCGCAATGCGACCACAGTTTCCGGCTTAGGCTTAGCAGCAAACCTGGTTAACCAGGATTTTGGTAAAAAAAGATAGGCCGCAAACAGCAGCAGCATCAACAATAAGATTTCATCCATAATCTACTCCCAAATAATGATCAAAAAGGCAACAAAATTAAAAGCCCGGCAAATAATCAGGAAAATGAAAATGGCCGGCAACAGCCCGCACGCGGCCGGCTGTTGATTTCTGATACCGGATTAGAGTATCGCAATTATACATGCAAATATTGAGCCAATATTTAGCCAAGCATAATATGCACGATTTCTGTGGGATAGACGAGTGTTTTGTGCAACTTCGCTTGGTGGATGCGCCATGAAATGTCTTGATACACACAAAAATTGTACAGGAATTAACAAACTTGAATCGCTTGGTTCATTACAAAATCAGAAATTAGGCTAAAATTAAACTAATGATTCCTTCCAGAGCACTATGATGATGACAGATAGGCCCTTTCAGCAATTGTATAAGTCATTTTTTCTGGTTTTAATTCTGGCGCAACTGACAGGCTGTGCGACCAGCGATAAACCGGCCATCAGTACCTCGGGGCTAGGCGCGAATCCACCGACTAACAATCCGGCCGCCAGAGAAGCCATGAGATTACAGGGCCACCCTTATGTGCCGGGCGGAGAATCCCCCGGAGAAGGCTTCGACTGCAGTGGTCTGGTGCATTATGTCTACCAGAAACAAGGCTTGAACCTACCAAGAGACACCTGGTCACTGGCTCACAGTTTGCCCGCAATTCAGCCTGATCAACGCCAACCGGGCGACCTGCTGTTTTTTACCATCAATACCAGACCATTTTCACATGTGGGCATTTATGTAGGACAGGACAAATTCATCCACGCGCCGAGTTCGCAAACCGGCCGTGTCATGATGTCCGATTTGAAACAGCCTTACTGGCAGGTAAGATTCTCGGCAGTCCGGCGACCGCCGACAAACCAGCCATTGTCGGCCAATGAAACGGCCAATCTGTTATGCCTGCTGAACTGACCGGCTTATAAACACCGGAGAAACCGGTTTAAATCAACCAGCCAGACCCCGGGCATCATTTTTATGGCCGGGATCTGGGGAGCTTTAACCGCCAAACAATTGCTGGTCGATCAAATCGCATAGACAATGCGAAATCAGTAAATGCACTTCCTGGATGCGGGCAGTCGACTGGGACGGCACTCTTATTTCAATATCGGCTTCGCTTAACTCCAGCGCCATGGCGCCGCCGTCCTTGCCGCTCAGGGCAATAACCGTCATTTCCCGATCATGGGCCGCCTTTACCGCCTTTAGAATGTTGCCGGAATTTCCGCTGCTGGTGTATACCAGCAAAATATCGCCAGGCTGTCCCAGCGCTCTTAACTGCTTGGCAAAAACCTCGTCAAAATGATAATCGTTGGCGATTGAGGTAATAGTGGAGGTATCGGTACTCAGGGCGATGGCCGGTAACGGCGGCCGCTCGCGTTCAAAACGATTCAGCATTTCCGATGAAAAATGCTGGGCGTCGCCGGCCGAACCGCCATTGCCGCAGGTCAGCACTTTTTTATCATTTACCAAAGCCTCGACAATTTTCTGCGAGGCGAACTCGATCAGTTCGCATAGGCTGGCCATGGCGTCCTGTTTGGTCTGGATGCTATCGGAAAAATGATTGATGATGCGGTCTTGTAAACTCATAGTACTCAGGTTTGAAAGGCGTTTTTAATCCAGTTGATCCTGTTGTCGCCGACAATGGCTACCACATCGAAACGAATCGCGGCATGGCTCAATTTGTGCATTATGACATAGTGTTGGGTAGCGGAGATGATACGCATCTGTTTTTGGCGGGTAATACTGGCCAACGCCCCGCCGAACTGTTCGGATTTCCGAAACCTGACCTCGACTATCACCAGCACTTCCCCGTCTTTCATGACCAGATCCAGTTCCCCTGTTTTACAGCGGAAGTTGCTGCATACCAGGTGCAGGCCCTGCTGCCGCAAATAGGCCAGCGCCAGTTGCTCGGCTCTGTTACCGGTTTGCAGATGGGTGGCGTTTGGCTTGTTAAATAGCATGGCTGCTTATTCCATATATCCTGAAACCAGCGGAACGCCACCTTTAAACCGGGCGCAAACCAGTTTGCGGGTAATCCGGTTGTCGCCGTCCAGGGACAACCGGCCGGTAACGCCGACATAAGGGGTTTCGGCCAGTTGCGCCAGACGGCTCAGCAGATTGAATGCATCCACTCCCAACGCCCGCAGCCTTATCTGGCCTTCGCCAGGGGCTTGCCATTTACCTGCCAGCGCCGCACGGCTTAAAGGGCCGTCATCGCCATCAAATAACCAGGGTATGTCGCAAAAACCGATACTGCTCAGTTCCGCATCCTTTACCGGGTTCGGATAGCCGCTAAAAATCCCAGGCATGGCATAAATGGCAAGATTGCCGGTCTGATGATATTTCAACTGTACCGCCAGTTCCCGGCCTAACTCGGGGCTGGCGGCCAGCAATACGGTGTCCGTCCGCTGCCAACTGCCGGAATCGGTATTGGCGCCCAGCAATGCCGTCAGCACTGCACTAAAGTCGTGCTGTCCGGGTTCATAACCCTGGCTATCGGCCAACACGCCGCCGCTGTTTTGCCAGGCGGCGGCCAAGTAAGCGGCAAGACGACGTCCCTGCCGGGTATTGGCCGTCAGCACCACCGCTGTCTGCCCGCCTTCGCTACGGGCTTTTAAAACCAGTTGCTCCGCTTCGTCTATGGGGCTTAAACCGAATTGATAAAGATGGGGCTTTTTCAGGTTTTCAACCTGATTCAGCGCCAGTACCGGCACATTCAGTTCCGGCATGTCCGCCAGCTCCAGGATCTGCTCCTTGACCAGCGGCCCTATCACCTGCACGGCGCCTTCGACAACCGCCTGCTGATAAATATCGGCGATATTGCCGCCTTCACTATCGTAAAACTTTAACGGCAATTGCGGTGCTGCGTTGGCGGCCAGTTGGCGCGCCATCTGCAAACCATCGGCGACGGCCTTGCCGGCCGCCGCGTAAGAGCCGGATTGCGGCAGCAATACCGCTATACCCGGCACTTTGGCGGCAGCGGCTATTTCCGGCTCGACAGGCTGAACAAGCGGCACGGACGCAAGATAGGTTTGCAGGAATGCCGGGGTAAGCGGATGCCCCGGAAATTTAAGCTGCCACTGGTTTAATTGCAAATTCATTTCATAGCCCGGTTGATCCCGCAGTTTCAGGATTTTCGCCAGCCCCATCCAACTGGTCAGTTCATCGAACAGACTGCTGCGGCTATTCAGCGTCTCCAGGGATAATGTCTGCAGCATGTCCAGAATGCCGGCCATGTTTTCCTGCCTGAATTTTTGATCCTGCGATAAACCGATCAGCCGAATGCGTGCGCTCGCCGCGGGCAAAATCCTGCCCACTTGCGTGTATGCCTGCGCCAGTGACTGATAATAATCAAGCTGGTCGGCAATTGGCAACAACTTGGGCCGGGCGGTTTCCAGCATGACGACGGCATGTTCGGCATCGCCGCCGCTTAAGGCGATTTCCGCCTCCAGCAGATTGTACTTGCTGCGCTGTCCGGCGGATAGCCCGGTAAACACGACTTGATTTATAGTGTTTAGCGCCGCCTGTCTGTCGCCGGCGGCCAGCAATTTTTCGACTGTTAGCAAACTTTCGTCCCCCACCACCCTACTCAGCGTAGAGCCTGTGGTGGGTAGGGGTTTCGTCGCCGACCGGGTAGCCAGGGCGGCAGACTGCCTGACGGGCTCGCTGCTACATGCCGCCAAAAGCAACAGGCTGAAAAACCAGCAAACCGGTCGATGACAGGGCATAATGAAAGCAAAACCAGTTTGAGTCATTGCAGTGGAGAATACAAAAGCAGATGTACGGGAAATTATACGTGGTTGCCACGCCAATAGGTAATCTGGCGGATTTCAGCTTTCGGGCGGTAGAGACGCTTAAACAGGTCGATTTAATCGCCGCGGAAGATACCCGTCATGTCCGCATGCTATTACAGCATTACGGCATTAACAAACCTTTGATCGCTCTACACCAGCATAATGAAGACAAGGCTTCGCAAGGCCTGGTGGAACGCATGCAGCAAGGTCAGTCCATTGCCCTGGTCTCGGACGCCGGCACGCCTTTGCTCAGCGACCCCGGCCTGCCGCTGGTCAGACTTGCCAGACAACAGGCTATTGATGTTTCGCCCGTTCCCGGATGCTGTGCGCTGATAGCAGCGCTGTCGACATCCGGCCTGCCGATCACCCGCTTCAGTTTCGAAGGTTTTTTACCGCGTACCGCCTCGGCGCGTAAAAACTTTTTTCAGCACAAGCTTGCCGACGCCACCACTTGGGCGTTTTATGAGTCCAGCCACCGCATTCAGGCTGCGCTGGAAGACATGCTGGCGATTTTTCCGCCGGATCATCAGATCGTCATCGCCCGGGAAATAACCAAGCTCCATGAAACCATAGTTGGCGGCGAATTGGCGCAACTCTCGGAACGGGTCAGCACTGACGACAATATGCGCAAGGGCGAATTTGTGGTGATTGTCGCCGGCATCCGGCCTGCCACCGAAGAACAGACGCTTGGCGACGAACAGCGACGCATTCTGGCTTTATTGTTAAAGGAATGCTCGATTAAAACCGCGGTGGCGCTAGCTGCGGACATTACCGGCCAGCGCAAAAAACTGTTGTATCAAACCGCGCTGGACATGCAGGCCGGCAGGTCTTGAATAAACGCCAGCCACTGCGTCAGGCATGGAATCTGGAACCGGATCGGGATTAGCGGCCAGCCGCCATTTTATGCGTTTCTATCCGGTATCCTAGCTGTTTATAATATTTATACCGCTCACGGCCTGCCTGTTTGCAGGTTTCGCTATTGTCCAGAATCTCCAGCAGGCGTTCAGTTTTTTCGCCGAGCGCTGGCGTACTGTCGGATAGATTGAGGATAATGGCCTGCCGACTCTCGGGTATGTCGTTACCGCCGATCAGCACGGTCTGTGGTAATTCAGGATCGACGCCGCCATAAATCCGGTGCGGAACAAAACTGCCGGCGCGGAATGTCCAGAGCTGTTTATCCAGATCCGCCGCCTGCTCCGCAGAGTCGATCAGCACATAGCAGCTTTGGCCGCTACGATAGATCTTCTCGATCAGTCTGCAGGCAAAACTCAGGCGTTCGGTTGCCGACCGGGAGGGCAACACGTAAAAACTTATTTCCGGCATATCCGTTCGCAAACCCGAACCGGCAATCCTGAATGAATGACTACGGCCGGCCGCACGGCAGTCCTGTCATCGCCCATCCCGCCCCCTGTCAGACCTGAGCCCTGTCAAGCAGAAACTGGCTCAGCAACGGCACGGGACGGCCTGTCGCGCCTTTATTGGCGCCGGTGCGCCAGGCGGTGCCAGCGATGTCCAGATGCGCCCAGCGAAAGTCTTCCGCAAACCTCGACAGAAAACAGGCCGCCGTGATGCTGCCACCATCCGGGCCGCCTATATTGGCCAGATCGGCAAAATTAGATTTAAGCAGTTCCTGATACTCTTCCCATACCGGCATCCGCCATACGCTGTCGCAGGCGGTTTCGCCGGCAGCCGTCAGCTCGGCGCAAAGGGTATCGTCATTGCCAAACAGACCGCTGGGGAATCTGCCCAGCGCCACGATGCAGGCCCCGGTCAGGGTAGCCAGGTCAATGACCACCTCCGGATTAAATCGTCTGGCGTAAGTCAGTGTGTCACAAAGCAGCAATCTGCCTTCGGCATCGGTATTCAGCACTTCCACGGTTTTACCCGACATGCTGGTCAGGATATCGCCCGGCTTGTTGGCGTCACCATCCGGCAGGTTTTCGGAAGATGGAATCAGGCCGACGATATTCAGTTTCAGGTTCAGCAGGCTTGCCGCACGCAGCACCCCCAGTACGCCGGATCCGCCGCACATGTCGTATTTCATTTCATCCATGCCCAGGCCGGGCTTCAGGGATATGCCGCCGGCATCAAAGGTCAGACCCTTACCGATTAAAACAATCGGCCTAGCGTTGCCCTCGCCACCCCGATAGGACAGGCTGATCAGCTTGGCTGGCTGGCGGCTGCCGCGCGATACCGATAGAAAAGCCCCCATGCCCAGAGCCTGCATATCGCTTTCCTCAAGCACTTCGCAACTGAGTTTTTCATGCTGCCCGGCCAGAATAAAAGCCTGCTCCGCCAAATAGGTAGGGGTACAGATATTGCCTGGCAAATCGGCAAGCTGCTTGCTGAGCTCCACACCCCTGGCAATGGCCAGCCCTTGCTGCAAGCCTGTTTCCGCCAGCTGTTTATGCGGCTGGTCTGCAAAAATGTATAAATGCTGCAAATCGGGCGGATTGTCGCACTGCTTGGTCGCGCTGTACTGATAAAGACTGTCGCTGAATACCTCGACGATCTGCCGGGCCAGCCATTGGTCATCGGCATTTTCCACGGCAATATCCAGCAATGCGCAGGTCGCGGTTACCACTTTGCTGTCCTTGACCGCCTTGACCGCCGCCGCCAGCGCCTTGCGATACTGCTTGCGGCCAACTTTACCGGATTCGCCGAAACCTACGAGTATAATACGCTCGATACCAGCGTGCGGGATGTTGTTGATCAGCAGGGTTTCGGCATTTTTACCCTTTATATCGCCACGCGCGACAAGCTTGCCCAGCAGGCCGTTGCAAACTGCGTCCAGCAGGGTCGCAGACGGGCTAAACAACTGGTTTTCGTAAATGCCGACCAGCAGACAGGCGCTTTGCAGTTTGTCCAGGGATAAGCTTTCTATAGAATAGTCCATGATAATGGTAGCCTTTTAATATCGCGAAGTTTTGGCTTGTGCCGGGCGCAAGCCATTTAGGCGAATTATACATGAGAAAATCGGGAGTGAGTTGTTGAGCATAGAACAAACAAAACGCCGCAATGCCGGCCATTTCGCATGGCCAGGGGTGCTGGATAGAATGATTGCGGCCGATTTGCTAAAGACCGTCAGCGCCATCCTGCTGGTACTGGTCATCATCATTGTCAGCCAGAAATTTATAAAGGTGCTGGCGCAGGCGATAGAAGGCAATATATCCAATCAAACCGTGTTCATACTGCTAGGCTTAAAAACGGTGATAGTCACCTCATCTTTCCTGCCGGCCGCCGTTTTCATGGCTGTACTCATCGTCATGGGCCGCATGTATCAGGAACAGGAGATCGCGGCCATCAATTCGGCGGGCGGCGGCCTGTTTTACCTGTACCGGGGCATTTTTCTGTTATTACTGCCCGTTACCGCGCTGGCTGTGGCTTTGGCCATGTATGCCGCGCCGTGGGCGGAAGCCAAAACCCAGGAACTAATGCATGATGACAGGCAGACGGCGGATGTGCGGGGCATCTCCGCCGGCCGCTTCAGTGAATATAGCCACGGCGAATTAATTTTTTACACTGAAAAAGTCGATGATGACGGCAAAATGCACAATGTATTCCTACAAAACAGGGAGGGCAAAAAAACCGGCGTGGTCAATGCCGAATCCGGACGCCTGAAAACACTGCCAGGTGGGCTTTATCTGCTGTTACAAAACGGCGAACGGCTTTTGGGTATCGCCGGCCAAAAAGATTTTACCCTGGAAAAATTTCAGGAATATGCGGTTCATATCGACAGCACAGTGTACGCCCTGAGTTTAAACAGTCAGGCCGTGCCGACCCGGAATCTGCTGGCTTCCAGCAAATTACCCGACATCGCCGAATTGCAGAACCGTTTGAACACGACACTGGCTGTGGTTTTACTGGCTTTCATCGCCGTGCCTTTAGCCAGAATGTCGCCACGCGGCGGAATTTACGGCAGCTTGCTGATCGCTTTTGGCATCTATTTCATATACGGCAATCTGCAAAGACTGAATTATAGCTGGATAATAGGCCGCGCCATTCCCGCCTGGACAGGCTATTTCTGGTTAAACGGTTCGTTATTGCTGTTGGGGATTTTACTGGCGCTTCGCTCTTATGGCTGGCGCTGGTTGCTGCAACAGGCAAAATCGGGGCTGGGCTTATGAATGTATTGACCGGCTATATCGTTAAAGAGGTGCTAAAGGGTTCGATAATCGCCATGTTGCTGCTGGTTACCCTGTTCAATCTTTTCACTTTTTCGGATGAATTAAAAAATCTGGGGCACGCCCATTACGGCATGGAACAGATATTAAAGTTTTTAGCGCTAACCACCCCCACGCTATTCTATGAAGTGATTCCGACTTCCGCCCTGCTCGGCAGTCTAGCCGTGGTCGTCGGTATGGCCAACAATCGGGAAATTCTGGCCATGCGCGCTGCGGGACTATCCACCGCCTGGATTATCCGCCGTATCATGCTGGCGGGCGTTTTCATGCTGACCCTATCGGTACTGGTCGGCGAATTCATTGCCCCGTCCATGGAACGGGACGCCCAGTTGCTGAAGAGCACCGCCCTCAATGACAAAGTGGCGATGCGTTCCAAATATGGCATGTGGCTAAGAGAAGGCAACAACTTTATCAATGTCAGAAATATCCTGGATGACGGATCCCTGTCCGATGTGCGAATTTATCGGATCGACGACCATCACAATCTGGAGCAGATCACCGATGCCGATCATGCCCGTTTCCTGGGCGACCGGCATTGGGAACTGGAAAATGTCCGGCATTCCCTGTTTAGTCCGCAAAGGATAACGGCGGATTTCGTACCTGAAGAAACATGGCAATCCGGCATCGATTCGGATTTGCTCAAAGTCGCGGTGGTCTCGGCCGACAACCAGTCCCTGTACGATCTATACACCTATATCAATTTCCTGAAACAGAACAACCAGAAATCGCAACGTTACGAAGTAGCCTTCTGGAGCCGCTTGGTCAATCCGCTGGTGACCTTTGTGATGCTGCTGGTCTCCGCACCGCTGGTGATTGGCATTGGCAGAGGCAGCAGCACTGGCGAACGGATTCTGGTAGGGATCGTCATCGGCGAGCTGTTTGACGCCGTCGACAAAATGGTCGGCCACGCCGGACTGATTTACGACCTCAATCCGGTACTGGTCGCCATTCTCCCCAGCAGCCTGGTGCTTTGCGTGGCGCTTTACGCCTTGCGAAAAAGCGGATGATTTTGCCGGCAAGCAAAAAAGCATACTTCAGCGCCGGCAGGCAAAAAAATTCAGAGTTTAACTGTGTTGTCGCATTTAACTGGTAAAACTATGCCTTAATTTTCTGCGGATTTCACATGTCAAGCCTGCTAAAACGCCTTACCTGGGGCATGATGATCTCCACTGCCTGCCTGATACTGCTGATCTTTATGCTGCGCTTTCAGGTGATTCAATATCTGGCCGCCTATACCGGCCACGGCTTTGCCAAGACTCTCCCGGTACTGCGGCCAGAATCGGAACAATTTCGGAATACGACGGTCGCCTGCACCAGCCAGCAGATGAATGTTCTGACCTACAACGTGCGTTACGGCTCGGCCCTGATCGAAGCCCTACGCAGGCCGCTGGGCAATCATGCGCCGGGCGATTATCTGCCCTGGTCTGCGCGTTATCCCGAAATTCGAAGCCGTATCGACAGTTATACCCCGGATTTGATCGGCCTGCAGGAAATGCATACCGACAGGGATATAGGCAATATCGTTCCGCTTCAGCAATACACGCTGGTGACATACCACATGAACGCTTTTCACTATGGTGATTCCGCGCTGTTATTTAAAACCAGCCGCTTCGACATACTGGATTCCGGACAATTATGGCTGGGACCGAACTCAACGCTACCGCTCAGCCTGGGGTTCAAGCCGTTGGCCATGATCCGTTATGTCAACTGGGCAATACTGCGTGAAAAAATCGGCGGCTTTACTTTCCTGTTTGTAAACACCCATTTCGATAATAATGCGGTGAACAGGGAAAAGAGTTCCGACGTGTTTTACAAACACATCGCCAGACTCACTACAGGCTACCCGATGGTGGTGGTCGGAGACTTCAACAGCAGCGCGGTCACCGAGCGCTACCAGCGCCTGACCGGTTCTGGAGGGACTGCGCCGCTACTGATCAACAGCTATGACCTGGCAATTTCGGACAAAACTGACGGCGCGCCCAATCCCGACGAAATGATAGACCACATTCTGGTGGGCGGGCCGTGCGCAACCCGGGTCAGCAACTGGGCGGTTGATAAAAGGACGCTGGCATCGGGAGACACCTTGTCCGACCACGATCCAGTTCTTGCTCAATTGCAGTTTACCGGTCAGAAAATGATGGATTGAAAACCCCCGGCAGGATCCCTTGGATCGTTTCGGCCACC
The DNA here is from genome assembly GCA_028707085.1 of Methylococcales bacterium. Taxonomy (GTDB): domain Bacteria; phylum Pseudomonadota; class Gammaproteobacteria; order Methylococcales; family Methylomonadaceae; genus Methylomonas. The sequence continues at coordinate 63,389 of JAQTUW010000010.1, read as the reverse complement.
GGCTTATTTACGGGTCATGAATGTATAGATGCCTTTGCATTTCAAGACCATGTCGCTACCGCTCAGCTCAATGACCGTACAATCTTCGTATTTCTCGCGTCCGGGCGAGGACTGCTTGCGGATGACGCCGTTTTCGACACTGTATTTTATGGGGATCACCATTTCGCTGGTTCTACCCAGCGTATCTTCACCGGTAGTGATCAGCGTGCCGTTATTTTGAAATTCCCAACTAATGTTCAGCGCTTTTTTTTCCCTGTCCAGGCCGAGCGATTCCGCGTTGACTCTCCATTTGCCGAGAATTTTCGAGTTGTCCTGCAATTTGACATCCGCGTTAGCAGAAAAAGCCACTAGTGCTGCAAATAGGGATAAAGCTGTAATTATTGTTTTCATTGGATACTCCCGGTTGAGCGAGTGATGATGGGCCAGAACTGGATAATTCGCACATCGGATTTCGGTTTTTTAATCTCTTTCCCCGGAGGCCGGGAACGGCGTACGCCAGCATTCGATGTACGCCGAGTATATCTCATATCCGCTTTTGGCGGCTGCCGTTTTCCTGATGGACGCTGAAGAAGCGGGTATTCGACAGATAATCATGCCAGCACAACCGGTTTTTATCGAACAGGCACCAGAAAAACCCCAGGCCCAGACAGGCCCAGGACAGACCGGCGGCGGCAAACCGCAAGGCGGCCGCCCGCCAAGTGACAGGGCCGCCATCAAATGCGCCCAGTTTCATTTTCCATGCGCGCAAGCCCAGAGTCTGCCCGCCATGCGTCCAGAACCAACCGTAGAAAAAAAAGCCGATTGCCAACAGATACAAAGAATAAAAATATTCGCCAGCAGAAAAAGCCCGGCCTGAATTAAACGGCAGGGCCAGTGCGGTGGCCATAAAAAACACCGCCAGCAGTAACAGGGCATCGTAGCCTATTGCCGCCATGCGCCGCAAAAAGCCGGGCGCGGACTGACATTCCGCGCCTGGCTTTTTAATTGAATTTTGATTGGTAACCGGCAATTATTTGCTGAACAATTCGAGCTTTTGACCCAAATACATGCTCATAGCCACCAACGCGCCTATCATCACCACTGAAAACAGGAAAGGCGGCCTGTGAAACAGCAGGACAAAAAAATCGGCCGCATACAGACTGGTAAAAACAGGTTGATCGATAAAACCATTTATCAGTTTTTTAAACATAAATTTCCCCCAAGCATCATTTTATTATGAAGTTATCGCCCTTCATCCGGCTACAGACAACGGCGATTTTAAGTGAGCCTTTTGCAGCAACGGGCGTGATTCTACTATATCGGCGATGAATGTGAAAGACAGGGTTGATTGAGCTGGAATCCGGCAAAATGTTATGATAAGCAGACGAGCGAAATTAAACGGTCACGGGAGTTTAAATTTGCGTAGAAACCTGACAACTAACAACAAAGGAATAGTGTCATTTTAAATTTCTTCAAAAAAATCTTTTCCCCTGCTGAGCATTCAGAACCGGTGGCGAGTACGGTCAGGATTTACCCGCGCGCCGAACATTGCATTTCACGCTCACAAATCAGCGAAAACGCCCTTAAGGTGTTGGTGCGTTTAAAAAAAGCCGATTTCGAAGCCTATCTGGTGGGCGGCTGCGTCAGGGACTTGCTGCTGGGCCGCGAACCCAAGGACTTTGATGTGGCGACCAACGCCAGCCCCGAGCAAGTCAAACAAATCTTTCGCAACTGCCGCATCATCGGCCGGCGTTTTCGTCTGGCCCATGTTTTTTTTGGCCGGGAAATTATCGAGGTCGCGACATTTCGCGGTTCGGAAGCCGATGAATCCGATCAGCAGGTCGTGCACGAAGATGGCCGCCTACTGCGCGACAATGTGTTCGGCACCCTGGAAGAAGATGTCTGGCGGCGCGATTTTACGGTTAACGCGCTGTACTACAACATTCGCGACTTTTCTGTCGTCGATTACACCGGCGGCATGCAGGATCATGCCGCCGGTGTATTACGGCTGATTGGCGATCCGCAGGTGCGTTACCGTGAAGATCCGGTACGGATGCTCAGAGCAGTCCGTTTTGCGGTGAAGCTGGGCTTTACTCTGCATCTCGATACCGAGAAACCCATCCACGATCAGGCGGAACTATTAAAAAGCATCCCGGCCGCGCGTCTCTATGATGAAATGCTCAAACTGTTTTTGTCCGGCTACGGCTTGCAAACCTTTGAACTGCTCAGGCATTTTGGGCTATTCGCCATTCTGTTTCCGACAGCGGATCGATGCCTTGAAACCCAGGATCATGATTTTCCCAGGCTTTTTCTGGTCAGAGCCCTGGAAAACTCTGACAAGCGGTTTGCCGAAGGCAAAAGCCTGACGCCTTATTTCCTGCTGGCCGCAGTGCTGTGGGAACCATTACGGATGGTGGCGCAAAAGCGAATCAGGCAGGGTGAAAATGAAACGCTGGCCTATCAGAACGCCGCCAACGAGGTTTTGTCCGCACAGATAAAAATCACCGCCATGCCCAGGCATATTACCCAAGCCATGCGCGACGTCTGGTTTTTGCAAAACAAATTTACACGGACGGTCGGCTCCAGACCCTATCGTTTACTGGAACAGGCAAAATTCCGTGCGGCTTACGACTTTCTGCAACTGCGCGCGGAAACTGGCGGCGCCGATCCCGAACTGGTCGGCTGGTGGACCCGTTTTCAGGAGGCTGATGACGACTTGCGGCAAAAAATGACTGCGCCGCCCAAAGACAGCGCGGGCAAACCCAGACGAAAAACCGGCCGCTATCACCCCAGAAGCAGACAGGCCAGTCAGGAATGAGCTTACTAACGGCCGGCATCCAGGCATTTATTGGCTTGGGCAGCAATCTTGACAATCCTGTCCGGCAAATTCTTGTTGCCCGCACCGATATAGCCGGGCTGGACGGTAACGAGGAAATTGCCTTTTCACCATTGTACACCAGCCGCCCGGTCGGCCCCCAGCAGCAGCCGGATTATATCAATGCCGTCATGGCCATCCGCACCCGCTTACCAGCCCAGGATTTGCTTCAGCGCCTGCAACAAATCGAAAATGCGCACGGCCGGATACGCACCGTACGCTGGGGCGCCAGAACCCTCGATCTGGATCTGCTGCTGTACGGACAGGACATCATTCACGACCCCAATTTGACAGTCCCCCACCCCGAAATGGCAAGGCGGGCTTTTGTGCTGTATCCGCTGGCGGATATTGCCGGCGCAGATTTATACATAGCCGGGTGCGGCAGACTGGGCGAACTGCTCGCCGCTTGTCCGCCGGAAGGATTGCAGAGGCTGCCGGCATGACTCCGTATGCAGGTATCCGGCAATCGCTGACCATAACCGATTTGCAGTCGATGAAACAGTCCGGCGAAAAGATCAGTTGCCTGACCGCCTATGACGCCAGCTTCAGCGCCCTGCTCGATGCTATTGGAATCGACGTGCTGCTGGTCGGCGACTCGCTAGGCATGGTGATTCAGGGGCATCACAGCACGCTGCCGGTCACCGTCAACGACATGGTGTACCATAGCCGTAGCGTCGCGCAAGCCAGAAAGCGGGCCTTTGTCATCGCAGACCTGCCTTTTGCCAGTTACGCATCGCCGAAACAGGCTTTGCAAACCGCGGCCCGCCTGATGCAGGAAGGCATGGTGCAGATGATCAAGCTGGAAGGCGCTCGAAGCGAGGTCATTGCCTGTCTGGTTGACCAGGGCATCCCGGTTTGCGCTCACCTGGGTTTGCTGCCGCAATCGGTCAACCGCAGCGGAGGATACAAGGTTCAGGGCCGGGATGCCGGTCAGGCTGAAGCCATCCTGGCCGACGCCCATCAAATACAGGCGGCCGGCGCCGGACTGCTGGTTCTGGAATGCGTACCGGCGCAACTGGCCGCCGAAATCGCCAGCCGGCTGCGCATTCCGGTCATTGGTATCGGTGCGGGCGCGGCCTGCGACGGACAGGTGCTGGTACTGTACGATATGCTCAATATCAGTACCGGCATCCGCCCCCGGTTTTCCAAAAACTTTATGGCCGGAGCCGAAAGTATTGCAGACGCCGTACAGCGTTATCATCAGGCCGTAAAATCCATGCAGTTTCCTGCTCAGGAACATAGTTACTAAATCCATGCAAACAATTACCAGCATACAGGCTTTACGCAGTTGTATCCGGCAATGGCGACAGGCCGGCCATAGCATAGGCTTTGTACCCACCATGGGCAATCTGCACGCCGGCCATCTCCAGATGGTGAATACCGCCAAACAGAAAGCGGAAAAAGTGGTGGCAAGCATTTTTGTCAATCCGGCCCAGTTCGGCCCTGATGAAGACTTCAACAGCTATCCGCGCACTGAAAAGCTGGATCAGGCTGCGCTGCTGGAACAGGGAGCCGATCTGCTGTTTCTGCCCTCTGTCCTGGAAATGTACCCTCAGGCTCCGCAAACGACGATCACGGTCAGGGATTTATCGGCACGGCACTGCGGCGCCAACCGTCCCGGCCATTTCGATGGCGTGGCGCTGGTGGTCTGTAAACTATTGAATATCGTGCAGCCGGATCTGCTGTTTCTGGGCGAAAAGGATTACCAGCAGCTGACCCTGATCCGGCGCATGGTGGGCGATCTGAATATCGCCGTCGAAATCCATGGCGTACCGACAGTCAGGGAAGCCGACGGCCTGGCAATGAGCTCAAGGAACAATTATCTGTCGCCCGAGCAAAGGCAGATGGCGCCCTTACTGTATCAGGCTCTCTGCACCGTGCGCGACGCAATTTTGTCCGGCGACAGGGATTATAGCTCTATCGTCGATCAACAAGTTCGGGCGCTGCAGCAGGCAGGATTTGCAGTGGATTATTTTAATGTGAGCCGCAGCATTGATTTGCTGCCTGCCTGCCCCAATGATAGCAATCTGGTCATTTTACTGGCCGCAAAATTAGGCGGCGCCCGCCTGATCGACAATATCTGCCTGCAGATAAACGATTGAGTAAACGGATTTATTGTAAAAAAACCGGCCCGCTTAAATTGATAGCGGGTGCAATTTAAGGCATAATCTCCGGCTCTAATATTTGAACGTTGTTTACTATGCATATAAACATGCTTAAAGCCAAGTTACACCGGGCGCGTGTCACGCACTCCGAACTGAATTACGAAGGATCCTGCGCCATTGACAGCAGAATTCTGGATTTTTCAGGCATCAGGGAATACGAGCAAATTCATATCTACAATATCAATAACGGTCAACGTTTTACCACCTACGCCATCCGCGCCGAGGAAAACTCCGGCGTGTTTTCCATCAATGGCGCGGCCGCGCGACTGGCCTGCCCCGGCGATCTGATTATTGTCTGCGCGTTTGCCAGCCTGGATGAGCAGGAACTCAAGGACTACAAGCCGACCCTGGTTTATTTTGACGGCAACAACAACATCACTCACTCCAGTCATTCCATTCCGGTTCAGCCTGCCTGATCGCAGCCATTCAGCCGCGACATGCCGACGATTAATCTACTCCAGCTTGTTTAACCCATGCCTACCGAAGCGGATCGGCTGTATGGGTGTTACCGAAATTTTCCGGTGTAGTCTATCAGCGCCTGCAATTTGGCTCTGGCGCTACCGTTTTCGATCACCTGCAATGCCTTGTTAACGCCTTCCTGCAGGGAATCGCACAAATCCGCGGCATAAATGGCGGTGCCGGCATTCAGGGCGACGATGTCGCGGGCGGGCCCCGGCCGATTGTCCAGCACTGATTTGACCAGGGCCAGACTGGACTGAACATCTTTTACCGCCAACGTTGCCAGACCGCTGCGCGGCAACCCGAATTGCTCGGGCGTCAGAGTATAGGTGCTGATCACGCCCTGTTTCAGTTCGGCGACATGGGTGGCGGCGGCGATACTGATTTCGTCCAGCCCATCCTCGGCATGGACGACTAGCACATGACGACTGCCAAGCTGTTTCAAGACCTCCGCCACAGGCGTCAGCCAGTGATTGTCGAAAACGCCGATCAGTTGATGCCGGGCCTGGGCAGGATTGGACAACGGGCCTATCAGGTTAAACAAGGTTCTTACCCCCATTTCCTTGCGCGGCCCCACGGTATGCCTGACCGCATTATGGTGTCTGGCGGCAAATAAAAAGCCGATGCCGATATCGTTGATGCACTGCCCGACCTGACTGGCGGTCAAATCCAGATTTACACCAGCGGCTTCCAGCAGATCAGCGCTGCCGCAACTACTGGACACCGAACGGTTGCCGTGTTTGGCGACTTTACCGCCGACAGCGGACACCACGAATGCGGCCGTAGTGGATATGTTGAAGGTATTGGCGCCATCGCCGCCGGTGCCGCAGGTGTCGATGACGTGTTCGCCCGGCACATCCACTCTTTGCGCCAGTTCGCGCATGACCTCGACCGCCACCGCGATTTCCGCCACGCTTTCACCCTTGCAGCGCAGGGCAATCAGAAACCCGGCAATCTGGGCGTCGGTCAATTCACCACCCATCATGGACAGCATCACCGCCCGCATTTCCTCCGTACTGAGGTTTTGTCTGTTGAGTAATTTTTGCAGCGTGGTCTGGATTTGCATGAATTCAAGGGTGCGATAATACGTTTCGATAGCGGGCTATCATACCAAACTGCCGTTAAATTGAATAACAGCGACAGGTAACCGGAATACGACACGGTGGCGTTAACCCTGTAAACGTTTATCCAGGGTTTCAGCCAGTCTCAGCAAAGCCTGTTTGAGTACATCGCTGTCTGTTTTGTCCTCGATCTGGCTGCGAATCAGGCTGATATTTTCCGCCGAGGGCAGTTGCACCGGTCTACCGGGAGACGGCTCCAGAATAGGTGGACTGATTTTAACTTGCAGAGCGCCAATTTTTCTGTGTCCAGATTCAGCTAATTTGGTTAGTATATCCCGCTGATAGAAGCGGACTTGCGAAGCCCAGCCTGCTGACGCCATGTAAAGCAGCAGCCTGTTTCCGGAATGAACGCAATGCTGAACTTGTTCTGCGATTTCCGCCGGCAATGCCGTTTTGATGACTGCCAGCATCGCCATTTGCTCGGCGATAATCGCCTGCATTACCGACAACTGGCGAACATCAAAATCCAGGGCCGATTTGAAACCGGATTTTTTTGAGCTACTCATGTAAAGTCAAAGTCAACAAAGCAATCGGTGAGAAACAATGAAAGAGTTTATTCGGGCTGCCGCGCAACAGGCCGGCCACCAGCCGGTGAGACTGTTACAGATTTTGAGAACCGTGCAATCCCACTATCGGCATATACCGGCAGAAGCCATTGATCTGCTGGCCGGACAACTGCAAATGCCGCGCACGCAAATCATTGCGGACATTGAATTTTACAGTTTTTTTCATTTAACGCCACAGGGCCAGTACGATATCCTGTTCAGCGATTCAATTACCGACCGGATGCTGGACAAGCAAAACCTGATCGACCGCCTATCCGGCAGATTAAAAGTAAGCATCGGCCAGGTGCGGGAAGACGGGCTGGTGAGCCTCAATAACACCTCATGCACCGGTTTATGCGAACAGGGACCGGCGGCGCTGGTGAACGGCTATCCGCTTACCCGGCTGGACACAGCCAGACTGGACGAGATCGCCGATCTGATAGAACGGCAGCAACCGCTGTCCACATGGCCCGAGCACCTGTTTGCAGTCGAAGACAATATCAAAAAACCCGGCTTGCTACTGAATGACCCTATACCCGCAGGCGCAGGACTGGAGCGACTGTACGTCAAAGGTTTACAGGTCAGCCTGGATGAAATCGACCGTTCCGGCCTGCGTGGCCGGGGCGGGGCCGGCTTTAAAACCGCGATGAAATGGCGGCTATGCGCAGAGGAACCCGGCGAGCAGCGTTTTGTGGTCTGCAATGCCGACGAAGGCGAACCCGGCACTTTCAAGGACAGGGTTTTGCTCAACCGTTACGCCGATCAGGTATTTGAAGGCATGACAATCTGTGCGGCAATCATAGGCGCGGAACAGGGTTTTTTATATTTGCGCGTCGAATACCTGTTTCTACACGACAAATTGCAGCATATCCTCCAGCAGCGCCGGGATGCCGGCTTGCTGGGCGGCAACATACTGGGCAGGGGCTTGCGGTTCGATATAGAGATTCGACTGGGTGCCGGCGCCTATATCTGCGGCGAGGAATCCGCCCTGATCGAATCCCTGGAAGGCAAGCCCGGCATTCCGCGTAACCGGCCGCCGTATCCTGTCACCCACGGCTATCTGAACCAACCCACCGTGGTGAATAATGTTGAAACCTTTCTGGCCGCGGCGGCAATTATGGTTAACGGCGACGCATGGTTCTGCGCTACGGGTAGCGAAAAATCGGCTGGCAGTAAAATCATCAGCATCAGCGGCGACTGTCAGGCGCCGGGTATTTATGAATATCCGTTCGGCACGCCCATCCGCCAGATTTTGCTGGACTGCCGGGCCGATGAAGTGCTTGGCGTGCAGGTCGGCGGCCCCTCGGGGGTGTTCATCAGCGCTCAGGAACTGGACAGAAAACTGGCTTTTGAAGATCTGGCGACCGGCGGTTCGTTCATTATCTTTAACACCAGCCGCAACCTGTTCCAGATCGTACAGAATTTCATGCATTTTTTTGCGCACGAAAGCTGCGGTTTTTGTACGCCTTGCCGGGTCGGCACCTCTTTGCTAAAAAACCAGCTGGATAAGATTGTTGACGGTCATGGTTCAGCAGGCGATGTCGCAGAACTGGAAGCCCTCTGCAGGCTGGTTAAAAATTACAGTCACTGTGGTTTGGGCCAGACTGCCGCCAATCCGATCCTGAGCACACTGGAACGCTATCCGGATCTATACCATAACCAACTGAAAACGATCAGCTACGAACCCGGTTTCGATCTGGATGCGGCGCTGGATGTAGCCCGGCGCATGGCTCATCGTGACGATAGCGCGGCCCATCTGACACAAGTGGAGGAATAAGATGCGCGACACCATCAATATCGACGGACGGAACATCCCTTTCGAGGACGGACAGACCATCATCGAGGCCGCAACCGCGGCGGGCGTTTATATTCCGCATCTGTGCCATAAACCCGGTTATAGCCCGCACGGCAGTTGCAAACTGTGCACGGTCAATGTCAACGGCCGCAATTGTTCAGCCTGCACCTTTCCGGCTGCGTCAGGCCAGACCGTGCTGAACAACCGCCGGGATTTAACAGAGGACAGGCAAAGACTCACCCAGATGCTGTTTGTGGAAGGCAACCATTTCTGTCCGTCCTGCGAAAAATCCGGCAATTGCCAATTACAGGCGGTCGCTTACGCGTTGCATATGCTGGATAATCATTTTCCGCATTTTTATCCGCAACGCGAAATCGACGCCAGTCATCCCGAAATTCTGCTAGAGCGCAATCGCTGCATCTTTTGCAATTTATGCGTGCGCGCCAGCCAGGAAAAAGACGGCAAAAACGTGTTCGCCATCAGCGGTCGCGGCATCAACAAACATTTGATCGTCAATTCGGCCAGCGGCTATTTAAAAGACAGCGACATCGAAATCGACGATCAGGCCGTCCATGTCTGCCCGACAGGGGCCATTCTGATCAAACGCACCGGTTACCAAATTCCCATCGGCCAGCGCATTTACGACCATCAAACCATCAGCGAAGCAGCCTTGCAGCAGGAGTGCGCAGATGGCGAATAAAATCAGAATCGCAACCACTTCACTGGCCGGCTGTTTCGGGTGTCACATGTCCTTTCTGGATCTGGACGAACGGTTGTTAAGTCTGGCCGGACAAGTGGAATTCGACCGCTCGCCGCTTACCGATATCGAACACTGCGGCGCGTGCGACATCGGCCTGATCGAAGGTGGAGTGTGCAATTCGGAAAACGTGCATACCCTGCGCGAGTTTCGCAAAAACTGCAATATCCTGGTGGCGGTGGGAGCCTGCGCCATCAACGGCGGCCTGCCTGCCATGCGCAATCATCTATCGCTGGAAGACTGTCTGCTGGAAGCCTATCGTGACGGCATAGGCGTGGAAAATGCACAGATACCCGGCGACCCGGAATTGCCTCTGCTACTGGACAAGGTGCGGCCGATTCATGAAATCGTCAAGATCGATTACTTCCTGCCGGGCTGTCCGCCTTCGGCGGACGTGTTCTGGACGTTCCTGACCGCGTTGCTGGAAGGGCGCGATCCGGTTCTACCTTATGAGCTAATTCACTATGATTAACGCTGCGCCGCCCGTTTTTAACAAGCGCAATAGGGACAATTATGTACGAATATCTTGAAACCGCCGAACAGCCGGAAAACCTGAAACGGGTGGCGGTCGATCCCGTCTCGCGGGTCGAAGGCCATGGCAAAGTCAGTTTATTGCTGGACGAAAACAACAACATCAAACAGGTGCGGCTGCATATTGTCGAGTTTCGGGGGTTTGAAAAATTTATCCAGGGCCGGCCTTATTGGGAATTGCCTGTGCTGGTACAGCGTTTGTGCGGCATCTGCCCGGTCAGCCATCATCTGGCCGCCGCCAAAGCCATTGATCAACTGGTAGGCATCGATCCCGCCACGCTGCCGGTCTCTGCCGACAAATTGCGGCGGCTGTTACATTTCGGGCAGGTGCTGCAATCCCATGCCCTACATTTTTTTCATCTGGCCAGTCCGGATTTGCTGTACGGCTTTGAAAGCGACATCGGCAAACGCAATATTCTGGCTGTGCTGGGGGATTATCCGGACATCGGCCTGCAGGGCGTCAAACTGCGCAAATACGGGCAGGAAGTGATACGCATGGTGTCCGGCAAGCGGATACACGGCAGCGGCGCGGTTGCCGGCGGCATGAACAAGGCGCTGAGCAGGGCCGAGCGGGATTATCTGCTTGAGGATATCGCGCAAATCATCAACTGGGCGGAAGCGGCCGTGGCGCTGGTCAAAAAGGTGCATACCTCCAATCCGTCCTATTACGACAACTTCGCCACCATTCGCAGCAACTACCTGGGGCTGATCAAGCCGAGCGGCGCGCTGGAGCTTTATCACGGCGGCATCCGGGTTAAAAATGAAAGAGGGGAAACCCTGATAGACCAGTTCGATTATTGCCATTACACCGATATCATTCATGAAGAAGTACGCTCATGGAGTTATATGAAGTTCCCATTTCTGACTTCCCTGGGCACGGACATGGGCTGGTACCGGGTCGGGCCGCTGGCCAGAATCAATAACTGCGATTTTATCGACACCCCACTAGCCGAATCCGCCAGAATGGACTTTAAACAGCATGCCGACGAAGCGATCGTGCACAGCACCCTGGCTTTCCACTGGGCGCGAATGATCGAGCTATTGCACTGCGCGGAAAGCATCCGCTTGCTGCTGAACGATCCGGACATCATGGGCGCGGAACTGCTGGCCAAAGGCGAAAGACGCTTCGAAGGCATAGGCGTGATTGAAGCGCCGCGCGGCGCCCTGTTTCACCATTATCAGGTTGATGAAAACGATATCGTCACCAAAGCCAATCTGATTGTTTCCACCACCAGCAACAATATGGGCATGAACGAATCTGTGCGCCAAGTGGCGGCCGAATACCTGTCCGGCCGGGAACTAACCGAGCCTTTGCTCAACAATCTGGAAGTAGCTATCCGGGCTTACGACCCCTGTTTGTCCTGTGCGACCCATGCCGTCGGCAAAATGCCGCTGCAAGTTGAACTACTGGATGCGGCAGGCAGGCAGATAGACCACCTGACCCGACACAGCAACGGCAAGTTTGAGCGGGCCAACCAATAGATGCGCAAACCGCTGCTGGTCATTGCCTGCGGCAATCCCAGCCGGGGCGACGATGCGCTAGGGCCGCTATTGCTGGATTTTATCGAGCGGCAAGCGGATCTATCCGCTGTTGAACTGCTAAGCGACTTCCAGTTGCAAATCGAACACGCCCTGGATTTGCAAAATCGGGAACTGGTACTGTTTGCAGACGCCACCGTATCGGCGAATGCCGCGTTCCGGCTGGAGGAAATCAGGGCGGAACAGGATCGCAGTTATACCAGCCACGCCATGAGTCCCGCAGCCGTACTGCAGGTCTACCATAACACCATCGGCCCAATGCCGCCGCCCTGCTTTCTGTTGAGCATTCAGGGTACAAATTTTGAACTGGGCGAGCAGTTGAGCGCTAATGCCCAGCATAATTTACAACTGGCCTGCCGGTTTACCCGGCTGTTGCTGGCCGAACCGACGGCGGAATGCTGGCGACGGCAAATTGGAAGGGGTTAAAAGACCTGAATTCGCTACGCGGACACCCTGTATTTGTCAGGCGTATACTTGTAGAATCGCCAGCAGACCGGCTCGGAGACGCGCCGGCGAACGTGGATAAAAATAAACAGAACGCACTGGAGACTGATCATGAAGATTTTACAGAGCCGCAAAGCTGCGTTAATACTGGCGCTGCTGGCCGTTTTTCAGGCCGCCGCCGCCGATTTGAGCAGAGCGGAAATCGAACAACTGCTCGCCAGGGCCAACAAGCAGCATCCTGCAGATTTGCGTCGCAAGGATCTGACCGGGCTGGATCTGTCCGGACTAGACTTCCGTCAGGCCGATCTATGGGGGGCCGATCTCAGACAGGCCAACCTCAGCCACTGCAATCTGGCTGGCCTGGTGCTGGATTTAACCGTCATGACCCGCATCAATCTCAGCGGCGCCAATCTGGCGAATACCAGTATTTTCGGCGTCAGCCTGATGCATGCCGACCTGAGCCATGCCAACCTCAGCGGCAGTCGGGTGATTGCTGTGATGGACGGCGCCAATCTGACCGACGCCGACCTGAGCAATATCAACTGGGCGGCGGACATGAAGAATCAGTCCATGGGCCTAATGCGCGCCAATCTGAAAGGCGCAAACCTGACCGGCGCCAATCTGAGTAACGCCAAACTCGGCCGGGCCATGCTCCGGCACGCCAAACTGGTTAACGCCAATCTGCAAAACGCCGATCTGTTTTCCGCAGACATGGACGGCGCAAACCTGACCGGCGCCAATTTAAGCAACGCCAATTTTTCCGAAACCAAACTGCATGACGCCATATTCGATCATGTCATCGCCACCGGCGCCCGTTTCGACGGCGCCAAAAACAAACCGGAGATCAACACTGCGGGCGGGCTACGACCATAACCTCAACCACCGGAAATCTGACGCCGCCCCTCCTGACAATGATCAAGCGCCAATCGACATCCGCTTTTTATAGCATGCTTACTGGAAATTGAATGAACATCCCCCAACAATTGCTGCAACGCAAATCCATCGCCGCACTCAGTTCGGACGGAAACAGCCTGAAAAAAACCCTGGACGCCAAAGACTTGACCGTGCTGGGAGTGGGCGCCATCATCGGCGCCGGCATCTTTGTGCTAACCGGTATCGTCGCCGCCAAATTTGCCGGGCCAGCCATTATCGTCTCCTTCATGCTGGCCGGCATAGCTTGTGCGCTGGCGGCGCTCTGTTACAGCGAACTGGCCTCCATGATTCCGGTGTCCGGCAGCGCCTATAGTTACGCCTATGCTACCATGGGCGAACTGATGGCCTGGATTATCGGCTGGGATCTGGTGCTGGAATATGCGCTGGCCAGCAGCACGGTAGCCATAGGCTGGGCCGGTTATCTGACCAGTTTTCTCAGTACCCTGGGCGTCAACCTTCCGACCTATCTGACCACGGCCTATCTTGCCGACCCCGGGCAGGGACTGGTGAACTTGCCGGCAATGATCATCATCCTGTTATTGACCGGCCTGCTGATTATCGGCATCCGCCAGTCCGCTCAGTTCAATTTCGTCATGGTTGTCACCAAACTGGCCGTGATTATCGTCTTCATTTTTGCCGGCAGCGGCCATATTCAGACCGAAAACTGGGCAAATTTTGCGCCTTTCGGCGTCAACGGCATCGTCACCGGGGCCGGCGTCATCTTTTTTGCCTATATCGGTTTCGATGCGGTGTCCACCGCCGCGCAGGAAGCCATCAATCCCGAAAAAGACGTGCCTTTCGGCATTATCGTTTCGCTGGTGGCCTGCACCGCATTGTACATCCTGGTGGCCGCCGTACTGACCGGCATTATTTCCTATACAGAATTGAACGTGCCCGCCCCTATCGCGCTGGCGGTCGACCATATCGGCATGACCTGGCTGTCGCCGCTGATCAAACTCGGCGCGATAGCCGGCCTGACATCGGTCATGCTGGTACTGCTGATGGGCCAGAGCCGGATTTTTTATTCAATGTCCAGGGATAAACTGCTGCCGCCGCTGTTTGCCAAGGTGCACCCCCTATTTCAGACTCCGCACCAATCCACCTTGCTGGTCGGTATCGCGGTGGCCCTGCTGGCCGGCTTCATGCCTATCGAAAAACTGGGGGAATTGGTCAGCATCGGCACTCTGTTTGCGTTTGCTCTGGTCTGCGGCGGGGTATGGATTCTGCGCATCAGCCACCCGGAACTACCCCGGCATTTCAAATGCCCTTATGTGCCCTATGTGCCGCTGGCGGGCATATTGGTCTGTCTAGGGCTGATGGCCGGATTACCCGCGGATACCTGGGTACGGCTATTTGTCTGGCTGTTACTGGGTTTTGGCATCTATTTCGGTTATGGCGTCAAACATAGCGCCTTGCGTTAAAGGTGGGACTATTGCCGTAAATCCAGCCGCATCGGAATCATCCCGGAAACCGCAAACCCTTGTCGGGCATAAAACCGTTGCGCAGCCAGATTGGTCTGGTCGGTCAGCAAGGTAATGCGTCGGCAGTCCCGGGCTTTGGCCTGTTCAACCGCCCTGCCCAGCAACAGCGAACCCAGCCCGGCATTACGCTCGGCCGGCATCATCACCATGTCTTCCAGTATCGCCACCCGCGCGCCCAGCGCGGTGGAAACCGTATACAGCAAATTGACCATGCCTATCACCTGCTCCTGACGCCGGGCCACCAGAATGCAGCCGATTTCCGGATCGGCGATGATCTTGCCCAGCCCGCAGCTTTGGGCGTCAACATCGGGGGAAAATTCCAGCTCCTGGCTGAACAGACTGTTCAGCAAACCGCAAAGCGCCGGAATGTCGGAGAGTGTAGCAAGGCTGATATGCATTTTGGTAAATAAAGGATGGCGAGGCTTTATTGTGGATCAGTTTTGGATGAGGGTCAAAAGTCTGCTGTTTGAAACGTAAGCGCTTAACAAACCCCATCTACCCGTAATCCATTGAATTTGGCAAAGTATCGTCACCGTCAATTGATGAGGATACCAGCCCACTATCCAGCACCACAACACCGGGCGCATTGGGTAACGGTGAAGGTGGAATCGGGAATTGCTGTATGTCTAGGCCAAGATATTTCCTATCCAAGCCAAAGCGTGGCGGCAAATCGACAATACGTATATCTCGATGATGCAGGAGTACTTCGGCTTGATGGCGATCACAGCGAACGCGATAGATGGTTAGCCCAGGCTGTTTGACACTATCAGGAAATTCAATGCCATTTTCTTTAAGCCATGATTCAAACTTGCTCCAAAGCAATTGGCGTTCTTTGGCGTTGTCCTCAATCGGCCAAAGTTCAAGGTCGATATAAAAGGTTTCGGTTTCTGGAAAGCCTTCCTGCTTTAACGACCATCCGGTTCTGTCTTCAGACGTCCAACCTGACATGCCTTGTAAGGCATAATAGATTTGTTTATTGGTAACGTATTCGTTATTTGCTATTGATGCTAATCGAGCCTCGAATGATTGCAGAGCCGATTGACTAACAAAGGCAACCACCACCTCGTCATTCTCTTGACTGACGAATTCAATTTCATTGGAAATTTTTTTCAATTCGACTGGATTGAATCCTTTTTCAACCTGAAAACGAAACAATTTGCGATTATCAAAACCACCAATATCTTGTTCGGTTTGCTGGATGGTTTTTTGTAAAGCCAAGCCCAATGCTTTGCCATGCGCAGCCGGATCAGCTGGTGGCGGAGGTGGATGATAAGTTCCTGGTCTTTTCTCTGTGATTGGTTCCTCACGTTGCAAGGGCAAATGAGGGTAGCTTGATGTCATGAATAACTATTCCTGTTTAGAAACCCGATTCCTTCTTGCATCTTCTCGGCGTATGGCTGACTGGATATGCCGTTCGGTTAAAAACTCTTTACCGGACAACACTTTTTCTTTAATGGCTCGGCGTAAAACCCGTTCGACATCGGCATGTGACATGCCTTTAAAAAGTCCGGAAATTTTGCCGTTGTCGATTTCAAACTCCCTGCGCACGCCTTTAAGCTTGATGGCAAGTAAGCGTTTAAGCTGTTCCGAATTTGGGGCTGCAAACACTAACACTTCATCAAAGCGCCGCCAAATGGCCGAATCCAGAATACCTTCATGATTGGTGGCTGCGATTAACAGACTTTTGCCGTCATAGGCATCCAGCATCTGTAAAAATGCATTGACCACACGTTTTAATTCACCATGTTCGGCACTGTCGGCACGTTCTTTCGCCAAAGCATCAAATTCGTCGAATAAAACCACCATAGGGATGGTAGTAATAAAATCGAATACTTTACGCAAGTTTGCGGCAGTTTCTCCCAGATAGGAGGACATAACGCTATCGATTCTAACAACCGCCAGAGGTAAACCGAGTTCACCGGCAACAATTTCCGCCGATAGCGTTTTACCGCATCCAGGCGGGCCGCAGAATAACAATCGATCAGCCGGAAATAGACCGTGCGAATTGAGTATTTCAACACGATGATGCTCTTCCAGAATTTCATCCAACAGTGAACGATTTTCATCCGATAAAACCACATCATCAATTCTGCGTAAAGGCTCTTTTATCTGTAACAGAGCCAAACCGCGTTCCTTGTCTTCTGGTAATTTGGAAAACTCAAAACGCTTCGCTTGCTCAGAGGGACTGCGCCGACCATAAAGAATTTTTTCCAGATCATTGGCAAGCAAATGATGTTGCTTATCGCGCTCTTCCTGAATAATTTTTTCCGAAACACGACGAAAAGAGTCCGAGTCGCCTTCAGAACCTGATTTAATCAGTTGTCTTAGTAGCGCACCTGAAGCCATTTCCCTCCTCCCTATCGCCAGATTGCTATGATATGTTGGCTAAAATTTTGTGTCATAGTTTAAACTATCTTTGCCGCCTAGAGTCGATTGCTAGTGTTTAATTTGTAACTATTCAGCCCCCAACAAAGGCTGATCGAAAAGTATCAAATGGATTTTGCCCCTGCAACCTGTTTGTTTCCCATACGGAACGTAACACGCAAAAAGCTTCTGATCCACCCAGCGCACGAAAACCACCTGATACTTTGAGCTTGACAGGGCAAACCATCCGTTCTGCCAGATTATTATCAAAAGGAGCCTGCCAATCCGTTAAGTACCTGAGTACCTCCGTCTTGTAATCACGAAGCCTAATCAGAAGATTGGTGGCATCGTCCTGTTTAATCCGTCCTTTTTGGTTCCACCAAAATGATTCTGATGGTTTCAAGTGTCATGAGCAATGTCATAGGCTGAAGTGGCGAATGTACAAAGCCACGCGACAAATAAAATTGTTTTGCGGGCTCAGACAGCGCGTGCACCAATAACGCAAATACACCCGCATCACCTGATACGTTTACCGCTCTTAGCATGGCGTCGCGCAACAGTGCTTGACCAAGCCCTTGATTATGAAAGCGCCGGTCTACAGCAAGCCGACCTAATACCAAGATAGGCAATGGGTTCGGCATATTCCGGCGCATTCCTTTTGGTGCTAGCTCGTGACTGATTGCACCTGCTGATAAACAATAGTAGCCAACCACTTGCAAATCAGAACACACTACAAAGCACCTCGATGCGCCCGATGCGTGATTCTTGAGTGCTCGTTTTTTCAGCCATTCATTTAATGATGGTTCTCCACAGTCAAAATTCGTCAGCTGATGTTCTACGGCAATGGGTTCAGGTTTCGAAAGTTGCAACGTTATCATTGTTCCCAAGGGGCTTTCGTCTTAAGCAAACGACGCAGTTTATCTGTGGGGGGCAATGGTTGATCAAGCAAGGCTTGAAATTGGGCAAACGTGCCATCGTCGACAGTAAAAAAAGCCTGATCAAGCAACACATCTTCTGCTTCTCGACAGGCTGCTTCCAGCATAAAGTCTGATCGACTGCGACCTAAACGTTCAGCAGCTTGATCAATAAGGTCTCGCTGCTTGGCTTTAGCACGGATATTGATGGAAACGGATGCTGTTTCGTTAGCTTGAGCATGCATAATAACAATCCTCTAATGTAGTTTAATGTATGATACAAGTTTGTATAGATAACAACAACACATTCCTAAAATATTGGCGATATAGCCCTTCCTTTTGGGGAAAATTGGCATGGTGCATAACGACCATACCGGCGAAAATCCGAGATTTTGAAGCCAATACACTTACACCGCTTAAATGACTCCAACAACGGCGCTATACCCCCTAAAACTGATCCAATATACCCAGCAACTCATGCTCGAAGAGTGAGTTCTGTTAAAAAGGGGATTTTTAGCTTTACCATAAAAAAGTACAAGTTATGCCGGATATCTGCTAATCGGTTCAAATAAAGGGCGGATTCAAAACCGAAGTGCAACACCTTGAAATTAATGAATGAGATTTGACTGTTGAGAACTGTTGAATAGTAAATCTCTGTAAACGGCGAATGGACATCGTACCCCAAGACCTTTTCTGGGGCGGGCATTAATTTCATCGGCAATAGCATCGAGTTGTTGCTGGGTGTAGCCGGATAAATCGGTGGGCTCGTTCCGTGAGCAGTTGCATACCTGGCTGGAGCAGGAAGCGGATTTGCCGCGTAAACAAAGACGCACCGCGCAACGCCTATATGAGTGCCTGCAAGTCGAGGGTTATCGTGGCGGTTACACGGCGGTGCAGCGCTACCGTCAAGGGTTGGAAGAAGAAGCGAGCCACAAGCCCTACCATCAAGCAGGCTTTCGTACCCCTGGCGTTTCCGCCGGGAGAGACCTGTCAATTCGATTGGAGCCATGAAACGGTTGAATTGGGCGGCGTGGTGCAGACCATTAAGGTTGCCCACTTTCGCTTAACCGCCGATCATGTCCGCATGGTCGCCGAAGGGGCTGTTATTGCCGAACATAGCCGCCGCTTTGGCCGTGACCATTTGATCTGCGATCCTTGGCATACTATGGAACAGGCTTATAATTATGGCAATGGCTGGCTATCTGTAATCACTAGAAATGAAATACTTGAGCTTAGCACACGCTTGGTTTCACTTAAGCATAAAGTTATCGGCTCACCAAAAATAACTACAGCTACATTTAACAGATATTTAAATCCATGCAAAGAGTGCCATGGCAGTGGTTTTTTGACCTTCCTTGAAGACAATTTAATTATAGAAAATATCGAGCTATCTATTTTGGATGATGGGTTTTTATATGAATCAATTTCCAACAAATTTAAGTCTGTCATGAGATTAGAAATAAAACCAGCTATTACAAAATTTAAAGACGAGGGGTTATTTGACTTTTCTAAACAGTTCAATCTGCTAGATATTGATGAGAAAGATATGTTTTTACATGGCTTCATTCATAACAAATTCTTAAAAACCGAAGGACAATAAAAATACAAAAGGAGACTATATTGCTTGGAAAGGGCTTTATTTTTATATTAGAGACAACATTTCACGACTTGAAAAATCATTAGCAAATGAAATTGCCAGCTCTATTACAAAGTCTAATTGCCCATTTTGCAAGGGAACAGGATTTAATAAAGAGCTATAATTATTCTTTGTTGAAGATGTAAATGTTATGTCCTTATTAAATAAATTAAATTCATAACTTGGAAAAGACGAAACGGTAGGTTGGTGGCCGAAAAAATGGCTAATATCGAGGCGATATCTTCAGCCACTAGCTGCACCAGCACATGCTTAACGAGTTGACAAAAAGATCCAATATGAATGCCGGATGAATGTGATTCAAATATTGTTGTAGCAGTTGTTTGTCCATTGAACAACTAAACAATTCATGAAAAATAAAAACAAAGAAGCGCCTTCGAAAGTATGCCATTGTCAGATCAAAATCGACAACACACGATCTATGCAGGTGTAAACAATCAGAACTTAGACTGATAACATTGATCAGTCCCAGGACAATGAAGTTCAAATAATAATCAATAATTTCAATCTATTATCAACATTCGTGCTGTTGATTCCATATGAATAATTTGTGCAAATTAACAAACTTCATTTTCTAAAACAAATTTATAAACAATTGTTTTTATTAAAGTTATAAGGACTATTTTCCGATACAAAAGCTGCTAAAAATCTCGCCCAGCAGATCATCAGAGCTAAATTCGCCGGTGATTTCCGACAAACTGTTCTGGGCCTGCCGCAAGTCTTCGGCGACCAGTTCCGGAGCCTGGTTTTGCAGTTGCGCCCCGGCGCTTTCCAAAGCCTGCCCGGCCTGGATCAGGGCCTGAATATGCCTTCTGCGGGCGACAAATACGCTATCGGCTGTTTCGGCATACCCTGCGCTTTGTTTGAGATGCTGCTTCAGCAAATCCAGCCCGTCTGCGGATTTTACCGATAGATAAATTTCCACGCCTTGGACGGTTTCCACTATTTCGGGCCGGCGACCGGTCAGATCGATTTTGTTATAGACTCTGGTGATATTGACGCCTGCCGGCAGCCTATCCGGCCACTGCTCGTCTTCAGGCCGGGTAATATCCAGCAATAGCAGCACTTTATCGGCTTTTTCGATTTCGAGTTGCGCCCGGCGCATGCCTTCCTGTTCCACGGGATTATCGCTATCGCGCAAGCCGGCGGTGTCGATGATGTGCAGAGGCATACCGTCAAGCTGGATGCGCTCCCGCAGCACATCACGGGTGGTGCCGGCCACCGCAGTGACAATTGCGGCGTCATGCCCGGCCAGGGCATTGAGCAGGCTGGATTTGCCGGCGTTGGGCCTGCCGGCCAGCACCACGTTGACGCCGTCGTGCAGCAGCCGGCCTTGCCGGGCTGTGGCCAGTATTTTTGTGACTTTTTCCTGTAATTGGCGGATTTTTCCGGCCATCGTACCGTCGCTTAAAAAATCGATTTCTTCATCGACAAAGTCAATGGCGGCTTCGATATAAACGCGCAATTCGATCAGTTCGTCTATCAGCTCGTTGATTTGCGCCGAAAAAACGCCCTGCATGGATTGCTGTGCGGAACGCACGGCCTGTTCGGTGCTGCAGGTGATCAGATCGGCTATGGCTTCGGCCTGGGCCAGATCCAGCTTGTTGTTAAGATAGGCTCGCCGGCTGAATTCGCCCGGCTCGGCCGGACGCGCGCCCAGACTGAGGATGCGCCGAAGAAGCATGTCCAGCACCACCCGGCCGCCGTGACCGTGCAGTTCCAGCACATCTTCGCCGGTGAAGGACGCCGGCCCCGGAAAATACAGCATTAGACCGGAATCGATGACACTGCCGTCGGCGTCCGCAAAATGACGATAGGCGGCGTACCGGGGTTTGAGAATCTTGCTGGACAGATCTGCCGCGATTTGGGTTACGGCAGGCCCGGAGATGCGGATTACGCCCACGCCGCCGTTACCCGGCGGCGTGGCGATGGCGGCTATGGTATCGCCGGACGCAATCATGTTACTTAGTGGGCGTGGTGAGTGTCCTCAGCCAGGATGTGTTTGGTAATGTACCACTGCTGGATAATCGACAGACTGTTATTGCAAATCCAGTACAGCACCAGCCCGGAAGGGAAAAACAGGAAGAATACGGTAAAAATTATCGGGAACAGCTTCATGACCTTGGCCTGAAGCGGATCGATGGGGGCCGGATTCAGGCCCTGCTGGATTTTCATGGTGATGCCATACAGTATCGGCAACAGATAGAAAGGATCCTGCGCCGACAAATCCTGTATCCACAGGAAAAAATCAGCCTGCCGCAATTCCACCGTTTCAATCAGCACCCAGTACAGCGAGATAAACACCGGAATTTGCACCATGATGGGAAGGCAGCCTCCCAAGGGGTTGACTTTTTCCCGCTTGTACATCGACATCATTTCGGTATTGAATTTCTGTCTGTCGTCGGCGTAGCGATCCTGCAATTCCTTCAGTCTGGGCTGAATCTTGCGCATTTTCGCCATGGACTGATAACTAGCCTTTGACAGCTTGAAAAACAGGGCTTTAATGATGAATGTCACGCCCAGAATCGCCAGTCCCCAGTTACCGACATAGCCGTGTATCTTGTTCAATAGCCAGTAAATCGGTTTGGCGATCACGGTCAGCCAGCTGTAGTCTACCGTCAGCTCCAGGCCCGGAGCGGTCGCTTCCAGAACCGGCTGAATTTTCGGCCCGGCAAACAGTTCCGATTTAAACACGCCCTCGCCGTTTACCGGTACGGTAAGGTCGGGCGAATACGAGCCGATGACATAACGGGAGTCGTTAAGCTCCTTGGTGTAATAATGATTCTCCTGATCGGCAGGCGGAATCCAGGCGCTGGCGAAATAATGCTGGATCATGCCGCTCCAGCCGCCCTGCGCCGAGATACTCAGGTTTTCGCCCATGTCCTCGTATTTGATCTTTTTAAATTTTTCCTTGTCGGTGTAAACCACGCCGCCCGAATAGGTTCTGATGAAGTTGTTATTGTTCTTGTCGCTGTGTTCGATTCTAAGCAACTGATCGTACTGGCGGCCAACCCAGGGTTTGGCCGATTCGTTCTGTATCTTTTGCTCCAGACCGATGACGTAACTGCCGCGTTTGAAGGTAAAGATTTTAGTGACCCGCAAACCGTCTTCGTCACGCCAGGTCAGGGGAACGCTGAGCTGATCCTGGCCTTCCTGTAGCGCATAGGCGTTTTGCCCGGCGATAAACACGGCATGATGATCGGGCGCCACGGCTGAATTTTCACTGGAAACCAGACCGCTTTGCGCCAGAAACAGGTGTTCGGGATTATTATCGAACAGCCGGATGGGCGACAGATCTTTTTCAGGGGCTTTCAGGCCAACCAGCGCATAGGCGTCATTGACGAAGGTGTTCTCTTTTTCATGCGTATATTTCAGCAGATCAAGATTCACCAGGGTACCGCCACGGGTGTCGATGTCGATAGACAACACATCGGTTTTGACAGTAATGATTTGATCCGTCAAGGACTGGGCTATTGCAGCAGGCTTGCCGGTTTGCTGTTCCGGATTTTGCGAAACCGGGCCTGCCGCCGATCCTGCCCCTTGGCTGCCGGCAACGACCGGTTTATCGGAAATCAGGGCCTGCGGCTTTGGGCCATAATCGATCTGCCAAGACTCCCAAAGCATGTAAGAAATCATCAGCATCGCCATGACAAGTACAAATCTAATGTTATCCATCGTTATTTACTCAATTTTTCTGGAACAGGATCAATGCCGCCCTCATGGAAAGGATGGCATTTCAATAACCGGCGAAGCGTGAGGTAGGAGCCTTTCAGAGCGCCATGCAATTGGATTGCCTCCAAGCCGTAACTTGAACAACTAGGATAAAAACGACATCTGGGCCCTAACAGGGGGCTTATGAAGTATTTGTATGCCCTAATCAGGGCTATCAGCAGGAGTTGCATCGATCTACCAATTTAAGCCAATGCTTTTCCAATGATTTCCTCAATAACACCAAGGGTGCTGTTGCAGCATCCCCTCGGGCCAATACAACAATATCAACGTTGACAATATGCTGTCGCTGGAGTCTGAAGCTTTCTCTGGCAGTTCTTTTTATGCGGTTCCTTGCGACTGCTTTTTTTATTGTTTTCTTGGCGATTGCCAGACCAAGCCGCGGATACGGCAAATGATTGGGCGTCGCTAACACCGTAAAATACTTGTCTGTCGATTTTACGGGATTGTTAAATACATTTTTAAAATCAGCAGGCGTTCCTAACCGAAGCTGAACAGGAAAGCCGAAATCTTCGACCGACAATTAAACCGTCAATGAAGCGCGGCCTTTGGCCCTACGCGCGTTGATTACCCTGCGGCCGCCGACGGTAGCCATTCTGGCGCGAAAGCCGTGCGTTCTGGCGCGTTTGATTTTACTGGGTTGGTAAGTTCTTTTCATGGGTTACAGCCTGTTTGAGAAACGGATAAAAAAGGCTGCGAATATTACTTGAAGTGCAGCTTGTCTGTCAATTTTAGTATCAATGCTTTGCCTGTCATTGGCAAACCGGCAATTTAAAAAAACGTTGCGCGCTACGGATTTTGACGCATTTGCACGCCATTACCGCCCATTTTTCAAAAGTCCGGCAACTAACAATCCAACAAACTGATACACTTGAACTATTGACACTGTACACTATTCTTCATAGCATGGTGGGCTAAATTATTCCACGCTGCGCTGCCGGACTCTTGATAAATACTCACATGATACGAAATGATACAACGACAGCTTCGGTAACCATCGATTTTGACTACATCAAAAATTTGACTGTCGCCGAAACCCTGGCTGTTGACCGGCTGATACTCGACGAACTAAGTTCCGATGTGGTGCTGATCAATCAAATCGGGCATTACATTATCGGCAATGGCGGCAAAAGACTGCGACCAATGCTGTTGCTGCTGGTCGCCAAGTCGCTGGGCAGAGTGGACGACCATCACCTGATCATGGCTGCCGTCATCGAATTCATACACACAGCCACCCTGCTGCATGATGATGTGGTGGACGAGTCCGAGCTGCGCCGCGGCAAGGAATCGGCCAATGCGGTCTGGGGCAACGCCGCCAGCGTGCTGGTTGGCGACTATCTCTATTCCAGCGCATTCGAGATGATGGTGCGCACCAATAACATGCGGGTGATGGAAATATTGTCCAAAACCACCACCGCCATTGCCGAAGGCGAAGTCTTGCAGTTGCTGAACTGCAATAATCCGGATACCAGCGAAGAAAAATACCTGGATGTCATTGCCAGAAAAACCGCAATTTTGTTCAGCACGGCCACGCGCCTGGCCGGGGTTATTTCCGGCGCAGACAGCAAAACCGAAGAAGCCCTGGCCATATACGGCCAGCAACTGGGCGTGGCGTTCCAGTTAATTGACGATGCGCTGGATTATAAGGCCAGCACCGAAGGACTCGGGAAAAACCTGGGCGACGATCTGGCGGAAGGCAAGCCCACCCTGCCGTTGATCTACGCCATCAAGCATGGCGACGCACAACAGGCAAAAGTTGTAATTGACGCCATTCGCCAGGGATCAAGAGAAGCATTCAACGAAGTCTATGCGGTGGTGAAGGCGACCCAAGCCATCGAATACACGGAGCAATGCGCCGATCAGGCTGCGGCCAGGGCGATAGAATCCCTGCGCGACCTACCAGATTCCGAATACAAGTGCGCGCTTGAAAGTCTGGCCCGCTTTTCAGTACAGAGGGATCATTAGCTTTTCAAAACACAGTCGCCTTCAAGCATCTGGCCGGACGACTCGCCAGACATTTGCAGTAATTTTTCAGCCAGGCCGCTATGTCTTTGCACTTTCCGACCAACACTTGCCATGAACACAGCCCGGTCGGCCACGATGCCGACCTGGGTCTTTGCACGGGTGACCGCGGTATAAAGCAGCTCCTTGCCGAGCACCGGATTCATTTTCGTCGGCAGCATCACCAGCACCTTGTCATATTCCGATCCCTGACTCTTGTGTACGGTCATGGCAAACACGGTTTCGCAGTTTGACAGGCGGGCGGGCAGCAGCTTTTTGACACTGCCGTCGCCACGCAAAAAAAACACCCGCAACTGGCTGTCACTTTCCGGGTCGGCCAGACAGACGCCAATATCGCCATTATAGAGCTGCAATGCCGGATCGTTGGCGCTGACCATCACCGGCCTGCCTGCGTACCACTGCGCCGTCAGGTTTATTTTCCCGCGGTCGGACAGCGCCTGCTCCACGCGCGCATTGATGTCGGATACCGAATGATGCCCGCGCTGATTGGCGCATAACACCCGAAAACGATCAAACGCCGCAAAGATGCCAGGAAAATCCGCTCCATCCGCCATCAATTGCAAATATTCGAGGTATTGTTCGGCAATATAGGCCACAGGATCGGTTTTTAACAGGGAAACGCCGTCGGCCGAGTTTTCCAGCAACTGCCAAGCCAAATCCGCCTGCTGCCGATTGACATGCTCGGCCAACGCCTTGATTCCGCCCTGAAAACGATAGGATTTCTGCAACTCCACGGTTTGCCCTGGCAAACTTTGCGTCAAATCCGCCAGCACTGCGCCGGATTCGACAGACGCCAACTGATCCTTGTCGCCCAGCAGAATCAGCCGGGCGCCCGGCTTGACAGCCTCTAGCAATTTGCTCATCAGCGCCAGATCCACCATCGAGCTTTCATCAATCACCAGCACATCATAAGGCAATGGATTGCCTGCACAGTGCCTGAAATAAGGCGAAGGCGGCTTCGGGCCAAGCAGCCGATGTATGGTCGCGACCTTTTCGGGTATCCGCTCCCTGATGTCCTGCCGGCAGGGCAGGTTCACCTTGTTTTTGGCGATGGCTTCCTGCAAGCGCATTGCCGCCTTTCCGGTCGGCGCAGCCAACGCCATATGCAGGCCCTGCCCGGCGGTTTCCAGCAGCAACGCCAGAATCCTGACCACCGTGGTGGTCTTGCCCGTGCCAGGGCCACCGGAAATAAGGGTCAAACCCTGGCTCAACGCCGATTTGGCGGCAAGCTTTTGCCTATCGTCATCCGCGTCTTCCGCCGGAAAATAGCGATCCAGCGCAGCATCGATACGCTCGATCGCAAAATGCTGCCGGCAGAGCATGGACACCTGCCGGGCCAGACGCTGCTCGTATTGCCAGTAGCGATGCAGATATAAACGATTTTGCTCGACGATCAAGGGGGTAAGCCGATCCGTTGACGCCAGCCCGGAAGCCAACACCAGCGCCCGATCATCGTTCGCCAGCGCCAGACAGCTATGCCCGGCCGACTGCTGAGCGGATAACTCCAATATCAGCGCTTCAAAACGGGTTTTAGACTCGCCCGCCAGTATGCTCCGCTCGCCAAGAAACCTTGCAAATCCGCAGGCCAGGCGGCTATATTGCCGTTCGTCGTTCGTTGCCAAAATCTTTTATTCCATTGCAGTCAGGATCCGCCTAATCATAGCAGGTGTCGGAACTTCCGGATATCCGGCTTAAACCGCGTTGGCAAGGCAATCGCCGACAAACCAAAAAACCATTGTTTTATAATGGATTTTTTCTGAACCACCCATTTTTTCAACTTGCAATTCCATGGATTTTCATATACTCTAAGCGACCACTAAAAGGCTAGGGGTGCATTGATCGCCGAATTGGCGACCAACGCTGAGAAAAACCCTTCGAACCTGACCCGGTTAATGCCGGCGTAGGAAAGCCAGATCTTCCCTGCGCTCGCGATTGTTCGATATTTTGGAGATAAGCATGAGCGCTGTCCGTAAAGAAATCACCGCCGATAACGGCAGTAGCGTAAGAATCGATTCTTACCCCGCATCCGAAAAAGTCTATATCCAGGGCAGCCGCCCGGATATCCGGGTACCCATGCGCAAGATCAGCCTATCGGACACGCCAGCGCACTTCGGCGCGGAAAAAAATCCGCCGCTTTACGTTTACGACACATCCGGCGTTTATACCGATCCCAATGTCGAGGTTAATCTGCACAAAGGGCTGGGCTCCATCCGTGGCGCGTGGATAGAAGAACGCGGCGATACCGAACAGTTGAACGGCCCCAGCTCGGCCTACGGCCGGGAGCGCCTGGCCGACGCCGCAACTGCTCACCTGCGGTTTGAACATATCCGCAATCCACGCCGCGCCAAGACCGGAAAAAACGTCAGCCAGATGCACTATGCCCGCCAGGGAATCATTACCCCGGAAATGGAATACATCGCCATTCGCGAAAACCAGAACATGGAGGCTATGCGCGACAGCTATCAGGGCCAGCACCCCGGCTTTTCCTTTGGCGCATCCATACCCTCGGTCATTACCCCCGAATTCGTGCGTTCGGAAGTCGCCAGAGGCCGGGCCATCATCCCCGCCAACATCAATCACCCGGAACTGGAGCCGATGATCATAGGCCGGAACTTTCTGGTTAAAATCAACGGCAATCTCGGCAACTCATCGGTAACTTCCTCAATTGAAGAGGAAGTGGAAAAAATGCTGTGGGGCATCCGCTGGGGCGGCGACACCATTATGGATCTGTCCACCGGCAAAAACATACATGAAACCCGGGAATGGATATTGCGTAATTCGCCGGCGCCTATCGGCACGGTGCCCATTTATCAGGCGCTGGAAAAAGTTGACGGTAAAGCTGAAGAACTGACCTGGGAAATCTACCGCGACACGCTGATCGAACAGGCGGAACAAGGCGTGGATTATTTCACCATCCATGCCGGCGTACGGCTGCATCACGTCCCGCTGACCGCAAGACGCATGACCGGCATCGTCTCGCGCGGCGGCTCCATCATGGCGAAATGGTGCCTGGCCCATCATACCGAAAGCTTTCTGTATACCCATTTCGAGGAAATTTGCGAAATCATGAAGGCCTACGACGTATCCTTCTCGCTAGGTGACGGCTTGCGTCCGGGCTCCATTTACGACGCCAACGACGCCGCGCAGTTCGGCGAACTGGAAACCTTGGGCGAACTGACCAAAGTAGCCTGGAAACACGACGTACAAACCATGATAGAAGGCCCTGGACATGTGCCCCTGCACATGATCAAGATCAATATGGAAAAACAGCTTGCCGATTGCGACGAAGCGCCCTTTTACACGCTTGGCCCGCTGACCACGGACATCGCTCCCGGTTACGATCACATTACCTCCGCCATTGGCGCCGCCAATATCGGCTGGTATGGTTGCGCCATGCTTTGCTATGTCACCCAGAAAGAACATCTGGGCCTGCCCAACAAGCAGGATGTGAGGGAAGGCATCGTCACCTACAAAATTGCCGCCCACGCCGCCGACCTTGCCAAAGGCCACCCCGGCGCGCAAATTCGCGATAACGCCATGTCCAAAGCCCGTTTCGAATTTCGCTGGGACGATCAGTTCAATATCGCGCTGGATCCTGAAAAAGCCCGTGCATTTCATGACGAAACCCTGCCCAAACAGTCGGCCAAGGTCGCGCACTTCTGCTCCATGTGCGGCCCGCATTTCTGCTCGATGAAAATCAGCCAGGACGTCCGCGATTATGCAGCCGAAAAAGGTCTGGCGGAACAGGAAGCCCTATTGCAAGGCATGGATGAAAAATCCAGGCAGTTTCTGGAGGAAGGCGCGGCGATTTACCGCGAGGTGTGATTTTTTAGGCTCAACGGCCGCCGTTTACATGTATCAGCCCGGCGGCCAGACCATCCGCCTGCCGGCCAGCAGATGCAGGTGCAGGTGGTGTACGGTTTGCCCGCCATCGTTATTACAGTTAAAAACCGTGCGGTAGCCGCTTTCCGCGTAACCAAACTGTTCGGCAAGTCCGGCTGCGGTTTGCAACAAACGCCCGCCCAGATCGGCATCGTCAAGCTCATTCAGATTGGCGATATGCAGCTTGGGCACAATCAGCACATGCAATGGCGCTTGCGGGTGAATATCGCGAAAAGCCAGCAGCCTGTCGTCTTCAAAAACCACATCCGGCTTGATCTCGCCGGAGACCATTTTACAAAACAAACAATCGGTCATTGCTTTAAACTCCTGACATTGAAAATTGACCCGTTAAACCAGCCGTCCCCACAAATCGTATTCGTCCGCCTCTTCAATTTCCACTCTGACGAAATCCCCGACCTGCAAATGCCTGGCTCCATCTATAAACACCTGCCCGTCAATTTCCGGCGCATCGCTTTTGCTGCGGGCCACCGCGCCTTCCTCCACAACCTCATCAACCAGTACGGTTTCGATACCGCCTACCCGGCGTTGCAAACGCACGGCACTGATTGCCGCCTGATGGGTCATGAAACGCGCCAGCCTTTCCTGTTTGACTTCTTCCGGCACGGGATCCGGTAAAGCATTGGCCTGCGCGCCTTTGACGGGCGAATAGGCAAAACAGCCGACCCTGTCCATTTGCGCTGCGGTTAAAAATTGCAGCAGTTCTTCAAACTCCTGCTCGGTCTCGCCGGGAAAGCCGACTATAAAGGTACTGCGGATGGTCAGATCCGGGCAGATTTTCCGCCAGGCATGAATGCGCTGCAGATTGTCTTCCGTGGCGGCCGGGCGTTTCATGGCCTTCAGAATCCGGCTGTTGGCGTGCTGAAACGGTATATCCAGGTAAGGCAGAATCTTGCCTTCGGCCATTAACGGTAGCACCGCATCGACATGCGGATAAGGGTAAACATAATGCATTCGCACCCAGATGCCCAGATCGCCCAACGCCCGAGCCAGATCGTAAAAGCGGGTCTGTATTTCCCGCCCCTGCCAGCTTGCCGTCTGATAGTTCAAATCCAGCCCGTAGGCGCTGGTGTCCTGTGAAACCACCAGCAACTCCCTAACGCCGGCCCGGGCCAGCGTTTCCGCTTCCCGGAGCACATCGTCCACCGGACGGCTGACCAGATCGCCGCGCATGGATGGAATAATGCAAAATGTACAGCGATGATTGCAGCCTTCCGATATTTTAAGATAGGCATAATGCTGTGGCGTCAGTTTGACGCCTTGCGGCGGCAGTAAATCGAGAAAAGGATTATGCGTCGGCGGCAAGTATTCATGTACCGCGGACACCACCTCATCGGTCGCATGGGCGCCGGTAATTTTCAGCACCGCCGGATGCCTGGCCAGAATTTCGTCCTGCCTGGCGCCCAGACAGCCGGTGACGATGACCTTGCCGTTTTCTGTCAGCGCTTCGCCGATACTGTCCAGCGATTCTTCTACCGCAGCATCGATGAAACCGCAGGTGTTGACAATCACCAGATCCGAATCCTTGTAATTAGGCGAAATATGATAGCCCTCGGCACGTAAACGGGTCAGAATCTGTTCACTATCGACCAGCGCCTTGGGACAGCCCAGGCTGATAAAGCCAACACGGGGATTACTCATGCAATTTTCTCGAAAACGATTTACAAACAGGTAGGCGGCTTGGGTAAGCCGGCAATTTTACAGGCGTATTTTAACGGGCCTTGCGGAAACAGTTTTTGCAGATAACGGCTGTTACCCCTGGTCTCTCCCAACTGTTTACGAATGGCGGACACAAACATGCGGGCATTCGGCAAATGTCTGTACTGCCGGTAATACTCGCGGATAAACAACAGTATTTCCCAGTGCGCTTCGCTTAGCTCCAGACCTTCCCTGCTCGCCAGCTCCACCGCAACGGCAGGGCTCCACAAACCGGTGTCGCGCAAAAATCCATCGGCAGTGGTTTCAGGCAGGGCGCCGCCAGCCGTCAGCACCATGTATGAATCACCGGATTTTTGACCGTCAATTCCACCAATCCGGAATAATCTATGATACTGACGCCGGGCAGAATCCCGTCCGGTGCCATGCCGCAGGCAGTCAGCATGTCCTGCATGACATAAACTCCGCAGGGCCGGCGCAACAGTTCCAGCAATCTGGCGTTGTCGCTATGGCCCTGCTTTGCCAGCCAAACCAGATTGTGTTGCAGCAGCACGTCATCGCCAGCGGCGATGCGCTCAATAATTTCCGGCTGCAGTACAGGCAGGGAAATCAGATGCAGCATTATTCGACATGCGTCAGCTTGAGGCCGACAATACCAATGATAATCAGCAAAATGGACGACAGTCTTGCCCAGTCAGCCGATTCCTTAAACAAAAAAATGCCGATTATCGCCACACCGACAGCGCCCATCCCGGTCCATACCGCATAGGCTGTCCCCAAAGGCAGGCTTCTGATGGCCAGCATCAGCAAATAAAAACTGGCGGCGCCGGACACGCCCGTCACCACACTTGGCCATAGCTTGCTGAAGCCTTCGTTATATTTAAGACTCAATGCAAAAACAATTTCAGCACAACCCGCAAGAAACAGAAGCAGCCACCCAATCAAAATATCACCTCAAAACTTGTCTATGGTGCTCATTTTACAATAGCCGCCAGTTCTAATTGCAATTTTTAGCCCGCTTATCGCGCTGAACAACCGACAGCCTCATTGTCTACTTGTCGGCGCTTTTGCAAAACCATTACTGGCTTTGACCAGGTACAGAGGTCTGGCCTTTACTTCTTCGTAAATCTTGGCGATGTATTCGCCGATGATTCCCAGACTGATCATAATAAAACTGCCTATCAGCAGCAAGGTGATAATGGTCGTCGCAAAACCGGAAACCGCCTGGCCTTTCATATACGACAAAACAGCGTCGGTGGCGACTCCCGCCCCCAGCAGCAAGGTTGCGATACCTAAAAAAGTCACTATCCGTAGCGGCAGAGAGGTAAACGAAGTCAGTGCGGTTATCGACAACTCCAGTAATGACCACACCGACCATTTGCTCTCGCCTTCCAGCCGATCATCGACATCGAAATAAATGTAATCCTCGGTAAAACCCAGCCAACTGGTCAGACCACGAAAAAAACGCTGCCGTTCCGGCAACTGATAGACAATGATGTCCACAATCTCCCTGTCCAGCAATTTAAAATCCGAGGAATTGTTGATATTGATGCCGCCCAGTCCGGAGATGATTTTATTAATGCAAAAAGCGGTGGCTTTTTTCGCCATCGAGTCCCGGTTACGGTTACGCTTGACGGCATGAACGATCTGCGCGCCCTGCCGCCATTTCGCGAGCATGTCCGGAATCAGTCCTGGCGGATGCTGCAGGTCGGCGTCCAGGGTGATGACGGCGTCGCCGGCGGCATACTCCAGTCCGGCCAGTAAAGCGCCTTCCTTGCCAAAATTCCGGCTCAGGGCGACAGCCTTGACTCGGGGCTCCTGTTCGGACAGTTCGCAAATATTCCGGTAGGTGGCGTCGCGACTGCCGTCGTCGACTACGATAATTTCCCAGTTTGACTGGCAGCCCTCCAGAATGCCGGCCATCTGCCTGATTGCGGTGTTGATGCCCCTGGCCTCATTGTAGGCAGGCACCACCACGCTCACCAAACCAGCTGAATTTGTTTCTACGCTCATAAACTTAACCTGTCCGATTCCGATAATGCGCCAAACGAATGCCGAATCTGTCGTATAAAGCCTCGACAGCCGGACTCTGTAAAAGTGCCAATTCGCCTTCCCAGTCATGATAGGCTATCAGTCCGGGTTGCGAAATTTGCCCGGGGTCGAAAAATCCCGGATGGCACATTAATTCATACCTGTTTCCAGGTTTGAGCCTGGAGAACAGTTTGCCGAGATAAGCCTCATCCAGCCTGCCGCTCCGGCTCAGCCCCAGCAACACCGGCGCGCCATAGTGCGCTTGATTGACGGTCTGCATGGCCTGCATCAGGGTATTGCGCATCCAGCCGGAAATCCCCATCGGCCACAGCCATTCCGCTCGCGTCAGCCTGACATGCGGAATCCGGAACTCGTCGGCCAGCTCCATCGCCAACGGAAACAGCACCGGCAGCATGTGAATATGTTCATGGGAGTTCAGAAACTGCAAGTCGCGACCCTGCTGGCAGGCGGCGATTTGCGCCCGCCATTCGTTGCGGACGTCTTCCAGGGTGATCCGTCGCGTCAAAATCAGCCGCGTCATCCGCCCGACACCCGGAAATTCGCCGCCCCAGGCACGCAGCTTCTCCGCCATAACCGCCGTCAAAGGCTGTTTAAAGCTCAAATTAAGATGTACGCCGACATCCAGAGCGGCAACATCGTCCAGCCACGCCATCTGCACATTCAAATGCGGGCTATTCGCCAGAACGCCGGTAGCGGTCAGCTTGCCGGCTTTTGCCAGATCCAGTATGCCTTTGCTGACGCAGGGAAAATAACCGTAATCGTCGGCATTGACGATTAAATCGATGGTTTTACCGTCAAAACCCGCCATGACTACCCGGCAACCCCATGAAACAAGGTAAATTCACCATAATGGCTGACCGGCGTGAGCCGGGCTTTTGCTGCGGCGGACAGACTCTCGAACACCGGTTTGCGCACCACATAAAAGTCATGTCCGCCGCCGGCAATCATCTTATTCAGATCAGCGCTGTCCTGAACCTCAATGGCTATGCCTTGCAGATAAAACTGGATGGAATAGGTTTTTTCGTTTAAATAGACCAAATGCTCATCGGCCGCCGCCTGTTGCTGATAGGCCTCCACCAGCCGTTTTTGCGATCTGAAGAAATCTGCACCAGGCAAATAATAGGCTATCACCACCGCTAAAAACCCCAGTGGTACGCACAGGGTTAAAACAGCCCGCTGGACGGTCTTTAGTTGCAACTGATCCGCCACCAGCAAGGCAAGCCCAGGCAAACCGGGCAGCACATACGTCCAGATCACGTTTGCGGAAAAGGTAAAAAACAGTAGCGGGGCCAGCATCCACAACAGACAGTACAACCGCCAGTCATCATCCGAACGCACCAGCGTTCCCGCCTGTTTACGTATTGCAGCGACGGAAAAGCGTTTGAGTATCACAAAAACCCAGGGAAAACCGCCCAGCAGCCAGTAAACCCAGATCATACCGCGCGGGTGCGCCCTGCCCACCCCGTACAGATCGCCTTTCCAGCCGCTTTCGGTAAAACGCTTCCAATGCTCGCCGATAAAGAAATATTCCAGAAATCCCGGCGTGCTCTGTTCCGCAATCAGATACCAGGGCAGGCAGACGCACAGCATCAGCAAACAGCCGGAAAACCAGGGTATGGACTTCCAGATATCCAGCCAGCGGCCGGTGATCAATGTCCACAAACCGATACAGGTTCCCGACAACACCAGAGTGATCGGCCCTTTCGCCATTAAACCGACACTGAGCCCGATGAAGAAAACGTACCCCCAGTACCTGTTTTCCCCGCGCAACGCCAGCCAGAACGACACCAGCGCCAGCGTGACTCCGAAACTCATGGCCTGATCCATCGCCACGGAACCGGACATCACAAAAAACAACACACTACTACCAAGCGCCAAAACGCTGGAAACGGCATAATCGCCGCCGCGCTGGATTTTAGCCAGATAATAAACCGCCCAGCCTATACCCGCCCCCAGCAGGAATGAGGGCAGGCGCACTGCAAATTCATTGATGCCGCCCAGGCCCATGCTGATGGCGCTTAACCAGATCGTCAACGGCGGCTTTCCCCAGAACGGCACACCGTAATCGATCATGGGCGTCACCCAGTTGCCGCTTTCAAGCATTTTACGCGCCATTTCCGCATATCTGGCTTCAGATGGATCGTATAACGGATACCACCCGAGCGTCAGCAGCCGAATCAATACGATAGCCGCAATCAGTCCCCACCCTGAAAACAGGATTTTTAAAACATTGGCGAGCCTGACAGTGGATGGATTAGCGGTTTTATCCATTTTAAAAGTCCAAAAGGTGTTGGCGAAAAAATTCCAGATTAGAACCAGTAGCGTCGTCAGAACCTGCGCATACAGATAATAAAATCGTTGCGTCAGAACGGCCATCAACGCCAGATTAAAGCCCATGCCAAAGGAGGCTATCAGCGCAAACTTGGGAAAAGCCCGGGTATGAGACTGGGTGGAATTAAAGGTCAATTTGAAATTCAGCACATAATTGACCAGTAATCCGGCTATCGCGCCATACCCTGAAGCCATGACCGGATCGAAGCCTTGCGACTCGACCAGCAAATAGAGAACCTGATAGTGCGCCGCCGTACCCAAAACCCCGACTAGCGCAAAAGACGTAAATTTAAGAAACACTGTTCTCTCGATTATGAAACGGACTTTTTCCGCCTGAGAACTACCGGCCGGACAGCGCGCCCGGGCAGTATAAATATCAATCAGGCGAGAAAACCCCATGTTCGGGGAAAAATGCCGGGCAGTTTCTCAAAATTTCATTTTCAATGCTAGTGGCAAGCCCATTCCGTTTGTAGACAACCGGCCTCCGCCCCCAAAATTGCCTTGCGATCAATCGACGGCTTCGGTCTTTTCCTTCGCCGATTCCCAACCGCCGGCCAGAGACTTGTAGACTGCCGTCAGCGCTGTTGCGGTGGCGGTTTCGCTTTGGGCCAGTTGGCTCTGATCCTGCAACAATCGCAATTCGGTGTCCAGTACGGTCAGAAAATCCGCAACTCCCGCCTCATAGCGCAAGTGGGCCAATTGATTGGCTCTTTCGCTGGCCGCGGCCGCCGTCGCCAGCGACGCCCGCCTGACCCGCTCCTGATTATAGGAGACCAGCGCATTCTCGGTTTCTTCCAGCGCATTCAAAACAGTCTGCTGGTATTGGGCCAGACTGGCCGCCGCACGGGCGTCAGCCGCCTTTATTCTCGCATACACTCTGCCCATATCCAGAAATGCCCAGCTAATTCGGGGCCCGAAGGCATAACTGTCGGAACCGGGCGTCGTCATGCTGCCGAACGTACCGCCTTCCAGGCCGATCGTTCCCACGAAAGTGACTTTGGGAAACAGATCGCCGACCGCCACGCCGATACGCGCTGTCGCCGCCGCCAGGGTTCGCTCGGCAACGCGGATATCCGGACGTCGCTTCAATAACTGCGCGGGACTGCCTATGGCGATGCTATCCGGGGCTACCGGCATATCCAGCGGCCGGGAGAGCTTTTCGGTCAGGGCGTCGGGCAATTGCCCGGTAAGCACCCCGAGCCGGTGGATGGCGCGAGCGATTGCGATTTTTAGTCCGGGAATGGTCGCTCTGGTGGTTTCCAGTTGCGCCAGCGCTCTGGAAACATCCAGCTCCGTTCCCCGGCCATTATCCAGTTTCTTTTGCGTCAACTCCAGGGTAATCTTTTGATTTTCGGCATTTTTCACTGCAACCTGCAATTGTTTTTGCAGTCCGCGCAATTCAAAATAATTCCGGGCGGCTTCGGCCACCAGGCTTACGCCTATGTCCTGCAGGCTGGCCTGCTGCGCATCCACTTCATCATCGACCGCCTCGACGTTTCGTCGCACACGCCCAAAAAAATCCACTTCCCAGAAGGCGTCGAATCCAGTGTTGAGCAAATGCAGACCACGCGGCACATAAGTCCGATTGTTCAGCGAGGACGTACTGCGCAGGGTGTCGGTATAATTGCCATGCGCACTGACCTGCGGTAACAGATTCAGCCCCGCTTCCAGATACAGCGCCCTGGCTTCGCCAAGATTGGCCCGCGCAGCCTGCATGTCATAATTATGGCTCAAGGTTTGTTCCACAAGCACCATGAGTTGCCGGTCGTGAAACAGCTTCCACCAGCCGACTTCGGCTTCATGCCCGGAATATTCGGCAGACCCCGCGTTGGCGAAGTTTTCAGGAATGTCCACCTTGGGCGGCTGGTAGTCCGGCCCGACAGCACAGCCGTTCAACAATAGTGCGCTGAAAAACAGGAAACTGAAGCCCAGCCTTTTCATGGCGGCGCTTCTGCCGGTTTCCACGCCGATTCGGTATAGCAAATGCCTGATCATAAAACACCTATCCTAGGAATGCCGATGCGACGGCATGGTTTGTCCATCATCCTTCGCTCCCGGACGCCGAACCCATAGCTGAACGGCGACATAAAACACCGGCGTCAGCAACAGCCCGAACAGCGTCACCCCTATCATGCCGCTAAACATTGCAGTGCCCAGCACCTGCCGCGATTCCGCCCCGGCGCCGCTGGCGACCACCAAGGGGAATACCCCCATGATAAAAGCGAAAGAGGTCATCAAAATTGGCCGCAGCCTGATTCGGGACGCTTCGACCGCCGCCTCCAGTATGCCGGCTCCCGCTTCTTGGCGGCGTTTGGCGAACTCCACAATCAGAATGGCGTTTTTGCTGGCCAGACCAACCAGCACGATAAAACCGATCTGGGTAAAAATATTGTTATCCATATGGCTCAACCACAAGCCTGTCATTGCAGACAGAATACACATCGGCACAATCAGAATCACCGCAAAGGGCAACGACCAACTTTCGTATTGCGCAGCCAGCGCCAGAAACACAAAAATGACGCTGAGCGGAAAAACCAGAAAGGCCACATTGCCCGCCAGCACCTGCTGCAAGGTCAGCTCCGTCCATTCAAAATCAAAACCCGGCGGCAACTCGGCGGCCAATAGCCGATCCATGATGGAAATGGCCTGACCGGAACTGATCCCCGGCAAGGTGCTGCCGTTTATTTCCGCGGAGGGGTACATATTATAGCGGGTCACCTTATCCGGCCCGACAATCTCGCGAACATCAGCAATGGCGCCCAGCGGCACCATGCCACCGGCGGCATTTTTGGTCTTCAATTCCAGAATATCTTCAGGCGTCATTCTGAACTGGGAATCCGCTTGGGCCACAACCTGATAAGTCCTACCGAAACTATTGAAATCATTCACATATAAAGATCCAAGATAAATCTGCAGCGTATCGAAAATATCCTGCAGCGGCACATTCATGGCTTTGGCCCTGGCCCGATCGACATCCACAAACAATTGCGGCACACCGGCCCGGAAAGTGGTGAACAAACCCGCCAGACCTGCCTGTTGATTGCCTTTGCCGATCAGATCCGACGTCACCCGCTGCAACTCATCCAGGCCGGCATTGGAGCGGTCTTCGATTTGCACTTTGAAACCGCCCACGGCGCTCATGCCTCTGACCGGCGGCGGCGCAAACACCGCTATCCTGGCGTCGGGAATTACAGCCAGCCGCTGATTCAGATTTTTGATGATGGCGTCCGCATAAAGATCGGCATGTCCGGTACGCTGTTCAAAAGATTTGAGCCGGGCAAACATAGTGGCCACATTGGATTGACTGGCTCGGGTCAAAATCGACCAGCCGACATATTCGTTGACATGCGCGATACCGTCAGTCGCCATGATGATGCTGTTGGCCTGCCTGACTACATCCTCGGTGCGCGCCAGGGAAGCGGCATCCGGCAATTGCACATAGAGAATAAGATAGCCCTGATCCTGCTGCGGGATAAAACCGCTGGGCACTTTCTGAAACAATAGTACGTTCAGGCCATTCAGACCGACATACAGCAGCAAGACCACCGCCGTCATTCTGATCAGCCTGCCCACCAGCCGGGAATACGCTGTGCTGACTTCATCGAAAAAGCGGTTGAACCGAGTAAAGAACCAGCCGAACGCCCGATCGAACAACCGGGTGAAGGCGTCCTTATCGCCATGCGCCCTGTCCAGCAGCAACGCGCACAGAGCCGGACTCAAGGTCAGCGAGTTGAAGGCGGAAATGACGGTGGACACGGCGATAGTCAGGGCAAACTGTTTATAAAATGCGCCCGACACCCCGGTAATGAATGCGGTCGGCACAAAAACCGCAACCAGCACCAGCGCAGTGGCGACGATGGGCCCGACCACCTCGTGCATCGCCAGTCGCGTGGCCTCTCTGGCTCCAAGACCCTGGGCGATATGCCGCTCCACGTTTTCCACCACCACGATGGCGTCGTCCACCACGATGCCGATTGCCAGCACCAGACCGAACAGCGACAAAGTGTTCAGCGACAGCCCCAGCGCAGCCATCACTGCAAAAGCGCCGATCAATGATACCGGCACGGCCAGCATGGGAATCAACGCCGCCCGCCAGTTCTGCAAAAACAGGATGACCACGAACACCACCAGCAAAATCGCTTCGAACAGGGTTTTGGTCACCGCATCGATCGATTTCTGGATAAAGACCACGGTATCGTAAACCAGCACATAATCCAGGCCTTCCGGAAAGCGGGTTTTCAACTTTTCCATGGCATCGACCACGGCCTTTTTGGTCTCCAGGGCATTGGAGCCCGGTAACTGGAAAATAGCCAGCCCAACCGTAGGCTCGCCATCCAGATGCAATACCGCATTGTAGTCCTTGGCACCCATTTCAACCCGCGCCACATCCCGTAGCCGTGTCAACTGGCCGTTGCGGCCTTGTTTGATGACGATTGCCCCAAACTGTTCCGGTTCCGTCAACCGCCCCTGGGCGCTGACGGTATATTGAAAGTCCGGGCTGTCCGCCGCTGGCTGCTGCCCGACCACCCCGGCCGCAACCTGAACGTTTTGTTCGCGAACCGCTTCAATCACCTCGCCGGCGGTCAGATTGCGGGCGGCTATTTTTTCGGGATTCAGCCACAGCCTCATACTATAGTCGCGGGCGCCAAACACCATGATATCGCCCACGCCCGGCAAACGGGCCAGGGTGTCCTTGATTTGCAACAGCGCATAGTTGCTGAGATAAATGCTGTCATAACGTTTGTCGGGCGAGACCAGGTTCACCACCAGACTTAAATCCGGACTGCTTTTCTTGATGCTGAGACCCTGCCGCCTGACTTCTTCAGGCAATCTGGGCTCCGCCAGGGCCACCCGGTTTTGAACCAGAACCTGCGCCTTATCCAGATTGGAGCCCGGCCTGAAGGTAATGGTCAGCGCCATACTGCCGCTATTGGTGGATGTGGAGGACATATACAGCATATCTTCGACGCCGTTCACTTCCTGTTCGATGGGCGTGGCGACCGTTTCCGCCACCACATTGGCGTTGGCGCCCGGATATGACGCGCTAACAACCACGGTCGGCGGCGCAATTTCCGGATATTGGGTAATGGGCAGACCGATCAGCGCCAGACCGCCGACCAGTACGATGACGATGGACAGCACCGAAGCAAAAATCGGCCTGTCAATAAAAAAATTGGTAAACTTTTCCATGTGTTATTGATTCTCTTGCCGTTCAGTCAGAACTATCTGCTCCGCTTTGACCGGAGCGCCTGGCTTCAATTTCTGCAAACCATCAACCACCACCCATTCCCCGGCCTGCAAACCCTGGGTAATCACCCGCATTTGCCCTATCCGCGCCCCTGGCTCCACTTTGCGATACGCTGCATGATTATCCTGACTCACCACCCAGACAAAGCGTTGCGCCTGGTCGGTGGCTATCGCCTTGTCCGGTATCAGCAGCGCAGAATAAGGCGTGGCGCTACGCACCCTGCTATGGGCAAAGAACCCCGGACTCAACAATTCATCCGGATTGGAGAACACCGCTCGCAAGGTCACGGTACCGGTGGCGGCGTCTTCGCGCGGCGAGACATAATCTATCTGCCCCTTGTGCGGATAGCCTGCCTCGTCGGCAACGGCCAGCTCCACCGGCGTGCCCTTCAGATCGCCGGAGCCACGGCCCTGTTGCAGTCTTTGCCGCCGGTATTTGAGTACCGCCTGTTCATCGACATCCATATACACATAAACCGGATCGATAGAAACAATGCTGGTCAGTACCGTGGTATCTCCACCGGTCACCAGATTGCCGGCGGTGATCAGTTCCCGGGCTATGCGGCCAGTGATGGGAGCCCGTATTTCGCAATAATCGAGATTGATGCGGGCGCTATAGAGATTGGCTTCGGCAGATTCCACCGCAGCCGCGGCCTCGCGCAAACCCTTGCTGCGCATGTCGAATTCTTCGGCCGAGATGG
This sequence comes from Methylococcales bacterium, assembly GCA_028707085.1. Classification (GTDB taxonomy): domain Bacteria; phylum Pseudomonadota; class Gammaproteobacteria; order Methylococcales; family Methylomonadaceae; genus Methylomonas. The sequence goes on along the minus strand of JAQTUW010000010.1, from coordinate 22,195 downwards.
CTTTCTCGTTATAGAGACTTTCGGCGCGACGCAAATCGTTTCTGGCCAGTTCATGCCGGGATCGGGCTCTTTCCAGCTCGGCTGTCGCGTAATTAAGCTGGGCCTTATAGGGCCTGGGATCGATCTGAAACAACAAATCGCCCTTGTTCACTTTAGCGCCGGCCGTAAAATTGACCTTTTCCAGATAGCCGCCGACCCTGGCCCTGACATCAACCGCATTGATCGCCTCCACCCTGCCGGTATACTCGTCCCATTCCGTCGCATTGCGACTCAACGGCTGGGCGACTTTAACAACCGGCGGCGGCATTACCGCCAAAGCCGATTCTCCCTGTCCGCAGCCGCCGAGTATCAACGGCAACCCCATGCAAAGCAAAAACATTCTTGCCTTTATGCCTTGATTGAGACCCATCGCCTTGGCCTGCCGTAACTGTGAAAAACATCGCAACTGTGAAAATCTTTGCGCAACAGCCTCTGGATTGCCTGTATATTGTTCCATTTTTTTGGGGCTCCTAGTTTTTGCAGAAACTAAACGGTAATGTTCGTTACCGTTTAGTCTAGATTATTGCCTTTATATAAGTCAACTTGCTTTTTATGAGAACTACTGCATGATTAGATGTGGACGCCCATGTAAGGGTGAAGAACAATTAAGCCACGATAGATTGCTGGATGCCGCAAGCCAGCTTTTTCTGGAAAATGGCTACGGCAATCTCAGCATGGAGACCATTGCCCGTAGCGCGCGGGTATCCCTGCGGACTATTTACAACCAGTTTGGCGACAAGGCCGGCCTGTTCGGCGCCCTGATCAGGCGCTGCAGCGACCAGTTCATCGAAACGCTGCTGGATCAGGATGCCCCCATGGAGCAAGCGCTGACGACCTTCGCCAAGCTGTTTTTATACCGCGTCACCCGGCCGGACGTGATCAGAATCCGCGCCATCCTGCTAGGGGAATCACCACGCTTTCCTGATCTTGCCATCCAGTTTTACGAGCAGGGCCCCAAACGCACCCTTGACCATCTGGCCGACTTTTTCAGCCGCCAGCAGCAGACCGGCTACATCCGTTCTGTGGATCCGCATTTTTTGGCGGAACAATTCATCAGTTCCTTGCGCGGCGAACGCTTTCAAAGACTTCAGCTTGGCCTGGAAGAAACGCCGGATCAGGCCGAAATCGAAATCTGGGCCCAGGAAACCACCCAACTTTTTCTGTATGGCGTCATAAATAAATCGACAGGATAAAAATTTTTCCCAATAAGCCTGCTCGTAGGATAATAGAATCCTGAAATCCGGGGCATGTCATGGCAATATTCTTACCGATGTGCGTCGAAACAGCTGACGCCATCAATATGCCATTGTTTTTTAACAAAACTGGTGTTCGATGAAGATTAATGTTTTTCAAGATTCATCCACCTTCCATTTTCCCTGACCCGCTCGCCATGACCAAACCCTATACCCGTTTCAGCGATATTTCCGTCAGCGAACGCATCCTAAACACGGTTTTTCTGCTAACCATAGGCCTGGGTTATCTCGTGGCACTGGTCAATTTGTATTACACCGTTCAGGGCCGAGACGGCAAACCCGGCGTTTCCATTGAGGATATCGTCATCATGTATCACGGCTCCAGCCATCAAACCCGACTGGCGTCGGCAATCAACGGCATCATGGAACCCAACCTCAAATACAAAAGTGACAAGGAAAGCATTTTAAGATGGATAAACAATGGCGCCGAGGAATCCGGCTATAAGGAACGGATCGCCCCCATTTTGAATCGCGATTGCGTGCTCTGCCATACGCCGGCCATCAACCCCTCGCTGCCGGATCTGACAAACTACAACGGCGTATTCGAAGTTGCCCATGCCAGCGGCGCAACCGTGCCGGCGCTGGTCAGAGTTTCGCATATCCATTTGTTCGGCATTGCCTTTATCCTGTATTTTATCGGCAGAATTTTTCTGCTTTGCGACATCAATATTTATGTAAAGCGAGTGGCGGTCGTCATTCCTTTCGTGGCGATGCTGCTGGACGTGTTATCCTGGTTTATTACCCGGACGCTTCCGGAATTCGCCTACGTCGTGGTGCTAAGCGGCGCGCTGATGGGGCTGTCCATGGGCGCGCAGATTTTATTGAGTATTTACCAGATGTGGTTTTACCGGAACAGGCCGGCAACAGCGGACTGACGGCCGAAGCGCATCGTTCAGCAGAATCCTGACTGAAACACTTCATATCCATGCAAAGGCGGGCACAGCCAGTACCCCTGGAAACCCTTGCAGCCTGACTTGATCAAATGATCGTTTTGCGCCTGATTTTCCACGCCTTCGGCAATTATTTCCATCCGCAGATGTTCGGCCATGGACAAAATGGTATTGACGATCACCGCATCGTTATTGTTATTGACAATGTCCTTGATGAAGGAACGATCGATTTTCAACTGATCGATAGGCAATTTTTTCAGATACGCCAAAGATGAATAACCGGTTCCAAAATCATCGATCGCAAACCTGACGCCCCAGGTTTTAAGCGCATTCATCTTGTCTATGACTTCATCCACATTGCTGATGATCAGATTCTCGGTAACTTCCAGGGTAATTTTCGCCGGATCGATCTCCGTGGCTTTGAAAATCGCCAATACCCTGTCCACAAAATTGTGGTGATTGAACTGGGTGGGACTGACGTTGATGGACAACATCGGCACAGTCGCCCCGCCACGCTGCCATTCGGCCATCTGCGCACAGGCAATCGACAGGATTTTTTCACCCATCTCGATAATAATGCCGGTTTCCTCTGCCATGGCAATAAAATCCGAGGGCATGATCTCGCCTTTTTCGGGATGATTCCAGCGCGCCAGCGCTTCATACCCCAGCAACTGCTGATGCTGATCATACTGGGGCTGATAAACCAGAGTTATCTGGTCGGCATGAACGGCGTTACGCAGTTCCGTTTCAAAATACAGGCGCAGATCAGCCGCTTCCTGCATGGCCGGATGATAAAATGTATAGGTGTTTTTGCCATGTTTTTTGGATAAATACATGGCCGTGTCCGCCTGCTTCAGCGCCTCCTCGGCGGTATCGGCAAAAGGATGGAAAAATGTAACGCCAAAGCTGGCGGAAATATTCAAAGCCTGTCCATCGATCACAAAAGGCGTGGCAAGGATTTGCAGCATATTTCTGATCACGCCGGCCGCCGCCAGCGCGGTACCATCCAGCGATGCCGACAGATCGGTCAGCATGATGACAAACTCGTCGCCGCTCAGGCGTGCGAACACATCCTCCTTGCGCAAATACTGCCCCAGTCGTCTGGACACTTCGACCAGCAGCCTATCACCGGCTTTATGGCCGAGCGTGTCATTGATTTTCTTAAAATCATCCAGATCCAAAAAAATCAGAATCCCGTTTCGCCCTGAACGGCGCGCAGCCGAAATTTCCGCATCCAGTCGCTGCTCAAGCGCCCTGCGATTCAGCAATCCGGTCAGCCCGTCATGATGGGCTAACTTCCATAATTCGTTTTCGGTGGTTTTTAGAGGCATAATGTCGCTGAACACACTAAGATAATGAGTGATCCTGCCTTCAGGATTTTTAAGCGCATCGACCGTTTGCCACGACGGAAAGATTTCACCATTTTTACGCTTGTCCCATATTTCGCCTTCCCAGCAACCTCGCAACCTCAGTTGCTCCCACAAACAGCGATAAAAATTCGCATCATGCCGCCCGGAGGATAACACCCGGGGATTGAGCATGATCACTTCGGACGCATCATATCCGGTTATTCTGGTAAAAGAATGATTAACATGAATAATTTCATTATCCGCATTGGTGATCATCATGCCTTTGGATGATGATTCGAACAAATTCCGATACAAGCCTACATCCAGATGAATAAAGCTATTTTGCGCAATAAGAGTCAGCATCCGCCATCACCGAAAAATCCACGGTCAAGTCTACACATGATATTCATCCTGCGCCCCAAAACTTTACAAATCTGCTAAAAAAATAGCCCCTTCCCTCATCCTGTAAAAAATTACAGTAGACATGGCGTCCTTTTTATCATATGTCGATTATATTACAAGCACAATCCGCTCCCGACAACCGGACTGCCCTCTGAAATGCCGCCAGCCGGCATTGACAGCGCCCCAATTTTTCAAATCTCATGGCATAATCCGCTGCACGGCAAAACCGCCAGACAATTGGTTATGGCCGCCACCCGGTCGGGCGCTCGCGGCCCTGTCTGGCAGATTGAGCCGAACCGGGATCGCCCAGACGGCGACATTAGGCCGGATAAGCTATTTTTCATTTTATTATCATATGGTTGACAAGACTCTAACCATTCACTGAAAATGTCGGTAAAATGAAAGCTTGAAATGTTTGCATAGCATGGTAACGTTAAGTATCCAGCATAATAATAACTAATTTTTTGAGAGGACAAACAGCATGAGCATCGACGAGAACAATAACGAAAAAGACACGCATAATCAAAACGAAGAACCAACCCAGAATGAATCCGGCGCGTCAAAACCGGATGCGCAGCCGGCCGCAAGCCAGCCTGCCGAAGCCGCTCAAAACGCAATCGGCGGCATGCTTGCAAACTTCCTGGCATTGAAAGATTCCAATCCCAAGGTATTTTTTGGCGTAATAGGCGGTGTCGTTCTGCTGATAGTTCTGTTGTTCGCCGGCGGCGGCTCGAACGCCAAAATGCCTGTTCATCAGGCCAAGCCGGTCGTAATCGGACAAAACTATGTCCTGAAAGGCGCCAACGCCTACGACCAGAACGCCACCATCCGTCTGGTCGCCGTACCCGGCTCCATGGCGGCTTACGACGATACCGAGGAAAATGACCGCGAAGGCGGATGCAAGCATATTCCTGACGGCACGCCGGTAAAAGTCGTCCAGTCGCAGGACGCTTACGGTAAAAAAGACGTATTTGTCGAGGTGGAAATGCTGAGTGGCGAATGCGAAGGCAAACGCGGCTGGGCGCTGGCAATTAATTTGCAATAACTGTTGACAGGTTAATTTTTAAAGCTATAATAGCCGGATAAATAGCAACGCGGGAATAGCTCAGTGGTAGAGCACAACCTTGCCAAGGTTGGGGTCGCGAGTTCGAATCTCGTTTCCCGCTCCAAAATTAAAAAAAGCCGCGTTAATAGACGCGGCTTTTTTGTTTGCCTGATTTGGCTGCGTAGCAAAATGGTTATGCAGCGGCCTGCAAAGCCGTATATACCGGTTCGATTCCGGTCGCAGCCTCCATTAAATGGTTTAATACTGTTCAAAGAAATCCAAAAACCCGCAAGCTGGACGGCTTGGCGGGTTTTTTATTGTCCAATGGTTTTTTGGGGTAGCGGTTTAAATCCGGGGGTATCATAAAAAACAAATTACCCTGCCCCCTTTTTAAAGATGGCTTTTGGCTTTTAAGTGATTGAAGTCGGTACAGACTTCCCTTTCCATTAGCCGATACCACTGATGAACTTTGATGTTAATCAAGCCGGATTATTTCAGGCTCTGCGGACAATTTTAAAGCCTCCAGCCCTGACTGCGCGGATACAGGATAAATGCCCGGCGCCGGGGCGTCGGCAAAATTGGCTTCATCGGCAAAAACAATATTCAAGGCGGCCGTCATCCGTTCGGTGTGCCGATACCAGGGCGTCAAGCCATCCTGATGCGCCGCTACCGGGCCGCGCGTTCTGAAATCCAGCCGGCCCCGCTCATTGTAATAAGCCAGCAAAGTGTAGGCGTTGCAGATAAAGTTCAGCCGCTTCCAGCCGCGCAGCTTTGCGTGCCAGGCGGTCTGTTCCTGGCCCCGACTTTCGAAGAAAGCGGCAAAATTACTGCCGGAAAGCACTGACTCCACCTCATAGGCAAGGGTCAAAGCCTTGCTGAATGTCCACTCGGCATGAATGCCGGCATGCACCAGGGTAAAATTCAGTTTGGCGTCATGGTGGATCAGCGGCCGGTTCCGCAACCATTTCATCAACTCGTCCCTGTCCGGCGCATCGAGGATCTCATCCAGATTGTCATTTTCCTGCCGTTCGGCAAAAGCCGTCATCCTGCCCAATAAATGCAATTCCTGAGTACCCAGCACGGTCACAGCCGCTTTGCCCAGACTCTTGACGAATCTCAGTACCGCCAGTGACTCCGGCCCCTCATTGACCAGATTGCCGGTAAACCACAGCCGATCACACTCAGGATCGAAACGGATGGTATCCAAAAGCTTTAAGAGCAGACGGTAATTGCCTTTTACACTGCCGATCGCATAAGTTGTCATTATCCTGCCGTTTTCTGTATGCATTGCCTATGCCCGGGTCATGAATAGACGCGAGCCCGATGATCAACCGGGGAGAAGCTGAATGGCCGGTTATGATACTCGCATCAATTATGATGCCAGTTCGCTACGCCACTCCGAAAGCGGCATGCTGAAAATCGCTAAAGTTTTGATTGACAATGCATTACACAGAAATCGCTTAAAAGGACGGCGGCTGGCCGGAAGCTTATTTTGAAAGAAGACCTTTGGTTTTTGTAGCGATGCCTGCCGCAATTTAACGCATTGTCGTCAATCCGACAGCCTTCAGCGCCGGTCATTTTGTCATGACTGTGCAAATTTCCGGGAGAGACGGGTAGGCGGGGGATGGAAATTAGAGAGCATTGCACATCAAATTCCGGCTTCCTGAACCCCTACACCCCCATAACGGCGGGAAAGGCGGCCGAAACACCGGAAATTTAATGTGCGATAAAACAGGTTATTATCTTTCCAGCAAGGCAAATTTATCCGGCTTGCCATTCCATTCTTCCGCATCCGGCGAAGCGTCCTTTACTTCTGTAATAATCGGCCAGGTTTTAGCCAATTCCGCATTCAGGGCGATAAAATGCTCCTGCCCTTCCGGCACTTCATCTTCGGCGAAAATCGCGTTGGCAGGGCATTCCGGTTCGCACAGCGTGCAATCGATGCACTCTTCCGGATCAATAACCAAAAAATTCGGCCCTTCATGAAAGCAGTCAACGGGGCAAACGTCAACACAGTCGGTGAATTTGCATTTGATGCAATTTTCGGTGATTACAAAAGCCATAATGTTCTTCCAGGGTTAGATCAATGAACAAGTTTCCGTATAGGTCGGAAAACTTTGAGGTTGAAGAACCCGCCGCCAGCGCGGCGGCGGGTAGCATTACATTAACTTGACTCAGCAGACTGAAGACTGGCTAAGCCTTCAGCCGTCAACAGCCGTTATTTATCCTTGTTACGTTCTTTAACTTCCTTGATAACCTCTTCCGCAACATTGCGCGGGCAAGGCGTATAGTGCGAAAACTCCATGGAAAACTGTCCGCGCCCCGAGGTCATGGTGCGCAAGTCGCCGATGTAACCAAACATGTCGCTCAACGGTACGTCGGCTTTGATGCGCACGCCGGTAATGCCCGGATCCTGAGATTTGATCATGCCGCGGCGGCGGTTGAGGTCGCCGATCACATCACCGACATGACTGTCAGGCGTATACACATCCACTTTCATGATGGGTTCCAGCAACTGTGGACTGGCTTTTGGAATCGACTGCCGATAGGCTGCACGCGCCGCAATCTCGAAAGCGATGGACGAAGAGTCAACCGCATGGAACGAGCCGTCTGTCAGATTGACCTTGAAATCCAGACAGGGGAAACCAGCCAGAACACCTTTGTCGACGCTGGCTTTAAAGCCTTTTTCGACCGCAGGCCAGTATTCTCTGGGTACGTTGCCGCCGGTAACGCTAGATTCGAATACAAAACCGCTGCCTGGCTCGCCTGGCTCGATAATGTAATCGATTTTTGCGTATTGGCCGGAACCGCCTGATTGTTTTTTGTGCGTGTAACTGTCTTCGATACGCTGGGTAATGGTTTCGCGATAGGCAACCTGCGGTTTGCCGACATTCACTTCCACGCCATGGGTACGCTTCAAAATATCGACCTTGATATCCAGATGCAGCTCGCCCATGCCTTTAATGATGACTTCGCCGCTTTCCTGATCGGTTTCCACCCGGAAAGAGGGGTCTTCCTGAATCATCTTGCCCAGCGCGATACCCATTTTTTCGTTGCTACCCTTATCTTTGGGCGAAATCGCAATCGAAATGACGGGATCCGGGAACACCATGGGCTCCAGGGTCGCCGGCTTGTCCGGGTCGCACAGGGTATGACCGGTCTGCACGTTTTTCATGCCGATAACCGCAACGATATCGCCGGCCTGAGCGGAATCGCGCTCTTCGCGGGAGTTGGCGTGCATTTCAACGATACGGCCAATACGTTCGGTTTTACCGGTAAAAGTATTCAGCACAGTGGTGCCTTTTTCCAGTTTGCCGGAATAAATCCGCAGGAAAGTCAGAGCGCCGAAACGGTCATCCATAATTTTGAACGCCAGGGCGCGCAATGGCTTGTCTGCATCGACGATCGCAAAAGTGCCAGTCGGGTTACCTTCCAGATCCACTTCCGGCTGCGGTTTGACTTCGGTCGGATTGGGCAGATAGTCAACAACGGCGTTCAGCACCAATTGCACGCCTTTGTTTTTGAAGGATGAGCCGCCGTAAGTCGGGAAAAACGCCAGATCGATAGTGCCTTTGCGGATACATCTTTGCACGGTTTCGAAATCCGGCTCCACGCCTTCCAGATATTTTTCCATGGCGTCGTCGTCCTGCTCAACCGCAGTTTCGATGAGTTTTTCACGCCATTCTTCAATCAAGTTCGCCATTTCTGCCGGCGGCTCCTGAATGGTGTATTTCAACGGATCCCCCGATTCATCCCATACCCAGGCTTTACGGGTCAGCAGATCAACCACGCCGACGAAGTTTTCTTCGGTGCCGATTGGCAGCGTCATCACCAGCGGGCGGGCGCCCAGCACTTCTTCAACCTGTTTGACGACACGATAAAAATCGGCACCCAGACGATCGAGCTTGTTGATGTAAATGACGCGGGAGACTTCCGAGTCGTTGGCGTAACGCCAGTTGGTTTCCGATTGCGGTTCAACGCCGCCGGAACCGCAAAACACACCGATGCCGCCATCCAGAACTTTCAGGGAACGATACACTTCAATGGTAAAGTCAACGTGACCCGGAGTATCGATGATATTCAGACGGTGACCGTTCCACTCGCAAGAGGTGGCGGCGGACTGAATGGTAATGCCGCGCTCCTGCTCCTGTTCCATGAAATCTGTAGTCGCTGCACCGTCATGAACTTCACCGATTTTATGGATCTTTCCGGTCAGTTTCAGAATCCGTTCGGTAGTGGTTGTTTTACCGGCATCGACGTGTGCGAAGATACCGATGTTTCTGTATAGCGATAGATCAGCCATGGTTGTACTCTTAATGAATGAAAACTTTAGTAACCATGGCACCATGCCACGGCTTTTTCAAAGACGCGGTCGATGAAAATCCGCCCATTCTACCCGAAATTCAAAAAAAACAGAATGTCAATTCCATTACGCTCCAGGTTCGGTGCGTTTTTACCCAAAGCAGATACCCGGGGATCGGAAAGGCCGTTGACGAACGGCGGCGCAAAACCTTGGAACCGCTGAAATCCGGACTTTATGCCGATTTAATCCAGGCCGCTAACACCTTGCAGATCCCATTCCTCGATATTGCCTGCTTCCGAAACATCATCGCCTTTTGAGTACTGGATACGGCATACATAGTGATGCAGGGCGGATGGGGCTTCCTTGGGGGTAATTTCTACATCGGCATTGACGATATATTCGTAATTGCCGAGAGTCCAGATATTGGTCGGCTGAGCCGCAAATGAAACAGCTTTATCTTCACCCAGTTCCTTCTTGATTAGCGTATTGCAGTGGGCAAAGGCAAAAGTGGTCATTTCATTGTTTACCGGCAGAGGACTGGCATTGTCCTTGCTTTCGACAAGAAACAGATCGGAACCGGCCACATCGTACATCAGTGGCAGAATATATTTGATTTGCAGGGCAAGCAGACCGACAAGACAAACGACAAATAGCAGAATTTTCTTTTGATTCATATGGCTGTGATGAGGTTATTTTTATAATAATGATGATGACTACTCCGTCGTGGATTCTAGCAAAGATCGGGAGGCATGAAAACGTAAAGCCTAACCTGCCGTCAGGCGGCTTTAAATTCTGCGCATCAGGCAACAGGGATGATTTGGGGGTAGAATAGCCGGCAGACAGCTACGATTAGTATGCCATGAATCCGTAAAAACAATCACCCGAATTTGATCTGTATGGACAAAATACCCTTAGCACACAATTCTTTTCCGTCCTTGCGCATGCGCAGAATGCGCTATCAAGATTTCTCCCGGCGGCTGATGCGGGAAAATCGCCTATCGACCGACGATTTGATTTGCCCACTGTTTGTCATCGAAGGCGAGAACAAACAGGAACAGATCGCCTCCATGCCGGATGTGAACCGACTCTCCATCGACCTGCTGCTGAAGGAAGCGGAAGCTCTGCTTGCGCTCGGCATACCGGCCATAGCTCTATTTCCGGTTGTCGGCAGCGAAAAAAAATCCGTGACGGCCGCCGAAGCCTACAATCCAGATGGCCTGGCGCAACGCGCAGTCCGGGCTTTAAAAACCGAGTTTCCGGAATTGGGCGTCATTACCGATGTCGCGCTGGATCCGTTTACCTCGCACGGGCAGGACGGCCTGCTGGACGAACAGGGCTATGTCGTCAATGATGAAACCGTAGCAGTTTTATGCAAACAGGCCTTGTCGCATGCGGAAGCGGGCGCGGATATTGTCGCGCCTTCCGACATGATGGACGGACGGATAGCCGCAATCAGACGCGAACTGGAGGTTAACGGTCAGATCAACACCCGAATTCTGGCCTATTCGGCAAAATACGCCTCCGCTTTTTACGGCCCGTTTCGGGATGCAGTCGGTTCGGCCGCCAATCTGGGCGGGGCGAACAAATACAGCTACCAGATGGATCCGGCCAACTCCGATGAGGCCTTGCGCGAAATCGCCCTGGATCTGCAGGAAGGGGCGGACATGATCATGATCAAACCCGGCATGCCCTATCTGGACATCATCCGCCGCGCCAAACAGACTTTCGGCGTTCCGACATTCGCCTATCAGGTCAGCGGCGAATACGCCATGCTCAAAGCCGCCGCGCTCAATGACTGGCTGAATGAAGAACAGGTGGTCATGGAATCGCTGCTGGCGCTCAAGAGAGCCGGTTGCGACGCCATACTCAGTTATTACGCCAAATCGGCGGCGCGCTGGCTACTACAACGAACATAAAAGCAGATGACGAACTCTCCCGATACCTACGCCGTATTCGGCCACCCCGTCGGCCACAGCAAATCGCCTTACATCCATGGCCGATTTGCGGAGCAGACCCGGCAGAACCTGATTTACAGCGCCCGGGACGTACCGCCGGAAAATTTCCGCGATAACGCCGAAAGTTTTTTTGCGGCCGGCGGCAAAGGTCTCAATTGCACGGTTCCGCTCAAGGAACTAGCCTGGCGATACGCCGAGCGACTGACGCCGCGCGCCCGTCTCGCCGGGGCGGTCAATACGCTGGCCATCCAGGCTGACGGCGGCATACTGGGCGACAATACCGACGGTATCGGCCTGGTGACGGATTTGACCGACAATCAGCAAATCAGGCTACCCGGCAGCCGGATACTGATTCTGGGCGCTGGCGGGGCCGCACGAGGCATTCTGGGCCCCCTGCTTGACAGCCGGCCGCAACAAATCGTGATCGCCAACCGCAGCCTCGACAAGGCGGCGGCCATAGCCGCTGATTTTGCAAAAACCGGCGAAGTGGCGAGCATTGCCTACCCGGCACTGGCGGGCCGGCAATTCGATCTGATCATCAACGCCACTTCGGCCAGTCTCAGCGGTCAATTACCGCCGCTGCCCGACAAGCTGCTGGCCGCCCAGGGCTGTTGCTACGATCTGGCTTACGCCAGCCAGCCCACGGCTTTTGTGGAATGGGGCCGCAAGCATCTGGCCGCCAAAAGCCTGGATGGCCTGGGGATGCTGGTGGAGCAGGCGGCGGAGGCGTTTTTATTATGGCGGGGCGTGCGTCCGCAAACAGCCGGACTGATCGGAGAATTGAATCGCGCCCGCCAATAAACTATGCCCACGCCGAGACCGCTGGTATGCTCATAATCTGAATTCATTACGCCACCCCCCAAGCCTTATGTCCAATCCATTACTCGAAAACACCGAACTGCCGCAATTTTCCAGAATCCATGCCCAGCATGTCGAACCGGCCATCGATCAGTTATTGCATGAGGCCCGGCAAACCATCGACAGGCATCTGCAAAGCGGCGGGCCTTATACCTGGCAAAATCTGATTGCGCCGCTCGACGCCGCCGAAGACCGGCTGAACAAAGCCTGGTCGCCCGTCAGCCACATGAACGCGGTAGTCAACAGTGAAGCCTTGCGCGACGCCTATAACGCCTGCCTAAGCAAACTGAGCGAGTACGCCACTGAAGTCGGCCAGAACCGGGCGTTGTACACCGCCTATCAATCCATAAAAACCGGCCCGGAATTTACCGGACTGGAAACTGCGCAACAAAAAATCATCGATAACGCCTTGCGTGATTTTCATCTGTCCGGCGTGGATCTGCCGGCTGAGCAGCAGGCCCGCTACAAGGAAATCAGCCAGCAGCTGTCAAAGCTCGGCAGCCAGTTCGAGGAAAACCTGCTGGACGCCACCAATGCCTGGCGCAAAAAAATAACCGACCCTGAACAACTGTCCGGCCTGCCCGAATCTGCGCTGGCGCAAGCCAGACAAACCGCGGAAATGGAAGGCGAAGACGGCTGGATCATCAATCTGCAATTTCCCTCCTATCTGGCCATCATGACTTATGCCGACCAGCGTGAATTGCGCCGCGAGCATTATGAAGCGTTTTGCACCCGAGCTTCGGATCAGGGCCCTAACGCCGGAAAATGGGACAATAGCAGCATCATGGAACAGATCCTGGCGCTACGTCACGAAAAGGCGCAATTACTAGGCTTTAATAATTACGCCGAATACTCTCTGGCGACCAAAATGGCGGACAGCACCAGCGAAGTCGTCGGTTTTCTGGAAGATCTGGCCGCCAAATCCTGGCGGCAGGCCCGCCGCGACCTGTCCGAACTCGCCGAGTTCGCCAGAGCCGAATACGGCATCCACGACCTCAGCGCCTGGGATATCGGCTATTATTCGGAAAAAATGCGCCAGCATTTCTATCAACTGTCGCAGGAAGAAGTCAAAGCCTATTTCCCGGTGTCCAGAGTTCTGCCTGGACTGTTCGAGATCGTTGAAAAGCTGTACGGTTTACAGATAACGGCAATCACCGACTTTGACACCTGGCATCCGGCAGTGAGTTTTTATCAGATTTTCGATCAGGATGGCCAGTTGCGCGGCCGGTTTTATCTGGATCTCTATGCCCGCGCCAAAAAACGGGGCGGCGCATGGATGGACGATTGTGTCGGCCGCCGAAAAATCGCCGACCACATCCAGACCCCCGCCGCCTATCTAGTCTGTAACTTTACCCCGCCAACCGGCAACGATCCGGCTTTACTGACCCACGATGAAGTACAGACCCTGTTCCACGAGTTTGGACATGGCTTGCATCATCTGCTCACCCAAGTCGACTATCCGGGCGTATCCGGCATAAATGGCGTGGAATGGGACGCCGTGGAACTGCCGAGCCAGTTTATGGAAAACTGGTGTTGGGAAAAGGAGGCTCTGGCGCTAATATCCGGCCATCACCGAACGGGCGAGCCATTGCCCGCCAGCCTGTTCGATAAAATGCTGGCGGCCAAAAACTTTCAGGCCGGCATGCAAATGGTCAGGCAACTGGAGTTCAGCCTGTTCGACTTCAAGATACATCAGAACTACAGCCCGCAAAAGGGCGGCAAGATTTATCAGACCCTGCAGCATATACGCGAGCAGGTGGCCGTGGTAAAGGTTCCAGCCTTCAATCGTTTTGCACACAGCTTTTCGCACATTTTTGCCGGGGGATACGCGGCGGGGTATTACAGCTATAAATGGGCTGAAGTTCTTTCCAGCGACGCCTATTCGCTATTTGAAGAAAACGGTGTCTTTGACCGCGCGACCGGGCTGGCCTTTTTGCACAATATCCTGGAGCAGGGCGGCAGCCGGGACGCCATGACCCTGTTTAAAAACTTCAGAGGCCGGGAACCGCGTATCGATGCGCTACTGAGACACAATGGCATCGAACCGTAGGCGGCTGACTGCGGCCGGGCATTTCCGGCCGCTTGCCTGGGGATAAAATAAGGCTCGGCATGAGAGCCGGCCGCATGCACTATGCCTGTAACGGAGGAATCATGAAAAACTGTCCGCAATGCGGCAAGCCGCGCAAGGGTGACGAATTCAAATGTCCGGAATGCGATGTTTTTTATTCGCAACTGGACGAAATCCTGTATGAAGAGCAACTGCGGGTGGAAAAAGACACGCTGAAAGGCCATATCAAAGCTATCCTTGCCGCGAAAGATCGCAAACAGGCGGCGATCGACGACCTGACGCTCATCTGGAAGAACACGCCGCTTAAGACCAAAATTACGCTATGGACGATATTCGCTTTTGTGTTTGCGCTGGTGACGGGGGTATTGTAAAGCCCGACACCTCTTGAACCCAGCCTTCGCCACACAAATTCCGCCCCTGCTTTGGAGGGGCGGACGCCTCATTTGCTCTCATCCACATAGGATATCTCGGTCGGCCTGCCCATGCACAATCTCAAAAACACCCTGGCAGCCGCAACGCCATTCATGACAAAGGTAATGGTAATCGGCAAGGCAAACCACGGATGTTGATCGCTGGCGTGGGTAAGCAATAAATCCTCGCCCAAAAAAGCCGGCGTAATCGGAAAGCCGACCAGCCCCAAAAAGCTTAAAAACAACAGCAAGGCCAATCTGGGCCGGGTCTCCGCCATGGCGCGAAACACGAAGGGGCTGGCGACGAAGTTCTCATGCTCCAGCATTTTTTCAAGCACCCACCAGCCCAGCAGCCAGGCCGGAATGATGCCGGACAAAAACAGCATAATGTCCGTCCAGTAAGCCGAACTCATCAACCACACGGCGATACCGGCCAAAAAACTGCTCAGCGCCACGGTATTCCACACCTTGACAGGACTATGTTTTTGGGCAAACGCACTCAGCGAGGCCAGCACCATCGCCACCGAGACCAGAAACGCCAGGACGCCTTTGGCAAAATCAAAACCGGACAGCGCAAATAGCAACAGCACCGCTATACCGCCCAGCAGCCAGGGGTTTTGGATATAACCCTGCACCTTGACTTTGGCCCCCAGCCTTTTCAGCGGATCCCATAACAGGGTTTTTACCAACCGCTCCAGATTACCTTCCTGCAAGGCAAAGACATACAGAGTGTTCTGCAATACTTCCGGCAACGTGTCGCGTATGGTGCTGGGTAAAAAATGCATCCTTTCCGCGTTTACAATAGTGAAATCGCCATCGACCGCACCTTCCAGTCGCAGCAAATGCGTGACAATGGACGGAGAAACCAGCAATTGATAACAACGCAAAAAGGCATTGCCCATAAAATGCAGCAATACCAGGGATTCCAGCCCCATGGACAGTTCCATGAACATGAACCCGACCTGAACTATGGAGGCGTAGGCAAGCTGACCTTTGATATTGGACTG
This sequence comes from Methylococcales bacterium, assembly GCA_028707085.1. GTDB lineage: Bacteria > Pseudomonadota > Gammaproteobacteria > Methylococcales > Methylomonadaceae > Methylomonas. The sequence continues at coordinate 6,616 of JAQTUW010000010.1, read as the reverse complement.
GGTTTTTTCGGAGAGACTGGCCACAATCACGGTCAACAGACCGATGCCGAACACCACCAGCCGCGGCAGAAATTCGGAACTCCAGATCGGCTGGGTGCGCAGCAGCAGAAACACGCCAAGATGAATAGATAGCGCCCCATAGAAAATCGCACTGGACGGCGTCGGCCCCTCCATCGCCCTGGGCAGCCAGAAACTGAACGGAAACTGCGCGGACTTGCCCGATGCGGCCAGAATAATCAGCCATGACAACATAAAAATACCCGAATAATTGTCCTGTAGGATGGCCTGATTTTCGAAAAGCGCATGCAGCGTGCTGAAATGCGAGCTGTCATGAAACAGCAAATGGCTCATCCAGGCGCCCAGCAGCAATCCGACATCACAAAAACGGTAAATGGTATAGGCTCTCAGGGCATTTCGTACCGGCTGCGGACGATGCCGATAAAATGCTATCAGTAAAAACGATGAAATGCCGACAATTTCCCAGCCGGCAAACAGCAAATCAATGTCGCCGGACAGCACAATCAGGTTCAGGCCGAAGACGAAACCGAAAATGGTTTGAAAAAAACGTTTGTATCCGGTCTCCCGGTGCAGATATACCCGGCAATATTTGATAATGACCGCAAAAATCGTCCAGACGCAGAACAGATAGGCGGCGGACACCTTGTCCAGATAAAACAGAATCGGAAAACTGAAGCCATCCTGTTCGTACAGGGTAAACCAGTGGTATTCGTGGCGGGGAAATCCGGACAGCGCCCATAACGCCAGCAATGCAAAGATGCTGATACCCATTGCATGGCTGAACCAGTAGCTGATCCGGGTGATTTTTTTCTCGCTGCCGTCGCTCAGCATGATGGACAGCAATGCGGTCAAGGGTAAAATCTGGCAGGCCAGTAATAATTGGTTCATTGATGTCTCCCTGAAAGCCGATGAACCGGAATGGTTTTGTCGCGACCCGGAAAAATATTTTCGGATTGTTCGGCGGCCGGAGCCTGCAGGTCGGCGGGAAATTCTATTTTTTCCCAGCCCTTTACAGAATACAGGAACATTTCCCGGCTATCCGGCAGACAGGCCACCATCCGTACCCATTCGTTTTCCGCCCAATCCCTCAGCTCACCCAGCCTGGACAAGGTCATATCAATAATTTCCGGCGCCTGTTCAATCACGATCAACAGTCGGGCCGGTTCATGCACCTCTATCATCTGCTGGGTCAGGCCGGTTCGCAGATCGCCTTCCACGCCGTTGGCGACGCCCAGCAGGCCGATCACATTGTGCGGCAATTTGGTGCCGGAGCCATAAACCGAATTATCCAGACGGCTAAACATATACTGCAGATTGATGCCGCCGCAGACCGGAAAAATGGCCGACATGATTTTGGCCAGTATTTCGCCGCCCGGGTCGGTCGCCGCATCATAGGAATGCAGAAAACTGCGCCTGTCCATAAACAGACTGCGGGTTATGGCCCGGCGGCCAACGACACAGTACAGGTTGTTGGAATGATCATACTCCGGCCGGGGTTCAAAAATGGAAGAGGATCGGGACTTGACGTGCTGGTGGGCGTCCTTGCCGGATTCGGACTGGGGCGCCAGCTCGAACCAGCGGCAGCGCTCGCGGGCGTTACGCTCCAGCGCAATCTCCATGGATTGCTTGAATACCTGCAATTCCCTGACCGGCGGTTCCAGCAGTTCGTGCTCGTCAAAATAGCTCATTTCATCGCGACTGGTGTTATGCATGGCCGAAACAAATCGAGTGGCGGCAGGTATATCGATACCTCTTTCGCGAAGTATGGCCCTGACGCCATCATGATTAGCCATCCAGGCGAAAGCCCTGGCGTTCGGCGCGCCCGGTTTACCGGAACAGGCGCCGCAATCATATGCCGCAAAATGCGGATTATTGACGCTACTGGAACCATGCGCCACGACCATCACCAAAGGCGAAAAATTCTCCGTCAATCCGATATTGCGTAACAATCCGCCGATACGATCCGCCATTTCCGACAGTGAAAATCCCAATAAATGTCCGTCCGCATTGGGTTCGTCATTTTCGCGAAGCAAATGCAGATGGGTGTGGGCGTCGGACACTTCGCTCAGCGTTCTGACGCCAGGCAACTTGGCGGTCGGGCGAAACACATCCCACGCCATCCGGAAGGCGTAACCCAGTCCTAGCGTCTGGGTATAGAGCCAGCCACGAAACATCGAGTGCGCGGTATAGTGCATCTTGCTAAATTCCAGCATGCCTGATTTTTTCTCTTCCTGAGATTCGTCAAGGGATTCCAGCACCAGATGCTTGGGGGTAATCACGACAGGACATTGCGCCACCGGATAAGCGTCGTCCAGTCCCTTATAAAAAAAGTCGATGCCAAAAAAACCGGCTGCGCCAAAGGTTTCAATACCGGGATTGACCTCCTCCAGATTACGCCTGATCGAGCATTCCCTATCGTCTATGCAAAACAGGGCCTGCGCGATCGGACTTTGGCCAACGCCGGTTTGTCGCTCGCCTTCATCCTGACTCGGGTTTTTCATGGCGACTAGCAATTCGCTATATAAAGACCACTCCATGGCGTCATGCCAGACTCTGAATTTGAGCGGCACATTCGGCTGCAGCAGCTTCTCATTCAGCAAGGGTATACCCTGCAAACTCGGTAATTCGGCAATCGCCGGAAATCCGCCGGGTTTTCTTTTGGAGACGATAGCCAATTCGCACAGCAACTCCACCGCCAGCAGTTCCTTGATGGAAATCAGGCGTTTCACCAGCAGGGATTGCGGATTTTGTTCGATGACTCTCACCATGCCGGACCAGCCGGGATGGGCCAGCAATATCTCCAATAGATATTGCTGGTAATGGGTTTCCGCGCCCACGATTTTTTGCAAACAACTGCTAATAATCTCATCGGGACTGTCATTCAACAACCCGGCCACTGCCGGCTCATTAAACGGATACAGCGGCAACAGACTGTTTTGCGCCAGCCGTAATACACTGTCCCAAAACCGTTCGCCGTTTTTTGGCAAAATCCAGCGACTGATGCCCTGATCGAGAAAACTTGACAGCAAACGAAAGATGATGGGATGAACCATCGCGTTCAGATCGATTTCAAGATGCGTCAGCCAGGCATTGCGAAGACCGTGATTAGCGAGGGAAATGGGTGGATAATGGCTATGCTTGTCCTGCAAAAACAGGATAGCGCGCAATGCCTGCTGTTGTTCTGCGTTGCACCCGGTCTGATTTAAAGCCCAATCCAGCGCAAAATCCTTGATTCGTCCTTGCCGATAGAGCATTTGGTAATCATCCATCGGCAAATAGCTACGGGCGCCGAACAGTTTGCCCGCCACGGACAATGCCTCATGAAACCGCAAATGTTGAAATGCGTGCAAAATATTATGATGCACAAAATCTTTGATAGGCCCCTGAATAGGCAGCCAGCGCGCCACGTAATCGATGCTCGCATCCAGATTAAACCCGCTGGATTGGGTAGTGGAATGGTCGTACCTGGAAGTATGACTGGTCATTTTATTGTCTTTAAACCTCGCCCTGAGAAAATATGCCCGCCACAAATGGCGCAAGCTGAATTAAGCAAACATCGTGCAACTCGAAGCAATATGCATACCATAAACTAATGCATTGATTTTGCATATTCTCTTAAAAAATCACCTACCTCTTTTACTGAAATTTCCAAAATGCTCCGGTTTATTTGAACCATATCCACCGATCTTCACGCCCAACATTCCGGACACCTCCACTGCAAATTCAATCTGGCCCCTGATTCAAAGCCGTTACCAAGCGATTTATGCTGGCGACCCTATCATGCTCATGCAAACAAAATCGCACCAAACCGGAATGATCGCCGAATTCCCCCATCCAGGCATGGAGCCTGATACCAAATCCGACCGACTGCAGGCGCGGCTTTACATTCTTCCCAACCCGAATGCGACTGACATGCCGCGACGGCTATTGCCCGCCGACAGGCGCGCAACCTAGACAAACCAAACCGGTTCAAATAAACCAGACAATTGGGGCAAATAAACCGGCCATTGCCTATTAACCGCTTCACAGCCCCCGAAACCCGATCAGACCCTACCGACGGACATCGCAATCTTCAAACCCGGGATTGCTCGAGAAGGCTTACCACAACATGGGTACAAAATACCAGCCTATTAAAATCAGAACCATGGGACGAGCAAACTGTCAAGCACAGTCACCTGTCAAAAATAACCACCATCTCAGAGACTTTTCATATAAAAATGGCGCATTTTTTGCTTTATTTCGATTTTAACCTTGTGTAACGAGTGCATATATGTCCATGACAACCTCTCTGACCGTGCCGAAAACCGGTTTTCCCGGACTGATCGAAAACTGGCGTAGCGACCTGCTTTCCGGTTTTTTGGTTTTCCTGATAGCCCTGCCATTATGTCTTGGGATTTCCATGGCGTCCGGCTTTCCGCCCATAGCCGGGATCATTACCGCCATTGTAGGCGGCCTGGTGGTGTCAAGAATCAGCGGTTCATTCGTCACCATTAACGGCCCGGCGGCCGGTCTGATCGTCGTCATTCTGGCGTCTGTGCAATCCCTGGGCCACGGCGACAATATGGCCGGTTACCGCCTGACGCTGGCGGCAATCGTGGTAGCCAGTATCTTGCAGATTTTGATGGGTATTTTTAAAGCGGGCAAACTCAGCGCTTTTTTCCCGTCGCCGGTGGTGCATGGCATGCTGGCGGCAATCGGCATCATCATTATGGTCAAACAGTTTCACACCCTGCTCGGCGTTAAACCGGCGGCCAAAAGTTTGCTGGGCTCCATCGCCGAAATACCGCATTCCATCATCTCGCTGAACCCGGAGATCGCTCTAATCGGCGGACTAGGCTTGGCCTTACTGATTATCTGGGCGTTTATAAAAAACCCGGTCATAAAAATGATTCCGGCTCCGCTGCTGGTCGTGCTGTTGGGCCTGTTTTTAGGCCAACAGTTCAATCTTGACACCACGCATGAATATACTGTCGGCGAGCATGCCTTCAAGCTTGGCCCGAATTTTCTGGTGGCGGTACCCGGCAACTTTTTTGCAAGCTTTAGCTTCCCTGATTTTTCCAAAATTGCCGAAGTGGACTTCTGGGTCAATGTCATCACCATCTGGCTGGTTGGCAGTCTGGAAAGTTTATTGAGCGCATCCGCTGTAGACAAACTTGACCCCTACAAACGTAATTCCGATCTGAACAAGGATTTAACCGCGGTTGGCGTCGGCAACCTGATATCAGGCCTGCTTGGCGGACTGCCAATGATTGCGGAAATCGTCCGTAGTTCCGCCAATATCAACAATGGCGCAAAAACCGGCTGGGCCAATTTTTTCCACGGCGCATGCCTGCTGATTTTTGTGGCTTTGTTTCCTGCCGTGATCAGTAAAATTCCGTTGACGGCCCTGGCGGCATTACTGGTGTTCACCGGCTTCAGACTGGCGTCGCCCAAGGAGTTCGCCAAAACCCTGGCGGTTGGCGTAGATAATTTTGCAGTTTTTGTGATCACCATTTTAGGCGTTCTGGCCACCGATTTGCTAATTGGGGTAGCCATCGGCATCGTCGCGGAATTACTGATCCATCTTAGCCGCGGCCTGAAACCGGATAATGTTTTTTCATTGGCCTACCATGTCCATCAGAGCAACGAGGACACCTATCATATCCAGATCAGCGGCGCAGCGGTATTTTCGAATTACATGGCCATTAAAAGCCTGCTGGCCGAATACCCTGAAGGCAAAACCATCTTCTTTGATCTGGCCGAAGCGGAACTGATAGACCATACCGTCATGGAGTTCATCCATCACTATGCGGAAGAATACACTCACAACGGCGGTAAATGTGAAATCGTCGGCCTGGATAGTCACACGGCTTATTCGGATCATCACCTGGCCGCCCGCCACAAAGTAACTACCTGACACGACGCAATACCTTGCCATAACACTTTCCTGCCGGGGCCAGCTACCCCCCCGGCAGACATTCTCATAAAAATCAGGCAGGCCATGACCTGCCCGACAAACTGCCGTCCCTGCCGTAAAAATTCCATTTTGCATCGTTAATCTGTTTTTTTTCAGGTATCATGTATTGCCATTTACCTGCTTTTCACGACATGCAAATCGGCCCCTATCAACTCCCGAACAAGCTGCTGCTGGCCCCCATGGCCGGAATAACCGACAAACCATTTCGGGAATTGTGCACGGACTTTGGCGCAGGATTGACAGTCTCGGAGATGGTGATTTCCAACCAAAGCCTGCAACAGCATCCCAGAACCCTGAAAAAAACCGACTACGGCAAGACCGGCTTACGCGCAACCCAGATATTGGGCGCCGATCCGCAACTCATGGCCAATGCCGCCCGGCTTAACCAGGATCGCGGCGCACAGATCATAGACATTAATATGGGCTGTCCGGCCAAAAAAGTCTGCTCGGTTGCCGCCGGTTCGGCACTGTTAAAAAATGAAGTGCTGGTGGCTCGCATTCTGTGTAGCGTGGTCAATGCCGTCGACATTCCCGTCACCCTGAAGATCCGCACCGGCTGGGATCTGGCAAATCGTAATGCGGTGGCCATAGCCGGCATTGCCGAAAATGAGGGCATCCACGCCCTGACGATTCACGGCCGCA
>JAQTUW010000042.1 GCA_028707085.1 Methylococcales bacterium | reverse complement strand
ACATAATAATACCAAATTGGTAAGCCTCATGCGTGCGATTACGCGTTGCTAATCGCACCTACGCCTTGAAAGACGGCTTTTGGCTCAATTAATGCTGTTCATTTTTAACATTTGACCGACTGCAACGGGTCGGTTGCGACAATTCGCCATTTGATAAATTTCTGTCAGTATCTCGTCGATTTGTTCTTTCAGGTCGGCGTCATCGGCAAACTGAATCATAATCCTGGTTTCGTTGTCGTTCAGTTTTTGCCCCTGGTAACTTGTTAAAAGCATCCAAGTGATTTTCTCTCGTACTATTTTTTTGCCGCGCGTAAACTTGCTGCCATTCTCAACATGCAACCAAAGAATGATTGCAACGGTTTTTTTCGATAGGTTTTCTGTACGATGTTCCAGGAATTCCCGCTGGCCAGTAAGCGGTTAATGGCATGGTAACGTTCCTGATCAATTTTACGTCCTCGATATTTTCCAACTGCTTGTGCTTTTTCTATGCCTTGTTTTTGCCGTTCCCGGCGCTGTTCATGGTTCCGCCTTGCGATAGCGGCCAGCATATCCAAAAGCATGTCATTGCTCGCGCCGAACATGCGCGCGTCAAACTCGTTTTGGATCGGAGATAAATGCTGCCAAGTGGTTGGCACGTTCACAGCCACAATACGAACCTCCCGTTCACGGATGATTCCTTTTAATCTTTCCCATTCCGCACTGGCCAGGCGCGAAAGCCGGTCGATGTCTTCAACGAGCAAAACATCGCTTGGTCGGCTATCCGTCAATAGCCGGAATAATTCCGACGTTGTAAGTGAGCGCCGGACTCATTTTCAGCATAGTAATTACAAATCACCATGCCATGGTCGTGGGCAAAACGATCCAAAGAACCACGGGCGCGTTGAGCATCTTGCTCATTGGTAGAGGCTCGAAGATAAGCGCGGACAAAATGGATCATGGGTACTGTTAAGGTTGTTTATCCGAACTGGTCTGTTTAGAGTTATGCTTGTGTTTTATATAGTACCAGTTTTCACTGGTTCGACAAGGGGATACCTTATTCGAACTAGGAAAGGGTATAGAACCATGATAAACTAAACCAGATAAACTAAGTTGAATCAGGTGGTCATCATGCAGACATATAATATTCACGACGCTAAAACTCAACTCTCCCGTCTGGTAGAGCAAGCCGCCAAGGGTGAACCATTTGTCATTGCCAAGGCTGGCAAGCCGATGGTTAAAGTGATGGCGCTTAATGCGCCGGAGCCTTCTCAAATCAAACGCTTCGGTTTTATGGCTGGACAAATCCATGTGCCGGATGATTTTGACCGGATGGGCGAAGAAGAAATCGTGCAGCTATTTGAGGATGGCGCATGAAGCTGTTGCTGGACACCCATTTGCTGCTATGGGCAGCGGAAGGCTTTGAGCATTTGCCACCGGATGCCCAGGCGCTAATGAGCGTCCCTGAAAACGAGCTGTTCTTCAGCGTTGCCAGTTTATGGGAAATCGTTATCAAATGCGGTTTAGGCCGCAAAGATTTCCAGGTCGATCCACGCTTGTTAAGGCGAGGACTGCTGGACAATGGCTACAATGAACTGCCGATCCTCAGCGAGCATGCGGTCGCCATCGGCGCCTTGCCGCCCATCCATAAAGACCCTTTTGATCGCCTGCTTGTCGCCCAGGCCATTGTCGAAGGCATCACGCTACTGACGTCCGACGCCTATGTGGCTGAATACCCAGGGCCAGTACAACACGTCTAATGAATGGCAGCAAAAAATAAGCTGCTGACCGTACTGTTGGAAGCCGAGCAGTATGCTCTATATGGCCTGCCGGACTTGGACGATGCTCAGTAGCTGAAATACTTGGCGCTATCCGAAACAGAACTGGAGCTTGCGACCAGCCGCCCCGTTCTTCATGCCCAAGTTTATTGTATTTTGCAAATCGGTTATTTCAAGGCTAAGCACTGCTTTTTCCGCTTTGACTGGAACGAAGTCGAAGACGATTGCGCTTTTGTGTTGAGCCGTTATTTCATCGGCGACGTGTTCGAACGCAAATCGCCGAATTGTTCGGCTATCGGCTGTGGACATCCGAGCCGCGATTTACCGACTTGAATGCCCCATTGCAAGAACTTTATTGCGCCGATGATCCGGCCTTTTACGCTGATTTTCTAATCAAACCGGTCGGCCAGATCAATATTGAAACCATTGCCAAAGAAAAACCGAACTTCGATCAAATTGTCGCTACGCTTGGTCTGAAAGAAATGACGCAAGGTACGTTGATCCGCAAGTTATGCACCTATACCGCACCGAATCCAACACGCCGTGCGATCTTTGACTTCGATAAACTAATACGCAGCATTTACACCTTACGTTATCTGCGCGATCCGCAACTGGATCGCAATGTTCATCGCTCACAAAACCGTATTGAATCCTATCACCAGCTACGTGCAGCCATCTCGAAAGTTGGCGGAAAGAAGGAATTGACCGGACGTACCGACATAGAGATCGAGACATGAATGTGTTGACACAGGATGACATTGCTAATTAAAATAACATCGTTAATTATATGAGCACTGTTTATGAGCATATCCGACCGGCGCGAGCGGGAGCGTCAAAATGTCCGCAACAAGATTCTGGATGCCGCGCGAAAGTTGTTTGCGGCGGAGGGCTACGACGCGGTGACCATGCGGCGGATCGCGCTGGCGATTGAGTATTCACCGACTACGATCTATCTGCATTTCAAGGACAAGGAGGCTTTGATACGCGAATTGTGCCGGGTGGATTCGCTGACGTTTTCGCAGGCCCTGCTGAGCGTGGCGCAGGAGCCGCAGCCGCTGGAGCGCCTGCGGCGGATCGGCAAGGCGTATCTGGCCTTCGGCGAGGCGCATCCGAACCATTACCGGCTGATGTTCATGAGCACCCGGCTGAACGAACCGGATCAGCTGGCGGAGATGGGCCACGGCAATCCGGAGACCGACGGCTATATAAAGCTGCTGGATACGTTCCGGGAGGCTATCGACCAGGCGCTGCTGGCGCCGGAGCTGGTGGATCCGCATTTGCTGGCGCAGGCGTTTTGGGCCGGCATGCACGGCGTGGTCGCCATCCATATCACCCTTTACGGCGATCCGTGGATAGAGTGGCGCAGCCTGCAGCAGACGGCGGAATTGATGATCGAGACCATGATCAGAGGAGTAAAGCGATGAAAAAAGGGATGATACGTCTGGCCGCGATGGCGACCGCTACGGTTTGGCTGGCCGGCTGCGGGGAATCCGCGCCGCCGGAGCCGCCGCCAAGACCGGTGCGGGTGACCACTGTGCAGTTTGCGCAGACCGCGACGACAGCGCGCTATTCCGGAGAAATCCGCGCCCGCCACGAGAGCCCGCTGGCCTTCCAGGTAGGCGGCAGGCTGGTCAACCGGCTGGTGGATGTCGGTTCGCCGGTGGCGCGCGGCCAGGTGCTGGCGATCCTGGATCAGGGCGACGTCCGCCTGGACGAAATCGGCTCGGCAGCGCAACTGGCGGCGGCGCAGGCCGAACTGGAACAGGCCCGCAAGGACTTCCGCCATCTCGACAATCTGCATGCGCAGGAGCTGGCCAGTCAGGCGGCGCTGGACACCCGCCGCGACCGGCTGACGGCGGCCGAGGCCAGGGTGGCGGCGGCCAGGGCCGCACAAGGTCTGGCCGCCCGCAAGTCCGGCTACGCCGAGCTGAGGGCGGAACAGGCCGGCGTGGTCACCGTCGTGGAGGCCGAACCGGGTCAGGTCATGGCCGCCGGCCAGTCCGTACTCAGGCTGGCGCAGACCAGCGAGAAGGAGGCTGTGATTAGCGTGCCGGAGAACCGGCTACAGGATGTGCGGACGGCGTCGGCGATCCGCGTCAATCTGTGGGCCAGACCGGATCGTTTCTACGCCGGCCGGGTGCGGGAAGTTTCGCCGGGAGTGGATGCGGTGCTGCGCACCTATACCGTCAAGATTAGCATGCCCGAGGCGGGCGACGAGGTCGGCATGGGCATGACGGCCACCGTGCTTGTGCAGCGCGACGAAGCGCAACCGGTGGCTTGGCTGCCGTTGACGGCGCTGACCCAGGACGGCGGTCGGCCGGCGGTATGGGTGTACGACGCCGCCGGCGGGACTGTGCAACCGCGACAGGTGACGCTGGCCGGCTACGACGACGAGCACGGCAAGCTGCTGGCCGGCGTCGCCGACGGCGACAAAGTGGTCACCGCCGGGGTGCACAAACTGACGCCAGGGCAGAAGGTGCGCCTGCTGGAGCCGCAGCCATGACGCGCATCAACCTGTCGGAATGGGCGTTACGCCACCAGTCCTTCGTCGCCTATCTTCTGGTCGCGATCATGCTGGCCGGGATTTTGTCCCACTTCACGCTGGGCCGCGCGGAAGACCCGGACTTCACCATCAAGACCATGGTGGTCAGCGCCGACTGGCCGGGGGCGACGGCGCGGGAGATGGAATTGCAGGTCACCGACCGCCTGGAGAAAAAATTGCAGGAAACACCGTGGCTGGACTTCGTGCAGAGTTATTCCGAGCCCGGCCACTGCCTGATCTTCGTCAACCTAAAGGACTATACGCCCAGTTCTGCCGTGCCGGACGCCTGGTATCAGGTGCGCAAGAAACTCGGCGACATCGCCGGCACGTTGCCCGCCGGCGTGCGCGGGCCGTTTTTCAACGACGAGTTCGGCGATACCTACGGCACGATTTACGCCTTCACCGCCGACGGCTTCAGCCATGCCGAGCTAAAGGACGCCGTGGACGACGTGCGTCAGGAGCTGTTGCGGATACCCGGCGTGGCCAAGGTGGATCTGATCGGCGTGCAGCAGGAAAAGATCTACGTCGAAATCTCCCACCGCAAGCTGGCCAACCTGGGCATCGATCCCATGCTGATCGCGCAGACCCTGCGCCAGCAGAACGACTTGAATCCGGCCGGCAGCATCGATACCGCAAGCGACAGGATTTACATGCGCGTCAGCGGCGACCTCAAATCGGTGGAGGCCATCCGTGAAATCGGCATCGCCGCCAACGGCCGCCAGTTCCGTCTCGGCGACATCGCCCGCGTTTACCGCGGCTACGCCGACCCGATCACCCCCGCATTCCGCTTCCGCGGCGAAGACGCCATCGGTATGGCGATATCGATGACCAAGGGCGGCGACATCCTGCAACTGGGCGAACAGTTGTCGGCGGAAATCGCCCGCCTGCAGGCCAATCTGCCGGTCGGCATCGACATCCATCAGGTCTCCGACCAGCCGCGGGTGGTGCGGCGTTCGGTGGACGAGTTCATGAAGAGCCTGGGCGAAGCGGTGGTGATCGTGCTGGCGGTCAGCTTCCTGTCGCTGGGCTGGCGCACCGGGCTGGTGGTGGCCACCTCCATCCCGCTGGTGCTGGCCCTCACGTTCGTGGTGATGAAGGCGGTCGGCATAGACCTGCAACGGATTTCGCTGGGGGCACTGATCATCGCGCTGGGCCTTCTGGTCGATGACGCCATCATTTCCGTGGAGATGATGGTGGTGAAGATGGAGCAGGGCTGGGACCGCTTCAAGGCCGCCACCTTCGCCTACACCTCCACCGCGTTCCCGATGCTGACCGGCACGCTGGTTACCGCCATGGCCTTCACGCCGGTGGGTTTCGCCAGGTCTTCGGCCGGCGAATACTGTTTCACGATTTTTGCGGTGGTGACCATCGCCCTGCTGGCGTCGTGGCTGGTGGCGGTGATCTTTACCCCGTATATCGGCTATCTGATCCTGCCGGAAATCCGGGCCAGGGCCGGCCACGATGAGGCCGATGTCTACAGCCGCGGTTTTTATCCGCGTTTCCGGCGACTGGTGGCCAGTTGCCTGCGCCATCGGCGCTGGGTGCTAACGGCCACCGCGCTGGCCTTCGTGCTGGCCATGGCGGCGTTCAGCCTGGTCGAACAGCAGTTTTTTCCGTATTCAGACCGGCCGGAAGTGCTGGTGGATCTGTGGCTGCCGCAGGGCGCGTCCATTGCCGCCGCCGAGCAGGAAACCCGCCGCGCCGAGGCCCTGCTGCGGAACGACCCGGACATCGTCAACTACGTCAGCTATGTCGGCGCCGGTTCGGTGCGCTTTTATCTGCCGCTGGATCAGCAGATGGAACATAATAATTTCGCGCAGATCGTGGTGCTGACCCGCGATCTTGAGGCCAGAGAGCGGTTGCTGGCGCGGCTGCGCACGGCGTTCGACAGCGATTTTACCCGGCTACGCGTACGCCTCAACCGCCTGGAAAACGGCCCGCCAGTGGGTTTCCCGGTGCAGTTCCGCGTCTCCGGCCGCGACATCGCCCAAACCCGCGCCATCGCCGAACAGGTGGCCCAGATCATGCGCGGCAATCCGCACACCCAGGACGTACATCTGGATTGGGGCGAGCCGGGCAAGGCAGTGCATTTGCAGGTGGATCAGGACAAGGCGCGGGTGCTGGGCGTTAGTTCCCAGGATATTTCGCTGATGCTGAACACGGTGCTGTCCGGCTTCGGCATCACCGATTATCGGGAGCGCAACAAGCTGATCCAGGTGCTGGGCCGCGCCGAGGCCGACGAGCGCAACAACCCGGCGCTGACCGGCGAGATCAACATCCACACCGGCGACGGCAGGGCTGTGCCGCTCAGCCAACTGGTACAGGCGGAGTATGGCTTCGAAGAAGGCATCGTCTGGCGTCGCGACCGCTTCCCCACCTTTACCGTGCGTAGCGACATCCGCGACGACACCCAGGCGCCGGTGGTGGCCGCGCAGATCGAGCCGCTGCTGGCGCCGTTGCGCGGCGGATTGCCGGACGGTTACCGCATCGAGGTTGGCGGCGCGGTCGAGAGCAGCCAGAAGGCGCAGGCGTCCATCAATGCAGTCATGCCGGTCATGCTGTTTGGCCTGGTGACGCTGCTGATGATGCAGTTGCAGAGCGTCAAGCGCACGGCCATGGTACTGCTGACGGCGCCGCTGGGCATGATCGGCGTCACCGCCTTCCTGCTGCTGCTTGACGTGCCGTTCGGCTTCGTGGCCATGCTGGGCGTCATCGCACTGGCCGGCATGATCATGCGCAACTCGGTGATCCTGGTTGACCAGATCGAACAGGATATCACCCACGGTCTGAGACCGTGGGATGCCATCGTCGAATCGGCGGTGCGCAGGCTGCGGCCGATCCTGCTGACCGCGGCGGCGGCCATTCTGGCCATGATTCCGTTGACCGGCAGCGTATTCTGGGGGCCGATGGCGGTGGCCATCATGGGCGGCCTGCTGGTGGCGACGGTGCTGACGCTGCTGTTTCTGCCGGCGTTGTATGCGGCGTGGTTCGACGTCCGCGAGGAGGACTGAATGCACAACGCGTGGAAATGGAAATGGAAAACAGGTCGCCTGCTGGCGGCCGGTCTGTCGATGTTGCTGACCGCCTGCACGGTCGGCCCCGATTACCGGCCGCCGCAGCCCGACATGCCGGCAAACTGGGTGGAGCCGACCGCCGCCTCTGGCGACGGCGACGGTTTGACGGAATGGTGGCGCGGCTTCAACGACCCGCGGCTGAACAGTCTGGTGGAACGGGCCATGCAGGGTAACCTGGATCTGCGGGCGGCCTGGGCGCGCATCGAGTCCGCCCGTGCGCAGACCCAGGTCGCCGACGCCGCAAGCTGGCCCACAGTCAATGTCTCCGGCAATTACCAGCGCGAGAAGATCAGCCGCAACGCGTTGCTGGGCATGATAGGCTCGTTGCAGAACGGCGGACTGGGCGGCGGCAACCAGTCTTCGGTATTCGGCCCCATCGGCACGCCGTTCAATCTGTTCCAGGCCGGTTTCGACAGCTCCTGGGAGCTGGATCTGTTCGGCGGCATCCGCCGCCAGCAGGAAGCGGCGGCGGCCAATGCCGAAGCCGGCATCGAGAATCTGCGCGACATTCAGGTCAGTCTGGCCGCCGAAGTGGCGCGGGTCTATCTGGAACTGACGGCGCAGACCGCCCTGCTGGCCATCGCCCAGGACAACGTCAAAAACCAGCAGGTCATCCGTCGCCTGAGCGTGGCCCGTTTCCAGGAAGGCATGGCCACCGCGCTGGACGAGCAGCGGGCGCAGGCCGATCTGGATACGGCGGAGGCTAACGTGGCGCCTCTCGACGCGCAGGTTCACAACAGCCGGCACGCCCTGGCGCTGCTGCTGGGCCTGCCGCCGGGCGGGCTGGATGCGGAACTGGCGCAGATCGCCGCCGAAGTGCCGGCGCCCACGGCCATCCGCCCAGGGCTGCCGGCAGAGCTGTTGCGGCGGCGGCCGGACATCCGCCAGGCCGAGCGCCAGGTGGCGTCGGCTTCGGCGGCGATAGGCGTTGCGGTCGCGGAACTGTTTCCCAAGCTGACCCTGACCGGCACGGCAGGTTTTCAGAGCCAGGAACTGGGCAACTTCACCAGCATGGCCAGCGGCCTTTATGGTTTTGGCCCGCATCTGTCGCTGCCGATTTTCCAGGCCGGCCGGCTGCAGGCCAACATCGCCGGGCAGGAGGCCCGCCACCGCGAGTCTCTGGCCGCCTACGACAAGACTGTGCTGATCGCGCTCAGGGAAGTCGAGGACAGCCTGGCGACGATCACCGGCGAACACAGCCGCCGTGCGGCGCTGGAGAACGCCGAACAGTCCGCGCGCAGCGCCGCCGGCTCCGCCGCCGCCTATTATGTGGAGGGCGAAACCGACCTGCAGAATGTGCTGGACAGCCGCCGCGTCTGGCAAAACAGCCGCCAGCAACTGGTACAGGGCCGGCTGAACTGGGCAATCGCGCACGTCGGCCTGTTCAAGGCGCTCGGCGGCGGCTGGTGACGCGGACGGCGGCTTGCCGCCGCACGCCACCTTCAGTACCAAAGAGAGGGCCGGATCTTGCCCTGCAACCCCGGGAGCCTGTCCGGGAATAGAAAACCTACTGCTGGGGTATTCTGCCAGAGGTTTAGAAGGCATGGATGCCGACTCAAGCCTACATGGATGTATTCACGGCGTCCTCTGGCGGAATACCCCGGCAGCAGATGGGTAGCTCTTATTCGTCATGATAACATTGGCGGACTACTAGGCCCTATTCCAACTCTTTTTTGAATTTATTCACAACGCGACTAACGGTCGAATAGTGTACGTCAAAGTGATCTGCAATGGCCTTTAAGGAATAATCGCCGGTCTTAAACGCCATTGTCATGGCTTCATTACGCTGCGGATATTTTGTTGCGTAATAATCCAGTAATTTTGCCGGCGGGTGATGCTGTACTCTGGGGATTTCAATCAACTGTTTGTCGATCATAATCTGTTTTTGCATTGATTCTATGAAGGCGTCGTTCCCTAAATATATTTGCCGCCGCAATCCTTCCCAAATACCTGGCAGCCCTTGACCGGCCAATACAAAATCGACATAAGAACGCATGGCGGCCTGCCTGTCACGACCGAATTGGGCTAAAAGCCAATCGGTTTGTAGCCAGGCGGGGGCTTTTTCCTGGTCGATCATCCCGGGAAAACTACTCCAGGGCCAATCGGCAGGGTGACTGACCATTCCGGCTCGAACCGGGTTTAAAACCACATAACGCGCCAATGCTAATAAATAGCTGTCCTTCTCAACCAGTATCGCTTTATACCGTCCTTGAAAGACATGCCCGACGCGCGAATATGTACGATTGACATATTGCGTATAAACACCATTCAATTGCCGCATTCCGCGTGACAAATTTGCTTCCGGGGTTTCCAAAACCAGATGGTAATGGTTAGTCATTTGGCAATAAGCATGGCATATCCAGTTGAAGCGCCTGCATACATTTCCAAGTAATGCCAGCCAGGCCAGGCAATCGGCATCTTCAAAGTAAATAGCCTCCTGCCTGTTACCCCTTGAGGTGACATGGTATAAGCCGCCGGATAATTCAATGCGTAATTGTCTTGCCATGGGAAAAACTTATCATGCTCAACTGCATGTGTCAATGCAAGACTTGACCCCCCCTTTCACCTGTGTCAATGCAAGACTTGACCCCCCTTTCTCCTCCTTTCACCTTGGGGGGTAACGTGGTATAACCCACCGGACAATTCAATGTGTAATATGTAATTGTTATGCCATAAAAAACTTGTCATGACCAATCTTATGTGTCAATGCAAGACCTGACCCCCTACAAGAGGTGAAAAATCATGGCTATCCTTATTATCGGTCTTTTTATATTCGGTTATGGCGCAGCCGGCATGCTGGCGCCGGGCTGTCTGCTGAATTTCGTGCGATGGTTCGATAACCGTCGCGGGCAGTATGCCGCAGCGCTGTTTCGCATCGTTTTCGGGTTGTGCCTGCTCTATCTTGCCCCGGTTAGCCGCTGGCCGGGATTTTTTCTGATCCTGGGGTTGTTTCCGCTGGCGACGGGGGTGGCGATGCCGTTTATCGGTCTGGATCGCTATCACAAAATTGTCGGCTGGTGGTGCGGGCAGAGCCTGAACCGGCTTAGGTTGTGGTTTTTGTTTGCGATGCTGATGGGCGGGGTGCTGGTTTACGGCTTTTCCGGGGCGGTGATCGGCGGTTGAAACCGCCCTGCCCGGTTTATGCCCGGTTTATGCCCGGGATGTGCCGATGCAGGCGGCGTATCGATCACGGCTGATGCGTTTCACGTTGTTCAGTGCGTCCTGCATGGGTTGACAGGCATTGCCAGGCGGTGTTTGCATGGACTTAACCGCCTCGAGTACCCGCCATTCGGGACGAACCGCACGGCGGGATCAGGGACAACCGTTCCGCCGGCTAACTGTCGGTGGTGACCCGCAGCACTTCTTCCAGGGTGGTGACGCCTTTCAGGGCTTTGCTCAGGCCGTCTTCGTACATGGTCTGCATGCCTTCGGCCACCGCCTGCTGCTGGATGGCATAGGCTTCCTCGTGCTTCATGACCTGTTTGCGGATGCTGTCGCTCATGGTCAGGAATTCGATGATCGCCAGCCGGCCTTTGTAGCCTATGCCGTTGCAGGCCGGGCAGCCGACGGGTTTATGCAGCAGGATTTCGCCTTCCGGCTGCCAGCGTCTGAGCTGCATTTCTTCGATCAGCGGCTCGGAGGCCGGAAAAGACTGCTTGCAGTGCGGACAGAGTTTTCTGACCAGCCGCTGGGCGAGGATGCCGTTGATGGTGGAGCTGAGCAGATATTCTTCCAGGCCCATGTCCTGTAGCCGGGTGATGCCGGCCGCGGCGTCGTTGGTATGCAGCGTGGATAGCACCAAGTGTCCGGTCAGCGCGGATTGCACGGCGATTTTGGCGGTTTCCAGGTCGCGCATCTCGCCTATCATGATCACATCCGGATCCTGGCGGACGATGGAGCGTAACGCGGAGGCGAAGGTCAGGCCGATTTGCGGCTTGGCCTGAATCTGGTTGATGCCTTCCATCTGGTATTCCACCGGGTCTTCCACGGTGATGATCTTGCGCTCGGAGGTGTTAAGCTGTTTCAGGGCGGCGTAAAGACTGGTGGATTTGCCGCTGCCGGTGGGGCCGGTGATGAGGATGATGCCGTGCGGCTGGGACAGGACTTCCATGAACTGCTCGGCCTGTTTGCCGGCAAAACCCAGCGCGGCGAAATCCAGTACCGCGTTTTCCTTGTCCAGCAGACGGATCACCACGCTTTCGCCAAATAGGGTGGGGATGGTGGAGACCCGCAAATCCAGTTCCTTGCCTATCATTTGCAGCTTGATGCGACCATCCTGCGGCAAACGCCGTTCGGCGATGTTCAGCTTGGCCATGATCTTGATCCTGGACAATACCGCGGCGGTGGAGGCGACCGGCGGGGAGTCGATGTCCTGTAGTACGCCGTCGATGCGCAGCCGGACTTTGAGGCTTTGTTCGAAGGGTTCGATGTGAACGTCCGACGCCCGGCTTTCGATGGCTTTCTGGAGGATGAAGTTGACCATTTTGATGATCGGCGCTTCGCTGGCCAGGTCTTTCAAGTGTTCCAGATCTTCGCTGCCGGCATCCTCGACAGTCAGGTCGTCAACCAGTCTGTCCATTTGCGACTTGCCTTCGCCGTATTGCAGTTCCAGCGCGGCGTCGATTTCCGACAACTGCCCGACTTGCAGCACGATCTGTTTGCCGGTCGCCAGTTTCAGGGCCTGCAGCATGTATTCGTTTTCCGGATCCATGACCGCGACTTTGACCTGGCTGTCGTCGGCTTCCAGTCCGGCGGCGTGATAAAACTTTAAAAAGCGTCTGGAGACGCTGTCTGCAAAAGGCGATTCGGCGGGGTACTGGCTGGCGACGGTACGGCTTAGGCCGCTGCATTCGGTAAAGGTCTGGGCGATGTCGCTGTCGGAACACAGGCCCAGTTTGATCAGCAACTGCGGCAAGCTGTCGTCCAGCGCCGATTTCTGCATGCGTCGGGCCTTGGTCAGGTCGTTGTCGGACAGCTTGCCCTTGGTTTTCAGCAGGCTTAAAAAGCGGGCGTATTTTTCGGTGTTTTCTGCAATGTCCATTTCTTGAATCCGTGGCGCGTTAATCGGGCTTTTTAATGGCGACCCCTCTGCTTTTTATCCCTTCGGCCCGCCCTTCTCCCGGCGGGTGGAGGGCGCGGCGTCGAATCTTTCGGCGGCCCGCAGCTTCAGTTTTTGACCATGATAATGGATTAGCCGGAGGGGCGCAAAATGTTCAGTCGCAAGGGTAAACCACGCTTCCCGGCCTTTAAATCCCGGATCGGCGAATTATCACAAAGTCATCACAAAAACCGCACTGAAATGTGATTTGCCAGTCTGTCGCCAGTCATTGATAATTGTGGTTAAAGTTAAGCGCAGAGGCAGTTATGGATCAATTGGCTAAACAGATTCTGGTGATTGAGGACGACCCCGATATCGGCGCCTTGCTGGCTCTCCACCTGGGAGATGAGGGGTATCGGGTCGAAATCGCCACCGACGGCACAGCCGGTTTGAATCGGCTTAAGACCCGGCGCTACGACTTGCTGGTGCTGGATCTGATGCTGCCCGGCATGGACGGTCTGGAAATCTGCCGGGAAATGCGGCGACAGGACGATTACCAGCCTATTGTCATCATCAGCGCCAAGGCCACGGAAACCCAGCGCGTTCTGGGTCTGGAACTGGGCGCCGACGATTATTTGACCAAACCTTTTTCCGTGCCGGAGCTGGTAGCCAGAATCCGGGCGCTGTTTCGCCTAATCCAGGCCATGCAGCAACAGGCTCAGGGCAAATCCGCCGTGGTCAGTTGCGGCGACCTGAGCATAGACCCGCTTTCGCATCAGGTTAATCTGGCTGGCGTCGGCATTGCCCTGACCGTCAAGGAGTTCGACATGCTGCTGTTTTTTGCCCGCCATCCCGGCAAGGTTTTTACCCGGATCGAGCTATTGGACAATATCTGGGGTTATAGTCACGACGGTTACGAACACACCGTCAATTCCCATATCAACCGGCTGCGCGCCAAAATCGAGCCTGATCCGGCCAATCCCGTGTATATCCAGACCGTCTGGGGGGTGGGTTACAAATTTGTGGAACCGCTACGGCCCGGAGCGGCCGATCTGCTTCAGGCTTTTCCGCCGTCCGGCCGCGACAAACTCTTCAGGGTTTCGATGTTCAAGCGTTAAATCTTGCTCGACCATTGCCGGGCAGTCATTTGTACCAGGAGCCGAACATTTGCCAGCGTTATTCGTCTGTTTACCGGCAGGGCGTCTAGTAGTCCGCCAATGTTATATTGACGGATTGACTAATCTGATGTCGGGGTATTTTGACAGCAGTTTAGGAGGCATGAATGCCGACTAAAGCCTACACGGATGTATTCACGGCATCCTCTGGCGGAATGCCCCGGCAGCAGATGGGTAGCCCTATCCGTCATTATAAGCCGGGTCAACCACTAGGAGCCTGTCTGCTGTTTTTTACGCTAGCCGCGCAAGCGGCCGCCCTGGTCGGCGAGGTCACGGATCAGAGCGGACAGCCGCTGGCCGATGCGGTGGTGGCGGCCTTTCCTGTCCGGGGCCTGCCGTCCCCCGCCTCGCCGGCGACAGCGGTGCTGGATCAGCGCAATCGGGAGTTTATCCCGCACGTGCTGGTGGTGCGCACCGGAACCGAGGTCAGCTTCCCCAATCACGATCATATTCGCCACCATGTGTATTCCTTTTCGCCGGCGAAGCGCTTTGAAATCAAACTCTACCAAGGTACGCCGCCGGATCCGGTGCGCTTCGATACCGCAGGCGTCGCCGCATTAGGCTGCAACATCCACGACTGGATGCTGGCTTATATCTTGGTGACCGACTCGCCGTATTTTACCCTAACCGATAGCCAGGGCCGCTGGCGGCTGGAACTGCCTGACGACGCTTACCGGCTGAGTCTCTGGCATCCTGATATGGAACAGGACGACATGCCGAGTTTTGGACCTTTGACGCCCGCCACGACGCCGGACTCTGTTTTACATTACAGGCTGGCGGTCAAGCGCAAACTCCGCAACGGCAAGCCCCCGGATTCGCTGCAAATCGAGGGGTATAAAGGTGAGCCTTAGCTTTCAAAGCCGCATCGTGCTGTTTTTTTCCACACTGTTCATCGTGGTGCAAATTTTGACCCTGCTCGCCATTTATTGGGTCTGCCGCGCCAACATTATCGAGCAGATAGGCCAGAACCTGATTTATGCCGAGAACATTTTCAACCGCCAGCTTACCGAACACGGCGACAGAATGGCCGGCGAGGCCCGGATTCTGGTGGCCGATTACGGGTTCCGGGCGGCGATCAGCGACAGTGATCAGGCCACCCAGATGTCGGCGCTGGAAAATCTGATCTACCGGATTCATGCCCAAACCGGTTTTTACATCAATCTGCAAGGCCGGATCATCGCCGATAGCTCCGGCCGGTTTCAGGAGCAGATGTTCCGGTTTCCCGACGCCATCGCCAAAGCCGACGCCCAGGGTCAGGCGGTGATGTTCGGTTTGCTGGACGGCGAACTTTGCGAACTGGTGGTGGCGCCGGTGCTGGCGCCGCTGACCATAGGCTGGGTGGGCATCGTGATTCCGGTCGATCATGGCCTGGTGGACAGTTTCAAGCATTTGTCGGCCATGCCGCCGGATATTTCCCTGCTGGCGGGTAGCGGCGATAGCCTGAAAATTCTGGCCAGCTCGCTGGCCGATCCTTCCGCGACGTTTTTTAAAAGCGGGATATTTCAGCAGCCAGTGTCGGCATTTCGGCGTCCCAAACTGGTAGAGTCGGCCGCCGGCAGTCTGTTGGTGCTGATTCGGCCGCTGGCGGCGGCCAATGCCGGACAGGCTATCAGCGCCGTATTTGAGGTCAATCTGACCCAGGCGCTCAAGCCGTACGCCATTTTGGGTTATGTGGTGCTGGGGTTGTCGATATTCGGTTTGCTGGCGATTTTGTCCGGCGCTTATCTGCTGGCCAGAAATATCGCCCAGCCGGTTCGCGCCCTGGCGAGCGTCAGCCAGCGCATCAAGGCGGGTATCTTCGGCCCGCCGCTGCCGGTGAGCGACGACGAATTGGGCCGGCTGGCGGAAACCTTTAATATGGCCAGCAGGATTGCCGGGGAGATGAGCGAGCTGAAAGCGCAGGATCGGCAGCGCCGGGAATTGGTGGCCAGCGTCTCGCACGATTTGCGCACCCCTTTGACTTCTTTGCACGGCTATCTGGAGACCATGCAGTTGCAGGCCGGGCAAATCGCCGATGCAGACCGGCAGCGCTATCTGGACATCGCAGTCCGGCAAAGTGAAAAAGTGGGCAGGCTGGCTCAGGAACTGTTCGAGCTGGCGAAACTGGAATGCCGGGCCACCCCGTTGCAACTGGAAAATTTTAATATCCTGGAACTGGTGCAGGATGTGACGCAAAAATACGGCATGGCCGCGAAAACCCGCGGCGTCGATCTGCATGCCGGGCTGGACACGCCGTTACCGCTGGTGAACGCCGATATCGCCCTGATAGAACGGGTGCTGACCAATCTGATCGATAACGCCTTAAGACACACCCCGCCCGGCGGTTCGGTGTTAATTGAGTTGCAGGCGCTGGCCGGCCGCATCCGGATTGCCGTCATAGACAATGGCGAAGGCATCGCCCCGCAATTTTTAGCCAAACTGTTCGACCGGGATTCCCCCTTGAGCCGTCAAGCCGGCGGCGGCGGACTGGGATTGCAGATAGCGGCCCGAATCGTCGCCATGCATGGCGGCGTCATCCAGGCACAGAGCAGCCCCGGCGTCAAAACCCTGTTCAGTTTCGATCTGGCGGCGGCAAGCTGAGCGGTGGCCGGGGATGGCGCTTAAAATAAGGCCAGGCTGGTGGGCGCTATCCGCGCTGGCGCTATGCGGCGCGGCCATTGCCGATACCGATCATTTCCCCGACCTCGACATCCACGGCATGCTGGATTTGCGCTATCAGCACCCGGAAGGCCCGGTTAGCTGGGTGGCGGGCGGGCTGGGCAAGCTGAGTTATGACCAAGGCCAAAGCGGCGGCAATATTTTTAGTCTGAACCAGGCGGCGTTACTGATGCAGAGCCGCTTCAACTGGAGCTGGTCCGGCAGTTTGACGGCAAAATATTCCGACCGGCAAAACACGCCGCTGGATATTAGCGAGGGTTTTCTGCTGTATAAACCCGTCAGTACCTCGGCCTGGCGATTTAGCGGGCGGCTCGGGGCCTTCATGCCGCCGGTTTCGCTGGAAAACACCGGCGTCGGCTGGAGCAGTCCTTATACTTTAAGCAATTCCGCCATCAATTCCTGGGTAGGCGAGGAATTGAAAGTATTCGGCGGCGAGGCGCAACTGGGTTATCAATTGTCCGGCGGCGAGCGAATAACCGTATTCGGCGCCGGATTCGGCAATAATGATACCGCCGGGGTGTTGCTGGCCTGGCGAGGCTGGAGCCTGGACAATTACACCGCGACCCTGAACGACAGCTACGCCATCCCGACCCAGACCGGCTTGCTGGCCCTGTTTCCCAGGCAATCGGCCTATACCCGGCCTTTTGTGGAAGTGGACGACAGGCCCGGTTTTTACAGCGGCTTTAGCCTGGAAAGTCCAGGCTTCGCCAAATTCAGGGCCATGTATTACGATAATCGCGGCAATCCGGGCGTGGTCAGGAATGGGCAATATGCCTGGCATACCCGCTTTGGCGACTTCGGCCTGAAAATGGACTTGCCCTGGGAAATTGAGCTGATTGGGCAAGGCATGCTGGGCAGAACCCAAATGGGCGGCGAAATAGCCGGT
This sequence comes from Methylococcales bacterium, assembly GCA_028707085.1. Classification (GTDB taxonomy): domain Bacteria; phylum Pseudomonadota; class Gammaproteobacteria; order Methylococcales; family Methylomonadaceae; genus Methylomonas. The sequence continues at coordinate 3,324 of JAQTUW010000042.1, read as the reverse complement.
TTATTTGCGGTAGACACCTTGTTCTGGTCGGAATCCCTGCTATTGAGCCGGAAGTTTGGCTCGCAGCGGCTGAGCGCCAGATATGACAACTTCGGCGCCAGCGAGCACGATTATCTGCCACAGGATCCGAATAATGAAAGCGGCTATGCTTTTACCTGCAACTACAACATCACCCTGTTCGGGCAGCATCAGCTTAATCTGGAAATGAGCGCTATTTACAGCAACCGGGCGTCGCGGCTGAAAATCCCGCAAGCCGCTCTACAGAACGAAACTCTGTGGCAAATGGCTTATCGCTGGTTTTTTTGATGAGACGGGTGAGGAGTTCGTTTGCTGTGCAAAGCGGAGACAGAATTATATATGTGACTGAAATCCATGCATTTTTCGGCAACAAAAACTTGAGCAAAAAATTCTTCCGCCGCCATACGACTTTCGCCTGTTGACGCCCTATGGAGCTTGTCGAATTAACGAAGATTTGAATAATCCGTGATGAATTCGTGATTTTTTCGACGGCACAATACCTCTGCCAATTCCGGCAAACATTCGATCATGGAGATAAACGATGAAACTCACGCCAGCCTTAATTTTAGCCGCCGCCTTGTCGCCGTTTTGCAGCGCGCAGGCTTATGAAGTCACCCTGACTTTCACCAACCAGTCAGCCGCCAATGGCGCGGCGCTAAGTCCCATTTTCATCGCCTTGGGCAACGGCAGTTTTAATCCCTTTACAGCAGGCGGCATGGCTTCCACGGCGATTCAGACCTTGTCGGAAACAGGCAGCGGCTCGGGTCTGGCCACCCTGTTTACGGCGGCCGATCCCGCCGGCTATAGCCAGGAAGTGACCGCGACCACAAACAGCTTTGGCCCCGGCATCTATCTGCCCGGCGGCACAGCCAGCGTTACCCTGAATCTTGATCCGACCCTGAATGAATATTTAAACTATTATTCCATGGTGGTGCCGTCCAATGATTTCTTTGTCGGCGGTCAAATTCAGTTATTTGACAGCAGCGGCAACTTTCTGGGCGCTAACGCTACTTTGACCGGCGGCAGCGTCTGGGACGCCGGAGCCGTGGTTCCGCAAATTGCCGGAGCCGCCTTTTTGTCGGGCAATTCCGGAACCAGTAATACGGCGGAAAGCGGCGTCATTGCCGCGATTAACGCCACCAATAGTTCGGCAAATTCGTATGAGGTCTATGCCGGGCAACAAACCGCAGCCGGTTACACTTTCAGTGATTTACCCAACTCGGCTACGCCGCTGTTAAGCATTTCCGCCGTCTCGGCCGTGCCTGTGCCGGCCGCGGTCTGGCTGTTCGGCAGTGTGCTGCCCATGCTGGGACTGGCTAGACGCAAGCGGCTTGCCGTCTGAGTTTTGCCTGTAATACCCGGTCTGTGCCGTCGCGTGGCGGCATGGGCCGGGTATCTTTCCGTTTCCAGATAGTTGATATGCCTTCACCATAGGCCAATGGCATATCGATCATGTTGTCGCCTATGGCAAGCCGGCCTGAAAATTCAAGTTGATGCAAACGGAACAATTTTTTTTCATGCCGTTGCGCCGTCAGGGCTTTTGTGAAACCCGTAAATCTGATTAAATAGCTGTCTCAATCAGTTAGGGCCACTTTCTGTCACATTGCAACAACTTGATCCCTGTGTCTAAAAATAAATTATCCGTATTTTTTTTGTTTTTCATGATGTTGCAGAGTTTTAACGCTGCAGCCCGCTATGCCGCCATTGTGATCGACGCCGATACCGGCCATGTCATTCATGAAAACGAGGCGGCCCAGCGCTGGTATCCGGCGTCTTTAACCAAGGTGATGACTATTTACATGACGCTGTCGGCTATTGAAGCCGGCAGGCTCCGGCTGGACGACATTCTGACCGTATCCGGCCATGCCGCCCGGCAGCCCAGTTCCAAACTGGGCTTGCGGCCCGGCCAGACCATCAGCGTGGAGCACGCCATCATGGCGGTGACCACCCGCTCGGCCAATGACGCGGCGGTATTGCTGGCGGAAACCCTAGGCGGCACGGAAGCGAATTTTGCCGGCATGATGACCCATGAGGCGCACCGGCTGGGCATGACCAGTAGTTCGTTTCAGAACGCCAGCGGCCTGCCGGATGAGGGGCAGATCAGCAGCGCACGGGATCTGGCGATTTTGTCCGCCACGCTGATTCATCAATTTCCGCAGCATTATCATTATTTCTCGGCCACCGAATTTCGCTATAAAGGCCGGGTGCTACCCAATACCAACCGCATTCTGAAAACCTATCCCGACGCCGACGGCATGAAAACCGGCTTTACCTGCGGCTCCGGCTACAATCTGATCGCCTCCGCCAAACGCAACGGCCACCGGCTGATCGGCGTGCTGCTGGGCGCGCGCAGTAGCGGCGAACGCTTCGAACAGATGGGCAATCTGCTGGACGTGGGCTTTGAAAAGATCGGCTATGCGGATAACCGGCTGCCCGTCAGCCAGCTTAAAGCCGATAACAGTTCGCCGCCGCCGTTTCAGCTCTCCTCCAACCGTTGCGCCGGCAGCGCGGTGCAAATGGGCGCCGATACCGGTTCCGGGTCGCACGAGCCGATTCGCATCAAACCGCAGGACAAACATCCGCGACTGACGCAGAAAGCCGTGGCGGCGCCGCCTGTCGTCCACGCCGGCGGTTGCGCGACAACGCGGCATAAATGCCATCGGCAAGCGGCGGCCGCCGCAACGCCGGTAGCGGCGCGGAAAACACATGCCAAAGCCAGGCTTGCCAAGGCCGCGAAAAAGTCGGAAAAAACGGAAAAGCCGGAAAAGGAGCGGCTGACGAACAGCAGGCCGGTAGAGAAGAAAACCGCCCGACCCAAGGGTTGAGCGGAATTTGTGCTGGGACTGGACGCCCGGTCATCTTTTTCTAATGATCGAAACCAAGGCTTCCACTACTTTTAGATGTGCTGAAGGATTCAAACTACCTGCGACACCGCTGAACAATGAATCATGAGCTGTAAATAGCTTGTTTGGTCGCGCGTAACTGACTCATTGTAAGCCGCCAAAATAAAAATCATCTTGTTTTAATTCAATTGCTGCCGGGTCGGCGTACGGATTACGGGTTATTTGACACAATAACCAATCACCCCGACCCGCATCAGCCAATATCAATGCAGGCCGTAGTTTTTGTGCGGATAAGCGGAATACGGGGGCGGCTTAACCCAATCCTCTAAACTTAAGCCCCTATCCCCATCAACACGTTGATTTGTAGGCATGTTTCCGATGAGGCTTAGGGTGATTTGGGCGCAATTTTGACACATTTGGCTTAACCTGGATGAGATTTTTGACGAGTTCCGCCAAGGTGATT
>JAQTUW010000009.1 GCA_028707085.1 Methylococcales bacterium | reverse complement strand
TGATAAATAAGGTATAATACGGGCTTTCCGCATTCACCTGTTTTCATTATGGCACGTTTTAAGCTTAAAGAATCCGCCAAGGAACTCACTTCCTATGCCGGGCTGTCGTTGATCGGCCAGTGTCTGGAAGCCGTCAATGTCGAAGCGGTAGTGGACAGTCAAATTCCGGTATCGCAAGGGATCAAGACTTCGGATTTGTTGAAAACGATGGTAGGCCTGTTGTGTATAGGCAAAAGTGATTTCGAAGCCGTTGAGCCGTTTCGTGAAGATCGTTTTTTCAAGAAGGCTTTGGCTGTACGCAAGGTACCCGGCAGTGTCTTGATCGTGTCGGCAACAAACTGCTGGAGCCGCTGGATGAATGTTCGGTTCGCCTCATTGAGCGGGTGCAGGCTCCGATCACACCGCATAAAGGTTACGTCTGTCTGGATTTGGATACCTTCGTCATGGATCAGAGCGGTACCCGGAAAGAAGACGTGAGCCGAACCTATCAGGGTGTGGACGGCTATACGCCCGTCGCGGCTTATCTGGGCAATGAAGGCTGGTGTGTTGGCCTGGAGCTGCGTCCAGGTCGCTGGCATTCATCACTGGAGATCGATTATTTTTTAGAGCGGCTATTTCCCCGCATCGAGCGACTGGTAGCGCCGAATTTACCGGTGCTACTACGCAAAGATTCGGGGTTTGACAGCGCCAGACTGTTATTTGCCGTTGCCGATGAGAAAGCGCGCTGGGCGGCAATGGATCGACAATTTGACTACCTGGTCAAATGGAACCCAAGAAAACAGGATAAATCGGCCTGGGTTAAAAAGGCCGAAGCCGCCGGCGCCTTTGTTGAAAAGCGGCCAGGTAAACGGGAAGCCTTAATGACCCTGATCGTGGAACGCGCCTGGAAAAAGCAGATGTGCCCGTTCAGACTGGTGATCCGGGTGATTGAACGCACCATCAGCAAGCACGGCCAGTTGCTCTTGCTGCCGGATATCCAGTTGGAAGGCTGGTGGACGAGTCTTGAAGAAGCGGAAGAAATGGTCATCGAACGCTACCGCGATCACGGCACTCATGAACAATTTCATTCCGAATTCAAAACCGACCTGGATCTGGAGCGGCTACCCTCCCTTAAATTGAAAGGAACACGGATTCAGGTACATTGCCTTCTGCCGTAGCGATATTTTTGGGTAAAGTCAGTTGATTTTTGAATGTCATTTTGGCCGACATGGTACAAATTTCAGTAAGCAAGGATATGGCATGAGACAATTTATTTCAAACGCACCATAATTTATATAAGTACTTGTATAAAGAATTGTGTTCATGTATATTGCCGTATCATGAAAGAAGCTATTTTCTTGGGCGGAAGCCTGGACGATTTAAAAAGTTTTCCAGAGGAATCAAGGCGTGAAGCTGGTTTTCAATTATCCAGGGTACAAACAGGACTAGAGCCGACGGATTGGAAGCCAATGTCTGGCATTGGCACCGGAGTCAGGGAAATTCGAATACGAATTGGCGGTGCCTTCCGTGTGATTTATTTGGCATCCAGACCCGAAGGGGTTTATGTGCTGCACTGCTTTCAAAAGAAAACCCAGCAGACTTCTCAGCAAGATATTGAATTAGCCCGGCAGCGTTTTAGGCAGATTGGAGAGTAAACATGAATGATGTGGTTAAATCAGGTGAAAATTTATTTGTAGCCTTGGGTTTTCCGCCTCATGAAGCGGAAATATTACAAATGCGCGCTGATTTAATGAATCGGTTGGCATTATGGATTCAGGAAAAGGGCTTGACCCAAACCGAAGCTGCTGAAAAACTGGGTGTGACTCAGGCCAGAATATCAGACTTGGTTCGAGGGCACTGGAAAAAATTCAGCCTGGATATGCTGTTGATGTTGGCTGCCAGAGCAGAGTTGAAATTTAGGATAGAACTGGATTGGGCAGCATAAAATAGTTGCCTGTCCTGAACCTCTGACGGTAGATTTGACGGTATTTTCAAAAATTGAATTGAACAAAACCCTGGTATGTCAAGGGCTGCAGCTAGTTATTCGGTTGACGCCACCCCAAGAATGTCGAAGTAAAACAGCCGCTTACGAGTGGCTGTTTCTTTTTTGGCACATCGTTGGCACATTTCTTCAAATTTGACTGTTGCTTTACTTCAATTACCGAACTTGGTTCGACGGCTTTTCGATTCAAAACAAACTCAAGTTTGGAAAGCTCGCGGCCTTTGTCTGCTTCCCTTATCCATCTAGCATAAGTATTCAAAAACATCAGCTTGGACAAATCTATCCCTAGATTCCAAATTTCTTTTTGCTCGCAGAAGAGTCAAAAATCTATCCAACGCATACCAAAAGCTCAGCATCTCCTATCTTGATTGGCGCAGAATGTCAAATAGTCTTATAATGTGGTCATAAAGTCTTCCCATGAGGCCATCCTATGAAAACGGTCAATATCAGTGGCTTAAAAAATAATCCGAGTGAAGCACTAAGGCTGTCGCATGAGGACATGGTGCTGGTTATGAATCGAAACGAGCCTGATGCCATCATGGTCGGGCTAAAAAATTCAAAGATTATCGGTTTGCCTGGCGTGCGTGTAGCGTTAGCAACTGCCTTATTTAAAGACGGTAATTTATCAATAGCCCGTTCAGCACAATTGGCCAACATGCCACTGTCTGCATTTATGTCCCATGTCTCTCGTTTAGGCATACCTGTTGTCGAGATGACTGTTGAAGAAGTTCAACAAGATATGGACACCCTGGATGAATGGCTGAGACAGGCCTAACACCTCATGGAGCGTAAAATTATTCTGGATTCCAGCCCGTTGATTGGGTTGGCTTTGGTTGGTGGCTTAGAATGGCTGCCCAAACTGTTTGGCAACGTTTACTTGCCGCAGTCTGTTAAACAGGAAGTTTTGCCAAGCAAAAATGCACCCTGTGAAATTGCTATAGAACAAGCCCTGGCGCAAAGCTGGATACAGGTTTGGGCTTTCCCTATTGAAGCAAAGTTGGAAGTTGATCTGGATGCCGGGGAAACCGATTGCATCAACATTGCTTTAGCGGCTCCTGATCAGGTGTTATTGATCATGGACGAGCGTGCTGGGCGGGCCGTGGCAAAGGAAAATGGTTTACGTGTTATTGGCACTGCCGCAATTATTGGCTTTGCAAAACAGCAAGGCTTGATTCAATCAGCGCGATCCGCTTTCGAAGTGTTGCACAACTCGGATTTTCGCATTTCGGCTGCGGTAATCAATCATGTATTGAAAAGCGTTAATGAAATTTAGTGCTTTTTCTAAAATTTGAATGGTTAGACTGGTCTGTAAGACCTGAATCCGTACTCAAATCCAGATAACTCCATGTAAGGCAATGATAAATAAGGTATAATATGGAATTTCCGCATTCACCCGTTTTCATTATGGCACGTTTTAAGCTTAAAGAATCCGCCAAGGAACTCACTTCCTATGCCGGGCTGTCGTTGATCGGCCAGTGTCTGGAAGCCGTCAATGTCGAAGCGGTAGTGGACAGTCAAATTCCGGTATCGCAAGGGATCAAGACTTCGGATTTGTTGAAAACGATGGTAGGCCTGAATCGCACGGGGTCACGTCTTGCACTGCAACACTATTTCCTATTCAAGTTTTTTTTAAATCTTTTCACAACTCGGCTTCTGGTCACATGTAAAGAAAATACGGGCGCAGCCGATCAACATTACTTAATGTCCGTATGCAAAAAATCGTTGCCGACAAACAGCAACGGCTCATCAAGCAACCTGACCAGCACCGGATTGTGATGCGGTAGAGTCCGATATGGGCAACTGGATTGCGCTTCAGTCGTCTGCCGAGATGCGCACGACACTTCGCCTATTGATGGCGGGACGAAGCCAGAAAGCCGAAAGAGCCTTAAAACAGCGTTATCTGATCTGGCGGCGGGAACATTCCTCTAGGAGCCACCTGTCCGAGAATAGAAAACCTACTGCGGAAAAGCCCTTTTGGCCGGATTTCCTGCGCATTTTCGTTAAATAGCGCAACTATTCCGCCTCAAATGCCCAAAAAATTCAACTCAAAATGGCTTTCCCTCGCTACGGCTTCTATTCTCGGACAGGCTCCTAGCAATCCACCTTGAAACAGCTCTTGCCAACAGTCCGCTGGTGGAGACCCTTCGCGCCGCGTTTCCAAACGCCTTGGCCGTTTACGCCTTCGGCAGCCGCGTCAATATAATATCATTACCCGGCATCTGGACGAATTATTGCGCTATGCCGCCTCGGTTCTGACCAAGGACGCAGCCAAGCGCTAACTAAAAAGTAAGCTTTGATTTTTGCCTGGAAACAGCGGCTGGTCTTCCCGTCAACGGCTTGGCCGGAATTGCATTACCGCTGAATTTTTATTGTTCGGGATTCGTTCGGCTCATATTCCCCAGCGTAGCGCGGCGGTGTTGACCGGCGCATCCCACAACGCCAGCATTTCGTCATCCAGCAGCGTCAGCGTCAACGAGCAGCCGGCCATATCCAGCGAAGTGGTGTAGTTGCCGACCAGCGAACGCTGGATAATAATACCTTGGCTATGCCAATATCGCCATGCCAGCTCATGGATCAGATGTAGCTCCACCAGCGGCGTGGCGCCGAAACCGTTCACATGCAGCAAAACCTGCTGGCCGGGCCGGGGATTGAGTTCCTGCTGAATATGTCCGGCAATTTCCGCGACGATTTCAGTGGCGGACAGCAGTTTGACGGTTTCCCGGCCATGTTCGCCATGGATGCCGACGCCGATTTCGATTTCATCCTCCGCCAGGGTGAAGGTAGGATGCCCCAGCGCCGGAACAGTACAACTGGTCAAGGCCACGCCCATGGAAGCGGTAGCCAGATTGACACGCTCTCCCAGCCGTTTGCAGCTTGCCAGATCGGCGCCGTTTTCCGCCGCTGCGCCCACCATTTTTTCGACGATCAGCGTGCCCGCCACCCCGCGCCTGCCTATGCTATGGTTTTTGGGCAGCGAGACATCGTCATTCACCAGCACCGTGGCGCTGGGCATATCCAGCATTTCGGCGGCCATCTCGAAATTCATCACATCGCCGGCATAATTCTTGACGATAAACAATACCCCCGCCCCGCCATCCACGGCCTGGGCGGCAGCCAGCATTTGATCCGGCGTGGGGGAGGTGAAAATCTGCCCGGGACAGGCTGCGTCCAGCATGCCCTGCCCCACAAATCCGCTGTGTAGCGGTTCGTGGCCCGATCCGCCGCCGGAAATAACCGCCACTTTGCCGGGTTTAAGCTGTCTGCGCCGAATAAAATTGGGCTGGGTATTCAGCAGCAGAATATCGGCATGGGCTTTGGCAAAGCCTTGCAGGCTTGTATCAAGCAGGGTTTCCGGGGTGTCGATAAATTTCTTCATGTGCAGTTCCTGTTTATTTAATCATTTTCCGGGGAATGTCGGGATGGCCGGGCAGACGCGTCCTAACCTGTCGTCATGCCGCCCCACCCTCTGCCTGCGCGCGCAGCATGCGCGTCACATCCCGAATATCCTGGGTAACCCAGTCCGGCCCGTATTCGGCCTGCTTGACATCCTGTTCGGTACTGATGCCGCTCAACACCATCAGACTACGAATACCGGTGCGTACCGCGCCGAGTATGTCGGTGTCCAGTCTGTCTCCGATGGCGACGGTATCATCCATGTCCACGCCCAGCAATTCCATGGCCTGCTGATAAATGATGGGCTCCGGCTTGCCTATGATGGTTGGAATAACGCCGGTCGCAGCCTGTATCGCCGCCAGAATGGCGCCGTTGCCATGGGTAATGCCGCGTTCGGTCGGCAAGGTGGTGTCGCCGTTGGTGCCGACAAAATGCGCCCCGGCGCGGATATTCAGGGTGGCTGTCGCCAGCTTGTCCCAGGATATTTCCTTGTCCAGTCCGCAAACCACCAGATGGGCGCGCTGTTCCGGATCGGTTTCGTAAAGGCCGGTCAGAGTGAATCCCAAATCCTGCAACGGCTGTCTGGCCCCTATTCCGCCGATGACAAACACCCTGGTATGTTCCGGATGATAGTGCTTGGACAGATATAAGGCGGTAGCCATACCCGAGGTCAGTATTTCGTGCAGCGCAACGCCAACGCCCATATTCTCGAGTTTATCCACATATTGCCGGGCGGTCATGCCGGCATTGTTGGTGGCCAGCACAAACGGCAGCTCAAGCGCCCGCAGGGTCTGAAAAAACTCGATCAGCCCGGCCTGGGCATGGTCGCCATGCCATAGCACGCCATCCATATCGATGATCAGGCCACGAATATTGGTAAAGGAATTCATAAAAGTCTCTGGTTTGTTTTATGCTGAAAACGCATGGCTTGCGAGGCCGGATTAGGTCTATTCAGCGCAAAAGAATTGCACGAAACCGGAACGACTGTCCACCCATCTCTAAAGCTTAGCTATTTTTCTTGACTATTTGGCTGTTTCTTAGTTTAATAAGCGGCTCTTAGCGCCCAGGTAGCTCAGTCGGTAGAGCAGAGGACTGAAAATCCTCGTGTCGACAGTTCGATTCTGTCCTTGGGCACCACGAATTCTGGTTATACACCGCCCAGGTAGCTCAGTCGGTAGAGCAGAGGACTGAAAATCCTCGTGTCGACAGTTCGATTCTGTCCTTGGGCACCATGACTTGCATGGAATTTTCAGAACGCCCCTTTTTGGGGTTTTTTATTTTGTGGCGTATGTAAAATATGCCACATGGTTTTTGTTTAGGGAAGAGCCAAAGGCTCTTTTTTTTTGGCTGGAATTAAGACGAGGCGGCAATGAAACAGGCTCCTGAACATTTGGTGGAACTGATTGAACCAATTGTGGAAGGTCTTGGTTATGAGTGCGTGGGCATTGAGTACCATCCTCATCCGCAACATGCCATGTTGCGGATCTACATCGACAGCGAGAGCGGCATTTTGCTGGATGATTGCAGCAAGGTCAGTCATCAGATCAGCGGCGTACTGGATGTGGAAGATCCCATTCAGGGCAATTACCAGCTTGAAATCTCTTCCCCCGGCGAAGACAGACCGCTTTTCAAGCTTAGCCAGTTTCAACGCTTTTCGGGCAGTACCGTTACCGTCAATCTATACAGCCCCATCGACAAACGCAAAAAAATAAGCGGCCGCATTCAGGCCGTGGAAGGCGAGGACATTCTGCTTGAGGAAGGGGAGCAGATTTTTAAAATTCCATTTCAAGCTATAAGCAAGGCGCGATTAGTGCCGGAATATTTATTAAGTAAAGGAGGTCGCAATGGCAAATAAAGAAATTCTATTAGTAGCGGATGTTTTCGCTAATGAAAAAGAAATAGACAAGGAAATTATCTTTCAGGCCATCGAATCGGCCCTGGAAGCCGCGACCATCAAACGTTATGAAAACCCGATCAAAGCCAGGGTGTCCATTAATCGCCAGACCGGGGATTACACGACTTACCGGCGCTGGCTGGTCGTGGAGCCGAATGCCGAAATCAACGGCGATGTCGAATTTCCCGGCTCGCAAATTCTGCTGGAAGCCGCGCAGATGGATAATCCTGATATTCAGGTTGGCGAATATGTAGAAGAGGAAATCGAATCCGTCGCCTTTTGCCGCATCGCCGCGCAAACCGCCAAGCAGGTCATTATCCAGAAAGTGCGGGAAGCCGAACGCAGAAAAATCGTGGAAGCTTATCAGGACAGAGTGGGCGAACTGATCACCGGCATCGTCAAACGCCTGGAAAAAGGCAGCGTCTATCTGGATCTCGGTGGTCATATCGAAGCCTATATCGCCCGCGAAGACATGATACCCAAAGAGCCGGTGCGCATGGGCGACCGGGTTCGCGGCTATCTGAAGGCCGTCCGCTCCGAACCGCGCGGCCCGCAACTATTTGTCAGCCGTACCGCGCCGGAATTATTGATCGCGCTGTTCCGCCTGGAAGTACCGGAGGTGGGCGAGGGCATGATCGACATCCTGGCCGCCGCCCGCGACCCCGGTTCCCGGGCTAAAATAGCGGTCAAGGCTAACGATCCGCGCCTGGATCCGGTCGGCGCATGCGTCGGCATGCGCGGCTCGCGGGTGCAGGCCATCACCAATGAACTGGCTGGCGAACGCATAGACATTATTTTGTGGAACCCGAACGATGCGCAATTTGTGATCAACGCCATGTCGCCTGCGGAAATTCAGTCTATCGTCGTAGACGAGGACAAACACAGCATGGACGTGGCGGTCGCCACCGACAGCCTGTCGCAGGCCATAGGCCGCGGCGGACAGAATGTCCGGCTGGCGACCGAACTGACCGGCTGGGAACTCAATATTCATGATGCCGCGCAAGTGGATAAAAACCATGACGAAAGAGCGGCCAAAGCCAAAAAGGAATTTATCGACTTACTGGATGTGGACGAGGAAATCGCAGATGTGCTGGTGGAAGTCGGCTTGAATAATATCGAAGAAATTGCTTATATTCCGGTTGAGGAAATGCTGGAAATCGAAGGGTTTGATGTCGAACTGATCGAGGCGTTACGCAGTCGCGCCAAAGACGCCCTGCTGATTAAAGCGATTGCTTCCGAGGAAAAAATTGAAACATCGGAACCGAGCCCCGACCTGCTGTCGATGGATGGCATGGATGAGGAACTGGCGCATGAAATGGCGGCCAAGGGCATCATTTCCGTGGATGATCTGGCTGAACAGTCGATAGACGATATCATCGAACTTCCCGGTATGAGCGAAGAACGCGCCGGCAAACTAATCATGAAAGCTCGCGAATCCTGGTTCGCAGATGACAAGGGCTAAGGCAGGAGGACATTATGAGCGATAAAACAGTACAGGAATTAGCAGAAGTTGTCGGTATTCCCCTTGAACGTTTTTTGGAACAGTTAAAAGAAGCCGGTTTGTCTGCGGATGCGCCGGACGATGTAATCAACGAAGAGGAAAAAGCCAAATTATTGGCCCACTTGCGCCAACGCCACGGCAAACCGGCCACCGAACAGGAGACAGCCGCACCTAGGCGCATCACACTGAAACGCAGCACCAAAACCGAACTGAAACAGTCATCGGCCCCCGGTTCCGCCGCCAAAACCGTTAGCGTGGAGGTTCGGAAGCAAAAAACCTATATCAAACGCGCGGAAACGCCGGCAGCCGCCGAAAAACCCCAGGCTGAACAGACGAAGCAGGAACTGGATGAACAGGCTCGCCTCAAAGCCGCAAGCGAACAGAAAGAAGCGGCCGTGCAAATCGCCCAGCCAGCCCCGGCTGTGGAGCCTGCGCCCGCCCCGGCCGCGGGAATAAAACCCGAAGCCGAGCCTTTACCCGAAATCGCCGCTGAAGCGGTTCCCGTCGAACAGCCCGCCATGTCCATCGAACCCGCGCCGACACCCGAACCGGAGCCCGAGATGGTCGCCGCGCCCGAACCGGCGGCGGTTAAACTAAGCGCCGAAGCACAACTGGAACTGGAAAAGAAACAGCGCCTGGAAGCTGCGGTGCAACGCACTGCCGAAAAGGTTAAAAAACAGGCGGAAGCCAAACAGCAGCAAACCCTGCACAAGAAAAAGCAGGACTTCAAACCGGTGCGGCCGACCACTACCGACGTGGATCTGGAGAACCGTGATAATGGCCGGCGCGGCAAAAGTAAAAAGGGTAAATCACGCAAGGAAAAACCCGAGTTTGAAATTGGCGGCGCCCCTTCCAAGCACAAATTCGAAAAACCGGTGGTTCCGGCTATCAAGGAAGTCACCATTCCGGAAACCATCATTGTTTCCGAACTAGCCTCCAAAATGAGCGTCAAAGCCGCAGAGGTGATCAAGCATCTGATGAAACTGGGCATCATGTCCACCATCAATCAGACCATCGATCAGGAAACGGCGGTGATTCTGGTGGAAGAGATGGGACATACCGCCATCATGCAGAGCGAAGACGACTTCGAACAGGAGATGCTGGCGGAAGTGCAAAGCGAGAATGACGATCGCAAACTGGTCGCCAGAGCGCCTATCGTCACCATCATGGGCCATGTTGACCACGGTAAAACCTCGCTGCTGGATTACATTCGTAAAACCCGGGTCGCCGCCGGCGAAGCCGGGGGCATTACCCAGCATATCGGCGCCTATCAGGTCAAAACCGACCACGGCGCGGTGACTTTTCTGGATACGCCGGGCCATGCCGCATTTACCGCCATGCGCGCCCGCGGCGCCGAAGTGACCGACATCGTCATCGTGGTGGTGGCCGCAGACGATGGCGTCATGCCGCAAACCAAGGAAGCCATTGAGCACGCCCGCGCCGCCAATGTGCCCATCATTGTGGCGCTGAATAAAATCGACAAGCCTGAAGCCAACACCGACCGGGTCATGCAGGAACTGGCTACCCTGAATGTGGTGCCGGAAGAATGGGGCGGCGACGTCCAGTTCCTGAAAGTATCCGCCAAAACCGGCGCCGGCATCGACGAATTGATCGAAGCCCTGATCGTTCAGGCCGAAATACTGGAACTAAGAGCGCCTGCCGAAGGCATTGCTTCCGGTATCTGTATCGAATCGCGTCTGGACAAGGGCCGTGGCGCGATGGCGACCATACTGATCCAGAACGGGACTTTGAGCAAAGGCGAATTTGTGCTTTGCGGCCATGAATACGGCCGTATTCGGGCCATGTTCGACGAAAACGCCCACGCCATCAAATCGGCTGGCCCCAGTGCGCCGGTCGAAATTCTTGGCTTGTCCGGCACCCCGGATGCCGGTGACGAATTTCTGGTGGTGCAGAATGAACGGATAGCCCGTGAACTGGCCGCCCACCGGGAAGACCGCAAACGCTCAAACCGCCACGCGGCTCAACATGCATCGAAACTGGATGACGTTTTCTCGCGGATGGCGGCAGGCGAAACCTCCACGCTTAACATCGTCATCAAAACCGATGTTCAGGGCAGCCTGGAAGCCCTCCGCGAATCGCTGGTCAGCCTGTCGTCCGACGAAGTTCAGGTCAAGTGCATCTTTGGCGGAGTCGGCGGCATTAACGAAGGCGACGCCAATCTGGCGCTGGCCTCCAGCGCCATTCTGATCGGCTTCAATGTCCGTGCCGACGCAGTCGCCCGTAAACTGATCGAAGAAAAAGATATAGACCTGCATTATTACAGCATCATTTATGAGGCTATTGATGAAGTCAAACGCGCCATCAACGGTATGCTGGCACCTGAAATTCAGGAAAAAATCGTCGGTCTGGCCGAAGTTCGCGATGTATTCCGTTCGCCGAAATTCGGCGCCATCGCCGGCTGCATGGTGATAGACGGCTTTGTGAAACGCAATCTGCCTATTCGGGTACTGCGTAACAATGTGGTGATTTACGAAGGCCAACTGGAATCCCTGCGCCGCTTCAAAGACGATGTCAATGAAGTGAAAATGGGCATGGAATGCGGCATCGGCGTCAAAAATTACAACGATGTCAAAGAAGGCGATCAAATTGAAGTGTTTGAACGCATTGAAGTAAAAAGGGAAATCTAATCCATGCCTAAAGAGTTCGGCCGCAGCCAGCGGGTTGCATCGCAAATGCAGAAAGAACTGGCGGTGATACTGCAAAGAGACGTGCATGATCCCCGCCTGGGCTTTGTCACCGTCAACGAAGTGGTTTTATCCAAGGATCTGGCGGTTGCAAAAGTCTATATCACCGTACTGAACAGCGACGAACCCGGCAAGGCGAGCAATGTGGCGGCGTTAAATGAAATGTCGCCCTTTCTGCGGCATGAGCTGGCGAAACGCATGCGCCTGCGGCATATTTCCGAACTGCATTTTTATTACGACCATTCTTTCGATACCGGCATGCGCGTTTCCGAACTGCTTCATGATCTGGATATTCCAAAGCAGGACGATTAATGGCAAAACGCAAGCCGGGACAGGATGTGCATGGCATTTTGCTGCTCGATAAACGCCTTGGCATTTCCTCCAATCAGGCCCTGCAGGAAGTCAAACGCCTGCTGAACGCCAACAAGGCCGGCCATACCGGCAGCCTGGATCCCCTGGCGACCGGCCTGCTGCCTTTATGCTTTGGGGAAGCCACCAAGGTTTCGGGCCTGATGCTCGATGACGACAAACGTTATCAGGTGGTCATACGACTGGGCATCATGACCGACACCGGCGACGCCGAAGGCAAAATAATTGCCGAAGCCCCGGTTCCGGATTTCGCGCCGCAGGATCTGCTCGACTGCCTGAACGGGTTTACCGGTGAAATCGATCAAGTGCCCCCCATGTATTCCGCGCTGAAACATCAGGGCAAAAAACTGTATGAGCTGGCGCGGGAAGGCAAGACAGTGGATCGTCCGGCCAGACGCATCCGTATTTTTGAATTGCAGTTGCTGGGCGTCGATGCTGAATGCATCACGCTGAATGTTTCCTGCTCCAAGGGTACTTATATCCGTTCGCTTGCCGAAGACATCGCTCAAAAACTGGGTACTTACGGCACAGTCGCCGCATTGCGCCGGACTGCCGCCGGACAATTCGCCATCGAGCGCGCCCATACCCTGGAACAGTTACAGGCCATGGACAGTCAGGCATTGTTCGGGCAGTTGCTGGCCGTGGATGCGCCGCTGGCCAATATCCCCAGTATTGAAGTATCCAGCCAGGAATCGGCCTGCATCAGACAGGGTCAACAGATTACGCTCAGCTCCACGCTATCGGGCCAAGTTAGAATTTACTGCCGCCAGGCTTTTTTAGGTTTGGGGGAAATGTCATTAAATGGTAAACTAGCGCCGAAGAAGTTATTCAATCTGGATAATCAGCCGATCTGATTTTACCGGAAAACCCGACATCGGTTTCTGCACCCTATTGTGGAAATCGTGTTCAGCCTGCCGTCTTACTGACGGTTTTTATTTTTTACTTACTTTTTGATAGGGATTAACTATGTCGTTAACCGCAGAACAAAAAAAAACCATTGTCGAAGAATACCGCCTGTCTGAATCAGACACCGGCTCTACCGAAGTGCAGGTGGCTTTATTGACCGCCAACATCAACCAGTTGACGCCGCACTTTGCCGCGCATAAAAAAGACAATCATTCGCGCCGCGGTTTGTTGCGCATGGTAAACCAGCGCCGCAAACTGCTGGATTACCTGAAAAACAATGATGTAACCCGTTATCGCACTCTAATCGAAAGACTGGGCATCCGTAAATAAACACATCCACGAAACGGCACAAACCTGTGCCGTTTCTGCTTTATGGCAACATTTTCAAAACAACCAAAGCAGGAACCTTATAGTGACTCCTATCAGGAAACAATTTCAGTACGGCGATCGTCTCGTCACCTTAGAAACCGGTGAAATTGCCCGCCAAGCCAATGGCGCTGTAATGATCGATGTCGAAGGCACTTCGTTACTGGTAACAGTAGTCGGAAAAAAAGAAAGCAGCGGCGGTGATTTTTTCCCGCTTACTGTGAATTATCAGGAAAAAGCCTTTGCCGCCGGCAAAATTCCTGGTGGTTTCTTCAAACGCGAGGGCCGTCCCAGCGAAAACGAAACCCTGATCTCCCGCCTGATAGACAGACCAATTCGCCCACTGTTTCCCGAAGGCTTCACCAATGAAGTGCAGATCATCGCCACCGTGATGTCGCTGAATCCTGAAGTGGATACCGAAATCCCGGCGCTGCTGGGCGCTTCCGCCGCGCTGGCCGTTTCCGGCCTGCCTTTCAACGGCCCGCTGGGCGCCGCCTGTGTCGGTTACAAGGATGGAGCGTATCTGCTGAACCCGTCGCTGCCGACGCTGAAAGAATCCCGCCTGCAACTGGTTGTGGCCGGTACTCATCATGCTGTACTGATGGTCGAATCCGAAGCCGACCTGCTTTCCGAAGAAATCATGCTGGGCGCGGTGCTGTTCGGTCACGAACAAATGCAGGTCGCCATCCAGGCCATCAATGAATTTGCGGCGGAAGTCGCCCCTGTCGCCATCGACTGGATTCCGGTCGAAACCGACCCTGCCCTGAAAGCCGCCGTTGCCGCCGAAGCCGAACAAAGTATCAAGGCCGCCTATCAAGTTGCCGAAAAACTGCTTCGCCAGGATCAGCTCGGCGCCATCAGAAGCGCAGTGGTCGAAAAACTGGCTGCGGACGGCCTGTATGCCGAAAAAGATATTCGCAATGTCATCGAACATCTGGAATACGATATCGTGCGCGGCGCAATCCTGAATGATCGAATCCGTATCGATGGTCGCGACCTGAGCACTGTCAGGCCCATCAGCATTCGCACCGGCGTATTGCCGAGAACTCACGGCTCCGCCCTGTTTACCCGCGGCGAAACCCAGGCCATCGTGGTGGCCACACTGGGTACCGACCGGGATGCGCAAATCATAGACGCGTTGTCCGGCGAATATAAAGACCCGTTCATGCTGCATTACAATTTCCCGCCTTACAGCGTGGGCGAAACCGGTTTTGTCGGCTCGCCAAAACGCCGCGAGATCGGCCATGGCCGGCTGGCGAAACGCGGCGTCGCAGCAGTATTGCCCAACATGAGCGAATTTCCCTACGTCATTCGCGTGGTCTCCGAAATTACCGAATCAAACGGTTCCAGCTCCATGGCTTCGGTCTGCGGCAGCAGTCTAGCGCTGATGGACGCCGGCGTGCCTATCAAGGCGCCGGTAGCCGGTATCGCCATGGGACTAATCAAGGAAGGCGACAAGTTTGCCGTCCTCTCCGACATTCTGGGCGACGAAGATCATCTTGGCGATATGGATTTCAAGGTAGCCGGTTCCGAAAACGGCGTCACCGCACTGCAAATGGACATCAAGATCGACGGCATTACCGCCGAAATCATGAAAGTGGCGCTGGAACAGGCTAAACAGGGCCGTCTGCATATCCTCGGCGAAATGAACAAGACTTTGTCCAGCACCCGCGAACAAATGTCCGATTATGCGCCGCGCATCATCACCTTTAAAATTGATCCGAGCAAAATCCGCGAAGTCATCGGCAAAGGCGGCGTCACCATTCGCAGCATCACCGAACAGACCGGCGCCAGCATCGATCTGACCGACGACGGCGTGGTCAACATCGCCTCGGTAGACCGCGCGGCAGGCGAAGAAGCCCGGCGCATGATCGAGGAAATCACCGCCGAAGTCGAGGTCGGTAAAGTCTACGAAGGTAAAGTGGTTCGCCTGATGGATTTCGGCGCATTTGTGACCATCCTGCCCGGCAAGGACGGACTGGTGCACATCTCGCAAATTTCCGACGAACGCGTGGAAAAAGTCAGCGACAAACTGTCCGAAGGCGATGTGGTACGGGTAAAAGTACTGGAAATCGACCGTCAGGGCCGGGTGCGTCTGAGCATGAAGGATCTTGACGCCGAGTAGTCACTAGCGCTACCCGCAGAAAATCGCACAACAAAAACCCGCGACAGGCTGAAAACCTATCGCGGGTTTTTTGGGTTCAAACGCCTGACCACCAGTCGGGATCAGTTAAATCGGCCTTAAAGCCGGATGTGTTTTAAACTCTCAAAACAAATTTTCCACGCTGCTCCGAGATAGCGCATCGCCAATATTTTCCCTTACCCGTGGCAGTCGCACGGCTATTCTTCCTGCGCGCCATATGCGCCTTGACGCCGCGCCAATGCTTGCCGCCAGAGCAGAGCCGCCCCACCCTCCACCTGTTCCAGAAAGCTGACATCGCCCTGCATGGCCACCGCCACCGGCACGCCGTCCCGGTACAGAATGCGCCGGCCAGCCTGAGCGGGGATGCGCTGGCCAGGCGTGACGATACCGGTGAGATTGAGAGGGTCGGCGGCGCTGATGGCTTGCAGGGCATCGGTTTTGGGTTTTCTGCGGATGTCGCGCAGTTGGGTCAGCGCTTCCGGCAGTGCGAATTGTTCGCCGGAGAAGCCTTGCACAAAGCGGCCGCCGCGCAGTTCTCCCCTGGCTTCCAGACGGCGGTAGACGTATAGCAGTTCCCGCCAGAGAGGCGTGATGTCTTCCTGATCCAGGAGCTTGCGGAACACCACGCCGTAGCGGCGAAGCAGAACCCGGGCCAGATATTCGCAGTGTTGCCGCTTATCGACTTCCGCCTGATTTGGGGCGGCGCGGATCAGCACCCAGCGACCGACGGCGGCGAAGGGCTGATAGCCTGGGTGGCGCTTGCTGCGCCGGTGCAGGATTTTCTGCGAGGTGATCAGCGTTCTGAGACCCTGGAAGCTGTCGGCGGTGACCAGACCCCAGGCGGCGAGTTCCGCCAGGGCCGCTTCCAGGTGAGGTTTGAGCAGGCCGGTTTCGGCCAGCAAGTCTTCGAAGAAGCTGGCGCCCAGGTTTTTCAGCGTAGCGTGGACTTTCCGGCTTGTGCCGGACAGATCCAGGTTTTCCTGCATCGGCGGCGGGGCGTAGGCTTGCCAGTGCGCCAGACTTTCCCGACTGATGAGGCTGACCGGCGTGGCCTTGCCGGCCGGCTGGCGACGCTTGCCGGGCTGCTGGCCAGCCGGGGCCTGCAGACGCAGCCAGAGGATTTTACCGGTGCTGCACAGGGTGTCGAGTTCCGAGGACTGGTAGGGGCGCAGCCTGGCGGGCAGGATATCGCTTTCCCAGCCGGCGGCGGGCAGCGCCAGCCCTTCCAGTTGTCCGAGGCGCTGTTGCAGCGTGCGGCCGCCGGCTCCCGGCTCGTCCAGTCCTTGCCAGTGGAACAGGAAGCGCATGAAATCGGCAGGGGAGACGGCTTCGACCTCGCTACGCAGTTGTTTGAGGGTATGGCGGTGGATGCGCGCCAGCAGGCCGCGTTCACACCATTCCACGGTTTCGCTCTGGCCGGTGAAGCGGCCCTGGATAATGAAACCTTCGGTTTGCAGGGTTAGCAATACCTGTTCCGCGCTGGGCTGATCCAGCGCCAACGGAGCGGCGAGCTGCGCGGCGGTAACCGGTCCCAGACCTTCCAGCCGGCTGCGCAGGATTTCCCGAGCTGCGGTTTCCCTGTCCCGGGCTTCCTGGCCGGGAATGGCGGTTATGGGAGGCTCTAGCTCTGCGCCGGGATGCAGCCGCCGCATGGCTTGCAGCCGTTCGGCGGCGACCCATAGCCGTTGGCCGGGGCTGACCGTGATGACGGTGGCGCGCCCGCTGTGTTGGAGGCTGGCCAGCCATGCCTGGGCCATGCCGGGCTGGCTGGCCTGGCCTTCTGCTTCCGTTAAAAAACCGAGTACCGCCAGGGCGTCGTGAAGTTCGTCGGGGCTGGCGATTTCCGGCCAGGCTTCCTGCCGGACTCTGGCGATGGCGGCCGAATCCAGCCTGCCGATGTCGGCGGCTGTTTCCGGCGACAGGAAGCGGCGCTGCTGAACCGCCAGGGTGCGCCGCTCCTCGGCCGGGGCGTCGTCCAGAAAGGCGTAAGGCCGGGCGTTGAGGATCTCCAGCGCCAGCGGCGAGGGGCTGCTCAGGTCACGGGCGACAATGTCGATTCCGCCCTGTTCGATGCCGGCCAGCAGCCGCTGTAAGCCATCCAGATCCATCAGTTCGTGTAGACAATCGTAGAGGGTCTGATTCACCAAAGGGTGATCCGGCGTCTGGCGGTCGCCGCTAATGTTTTCGAAGCAGGCAAGCTGGTCTGGGAAAATCAGCGCCACCAAGTCTTCCGCGTCGTTGCGCTGAAAATAGGCCGGGACTTTCTTGCCAGCGCGCATGCGCGGCACGGCCAGGGCGATGTTGGCCACCCAGCGCCAGCGGGTGGGGAACATGGGCGCGGCCAAAAGGGCCTGGATCAGCACCTCGCGGACGCTGGCGGCCTTGAGGTATTGGGCGGGTTCTTCCAGCGGAAAGCTATGGGTAGGGCCGAGGGACAGCACGATGGCGTCTTCGCTGGCGGCGGCCTGTAGTTCGAAATTGAAGCGGCGGCAGAAGCGCTTGCGTAGCGCCAGTCCCCATGCCCGATTGAGCCGGGAGCCGTACGGGGAGTGTACGACGAAATGCATGTCGCCGGTTTCATCGAAAAAGCGTTCGAAAACGATGCGCTGCTGGGTGGGCAGGACGCCCAGCGCGGCCTTGGCGGCGGCGAGATAAGCGACCAGTTGCCCGGCAACCGCCTCGGGCAGCGCCAGCGTCTGTTGCAGCCAGGCCAGGGCGGCGTCCTGGCCGCGTTCCAGTTTGACATCCAGCTCATCGCGCAGCCGGGACACGGCCCGCGACAGCTCGTCGCTGCGACCTGGAGCTTCCCCCAGCCAGAATGGAATGTTGGGCGGCTGGCCATGAGCGTCTTCGACGTAAACCTTGCCCTGCTCGATCTTGAGCATTCGGTAGGAATTGGCGCCGAGCTGGAAGATGTCGCCGGGAATGCTCTCGAAGGCGAAATCTTCGTTGACTGTGCCGATGAACAGGCTTTCCGGCTGGAGCAGGATGTCGTAGTCGAACTGGTCGGGGATAGCGCCGCCGTTGAGCATGGCCGTGAGCCGGGCGCCCTTGCGCGCCCGCAGCAGGCCATGCACGGCGTCGCGATGCAGGTAAGCGCCGCGACGGCCGCGCCGGGTGTGAAAGCCGTCGGCCAGCATTTTCACCACCTCGCCGAACTGCTCGCCGCTCAGCTCCCGGTACGGCCAGGCGGCGACGAAGCACTGGTGGAGCGCCTCTTCCCGCCATTCGCGGCTGGCGACTTCGGCGACGATCTGCTGAGCGAGCACGTCCAGCGGGTGGGCGGGGATGGTGATCAACTCCAGCTCGTCGCGGCGAATGGCGGCCAGAATGGCGACGCATTCCACTAGGTCGTCGCGCGACTGCGGGAACAGCCGACCCTTGGGCACGGCGCCGAGGCGGTGGCCGGAGCGGCCGACGCGTTGCAGCAGGGTGGCGATGGCGCGCGGCGAGCCTAGCTGGCAAACCAGATCCACGTCGCCGATGTCGATGCCCAGCTCCAGCGAGGCCGTGGCCACCAGAGCCTTGAGGCTGCCCTGCTTAAGGCGCTGTTCGGCGTCCAGGCGATGTTCCCGCGACAGGCTGCCGTGATGAGCGGTGACATATTCTTCGCCCAGGCGCTCCGCCAGCGCAGCCGCCGCCCGCTCGGCCAGACGGCGAGTGTTGACAAAGATCAGCGTGGTGCTGTGCTCGACGATCAGTTGCTCCAGGCGGTCGTAGATTTCGCCCCACACTTCGTTAGCCATGACCGCTTCCAGCGGCGAGCCGGTGACTTCTATCTGCAAATCGCGGGTGCGAACGTGGCCGGTGTCAACGATGGTGCAGGGATCCGAGGCCGTGCCGGTGAGAAAGGCGGCCATCAGCTCTACCGGACGCTGGGTGGCGGACAGGCCGATGCGCACTGGCGGTGTGACGCACAGTTGCGTCAGGCGTTGCAGGGACAGGCTTAAATGCGCGCCGCGCTTGTTGCCGGCCAGGGCATGGATTTCGTCAACGATGACGGTGCGCACGCTGGCCAGCATGGCCCGGCCGGAATCAGCTGTGAGCAGAATGTACAGGGACTCCGGCGTGGTCACCAGAATATGTGGCGGGTTGCGCTTCATAGCCGCGCGTTCTGCGACCGGGGTGTCGCCGGTACGGGTCTGGGCGCGGATGGTCACATCCGGCAGACCGGCTTCCAGCAGGTTGAAGCGGATGCCGTTGAGCGGCTGTTCCAGGTTTTTGTTGATATCGTTGGATAGCGCCTTCAGCGGCGAGATGTAGAGGACACGGGTTTCATTGGGCAAGGGCGTCGTCTGCCCCAGGCGCACCAGTTCGTCGATGGCGGCCAGGAAGGCGGCCAGGGTTTTGCCGGAACCGGTGGGGGCGGCTATCAGCGTGGGCTGGCCGGCGCGAATGGCCGGCCAGGCGAGCGCCTGGATCTGCGAGGGGGCAGTGAAATGACTGGCGAACCAGTCGGCAACGGCCGGATGGAAGGTGGTTAGAGGCATGGACAGGCGCCAAGTGTGTGATAACGGCTACTATCACAGACTGGATACCGAGTGGCAAGTTTAAGTTTGGGGGCGTACGATTTAAAGATCATTCCCCATCAAAATTATTCCACATCATACCGTCCGCAGTTTAAATCGGCGACTCAATATCTGGCCGGCCGAATAAGGCTTTCCACCGAAATACCCAGCTGCGTGTGCAGTTTCCCTCAGACCCAAATCAGTCGTATATCCGTTCTTTCAAATCGCCGCCAAAATGGATATTGGCTTTCAGAAAAAACAAATCCGAGCCTTCGTTCAGACCAAAACCCAGACCCAGCGATGAACGGAAGGCGTTGAATAACACGGTATGCACGGTGGGCACCACATATTGCTGCTGCTGAGCCAGGGGCGTGGGGTCATTAACCGTGCCGGGCGAACCGTAAAACTGTAGGCCCACACGGGTACGATCCGTCATTTGATAGCTCGCCTCGCCTCGCCAGCCGATTTCAAAAACCATGCGCTGATTGTTGCCGACTATCACCTTTTCGATATCGGGCGCATTGACGATTATGGTCCATGGGCCCATGTCCTTTTGCATGTTGAGCATGAACTCGCCTTCGAGCTGGTCGTCATTGAATTTGGAGCTCCACCATTCCACCTCGCTATACCAGCCAAGATCGACAGGCAATTCTCCTGCTTCGGCAATTCTGCCCCGAAACCTGAACTTCGAACCGGCATATTGCAAGTCCTGCCCATCCGGCCTGGCCAGATTGAGATAATAGGCAAAATCGATCTTGTCGGTCAGCCCATACTCCAGCTCGATCGCATAACGCATCATGCTCTGGCTGGCAAAAGTGGGTGAAGTGCCGCCATTGCCTGCCGTATGCCCCACGGCAATGTAGCTGGATAATAATTCCGGATCGAGGTTCCCCTTGCCCTGGGTTTGATACCCATAAATCTGAAATTCGAATGGATCAACGCCGGCCCTGGATTCAAAGGGCAAGCTGGCGGCCAGCATTCCGCAGCACAGCAGAGGCAAGCCATAAAAACGGCGGATTTGCATTAGAGCACTCCATGTAATGGAATTAAATGATAAGTAATAATAATAATTCTCATTTATAAAATCAACATCTTTCTGCTCTTTCGCCTTCAAATAATCCTCGCGGAATTCCCTGCTCTTACCTGCAGCCACGTATAATGACAACTTTAATTCAGAATCCGGTGTCTCTAAAACCTAATGTCCGAAGACTTCTATTTCAGCCCCGACCACGCTGTCGAATCCCTAAAAGTGCCACCGCATTCCATCCAGGCCGAACAATCGGTTTTAGGCGGACTGATGCTGGACAACCTGACCTGGGATTCGGTTGCCGATAAGGTCACTGAAGACGATTTCTACCGCCGCGACCACAAATTAATCTTCCGCGCCATTGCCCAACTAGCGGAAAAACAGGATCCGTTTGACGTTATCACCTTGTCGGAGGCGCTGGAAGCCATCGGCGAACTCATCAATGCCGGCGGTCTGGCCTATCTGGGAATGCTGGTAAAGGATACGCCCAGCGCCGCCAATATCGTCGCCTACGCCAATATCGTCCGCGACAGGTCGGTATTGCGGCAGCTTATCCATGTCGGCACAGATATTTCCGATTCGGCCTATAATCCGGAAGGCCGTGAAACCGCAGAGTTACTGGAGAATGCCGAACGCAGGGTATTTGAAATCGCCGAACAGCGCCAGCGCGGTCAGGGTGGTTTCAGTTCCATCAAATCGTTGCTGGCCAAAGCGGTTGACAAGATCGAAACCCTGTACGAACTGGAAGGTAATATTACCGGCGCCAGCACCGGCTTTAACGATCTGGATGAAAAAACCTCGGGCCTGCAACCCTCCGATCTGATTATCGTCGCCGGGCGGCCATCGATGGGCAAAACCACCATAGCCATGAACATCGCCGAAAATGTCGCGTTGAAAAGCGGCATGCCTGTCGCCGTATTCAGCATGGAAATGCCGGGGGAAGCGCTGGCGATGCGGATGATGTCCTCGTTGGGGCGTATCGATCAGCACAAGGTGCGTACCGGCAAACTGGACGACGAAGACTGGCCGCGGCTAACCTCGGCCATCAATATGCTGGCGGCGACCAAACTGTTCATAGACGACACCCCTGCCCTGACCCCCACCGAAGTACGTTCGCGGGCGCGCCGCCTGACCCGCGAACACGGACAGCTTGGGCTGATCGTGCTGGATTATTTACAGCTCATGCAGTCTCCCAGCAGCGGCGATAACCGCGTACAGCAAATTTCCGATATTTCCAGGGGCCTGAAGGCGCTGGCCAAGGAACTGAATGTGCCGGTCATCGCGCTCTCCCAGCTCAACCGTAATCTGGAGCAGCGCCCCAACAAACGGCCGGTGATGTCGGACTTGCGCGAATCAGGCGCAATCGAACAGGACGCCGACCTGATTATTTTCGTCTACCGCGACGAAGTCTACAACGAGGACAGCCCCGACAAAGGCATCGCGGAAATCATTATCGGCAAACAGCGCAACGGCCCGCTCGGCACAGTCCGACTAACCTTTCTCGGCCAGTTTACCCGCTTTGAAAGTTTTACCGGCCATTACGCCAATGAGGACTACGAATGACGCCCGCCGCCTATGTACACCTGGATCTGCAAGCGGTAAGGCATAATCTGGCTCAGGTTAAACGCTATACGCCGGACAATAAAATCATGGCGGTCATCAAGGCTAACGCTTACGGCCACGGCATGCTGCGGATTGCCGCAGCGCTGGAGGCCGCCGACGGTTTCGCCGTGGCCCGCGTGGATGAGGGCGTGCGCCTGCGCGCCGCCGGCATCCGGCAGCCGATCACCGTTCTGCAAGGTTTCGTCTGCGCTGAAGAGTTGCAGTTGCTGATCCAGAACCAACTGGATACAGTGATCCACACCGCCCAGCAAATCGCCATCCTCCAGCAGCAGAACCAGCAACCGGCCGGCAGCCTTTCGGTGTGGCTGAAAATGGATACCGGCATGAATCGTCTGGGGTTCAAGGGCAACGATTTCAAAGCCGTCTACCAACAATTGCTGAATTGCCCGCTGGTAAAACAGCCTGTCAACCTGATTACCCATTTTGCCAACGCCGACGATCTGCTGGACGATAAAACCCGCCGGCAGATCGAGCTGTTCAATACCGCGATCGAAGGCTTTCCGGGCCAGCGCAGCATAGCCAATTCAGCCGGCGTAATCGGCTGGCCGAATGTAATCAGCGACTGGGTCAGACCGGGGCTGATGCTGTACGGCTGTTCGCCGTTCGCCGGCAAGACCGGCAGCGATTTTGGCCTGCAACCAGTCATGAGCCTGCGTTCCAGACTGATAGCCGTCAAGGATGTCGCCGCCGGCGAATCGGTCGGTTACAGCGGGCTGTGGAAATGCCCTCAACCGACCCGGCTGGGGGTTATCTCGATAGGTTATGGCGACGGTTATCACCGTCACACCCGTAGCGGCGCACCCGTTCTGGTCAATAACCGGCGGGCGCCCCTGGTAGGCCGGGTGTCCATGGACATGATTACCGTGGATCTGAACAGCCAACCTGAAGCCAGACCGGGCGATTCGGTGACGCTGTGGGGCGACCAATTGCCGGTGGAGGAAATTGCCCGCCATGCCGATACCATACCTTATACCCTGCTCTGCGGCATTACCCAGCGGGTGCAGATCGTCGAACAGTCCGGCAACTGAAGATTATCATGGCTAAAAAGCAAAAATCCGCCTATGTCTGTACCGAATGCGGCGCCGATTACCCTGGCTGGTCGGGACAATGCAATCAGTGCGGGGCCTGGAATGCCATCAAGGAAATAAAACTGGGCGCAAATGTCGTCCGGGACAATAGCGGCTATGCCGGCGTACGTAGCGAAGTGCATTTATTGTCCGAAGTCAATCTGACGCAGACGGAACGGATTTCGACCGGTCTATCGGAGTTTGACAGGGTATTGGGCGCAGGCATCGTCAAAGGCAGCGTGGTGCTGATAGGCGGCGCGCCCGGCGCCGGAAAAAGCACCATCCTGTTGCAGGCCATCGCCCACATCGCCCGACATCGGCCGGTGCTGTATGTGTCCGGCGAGGAATCCCTGCAGCAAATTGCCGAACGGGCGCACAGACTGGGCCTGAATACCGCGGGCATTAAAATGCTGGCGGAAACCTCGGTACAGCAAATCTGCGCGGTGCTGAATGACGAACAGCCGCAGGTGGTGATTATCGACTCCATCCAGGTCATGTACACCGCCGATTCGGCTTCCGCGCCCGGCTCGGTCTCGCAAGTCCGGGAAACCGCCAGCTACCTGACGCAATACGCCAAACGTAGCGGCATATCCTTCTTTCTGGTCGGCCATGTCACCAAGGATCAATCGCTGGCCGGGCCCATGACGCTCAGCCATATCGTCGATGCCCAGGTGGTGCTGTCGTCCACCGACGACTCACGATTCCGGGTATTGCGCGCCGACAAGAACCGCTTCGGCAGCGTTGGCGAACTGGGTTTTTTTGCAATGGAAAGCACCGGTCTGAAAGAAGTCAAAAATCCGTCCGCCATGTTTCTGTCGCGCGCTGACAAACCTTCGCCCGGCAGCGTGGTCACCGTTCTATGGGAAGGCACTCGCCCTTTATTGGTGGAAATTCAGGCTCTGGTCACCGAAAGCCAGTACGGCAATCCGCGGCGGCTGGCGGTAGGTCTGGATCAAAACCGGCTGGCCATGTTGCTGGCGGTATTGTCGCGGCATGGCGGCATCTTTACCGGTAATGACGAAATATACGCCAATGTGGTCGGCGGCATTAAAATCACCGAAACCAGTAGCGATCTGGCCATCATGATCGGCGTAGTTTCCAGCTTGCGCGACCGCATCATTCCCTACGATACCGTGTTTTTCGGCGAAGTGGGACTGAATGGCGAAATCCGCCCTGTCGCCAACGGCCATGCCCGCCTGAATGAAGCGGCGAAACATGGCTTTAAGCGCGCGGTCATTCCCAAAGCCAACAAACCCAGGGAAGCCATCAAAGACCTGCAGATATACGCCGCCGGCAATATCCAGGAAGCCCTGGACGTGCTCGCCGAGCTGTAAAATAGCACTCTGACGTCATGTGGCTTAAACAATCGGCCTGCAAGCTGCTAATATTGTTATACTTGTAAATATATGGTCGGCAGGCGCCGGCCTTTGGGCGTTTGAATATCATGGAGAAATTTATGCAAAAATCCGACGACATGCCATTATGGGTCTATCTGGCCCTTTCCAGCATAGAAACCCGAAAAGGCGCTCTGCTACTGATTTTAAGCAATGTGCTGTTTTCCGCCTACTGCATACCCTGGATCACGTTGTACACCGACACCGCATGGGTCGCCAAAGTATTCCTGATCGAAGACTGGGAATGGTTTACCTGGAGTTCGCCGATGACGGTCTGGTACTGGCTAAGCCTGAAATGGGTGGATAAAAATCGCGGCTGGCAGAACCCCGAAAATGCCTGAGCAATAATGCATGGCGGATTGCCGCCCGGCAGCGGCGGCATTCGTATTACCGGCGCAAAAGACTTGTTCCGCCGTCATTTGCAGTAGAATCCCGACACCCTTTCAACGGCACAGCTCTCATGACAGAATTGCAAATCAGTCCGGACGCCTGCATATCCCAGAATATCTACATCAGCGGCATGGATGAAGGCTGCGGCAAATCGGTCATCGTGCTGGGCATGATGGAAATGCTCTCCGGCCATGCAGGCGTCGTAGGCTTTTTCCGGCCTGTCATTCAGGGCGGTGAGCAAAAGGACGATCTCATTCGCCTGATCACCGACCGCTACCCGATTGACCAGCCCTATGAAGCCTTGTACGGCTGCGAGGACGAACAGGCCCGCCAGTTGCTGGCCGAAGAACAATACGATGAACTGCTAAAAATCATCCTGGGCAAATACCGGCGACTGAAAGACCAGTGCGATCATGTGCTGTGCGTCGGCTCCGACAATCATTACGGCGATTTTATTTTCGAATTCGAATTTAACGCCGATGTCGCCAATAATCTGGGCTGCCTGATCATGCCGATCATGAATGCCGGCAATCGCGACAATGGCGAAATACTGGACAGTCTGGCCAACCTGAAACACATGCTGCACGAACATGGCTGTTCGCTGCTGGCCACCGTCATCAACAGCGTGCCCGTGCCGCAGCTCGACAGCCTGAAAAACAGCCTGAACCATGCGCCGGATTTCCCTGTGTATGTAATTCCGCTCGAATCTTCGCTGGAAAAACCCAGCATAGGCAATATCGCCGCCGCGCTGGGAGCAAAAATATTTTCCGGCGACGGCAACAGCATGAACCGCGAGGTATACCAATATAAAGTCGCCGCCATGCTGGTGCCAGATTTTCTGGAATATGTCCAGGACGGCGACCTGATCATCACCCCCGGCGACCGCGCCGACATCATTCTCGCCAGCCTGATGGCCTACCATTCCAAAAATTATCCGCAAATCGCCGGACTGCTGCTGACTGGACACCAGCAAATCGCTCCGCAGGTTCAGGAACTGATTAGCGGCCTGGGCGACATGCCGTTTGCTGTGCTGGGAGTCGATACCGATACGTTCAACACTGTGATCCGCATCAGCCAGGTCAGGGCGCATCTGGATTCGAAGAACGAACGCAAAATCGCCAAGGCGCTGGGCCTGGTGGAACGCAATATCGACATGGTCGAACTCAAGCAGCGCCTATGTACCCAGAATTCGACCAAACTCACGCCGCTAATGTTTGAATATGATCTGATCCAGCGCGCCAAGGCGAAGAAGCAGCATATCGTACTGCCGGAAGGCGAGGACGAGAGGATACTGCATGCCGTGGAAATTCTACTGTTGCGCGACGTGGTCAAAATTACCCTGCTGGGCAATGAACAGACCATACGTCAGAAAATCCAGAGCATGGCTTTAAAGATGGATGGCGTCAACATTATCAACCCGCTAAATTCCGATTTGCGTCCGCTGTTTGCCGAAACCTATTATCAGGCCCGCAAGCATAAAAACCTGGTTTACGCGACCGCTTACGATTTGATGGCGGATGTCAGTTATTTCGGAACGCTGATGGTGCATCTGGGCTATGCGGACGGCATGGTTTCCGGGGCCATACACTCTACCCAGCACACCATCCGCCCGGCTTTTGAAATCATCAAGACCAAACCCGGCGTCACCATTGTTTCCAGCGTATTTTTCATGTGTCTGGCGGACAGAGTGCTGGTTTATGGCGACTGCGCGGTCAACCCCAATCCCGACGCCCGGCAACTGGCCGATATTGCCCTGAGCGCCGCCGATACCGCGCAGATGTTCAACATCACCCCGCGTATCGCCATGCTGTCTTATTCAACCGGAGACTCGGGCAAGGGCGAGGCGGTGGAAAAAGTCAAGGAAGCCGTGAAATACGC
The DNA here is from genome assembly GCA_028707085.1 of Methylococcales bacterium. Taxonomy (GTDB): domain Bacteria; phylum Pseudomonadota; class Gammaproteobacteria; order Methylococcales; family Methylomonadaceae; genus Methylomonas. The sequence goes on along the minus strand of JAQTUW010000009.1, from coordinate 57,587 downwards.
CAAAGCCTTGCGGCCCGATTTAAAGCTGGAAGGCCCCATCCAGTATGATGCCGCGGTCGATGTGGATGTCGCCAAAACCAAATTGCCGGGTAGCGAAGTCGCAGGTCAGGCCACTGTATTCATTTTTCCCGACCTCAACACCGGCAACAATACTTACAAGGCGGTACAACGTTCATCCGGGGCTATCGCCATCGGCCCGATACTGCAAGGCCTGAACAAGCCGGTCAACGACCTGAGCCGGGGCTGCACCGTCACCGACATCGTCAACACCGTGATCATTACCGCCATTCAGGCGCAGGAAAGCAAATAAAACATGAAAATTCTGGTCATTAACGCCGGCAGTTCTTCAATGAAGTACAGCCTGTTCGAAATGGGCCGGCATTGCGTCCTGATAGCCGGGCTAATCGAACGCATAGGCGAAGCCGCTTCTGAACATCGTTACTCCCTGACGCAGGCGGATCAAACGCCTATCCAAAAACCGATCGCAGATCACCGCCAGGCCCTACAGGAGTTGTTCGGCATATTATCCTCATCCGGCTTGCTGGCGGATAGTCGCGAACTATACTGCATCGGCCACCGGGTGGTGCACGGCGGCGAACAGTTTCGCCAGCCTACGCTCATCAATGAGCAAGCGCTGCAACAAATCCACGCCAACTCGGCGCTGGCGCCGCTACATAATCCCGCCAACCTGCTGGGCATCCGGGAAGCCATCCGCCAGATGCCGCAAATTCCGCAAATCGCGGTATTCGACACCGCCTTTCATCACACCCTGCCTGATTACGCCTACCGCTATGCCCTGCCCGCCCGGCTGTATACCGATTACGGCGTGCGCCGCTACGGTTTTCACGGCACGTCGCACCGCTATGTGGCCAGACTGGCCGCCCGGGCGCTGGGCAAAAACCTGACGGAAACCAATCTGATCACCCTGCATCTGGGCAACGGCGCCAGTGCCGCCGCCATCGAAAACGGCGTCAGCGTGGACACCTCGATGGGCATGACGCCGCTGGAAGGGCTGATGATGGGCAGTCGATGCGGCGACATCGACCCGGCGATTCATTTTTATCTGAGCCGCATGCTGGATCTCGACAGTCAGGCCATCGAAAACCTGTTGAACAAGGACAGCGGCTGCAAGGGCGTCTGCGGCGAAAACGACATGCGCGCCATCCATAAACTGGCCGAAACAGGTGACAAAGCGGCCATTCTGGCGCTGGACATGTACGCCTACCGCATCCGCAAATACATAGGAGCCTACTACGCGGTGCTGGGACGGGTGGACGCCATCGTGTTTACCGGCGGTATCGGTGAAAACGACAGCCTGCTGCGGGAAAAATGCTGCCATAATCTGTCGGCGCTGGGCATCGCCATCGACAGCGGCGAAAATCAAAATCCTGCCCGGCCCTGGGCCAATATAGCGACTGGGGACGCCACCGTCGCCGTGCTGGTCATCGCCACTCACGAGGAACTGGAGATTGCCATTCAGGCCCAGGAATGCGTGGCACAGCAATCCGAATCTACTCGTTAATCGCTAGGAGCCAATTTTGTTTTGACGAATAGGCTGATCTGCTGCCGGGGTATTTTGACAGAGGTTTAGGCCGCATGGATGCCGACTCAAGCCTACACGGATGTATTCACGGCGTCCTCTGGCGGAATACCCCGGCAGCAGATGGGTAGCTCTTATCCGTCGTTATAACATTGGCGGACTACTAGGAGTCTGTCCGCTCCAGGATCTGCCCGGATTCCATGTCGCTGTTGTCAAACCAGCCATACAAGGCCGGCAACACCACCAGAGTCAGCAGGGTCGAACTGATCAGGCCGCCGATCACCACAATGGCCAGCGGTTTCTGAACTTCAGAACCCGGGCCGGTGGCGAACAGAAAAGGCATCAAGCCCAGCATGGCCACGGTGGCCGTCATCATCACCGGCCTGAACCGCTGTTCGCAGCCCTGGCGCACAGCCTGCAGGCTGCTCATCCCCGTCTCCCGTAGCCCCCGGATGTAGGTAATCAATACCACGCCGTTCAGAACGGCAATACCCCATAAAGCGATAAATCCGACAGAGGCCGGAACCGACAAATATTCGTTCATGACAAACAGGCTGACTATGCCGCCGATGGAGGCGAACGGCAGCACCAAAATAATCAATACCGCAAAACGTATGGATTTAAACAGCATGAACAGCAAAAAAAAGATAGCGCCAATGGTCACCGGGATAATCAATTTCAGATGGCTCATTGCCCGTTGCATATTCTGAAATTGTCCGCCCCACTGCAAATAATAGCCTTCCGGAAGTTGCAGATTTTTTTCAACCGTCTGCTGCAACTCCGCCACCATCCCGCCCAAATCCCGGCCACGCACATTGACGCCGACCACTATCCGCCGCTTGCCCATCTCCCGGCTAATTTGCGCCGGGCCGTCGTCGAGGGTGATTTTGGTAATGTCGCCCAGCGGCACCCTGCCGCCGTTCGGCGAAGTCAGCATCAGGGCGTCAATCGCCTCTAGACTATCCCTGAATTGCTCCGGCATGCGCACATTTGCCGAGAAACGCCGCTCGCCCTGATAGATTTCGGTCGCGGTCTTGCCGGCGATGGCGGTCTCGATCAGATCGTGAATATCGGAAGCATTGATGCCATAACGGGCAATGGCCTGCCGGTCAATGTTGATGTTCAGATATTGCTGGCCGGTGAGTCTTTCCACCCGTATATCACGGGCTCCCCTCACCCGGCCGGCAATCTCGGCTATACGGTCGGCCAGCCGCTTCAACTCGGCCAGATCGTCGCCAAACACTTTCACCGCCACGTCGGAACGCACCCCGGCGACCATTTCGTCGACCCGGTCGGAAATAGGTTGGGCCATGACGATCTGCACGCCGGGCAGATTGTTGGCCAGTTTTTCCTGCATGGCGTCGGCGATGTCGTCCTGCGTCCAGCCAGCCGGCCACTGATCTCTGGGTTTCAAGGTGGCGATAGGCGTCGAATCGTTCTGGCCCTGTGGATCCACAGGGCTTTCGCCACGGCCTATATTGCTGACCACCATTTCAACGCCCGGCGTTTCCATCACCAGCTTCATGGCCTGCATTTCCAGCAGCAGACTTTCTTCAAGCGAAATATTCGGCGCCCGGGTGATGGCGGGCACAATTGCGCCTTCCTTCATTTCCGGAATAAACGATGTGCCCAGCAGCGGCAACAGGCCCAGCGCTGCAAAAAACAGAAACAAGGCGGCCAACACCACCAGCTTGCCATGCTGAAGCGCCCAGTCCAGAATTTTGACATAAGGCCGCTTCATGACGGCAATCAGCCGGGTATCCTGCTCGCCATCATGCCCCTCCAGCAAATAACAACTCAGCACTGGCGACAGGGTCAAAGACACCAGCAGCGAAATCAGCAACGCAATGGCGATGGTATAAGCCATCGGCGCAAACATTTTGCCTTCCATGCCCTGCATGGTCATTAACGGCAAAAACACCACAATGATCATCCCCACCCCAAACAGCACCGGGGTGGCGACTTCCTGGGCGGCAAGCGTCACAACCTGAATCCTGCTGCTGGTTCGACCCTTGCGCTCCCCCAGCAGGCGAAACGCATTTTCCACCACCACCACGGAACCATCCACCATCAGGCCTATGGCAATCGCCAGACCGCCCAGCGACATCAGATTGGCCGAGATGCCCGCCAGATTCATCACAATAAACGTCACCAGCGGGGTAACGATCAATGTACAGACCACAATCAGACTGGAACGTATATTCCCCAGGAACAGAAACAGCACGATCACCACCAGCGCAATGCCTTCCAACAGCACTTTGGTGACGGTATCCAGCGCCGCATTGACCAGTTTGCTGCGGTCATAATAAGGCACGATTTTCAAATCATCGGGCAGCATGCCCTTGTTGTTGATTTCCTGCACCCGCTGCTTGACTCTGCCCACGATTTCCTTGGCGTTGCCGCCGCGCAGCATCATGACGATACCGCCAACCGCTTCGGTATACCCGTCCTTGATCACAGCGCCGGTACGGACGGCATGGCCGATTTTGACTTCGGCTATATCGCTGATATGCACCGGAACGCTACGCTCCTCCTTGAGAACGATACTGCCAATATCCTCAAGATCATCGATCAAGCCAACGCCGCGTATCACATATTGTTCGGCGTAATGCGGCAACACCCCGCCGCCGCTGTTGGCGTTATTCCGGGCCAGGGCGTCCAGCACATCATTCAGGGAAATCCGGTAATGATGCAGACGATCGGGATTTACCCGCACCTGGTATTGCTTGACATACCCGCCCTGGGAATTGATTTCGGCAATACCCGGAATACCGCGCAGCAGCGGCCTCACCACCCAGTCCTGAATTTCCCGTCGCTGCTGCAATTCTTCCTGTGTCAGCGCCCGCCGCCCGTCGTTCGCCCTTTCCAGCGTATATTGATACACTTCGCCCAGCCCGGTGGAAACCGGGCCCAGTACGGGATTAACCCCGCTCGGCATTTGCGGTTTGATTTCGATCAGTCGCTCCATGACCAGTTGCCGGGCAAAATAGACATCGGTGCTGTCGGTAAACACCAGGGTCAGCAGGGCCAGACCGTTTTTATTCAGGGAGCGCATTTCCTGCAATCCGGGCAAACCGGCCATGCCGATTTCCAGCGGCACGGTCACCAGCCGCTCGACTTCGTCCGGCGAGCGGCTATTGGCGTCGGCGGCTATCTGCACCTGAACGTTGGTGACATCGGGAAAGGCGTCTACCGACAATTTCTGTAGCGCCCGAATCCCGGCGGCAATCAAAACCACGGCGATCACCAAAATCAAAATCCGCTGATTGACGGCGCCTCTGATCAGACTGTTGATCATGGTTTACTCCAGCGTACTGCGCAGCCGCTCATTATTAAGATGAAAAGCGCCGTCCGTCACAATTCGTTCGCCCCTTTCAAGCCCATCCCGCAGCAGGCGCATTCCGGACTCTTCCCGCCCCAGTCGCACCTGACGCATTTCAAAGCGTGAAGGGCCGGTTTGCACGAATACATAGTCGTTGCCGTTATCATGCACGACGGCCTGGCTTGGTATCGCCAGCATGCTGGAAGACGGCTTGCTTATTTTCAGGGTTGCCAGCATCTGCGGTTTCAATAACCGTTGCGGATTGGACAAAGCCATCCTGACGGTCACCGTCCGGGTTTCGGGGTTCACCATATCCGCCACATAAATCAGCTCGCCGTCAATTTCGAACTCGGGCAGCGCCGGTATTTCCGCCTGCACCCGATCCCCGGTTCTGGCCCATTGCGCCTGCTGCTCCGGCACTTCCGCCACCAGCAACAGATTCGACAAATCCGCTATGGTGAAAAGATTGTCGGCCGGCTGCACCACTTCCCCCAGGGTAATGCTGCGTTCTATCACCACGCCATCGATACTGGCGGTCACCGGCGAAAACGAGTGAATATTGCGCTTTTTGCCCAACCGGGCAATATCCGCTTCACTCATGCCCATCACCAGCAACTGATCCCGGGACGCCTGCAAATCCACTTCGGCTTCGTTCAGCACCGCTTCCCGCTGGAGTAATGTGGCCGTGGAAATGACATCGCTCTGCAACAGGCGCCTTGCGCGCTGAACAACCATTTCCTGCAAATTGAGCTGCGATACGGCTTTCAGGTATTCGGATTGCGCCTTGCCCAACTCCGCGCTGTTCAGCATGGCCAGACGCGCGCCTTTTTTGACGCTTTCCCCCAGCCTGGCGTCGACTTCGGTAACCCGTCCGGTAACCGACGAGCCGATCCGCGCCATCCTTTGCTGATCCAGCTCCACCCTGGCAGGCAGCCGTAGCGATTCAGCCATCTCTCTGGGCGCAATTTCTTCTATTTTTAGCAGCTTCAGCAGCGCCGGGTTCGCATCGACGAAATACGAATCATCCGCCAGCGCCTGCGGCAGCTTTGCCGCATACAATACGAACAGGCTAAAAATCAGCCAGGGCAAACGGTAATGGATGCAGTACATTTTTTATCCTTGCAAATCAAATGCGCCCCAACGCTCCAGTAAACCACCAACTCTGTTTTGACGGATAGATTTATTGACGCCGGGGTATCCGGTCAGAAAAACATCTGCCGGACAGGCAATTTCGGATTGACAAACAGGCAATCAAGGTAACCGCGCCAGTCTGTGCTTTTGCGCCAGGGACTTCAATTTTCCTTGCACAGGCAAAGCTTCGGTTCGGATCAATCCGGGCGATGCCGCCCGGACTGTTTTTTCATCATATAACGATTATTAAACTTTTACCATGCATAGCGTCATGCGGATGACCGTTGCATCTGCTCTGACAAGGCCGACCTACGTTTGCGAATCACCTCCTGAATGCCTGCCGGAACAGCCGGAAACCTGAAAATGGCGACCGACATCAAAATATAAAGTTTTTTATGATATAACAGCGACTAAAATGCGTGTAGACTGGAACGCAAACCGCCGGGGGCAAACGCCAAAAATGACCGTAACAAGCCGGATTCCGCCTGCGATCAGGTTCAGGTTTTCCCCAACCGCTTCCGAAAAATGGAGCAGTCGGGGGCTTGACGCCTCTCCCCGACGGCGCATGGAACAAAGCTACCGGACAGGATGGATGTTAAGTCCCTATCACGGCATAAACCGCTATCCGGCGCCTGAAAATTTCTTGCTCTATCAGCAAAACCGTTGCGAATGTTAACCCTGTACCGTTATGACAAAATTCGATCAAAATAATAGGCCCGGCAACGTTCTGGTACTTGATGGCAACCAGTTTTCAACACTCTCGATTGTCCGCTCGCTAGGCAGAAAAAACATTTCCGTCACGGTAGCCTGCGTCGCTGGCAGCGGTTCCGGAATTGCCGCCTGCTCCAGATATGTCGGCCATACCGTTTCTTATGCCGACCCTATCGCCCATCCTGACGATTTTGTCGAAAACATCATAGAAATTGTCAGTAAAAACAGTTTTGATCTGGTTATTCCGGTTACCGAAAACACAGCTTTACCGTTAGCAAAACAGCGCGCGACCATCGAACAATATTGCCTTCTGGCGCTACCGGACAACGGCAGCCTGGAATTGGCCATCGACAAAAACCAGACCTTTCAGATTGCAGAGAAAGAGAATGTGCCGGTTCCAGGCGGCATTACGATTGACAGCCTTGACGAACTGACGGCCTTGCTTAAGGACATGGTTTACCCCGTGGTCATCAAACCCAGCAAATCCGTCGCGGAAACCAGCGCCGCCAGAACCAAGCTGAATGTGCAGTACGCCTTTAACGAACAGGAATTGATCGAAAAATGCGCCGGCATATTGCGCCATACCCAGGCCATACTTCAGGAATATTTTCGGGGCGACGGCGTTGGCGTCGAAGTGCTGGCCAGACATGGCGAGATTGTCCTGGCATTTCAACACCAACGCCTGCATGAGTTTCCACTGACCGGCGGCGGCAGCACGCTCAGACAGAGCGTGGCCATAAACCCGCAGCTGCTCGAACATTCGAAACGGCTGATAAAACGTTTGAACTGGCATGGCGTCGCCATGCTGGAATTCAAATACAATGCGGCCAGCGCTCAATGCCGGCTAATGGAAATCAATGGCCGGTTCTGGGGCTCCTTGCCGCTGGCGGTTGCCGCCGGCGCCGATTTTCCTTACGCCCTGTACCGCCTGCTGGTTTCGGACACCGTCATATCCGACCCGCCTTACCAAATCGGCCGATTGAACCGGAAAATGAAGGACGATCTGTACTGGCTGCTGGTGGTGCTGTTCAGACGCGACAGCAACCCGTTGATCATCTGGCCCAGCTTCAGCAAAATTCTGGCGGATTGCCTGTCTGCATTCAGCCCGAAACACAGATTCGACAGTTTTGCATACGACGATCCCTGGCCATTCCTGATCGACGGCTATCAGACTGCAATCTGGGCTGCAAATATGGTCACAGGCTTTGTGACCGATCGCTATTTGCAGAACAAATTTTTGCAGATCAAAAAAAACGGCAAGACCGCCGATAAGCTGAAGCAGGCGCAAAACATTCTTTTTGTTTGTTACGGCAACATCAACCGTAGCGTTCTGGCGGAAAAATGTTTTCAATTCCACTGCGACAGCCTTAGCGGCCTGAAAGTCGATTCCGCGGGTTTTCATCCTGTCGACCAGCGGCCGGCCGACCCGATGATGATACAGGTTGCCGGCGAAAACGGCATAGACCTGAACGGCTGGGCATCGAAAAAATTGTCGGCGGCAGCCGTCAATGATGCCGACCTAATTTTTGTCATGGAGATTGCTCATTATCAAAAGCTGGCTTCCCTGTTCCCTAACAGCAAGAACAAGGTTTACCTGCTTGGCTGCATGACGGCCGACGACACGCTTTGCCCTTTGGAAATCGGCGACCCTTATGGGCATGAAAAAGAAACCTATCAGGAATGTTTCAGACAAATCAGCAATGCGGTGCAGGCAATGACCGGAATTAGCGCGGCCAGCGTAGCGCAATAAGCTCCCGACCGACCTGACGACGACATACCCGGGTTGCGGTCGGGGTGGGGGATGCGGGAACAATATTTTCCACGGGTTCCTAATCCACCGCCGCCTGCTTATAATAATGCGTATAAAAACCGAATGGAGATGTCATGCAATTTTCAGTAATCATTCCCTCCCGCAACCGCCCAAAGCTGGTGAGAATGGCCATTGATTCGGTCATTGCTCAAACCTTTGACGGTTTTGAGGTTATCGTGGTGAATGATGGTTCCGAACAGCAATTTCAGCCGGAATACCTGCTGCTTGAATCAGAATATCACGGCAAAGTCCGATTATTGAATCTCGAACCGTCCTGCAACGGCCACGGACCCAGTTACGCCATCAATATGGGTGCCGCAGTTGCGCAAGGCCGCTATCTCTGTTTTCTGGACGACGATGATTTCTGGATAAACCCCGACCACCTGAAAAAAGCCGCCGAATTTATAAACGCCGGCAATGCCGATGTGTATTTTACAAACCAGCAATGCTATCTGGACAATCAGCCTACCGGCAAAAAAATCTGGCTGGCGCCGCTGGCCGAATTTTTAAAGCACGGCGCCGATACCCCGCCTGCCGGCGACGACCAACCAGCCTATCCGGTCACGGTGGCGCAGTTGCTGAAGGTAGACAGTTTTTCTCATCTCAACATTACCATCATCCGAGCTGATCTGTTCAAACGCCTGAACGGCATGGACGAAAATATATGGTATGAGTGCGAACGGGATTTTTATTACCGATATATAGACGCCGCCGACAAAATCATATTCAACCCGCAGGAAACATCCCGGCATAATATCCCGCTCCCCAAAAGCGCCAGCAATGTCTCCAGCCTGGTGCCGGCACTGGACAGATTGCTGTCCAGACTGCGCATACTCGACAAGGCCATTCTGTATTCCCGGCATCAGGAAATTATAAACGTGGCCAAGCAGCATAAAGCTTACACTTTGAAGGCCATATGCGAAAACCTGTATGCGCAAAAAAAATATTCGCTGGCGGCTTACTATGCCAAAGAGGTCTGCCTGATCGGTTTTACCGTAAAATGGGCCGCCTTTTCATGTCTGGTCGTCCTTAAAAGTTTTCTATAGGCAAACCGGTTACATATCGAATATTCCGCTATTTTTCTAGCCTTCATCCTGGTACCCGCTCATGCTCAATACAGTTGTCAGACTCGCCATTTCAATTTTATCCAGTTTAAACGGAAAAAAATTGTTTATTCTGATCTACCACCGGGTATTCGACGAACCGGACTATATGTACCAGGGCGAAGCGGACAAAAAGGAATTCTCCTGGCAAATGCAGCTTTTGGCCCGCTATTTCAATGTGCTGCCGCTCAGCGAGGCTTTAAGGCTACAGGCCGAAGGCCGCCTGCCCAGCCGGGCGGTGGCGGTCACCTTTGACGACGGCTATGCGGACAATTTATACAACGCGCTACCTATATTAAAAGAAAACAGGTTGACGGCGACCTTCTTTATCGCCTCAGGCTTTCTGGACGGCGGCAGAATGTGGAACGACAGCATCGTGGAAGCCATCCGCGCCGCCGAAGGCGAAACCCTGGATTTAAGCGGCCTGGAGCTTGGAATCTGCGAAATTGGAACTCCGGAACAAAAAGAACGCCTGGCCAGAAAACTGGTCGGCGAGGCCAAATACAAAAACCTCTCCGAAAGAGAAGACTTTATAGCCGCTGTTCTGGCCGCCACAGGCGCAAAGCCTGACGGCGACCTGATGCTGACCACCGCCGAATTGCTGCAACTGTATCATGCGGGCATGGAAATCGGCGGCCATACCGTTTCTCACCCCATTCTCAAAACGCTTTCCGACGCGGAAGCGCTCAGCGAAATAGCGACCAACAAAAAAATCCTGGAAGAAAAATTGGGCACAACGCTGAAAGTTTTTGCCTATCCAAACGGCAAAATCGGAATAGATTTTCTGCCGAAACACGCCGAACTGGTCAAAAGCCTGGGTTATGAAGGCGCTGTTTCAACCGAATGGGGCGTCAACAGCCCCCGAACCGACAGATGGCGGCTTGCCCGTTTTACACCCTGGGATAAAAAACCCTATAAGTTCCTGCTGAGAATGATGAGCATGTACCGTCAGGTCAAATCATAACCGGACAGGCCCTGTAGCTGTCTGCGGTTGGCAATGCCGCGTTTCACGCTTGCACCGCCGGCATTCCCCAGAATCAGACTGCCTTTTTCGCCGCAACGCTGATAATCCAGGAATAGCGCTGCTCGGCTTGCCGTTTCCGACTCGCCCAAAGCTTCAGTCAGCGCCAGATAAACCAGCTCGAACAGGCGTTTTAAACCAATTTGCCAGGTACTGCCCGCCCGCTCATACAGCGCATCGCTTAACTGCATAAAACGCTGGAAAGGCTTGCCGGCCAGTATCAAGGGCAAGGTGGCGGTAAACCGTCCGGAATTACCGATCAAATCCCAGAATCTGGCAAACCGGTTCAGGCGCTGCATTTGATTGAAGTCGATATCGCGATTGCACAATATCGCATACGGCGGATTGGGATCGTAGCGCATCCGGTAAGCATCGGTATGCTGATTGATGGGCGCGCCGCGCAGACGCTTCAAAATGCCCACCTGAATTTCCTGGGGTTTAAGGACAATCAGCTTATCAAAGCTGTCACCGAAACCCTCCAGGGTATCGCCCGGCAAACCCACGATCAGATCGGCATGGATATGGGTATGGGTATAAGTCCGCAGCCAGTCGAGATTGGCCACGGTTTTGTCATTGTCCTGCCGGCGGTTGATACGCTGCTGCACGACCGGATCGAAACTTTGCACGCCGATTTCAAATTGCAGCACCCCGGGCGGAAATTGCATGATGATCTGCTTGAGACGATCCGGCAGATTATCCGGAATCACTTCAAAATGCAGATACAGGCCGTCGCCCAGCCTGTCCAGAAAAAACTCCAGAATGGCCACGCTGGCGTCAACCTTAAGATTGAAGGTGCGATCGATAAATTTAAAATTTCTGGCCCCCCTGCGGTATAAATCCGCCATCTGCCGGAGAAACGCCTGTAATTCAAAAGGCCGGGCCGTCAAATCAAGCGCGGACAGGCAGAATTCGCATTTGAACGGACAGCCCCTGGAGGCTTCGACATAAACGATGCGCTGCCGAATATCCGTTTCGTCATAATAAGGATAAGGCGACGCCAGCGCCGTCAATTGCGCTGTTTCGCCGGCGATGACCTTCTCCACCGGCCTTGATCCGGCCTGTATCTGCCGGCACAACAAAGGGAAACTGATTTCGCCCTGGCCGGTAATGATGTAATCGCACAAACCAACCATATCCGGCAAATCCGGCGGATAACTGACTTCCGGCCCGCCCAGCACCACAACCACCTGCGGCGCCACCTGTTTCAACATGCCCACCACCTGGCCGATCTCGGCGACATTCCAGATGTACACGCCAAAACCGATAATTTCAGGCTGTAGTCGCAACAGTTGTTCGACAATCTCGGCGGCCTTTTGACGGATGCTGAATTCCAGCAAGGTAGCGCCGCCCTGCAAATCGCCCAGATTGGCGTACAGATAGCGCAGCCCGAAAGCGGTATGAATATACCGGGCGTTGAGCGTGGTGATCACGATACGGCTCATGCTGTTTGAACCGGGCGCACCTGTCGCACCTGTCGCCGCGCGCGGCAGAGGCATGAACGGGTCAACAACCCGGGTTGATTGCACAGATTATAGCTCATGCCGCCGGCATGCAAATCCGCTTCAGGTTCATCTGATTTTCATCACGCCGGCGCGATCCAGCCAGATACTGGCCTTGTCATCTATCCAGAATTGCCCAAACTCGTCGCTTTTGGTCACTTTATCCAGAAATGCGGTGCTGGCGCTATAAACGGCCGCCACCTGCTTGTAGCCCAATTCCTGGTGCATTTGCCCACCGTCGCCTTTCCCCTTGCCACCCCCGTGCCCGCCTCCATGCCCACCGCCGTTTCCGCCGTATTGCTGACTCATGCCGGAATCTCCACCGCCGAAACCGCCATTGCCATTGCTGTTACCGTTGCCAGCATTGCCAGCATATTGCGAGCCAAAACCGCTAATACCGTTACCCTGTCCGCCACCGCCGTTGCCGGCGTATTGCTGACCAAAGCCGGAAAACCTGCCGCCGCCGGAACCGCCGCCGCCAAACCAGCCGCCGCCCGCATCCTCTCCCTGCTTTTGCTGCCTGGCGTTCAGGCGGCCGCCCATGTCCTCGCCCGCCAGCAGACCATGGACATCGCCGCTTAATTGCAAAAGATACTTCCCGCCCGGCGGCGAAAACTCCCATACCGCCGCCCTGACCGACGCCGAACTGATCGCATAAGGATCGTTATCTTCACTACCGGTAATCACCAGCATGGGCAGATTCAGTTTTTGAAACCGGCTACGGACATTGCCTTCCGCCAGGTCGATGGACGGACTCAAAACAATGGCGGCAACCGGCTTGATATCCTTGTTTTCAGGCAGACTGGTCATAAAATCCTCGCCCAGCACCGCCGTGACGGTCTGGGCGCCCAGATCGTAACCCGCCAGCACGGTGTGGCTCAGGTCGGCCTCGGCAAACAGCGGCAAGCCCATATCCACCCGGGCTTTTAGCTGCCGGTAAGCCCAGTACAACTGTTCCATCCGGTTTTTCAGGGCGTCTATGGAAAAATACTCGTGTCCAAGAAAGCGCAACTCGCTGTTGCGGGCCGAACGCGAAGGTTTGCCGCCCGCACCGCCGGACTTATCCTTTGCACTGGTCTCCTCTTCATCCGCATCGTCCGGCTGATCGTCCGCGCCGCCATGCCTGTCCGGCTGGATTTCTTTCAGCGCCAGGCCGATGGCTCTGGGCTGCATGCTAAACACGGCATAACCGGCCCTGGCCCAGGTCTCGCGCCACAACCGGCCTGCTGTGGCGTCCTCGCCCAGACTGGGAAGATAAATGATAAGAGGATACTTGCCGGGCTGTTTCGGCGCGATCAGCGCCACATCCAGCTCGGCGCCGTCATGATTCCAGACTTCGCTGACGCTGGTAAAATCCAGGGTACGGGCTGGCGTATAGCCGCCGTTATCCATCACCGCCTGTAATTTCTGCGCCTGTTCTTCCGCAGGCGGCGCTTTTGGATGGGAAGAACAGGCGGTCAGCATTGCCGCCAGCAGGCACAGGCCGGGAAAAGCCGCGCCGTAAGGTTTTAAAATCAGACTCATGATCTATAAATCGCCGGCTATTGGCTCGGCGCAGCAGTTCCCGACGCAGGCGGAGGCTGCGTCACTGGCGCGCCGGATGGCGGTGGAGGCGGCGAGCCGGGCGGCGGCGGCGGTATATTGGCGGCCGCCGAACCGCCGGTCTCCTGCTGCACCGACCCCGAATACTGTCCGGGCACCGGTATCTGATGGCCTTTGGCGTACATGCACTGCATGTAGGCGGCATCGTAACGCTGCTGGGCGGCCATGCCGGACGAAGCCGCCGCCGGAACACCCATCATGCTGCCGGCGACCAGTCCGGAGCCGGCGCCAATCGCCGCGCCGCCGGCGCCGCCGCCAATCGCCGCCCCCGCCGCCGCGCCCAGCACGGTGCCGACCGCAGCGCTGGCTACGCCGCTTCCCGCGGAAGCTTCGGCCGGAGAAGCGCCGCCGATCTGGAAAGAGGCAAACTGCCGGCAATTGGCGTCGTCGTAACGGAACTGATCGAAAGACTTGCCAGCGCCCGGCAGCACCATGACCCCCGGCCCGCTCGGCACGCTGGCGCAACCCGCCGCCAGCAGCGATATGGCGGCAGTCAGGGCAATGTGAGTTCGTGGCATGGACTTCCCCTTCATTAAGATGAATAACATACGAAATAATACCAAAAATGTACCTCGCCATGCTTAACATTTGCTTAAGGAAAAGCTTCACGCCGTCGGCAGAATTTTTGCGCTTGCCGTAGCCCGGATGTAATGCACTGAAATCCGGGAATCGAAGCCGGCAAACGTTCAAATTCCAGGCCTTTCCGAATTATTACCCGGACACACTCGGACAAACCGAACGTACCCACCGGCAAATCAATAGCCTGCCGTTGAAGCTGCCGGCGTCACCTTGATTGACAAAACTCTGAGACGCGACATCTACTCAAAGCTTAAAGCCCCCTAGGGTAAAAAACCGCCCGATTAACCGAACTTAACCGAAGAATAGGATAAGATAAGCTCCGATCCGGATGACAGGAGACGGCTTGCCATCCGCTTAAGGCCGAAGTTTATGCGAACCAGACTGAATGACGTTCTTCACACTGATTACTGCGGCGCATGGGCAACTTCCGATTCCTCATCTCCAAGGAGTTTTTTTGATGACGCGCAAAACTGCACAGGATTTTCACCCTGAATCCCTGAAAATTTTCTCTCGCTCTGTACACGGCGAAATTTCCCGGCGGGAATTTTTGACCGCCGCGCCCAGGCATGCGCTTTTGCGCGGCCAGCCATGAACGTTAAAGTACAAATCTGGGACTGGCCGCTACGCCTGTTTCACTGGCTGCTGGTGCTTGCCGTGACCGGCGCTTATGTCAGCGGCGAACTCGGCGGCTCGCTCACAGACTGGCACGGCCGGTTGGGCAGCCTGACCCTAGGGCTGCTGGTATTCAGGCTGGTGTGGGGATTTATCGGCCCCAAGTATGCCCGGTTTGCAAATTTTTTCCCAACCCTGTCCGGCCTGAAAAGTTATATTAAAGGCGACTGGCGGGGCGCAGGCCATAATCCGGCCGGTGCGCTGGCGGTACTGGCGCTGTTGACGGTTTTAGGCTGGCTGGTCGTCACCGGCCTGTTCGCCAATGACGATATTGCCTTCGAAGGCCCATTGTTCCATCTGGTGGATAAGGATCTCAGCGACAAACTGAGCGGCTGGCACAAGCGGGCGGAATTGCCGCTACTGCTTCTGGTCGGCCTGCATGTCGGCGCCATCGGCTATTACCGGCTGGTAAAAAAGGTCGATCTGCTCCGGCCCATGTTGACCGGCGAAAAGCAATTTATCAAAGCGCAAGCCCCCCGCCCCATGCGCGGCGTCAGTCCGCCGCGCTTCCTGTTCAGCTTGCTGATCGCCGTTCTGGCGGTCTGGGCCATCCAAATCTAGTTTTTTACAACACAACCAGGAGTTGACCCATGAAAATAAAAGTTGCGCTTGGCCTGATGCTGTCGGCAGCAACGCTTGCGGCGTTCGCCGGGCCGGTCGAAGAGCAGATTAAAGCCCGGCAGTCGGCTTACGCCTTTCTGGGCTGGAATACCCATCTCATCAAGAGCCAGGTGTCGGATCATCCCGAAACCTATAACAAGGAAAAGGTCATCGCCGCCGCCACTGTGATGGCCGCCATCGCCAAAGCGCCGCTGCTGGATTTGTATGGCCCGGGCACCGATCAGGGTACGGGCTGGAAACCCAGCCATCTTAAAGCCGATTATTTTCAGAAACAGGATGAAATCCGGCAAATAAACGACACCTTCGCCCAGGAAGCCGCCGCACTGCAAGCGGTGGCGACGCAAGGCGAAATTGCCGACATCAAGACCCAGTTCGGCAAAGTCGGCGCCGCATGCAAAAGCTGTCATGACCAAATTCGGGTGCGTGACTAAAGCCGGCGCCGCGCTTAAAAACCACAAGTTTATCCTGACGGTTTTCTTGCTGACGGTGATCCTGCTTGTCGCCGGCGTTTATTACACACAGACCGACAAATCCGCCCCGCAAGCGCAGACGCGCATGAAACACGGCAGGCGGGGACATGACCGCGATGACGCCGGCAAGCCCGTGGTGGTGGCGATAGAAACCGCCACCCAGGGCGATTACCCGATCTATCTGACCGGCCTGGGTACGGTGACGCCGATAAAAACCGTGACCGTCCATTCCCGACTGGACGGCGAACTGATCCGAGTGACATTTACCGAAGGTCAATCTGTCAGACAGGGCGAGTTACTGGCGGAAATAGACCCCAGGCCGTTTCAGATTCTGCTGGAACAGGCTCAGGGCCAGTTAATGCGCGATGAAGCCCTGCTGAAAAACGCCAGGCTGGATCAGACCCGCTACGACACCCTGCTGGCCCAGGAGTCCATCCCCGCCCAGCAATGCGCAACCCAGCGGGCGCTGGTCAAACAGTATGAAGGCACGGTGGAAATGGATCGAGCCCAGGTGAACAACGCCCGGCTGCAACTGGAATACACGCGGCTGACCGCACCCATTTCCGGGCAGGCGGGCTTGCGGCGGATCGACCAGGGCAACATCATCCATGCCGGCGACGCCAACGGCCTGGTGGTGATTACCCAGTTGCAGCCTATCAATGTGATTTTCGCGCTGCCCGAAGACAAGGTTCAACCGCTGATCCGGCGCAGGCGCGGCGACAGCCCGATCGCGGTGACGGCCTTTGACCGAAGCGGGAAAATCCCGCTGGCCGAAGGCGGGCTGACTGCGCTGGACAACCAGATCGACCCCGCCACCGGCACCCTGAAACTCAAAGCCCAATTCGATAATGCAGACGGCGAGTTGTTTCCCAATCAGTTCGTCAACATCAGAATGCATCTGAACACTCTGCCGGCTGTGACCCTGGTTTCCAGCGCTGCTATCCAGCACGATGCCGAAGGCGCTTTCGTGTTTGTGGTTGATCAGGAACGTACCGTGGCGATGCGCCGCGTCACGCTCGGCCCCGGTGAAACCGGCGATGGCCGGGTCGCCGTGCTGAGCGGTCTACAGGCTAATGAAACCGTGGTGGTGGACGGCATCGACAAACTGCGGGACGGCAGCCGGGTCGATATTGCCCAAAAAGACGATCAGCCGGTAGCCGCCGTTCCCCGGCGTGACCACAAATCCCGCAAGACGGGCGAACATTCTGAATAAATGAATACCAGCAATCGCGCAGACTCGGGTTTCAATCCATCCCGGCTATTCATTCTGCGGCCGGTGGCGACTTCGTTGCTGATGGTGGCCCTGCTGCTGGTCGGGGTGCTGGCCTTTCGGCTATTGCCGGTCTCCGCCCTGCCGCAGGTCGATTATCCCACCCTACAGGTGGTCACCCTGTATCCCGGCGCCAGCCCGGAAGTGATGACTTCGGTGGTCACCGCGCCGCTGGAGCGCCAGTTCGGACAAATGCCGGGGCTAACCCAGATGTCGTCCACCAGTTCCGGCGGCGCGTCGGTGATTACGCTGCAATTCAATCTCGATCTGGCGCTGGATATTGCCGAACAAAGCGTGCAGGCGGCGATTAACGCCGCCGCCGGCTTTCTGCCCACCGACTTGCCGCAACCCCCGATTTACAGCAAGGTGAATCCGGCGGACACGCCTATCATGACGCTGGCGGTCAGCTCGAAATCCCTGCCCCTATCCAAGGTCGAGGATTTGATAGACACCCGGCTGGCGCAAAAAATTGCCCAGTTGCCCGGCGTCGGCCTGGTCAGCATCAGCGGCGGCCAACGTCCGGCGGTCAGGATACAGACCAATCCCAAAGCCCTTGCCGCTTACGGCATCGGCCTGGAAGAAGTGCGCGCCGCCATTGCCGCCGCCAACGTCAACCAGCCCAAGGGCATGTTCAACGGCCCGTTGCGCTCGGCTATCATAGACAGCAACGATCAATTGCGTTCGGCGGCGGAATACCAGGATCTGGTGGTAGCCTACCGCAACGGCGCGCCGGTCAGATTGCGCGAGGTGGCCAAGGTGGTGGACAGCGCGGAAAATGTCCGCCTGTCCGCCTGGGCCAACCTGAATCCCGCCGTGGTGGTCAACATCCAGCGTCAGC
Source organism: Methylococcales bacterium (assembly GCA_028707085.1). Taxonomy (GTDB): domain Bacteria; phylum Pseudomonadota; class Gammaproteobacteria; order Methylococcales; family Methylomonadaceae; genus Methylomonas. The sequence goes on along the minus strand of JAQTUW010000009.1, from coordinate 39,398 downwards.
CCGGAGCCAATGTCATCGAAGTGGTAGACAGCATCAAGGCCCTGCTGCCGCAATTGGAGGCTGCGCTACCGTCTAGCCTGGATGTGCTGCCTTTGACGGATCGCACCGTCACCATTCGCGCCTCCGTAGACGATGTGGAGCTGGAGTTGCTGCTGGCCATAGCCCTGGTGGTAATGGTCATTTTCCTGTTTTTACGCAATATGCCGGCCACCCTGATTCCGGCCGTGGCTGTGCCGCTGTCGCTGGTCGGCACTTTTGCTGTGATGTATCTGGCGGGCTTCAGCATCAACAATCTGACCCTGATGGCGCTGACCATCGCCACCGGTTTTGTGGTGGACGACGCCATTGTGGTCATCGAAAACATTTCCCGCCATATCGAACGCGGCGAAACGCCGTTTAAAGCGGCGCTGAAAGGCTCGGAGCAAATCGGTTTCACCATTATCTCCCTGACTTTTTCCCTGGTCGCGGTGCTGATTCCGCTACTGTTCATGAGCGATGTGATAGGCCGCCTGTTCCGCGAATTCGCCATTACCCTCGCAGTGGCCATTCTGATTTCCGCCCTCGTCTCGCTGACCCTGACGCCGATGATGTGCGCCAGAATCCTGCGCGCGCGCCACCCCGACAACCAACAGGAAACACAAAGCGACTGGTTCGACAGACTGATTGCCGTCTACGCCGGCTCCCTGCAATGGGTTTTGCGCAAACAGACCCTGACCATGCTGGTTTTTGCCGCCACTGCGGCGTTGACCGTCTATCTGTATGTAGCCATACCCAAAGGCTTTTTTCCGGTACAGGACACCGGCCTGATTCAGGGCGTTTCCCAAGCGTCGCAGGATGTGTCGTTTGCGGCCATGGCGGAATACCAGCAAAAGCTGGCCGCCCTGCTCCTGGCCGATCCGGCGGTGGACAGCCTGTCTTCCTTTATCGGCGTGGACGGCGTCAACACCACTCCCAATAGCGGCAGATTTCTGATCAATCTGAAACCGAAATCCGTACGCAAACTCGACGCCGGCGAAGTGATAGAGCGCCTGAAACCGGAACTGGCGAAATTGAGCGGCGTCAGCCTGTATTTGCAACCAGTGCAGGATCTAACCATGGAAAACCGGGTCAGCAGCACCCAGTACCAGTTCACCCTGGAAGCAGCCGATGCAGACCAGCTCTACGAATGGACAGGCAAACTGCAGGACAGAATCACCGGCCTGCCCGAATTCAGCGATGTCGCCAGCGATGTGCAGGATCAGGGTCGGCAGATCTTTGTCAACATTGACCGATCCACGGCCAGCCGACTGGGCGTCACCACTGCCGCCATCGACAACGCCCTGTACAATGCTTACGGGCAAAGGCTGATTTCGACCATTTTCAGCCAGTCCAACCAGTACCGGGTGGTGCTGGAAGTAGACCCGGCCTTGCAAAACAGCCCCAAAGCCCTTAACGACTTGCGCATTCCGAGCAGCAGCGGCGCGCTGGCGCCGCTGTCGGCAATCGCCGAACTGACGGAAGGCTCCACGCCGCTGGCCATCAACCATCTGGGCCAGTTTCCGGTGGCCACCCTGTCCTTTAATCTGGCTCAGGGCCAATCATTGGGCGATGCGGTAAACGCCATCGAAGCCGCCAAACAGGCGATAGGCATGCCCCTTAGCATCCGCACCAGCTTTCAGGGCGCGGCCCTGGCGTTCAAAGCCTCGGCGGGTAACACCCCCTGGCTGATTCTGGCGGCCATCGTCACGGTCTACATTGTCCTCGGCGTACTTTACGAAAGTTACATACACCCGATCACCATTCTCTCCACCCTGCCTTCCGCCGGTGTCGGAGCCTTGCTGGCGTTGATGGCCGCCGGCGACGACCTGGACATCATCGGCATTATCGGCATCATTCTGCTGATCGGCATCGTCAAGAAAAACGCCATCATGATGATCGATTTTGCGCTGGAAGCCGAACGCAAACACGACATGCCGCCGGATGAAGCCATTTATCAGGCCTGCCTGTTACGCTTCAGACCCATCCTGATGACCACCCTGGCCGCCCTGCTCGGCGCCTTGCCACTGATGCTGGGCAACGGCGTCGGCGCGGAACTGAGACAGCCGCTGGGCGTCGCCATGGTCGGCGGCCTGCTGCTCAGTCAGCTCCTGACTCTATACACCACCCCGGTTATTTATTTATGGATGGATCGTCTGGCCCGCCAGTTGAGCGGCTGGCTAAGGCTAAACCCGCCGGAAGCCCTTGATCCAACTGAAGACGAACGGCATTCGTAATGAATTTTTCGGCCTTGTTCATTTACCGGCCGGTCGCCACCAGCCTGCTGACCTTGGCCATCGCCCTGGCGGGCAGTCTGGCTTTCCTGCGGTTACCGGTCGCATCGCTGCCGCAGGTGGATTTACCGACCATCACCGTGCAGGCCGCACTGCCCGGGGCCAGCCCGGAAACCATGGCGGCGACGGTCGCCACGCCGCTGGAACGCTCGCTAGGGCGGATTGCCGGCCTGAACGAAATGACCTCGACCAGCACCCTGGGCTCAACCCGGATTACCCTGCAATTCGATCTGAACAAGGACGTATTCGGCGCAGGCCGCGAAGTGCAGGCCGCCATTAACGCCGCCGCCAGCCTGCTGCCGACCGGCCTGCCCGGCCGTCCCAGTTACCGCCGGGATAATCCGGCCGATTCGCCGATTCTGATTCTGGCCCTGACTTCCGACAGCTACGACCGTGGGCAAATGTACGATGCGGCATCGACCATTCTGGCCCAGAAAATTTTACAGATGCCCGGCATAGGCCAGGTTCAGGTCGGCGGCGCAGCATTGCCGGCGGTGCGCATGGAACTCAATCCCAACGCCTTGAGCAAATACGGCATCGGCCTGGAAGATGTCAGGAACACCATCAATCAGACCAATGTCAACCGCCCCAAAGGGGTAATTGAAATCGGCGGAAAGCGCTGGCAGATTCAGGCCAACGATCAGGCCCGCAAAGCCGCGGATTATTTGCCGCTGCTCGTCAGTTACCGCAATAACGCCGGAGTAAAAATCGCCGATCTGGGCGAAGTAACCGATTCGGTGGAGGATTTGCGCAACATCGGCCTGAAAGACGGCAAGCCATCGGTGTTGCTGATCCTCAGAAAACAGCCTGCCGCCAATGTCATTAAAACCGTCGATCAAGTCAAGGCGCTGCTGCCGGAATTAAAAGCCTCGATCCCCGACGGCATGGCGCTTTCGGTCGTGGTTGACCGCTCCCTGCCCATCCGTGCCTCGGTGACGGAAGTGGAACACACCCTGCTGATCGCCATTTTGCTGGTGACCCTGGTGGTGCTGGTGTTTCTGCGGGACATTCGCGCCACGCTGATACCATTGGTCTCGGTGCCGGTTTCGCTGATCGGTGCCTGTCTGGTCATGTATTTTTGCGGTTTCAGCCTCAACAATCTAACCCTGATGGCGCTGACCATTTCCACCGGCTTTGTGGTGGACGACGCCATTGTGGTGGTGGAAAATACCCGCCGCCACATCGAACGGGGCATCGCGCCTTTCAATGCCTCGCTGCTGGCCATCCGGGAAGTCGGCTTTACGGTACTGGCCATGACCTTGTCGCTGGTTGCGGTCTTTCTGCCCATTTTGTTGATGGACGGGGTGGTGGGCCGGTTCTTCCGGGAGTTTTCGGTCACCTTGTCCGCAGCGGTACTGGTGTCGCTGTTAATTTCCCTCTCCACTACCCCCATGCTCTGCGCCCGCTGGCTGGGTCGGGAAAAAAGTCATGACGCCGGCGTGTATAAAAACATCGGCGTGGCGCTGGCATGGATGCAGGATTTTTACGAACGCAGCCTGAACGGGTGCTTGCGGCATGGCCGCCTGGTCTTGCTGATTCTGCTGGCGACCATAGGCCTGAACATTTATTTGTACGCCATCATCGACAAGGGTTTTATTCCGGAACAGGATGCCGGCAGATTAAACGGCGGCATCCAGATCGATCAGGGTTCATCGTTCTTTGTCCTGCAGAAAAAACTGTTCCAGTTTGCCGACATCATCCAAAAAGATCCGGCCGTCAGCCATGTGGTCGGCTTCGCCAACAGCGCCAACGCCGGCAATATCTATATCGTATTGAAACCACATGACCAGCGCGACCCCATCGATCAGGTCATGGAGCGGCTGCGCGAGCATCTGGGCCGCATTCCGGGGGCCAAGCTGCGCCTTTATCCGGCATCCGAACTGCGGATCGGCGGCCGCCCGTCTTTTGGCGCCTATGACTTTGCCCTGCAATGCGACGATCTGGATCTGCTGCGTAAATGGACGCCCAAAGTGCTGTCCGCCCTGTCCGCCCTGCCGGAACTGAGCGATGTGAACACCAATCAGCAGGACAAGGGCCAGCAGATCGATCTGGTGGTGGATCGGGAGAGAGCCCTGCGTTACGGCGTCACCCAAGCCATGATAGACACCAGCCTGAACGATGCTTTCGGCCAGCGGCAGATTTCGGTGATCTACAACCCTCTGAACCAGTATCATGTGGTGATGGAACTGGCGCCGGAATACTGGCAAAGCCCGGAAGCGCTGAATCAGGTGTATATCAGCGTACCCGGCGCGACCAGTGGCGCGGCGGCCAGTCAGACGCCGCTGTCCGCTATCGCCGGTTTTGAACCAGGCAACGCGCCTTTAAGCGTCAATCATCAGGGCCAGTTCGCCACCACCACCCTATCCTTTAATCTGAAGCCGGGCGTTTCGCTGTCCGCCGCCACTGCGCTGATCGCCAAAACCATGGCTGAAATCGGCGCGCCCGAAGCCATCAGGGGCAGTTTTCAGGGTACGGCCAAAGCCTTTCAGGAATCGTTGCGCAACCAGCCCTGGCTGATACTGGCGGCATTGCTGAGCATTTATATCGTGCTGGGCGTGCTGTACGAAAGCTATATCCACCCGCTAACCATCCTCTCTACTCTGCCCTCCGCCGGAGTCGGCGCATTGCTGGCGCTGATGGCCTGTAAAACCGAATTCAGCATTATCGCCCTGATAGGCGTCATCCTGCTGATCGGCATCGTCAAGAAAAACGCCATCATGATGATCGATTTTGCCCTGCAGGCCGAACGCGAACAGGGCATGGATGCCCGGCAGGCCATCTTCACTGCCTGCATGCTGCGTTTCAGACCTATCATGATGACCACGCTGGCGGCGATGTTCGGCGCCCTGCCGCTGGCGCTGATCGGCGGTTATGGCGCGGAACTGCGTGCGCCGCTGGGCATTTCCATCGTCGGCGGGCTGATTTTCAGCCAGATGCTCACCCTTTACACCACGCCGGTGGTTTATCTGTATCTGAACCGTTTACAACTGTATTTTCACGGCCGGTTTTCCCGCCGCATCCGGCGCGGGGCGACAAACAGGACATAGCCGCACCGCATCAATCAGTTCAAGCATCATGTCGAAGGATAGCCGATTCCCTGCAGCATCAGCGCCGCCTTGATCCAGCACAGCCAGTCATCCATGCCTTCCCCGGTTTTTGCCGACAAACACAAAACCCTGAGCCGCGGATTGACCTGTCTGGCATAAGCAATGCACTGTGTGCTGTCGAATTCCAGATACGGCAGCAGATCGGTCTTGTTCAATATCATCAGATCGGCGGCCCGGAACATATCGGGGTACTTGAGCGGCTTATCCTCGCCTTCCGTCACCGAAAGGATCACCACCTTATGCGCCTCACCCAGATCGAAGGCCGAAGGGCAGACCAGATTGCCGACATTCTCGATGAACAGCACGCTGGCAGGCTCAAGCGCCAGACTGTGCAGGGCATGGCCGATCCGGTGAGCGTCCAGATGGCAGCCCTTGCCGGTATTGATCTGCACCGCCGGCGCCCCTGCGGCGCGAATGCGTTCCGCATCGCGGCTGGTTTGCTGATCGCCCTCGATGACCGCCAGCGGCAGATCGGCCCGCAGGCGGGCGATGGTTTCCGTCAGCAAAGTGGTTTTACCCGAACCCGGACTGGAAACCAGATTCAGGGCCAGTATGCCGCGCTCGCCGAAATAACGCCGGTTATCGGCCGCATAAAGATTATTCTTCGCCAGAATGTCCTGCTCTATACGCACCATCCTCGACGGACTCAACCCTGGCGCATGACTATGTCCGGCCGGTTGATGATCATGATGTTGGTGTTCATGCTGCTCATCGTGAGCATGATCCTGTCCGCAACCGCATACTCCGCACATTACTCAACCTCCAGTTCCTTGATTCGCATTTGATCGCCATCGATAATCCGTAATTGAAAACTGCCGCAATTCGGGCAGACATCATATAACTGCTGTACGGCCACCCGCGCCGTACAGGCCGCGCATTCAGCCAGACCGGGAATCTCGATGATCTCCAGCCGGGCCTGATCGGCCAGCGTGCCCTGCGCCACGCTGCCGAAACAGAAGCGTAACGCTTCCGGTTCCACTGCGGACAAGGCTCCCACTTCCAGCCAGACGGTTTTAATCCGGCTGAACTGCTGAAGCTGCGCTTGCTGTTCCAGCACCTGCAACACACTTTCGCACAGCGACATTTCATGCATGGCTGACGGCGCCCCCAACGGCCGTGAGTTTTTTATTCGAGTTTAAACTGTTTTGCACGAGAATTATAAGCAAATTGCGCGCCAATTTCATGCCATCAACCCGACTACGGCGGCAGTGCTATAATTTGCACAATTCCTTCCATAAAATACCGGGTTCACCATTTTCCGTCATGCGCTTACTGCTTAATTATCTTGCTTCCTGCTGGTTCAACAAAAACCCTGCCGATTTAAGGCCGACCCGATCCTTCATGTGGAAAGTCCTGGCGTTTTATCTGACTTCCGGCATCGTCGTCGAAAGCCTGATAGCCGATCCCGCGGATGGCACGCTGGAAGTGCTATTGCGCACTTTCATGGCGTTTTCCAGTATTTCCACGCTGCTGCTGGTCATTAAAAAACCGGGCTTGCTGCATCAGTTATTCACTTCGATTTTCGTCTGCGAAAACTTTATCATGACCCTGGCAATCGCCGCCGAAACGCTGGACTATATCATGGTCAGAAATCACTGGCCGGATCGCGAAGAAATCTCCATATCCATAGGTGTGCTGTTAGTAGTCTGGTACATCGCTATCGTCAGCTATATTATCCGCCGATTTTTTGCTTACCCCTTGTCCAGAAGCGTCACCCTGGCCTTGAGCTATTTTATTTTAACCTATGGCCTGCCCATGCTGTTCATGGATCTGTGACAGCCGCCGGAATGGCCGCCGTTACGGACAGGCTGAGGGTATCGAAATAATTTTTTGACTCCCATGCATTCAAACTTGACTTTTTGGATTTAAAGGGAAGAATGACAGGCCTGTTGCCACTCAAGCAAACGATAGCGGAGGTTTACCATGCTCCAGTCCCATGCTTATCTCGATACACCCGGCCATCCCGTCGCGTCCATCGTCCGAGGCGTCGACAAGGATGTCGAACGCGGCGAAGACATGCTGATGCTGGGCTACGGCCTGGTGTTAATGGCTCCCATCTTTGCTCCCGTCGCCCCGCCCCACATCCTGCTGCCGTTGATGGCGCTGGCCTTCGCAGTTTCCGTCTGCCGCGCCCGGCTGAATTTTCACGCCACCCAGAAAAAGCTGCAATCCGCCATGAGCCTGATGGAAGGCTATGATTTTTCGAGCCTGAATCCCATTCTGGACGTATTTGCGCAATATCCCACCCACACCCTTACCGAAGGCTTTAACCCTTTAAAAAATCTGAAGCGGACTATTAAAAGCATACTGGGGGCCCTGCTGGTCAATCCATTGTGGATGCCGATTTTTTACACGCTATGCCTGCAGATTTCCGAAGAAAAACAGTTACAGGTACTAAACCGGGCAGTGTTGCAGGTCGAGCAGAAAACGGCGGACTGGCGGTAATTGCGGGGGCGCCGGCCTGAAACGGCACTACCGGCATGTCTGCTATCGGCTGCCTATAGTACATGGAGACTCCCTATCGGTTTGGCGGATTTCTTTCCATTCAATAATTTTGGCAATCTGTTGAGCTAGCCGTACGCAAGCCAGCGCTTTTTCTGTATCAGAACGCCCAAACTCCCGGCAGCGGCATCACCCTGACCCGTAGCGGCTACACCGTCAGCGATTTCACCCTGACCGGCGCCCCGAGCAGCAGCCATGTACAAATCAAACTGTCCGCCGCCGATCAGTTGGCTATCGATGGCCTGCTCAACAAGAACGGCAACCAGGCCAACGATGGCGGCACAGCCTACAACCTGTCGGCGACCGCCAACTGGGACAGCGGCGGCAGGGCCATCGGCACCCACAAAGCCTGATTGTCGGCGGCGTGACCGCACCGGCCATCAGATCCGTCATCTACAATGCCGCCAGCGGTGTGTTGACTGTTACCGGCAACCACCTTACCAATGGCATTGCCCTAAGCGACCTGACCCTGAGTGGCGACTGCCGTGGGCAACACGCTGTATATGACGGTTGATGTTGGCGGCCACAGCAATCTGTTTTCTTACGACGGCAGCGCCTTTAAGGAAGTGGTCTCGCCGCTGGCTAACAGCGGCGGCCTGGCGCCTTATGACATTACCGCCGCACCGGTGAGTATTGTCGGCGTGAGTACGCATGTGGAAGGACTGGTGATGTAAGGGGTTCTGCTACCAGCCAGGACGGGATTCGGGCTGGTACTGTCAGTCTTTTGCAACGTCCCCGGCGCGGAAAATTTTCCATTATTTGTTAAACTGGATCCCTCACCCAAGCGGAGCGCAACCATGCAGACCAAACCAGCAATAACCCGCACAAAAATTCATGACCTTCTCGCCAGTCGCTGGAGCCCCAGGGCGTTTAATGCCGATTTGCCGGTCAGCCAGGCCGACATCATCGCCTTGCTGGAGGCGGCGCGCTGGGCGCCATCCTGTTTTAACGACCAGCCCTGGCGGTTTATCGTCTGCAACAAAACCACCGATGCAACGGCTTGGCAAAACGCCTTTGGCCTGCTTGCGGAAAAGAACAAACTGTGGGCAAAAAACGCACCGCTGCTGGTGCTATCTGCGGCGATGGCCAATTTTAACCATAACAGTCAGCCGAATCGCTGGGCCATGTACGACACCGGCGCGGCGGCGCTCAGCCTTTGCCTGCAGGCAAACGCCCTGGGGCTGATCTGCCACCAGATGGGCGGCTTCGACGCCGCCCGGGCCCGGCAGGTTTTCGGCCTGCCGGAGGACTGCACGCCGATGGCGATGATCGCAGTCGGCTATCAGGCCGAGGCCGCCACGCTGAATCAGGATTTTCAGGATGCGGAACAGGGGCCGCGCAGCCGCGCGGAATTGCCGGACAGATTCTATTTCGGCAACTGGGGCATGGGCAATTGGTGATCCGGGATTGAAATGGCCGGCATTTCCGGGGGCGTGCGCGGCGGATAAGCAAAGGGTTTAGCCAGCGGTTCGCCGACAAAAACGCCCTGCCCCGGCTCGGCCACACTTTTCCAGTAGGCTTCCAGCACGCTGCTGCCACGCAGATAAAAGTACATCAGCAAGCCGGGATTGGAAAATTTGGCCGGAAAATTACAAGGCTCGATGACTGCCCCATAGCTGGCGGTTACCCCGGCATTCAGCCATTCCAGAACATTCATCTGGTCTGTGCCGGACATTACCCCGCCGGTCGAGGTCAGATGATCGGCAACCGCGCCCGGCAGGTAATGATTTTCCGCCAGGTGAGGAACCCGGGTCAGGCCGGTAAAGTAAAACATCACATCCTGTTTGCCCGCTATATAATCCTGCTGCAAGTATTCGACCGGCCAAAAGTTTTTGAATTTTCCGGCAATGTCCGGAAACGCCGCGGCTCTGGAACTACGGGCCTTATCCGCTGTTTTCAGCAGATAGGCCGTGCCTTTGGGCTGGGAATAATCCGCGGCAACGCCGGTATCGATCAGTTTTTTTACTTCTTCAAAATTTTGCCCCGCCAACATCATGGTGGGCCGCCAGCCGAAACTTTTATAGGGCCGCGCGGTTTCGGAGGCGTAGTAGGGGCTTTTGCGGGTTTGCCGGCAGGGCGTGGCGCAGAACGCCGGATCAAAGCCGATGGCGAAAGCGGTGGTGATGGACATGCATTCCACCCGGAACGGTTGTATCCAGGTTAGCGCGAAAGCCTGCACATGTTCGGGCGTCAGGGCGTCCACCTGCTGTTTAAGATGCTGGAACTCGAGTTTTGATAGAATAGCCCTATCCGGTGAAAAGCGGATATGCACGATCTGTTCGGCCGGTATGTGGCGTTTTTGCTGGTAATAGTCGGCGATTTGTCGGCTCAGCGGGTCTTCGTCGTTGACGATCACAGCCAGATCGCCGGCCGTCAGCGCATGCACAGGCCGGAACAGAGCCGGAATTTCGGCGCGAACGTTAAAACAGACCAGCAGGAACACCGGCAACAGCCGGCATTTGCCGAACTTGATTTGTGGAACTGGAAACACTCTTGACTCCGCGGATTGGTGGCTCACTGCCCGGTCATTCTACCAAGAGCATGCACACCCATTTGAATAGTTACCGTGAATTTATATCGCATTTTTCGCTTTCGTTCCCGCTCATTGCTTTCCCGGCCGGTCGCTGCCGGGCCTGTTCATGAGTAAACTCAACCCCCAGCAGATGTCCGCCGTAAAAACCATCGACCGCCCCTTGCTGGTGCTGGCCGGTGCGGGTAGCGGCAAGACGCGGGTCATTACCGAGAAAATCGCCTATCTGGTGCAGCAGGGTATCGCCGCCCGGCACATTGCCGCCGTGACCTTCACCAACAAGGCGGCCAGAGAGATGAAGACCCGGGTCGGCCGCCTGTTGGACGACCGGCAAAGCCGGGGACTGACCGTCTCCACTTTCCACTCGCTGGGGCTGGAAATTTTACGCCGGGAACACAAAACGCTGGGCTACAAAGCCGCGATCACCCTATTTGACGAGCAGGACAAACTGAGCCTGTTACGACAACTGACTGGCCACGGAGTAGATGGCTGCGACATCGACGCCGTCGAAAGTTATAACCATCGGATCGGACAATGGAAGAACGCCTTTATCAATCCGGAACAGGCTTTAAATCTTGCCGATGACGCCGAAACCGTCGCAGCAGCCGTGCTTTATCAGCATTTTAACCGCAGCCTTAAAGCCTATAATGCCGTGGATTTCGATGATTTGATCCTGCTGCCGGTGGTGCTTTTTCAACAGCATGCCGATATTCTGGAAAAATGGCAGAACAGGATACGCTATCTGCTGGTGGATGAATACCAGGATACCAATATTACCCAGTATCAACTGGTCAAGGCTCTGGCCGGCAATCTGGGGCGGTTTACCGTGGTCGGCGACGACGATCAGTCCATTTATGCCTGGCGCGGCGCGCAACCGGAAAATCTCGGCCAGTTGCAAAAGGATTATCCCCGGCTGCAAATCATTAAACTGGAACAAAACTATCGTTCCGCCGGACGCATCCTGAAGGTCGCCAATCAGTTGATCGCCAATAATCCGCATGTCTTTGAAAAAAAATTGTGGAGCGAACTGGGTTTTGGCGACCCGTTGCGGGTGCTGAGCCACAAAAACGATATCGCCGAAGCCAAACAGATCACCGCCGAGATTGTTCACCACCGCTTCAAGACCGGCGGCAGCTACGGCGACTACGCGATACTGTACCGGGGCAACCATCAGTCGCGGCTGTTCGAGCGGGAATTGCGGGAAAACAATGTGCCGTATTTTATCAGCGGCAGCACTTCATTTTTTGCCTATGCCGAAATCAAGGACGTACTGGCCTATTTGCGATTACTGGTCAACCCCGGCGATGACGCCGCCTTTTTGCGAATCATCAACACCCCGCGCCGGGAGATAGGCCCAAACACCCTGGAAAAGCTGAGCGCCTACGCCAACGAGCGGCATGTCAGCCTGTTCGCCGCCTGTTCCGAACTGGGCCTGCAGCAAAGGCTCTCCGAAAAATCGGTGCAACGTCTGGGCAAGTTCTGCGGCTGGATGAATGAAACCGCTCTCAAAATATCAGGCGCGGATACCTTTCCCACCATTCACAAGCTGATCGACGACATCAATTATCCGCAATGGCTGAATGAAAACAGCAAGACTTCCGCCTCTGCCGATCGCAAACTGAAAAACGTTTATGAATTGATAGACTGGCTGCAACGCATCGCCGGCAATGATCAGGGCGAAAGCAAATCCCTGGCCGATGTGATCAGCCGGGTGATGCTGCTGGATATTCTGGATCGCAATCAGGAACAGGAGGCAGGCGACCAGGTCAGCCTGATGACGCTGCATGCAGCCAAGGGCCTGGAGTTTCCGCATGTGTTCCTGATCGGCATGGAAGAAAATCTGTTACCGCATCAGAACAGCATCGAAACGGACAATATCGAGGAAGAGCGGCGACTGGCCTACGTCGGCATCACCCGCGCCCGACAAACCCTGACCTTCAGCTATTGCACGCACCGCAAGCGTTACGGCGAACTGAGCGAATGCGAGCCCAGCCGGTTTTTGAACGAATTGCCGGAAGACGATCTGGAATGGATCAACCGGAAACAGTTGCCGCCGGAAGAGATCAAGCAGCGCGGCAAGGCCAGTCTGGCGCAACTAAAAGCCATGCTGGAATAAATACCGCTTTACTTCAGCACCACGAAAAATCCTTCTCCGCCACGCTGTAAATTGATCAGCAGCGGCGCATTGGCTTTAACCACCCGCTTGATTTCATCCAGGTTCCTGACCCGGTAGCGGTTGGCGGAAACAATGATGTCTCCCGGACGCAAACCAGTTTTCCAGGCATGGGAATCCGGTTCGATTTTTTCGATCAAAACCCCTTCCACCTGATCCTTGGTGGTTGCGCCCAATACCGCGCCGTTGAGGGCCGGATGCAATTGATTGCCGGGCACTTCCACCCGTGTGGGCTTACCGATGACAGCCTGCAGGGATTTGCGTTCCTCGCCGCGCATAATATCAAGCTCCGCCTTGTCGCCGATTTGCAGCATGCCTACTGTGTTGCGAATCTGGCTGCCGCCGCTTTTCACTTCCTCGCCATTGATGGCCAGGATAATATCGCCCGGCTCCAGGCCCGCTTTCTCCGCAGGCGAACCAGCCTCTACCCGGCTGACCAATGCGCCATGTTTGTTTTTTAAGGAAAAGGCGTTGATGAGTTCCGGGGTCAGATCCTGGGTGGTGACGCCCAGCAGACCGCGCCGGATTTCACCGTGCTGGATCAGGGATTCCATCAATCTGATCGCCATGTTGGACGGAATGGCGAAACCGATGCCGACATTGCCGCCGCTGGGCGCCAGAATGGCGGTATTCATGCCGACAAATTCACCGCGCAGATTCACCAGCGCACCGCCGGAATTACCCGGATTGATCGAGGCGTCGGTCTGAATAAAGTCTTCATAGCCTTCTATGCCCAGACCGGAACGCCCCAGCGCGCTGACGATGCCGGAGGTTGCGGTTTGTCCCAGACCGAATGGATTACCGATGGCGACCACAAAATCGCCCACCTTGAGCTGGCTGGAATCGGCAACTTTGAGTTCCGTCAGCTTATCGGCGGGAATCTGGATCACGGCTACATCGGCTTCCGGATCGGTTCCCAGCAACTTGGCGTTCAACTGCCGGCCGTCGCTAAGGGTCACGGTAATTTTATCGGCCTTGTCAATAACGTGATTGTTGGTCAGTACATAGCCTTCGTTCTTGTCGATAATCACCCCGGAACCCAGGCTGTTTTTTTGCTGCTGGCGCTGTCTTGGGGCCTTGAAATAACGGCGAAACACCGGGTCGTTCATCAGCGGGTTTTCCTGCTGGCGAATATTGGTGGTGGTGGAAATATTGACCACGGCCGGCATGCTGTTTTCCAGCATCGGCGCCAGCGAGGGCAACGGCAAATTGTCTACCTGAGCCGGCAATGCCGCATTGACCGATAAACCTGTCAGAGCAAGCAAAAAAATCAAAAATATTTTTGTGTTGTTTATCATATATGTTTTTCCGGAATTAAGAATGTCGGCATGGACAAGCCGACCGAATAAATGTTTCCAAAAATTTTCAGTCTGGGAATTGAACCGGGTAAATTGATCGTTGCATAACATTACCCGGATAACCTAACCCAGTTTTGATCCTAAATGCACCTGCTACTATTTACCTGTCGTCCTTAACTTGCCGGCAGGCAATAGACCTGCCCCCCTCCTGACGGAGAGAATTGGGGCTTGGCGAATCAAAAACAAGGGTAACTGACCGAAAAACCACAATAAACTTAAAAAAACCGGTTTAGCGGCAATGATCGATTCATCATTCTAAAGCATTGAATTTAGCCTGTCAGCAACCACAAGCCGACATTCGCCGATGCGGACTACAGCGGCTGTGGCGTGCATGATCGCAGCCCGCGCCGGTTAATGAAGAAAGGAAAAACAAAAAGGGAAGATCAGGAGCCTGTCAATTTTGTTTTGACGAATAGGCTAATCTGCTGCCGGGGTATTCTGCCAGAGGTTTAGGAGGCATGGATGCCGACTCAAGCTTACACGGATGTATTCACGGCGTCCTCTGGCGGAATACCCCGGCAGCAGATGGGTAGCGCTTATCCGTCGTTATAACATTGGCGGACTACATAGCGTTTAGCCGGCCGCCAACAAACGACAGGCGCTGAAAAGCCTTAAGCTCTGGAAACATATCCGCTGCTTAAGGCCTGAAAGCCGCACCTAAAACGAAAGAAGTCGCGACAAACCCGGCGGGAACAGTTGTTTTAAACCGGGTTTAACTGTAGATTATCTAATCTTGGCTTCTTTGTAGATAACATGTCTGCGAACCACGGGATCAAATTTTTTGATCTCCATTTTCTCGGGCATGGTTTTCTTGTTTTTTGTGGTGGTGTAAAAGTGGCCTGTGCCTTCACTTGAAACCAGTTTGATTTTATCGCGCATGATCAGTCTCCTTAAACTTGTTCGCCACGGCTGCGCATGTCGGCCAGAACGGCGTCAATACCGTTTTTGTCGATGATGCGCATGGCTTTGGATGATACTCTCAACCGAATCCAGCGGTTTTCGCTTTCCACCCAGAATCTGTGGTGATGCAGATTCGGAGTAAATCTTCTCTTGGTCTTGTTTTGTGCGTGCGAAACGTTGTTCCCGCTGACGGGACGTTTGCCTGTTACTTGGCATACTCTGGACATGACTACCTCAATGCGAGACTTTATTCAAAATTTAGCCGAACTTTATACCAAAAAAACTTTTTCAGGTAAACAACCACGTGAAAATTAAATTTGGTAGAATTCCGGCGTCTCTTTCTAATTCAAATTAAAACAGAACCTTAATGACTATTAAACTTGGCATGGTCATGGACCCCATAGGCCGGATCAACATCAAAAAAGACACCAGTTTCGCCATGCTGCTGGAAGCGCAGGCCCGCAACTGGGAACTGCATTACATGGAACTGGACGACCTGTTCCTGCATAACGGCCAGGCTTACGCCCGCACCCGCCTGTTGGAAGTGCGGCGCGACGAACAATGCTGGCACAGGTTCAGCGCCGAGCAGGAAATTGCGCTCGGCGAACTGGACGCCATTATCATGCGCAAGGATCCGCCGTTCAATCAGGAATACATCTACGCCACCTATATTCTGGAACAGGCGGAATCGCAGGGGGTTTATGTGGTCAACAAGCCGCAATCCCTGCGGGACGCCAATGAAAAAATGTTCACCGCCTGGTTTCCGCAATGCTGCACCGACACCCTGGTCGCCCGGGATCCCAAAAAAATCCGCGCATTTTTGCAGGAACACAAGCAAATCATCCTCAAGCCGCTGGACGGCATGGGCGGCGCTTCCATTTTTTACGTACAGGAACTAGACCCCAATCTCAGCGTCATATTGGAGACGATGACCGAACACAGCCAGCGTTTTATCATGGCTCAGAAATATCTGCCCGACATCAAACATGGCGACAAAAGAATCTTGCTGGTTAACGGCGAACCGGTTCCCTATTGTCTGGCCAGAATTCCGGCGGGCGGCGAAAGCCGCGGCAATCTGGCGGCCGGCGGCCGCGGCGAAGGTCGGCCATTGAGCGCCCGCGACCGCTGGATCGCCGAACAGGTCGGCCCCACCCTTAAGGAAAAAGGCCTGATATTTGTCGGTATCGATGTCATTGGCGACTTTCTGACGGAAGTCAATGTGACCAGCCCTACCTGCGTGCAGGAACTGGACAAACAATTCGGCATCAACATTAGTGGCCAGTTACTGGATCATATCAAATCCAAAATAGGAACATGACACACACCCGGCTCATGAATGCCGCACCCTGCCGCTCAAACGGCAGGCCCCTGCTGGCCGCGCTGCTAATTGCCACGCTGGCGCACATCGCCATGCTGCTAGGCTTTAACCCTACCCTTCCGCCGCCGGCCGCACCCCAGCGCCCCATGGTGCTGACGCTGGCGAGCATGCCGATAGCAACCGCCCAAAATCCGGACGCAATCCAAACCGAAGCAGAAGCAACGGCTCCGAAAACAGGCAAAACCGCCCAGTCGGCGGCCGACCGCCCTATCAGGCAAAGCCTCAAAGCAGTCGCCGGCTCCGAAACGCCAGCCCGAAACAATGCCGGCGAAACCCAAAAACCACCGGTTTCAAAAACACCTGCCGCGGAAAGTCCCGCTTCCGCACAAGCCGGCGAACCCGCGGCGGATAAACCCTTGCTGACCGCCGAAACCCTGCAGCAACAGATTTCCCAACTCGGCGAACAGATCCGCAACCGTTCGCAAACCCCGCAAGCAGCCAAAATCAAGCTTGTCAATTCCGTTACCGGCCACAAATTTCTCGCCGCGCAATATGTAAAAGACTGGGGGGACAAGGTTGAACGTACCGGCAATCTGAATTATCCTGAAGCCGCACGCAACAAGGGCGAAGCGCAAACCCTGACCATGGATGTCGGCATCAATGCCGACGGCAGTATTTACAGCATGCGTATCGTCAGATCATCCGGCAATGCCGAACTCGACGAAGCCGCCAAACATATTGTCAGAATGAGTGCGCCATTTGCGTCCTTACCCCTTGATTTGCTCCAGGAAGTGAACGTTTTGGTCATCACCAGGGTCTGGAAGTTTTCCGACCAAACCGGCATGACCGCCCGTTAGAATAATCCGGTATCAAAATGATCAAGAACACTTATTTGAACAATCAGTTTTTAATTGCAATGCCGGGGCTGGCCGATCCGAACTTCTTTCATACGGTTACCTATTTGTGCCAGCATAATCAGGATGGCGCGCTGGGCATTATCATCAACCGTCCGACCGGCATGAAACTGGCCGATATTTTTGAGCAGATGGGCATTAAAACCGAACTTCAGGCCGTGCTGGACACCCCGGTTTTTTCCGGCGGCCCGGTTCAGCAGGAGCGCGGCTTTGTAATTCATACGCCGTGCGAACAACAATGGGATTCCAGTATTTCCACCGCCGACAATATCACGCTCACCAGCTCCCGCGATGTACTGGAAGCCATTGCCGATGGCAAAGGCCCTAACCATTACCTAATTGCGCTGGGTTATGCCGGCTGGGGCAGCGGGCAACTGGAAAAGGAAATCATTGAAAATGCCTGGCTAAACACACCCTGCGGCGAAGCCATACTCTATCAAACCCCGATCAACCAGCGCTGGAACGCAGCCGCCAGCCAGCTCGGCATAGACATCAATCGCCTGACCACGACCGCCGGCCATGGCTAAAACCGATCCATTGCGCGGCGCGCCAGACAGCGGCGCCTATCTGGGCTTTGATTTCGGCAATAAAAAGATCGGCATTGCCGTGGGGCATGCCGACACAGCCATCGCCAGCCCCCTGCAAACCCTGCGCTCGATCAATCAAGCGCCGGACTGGGTCGGAATCGGCAAACTGATAGCCGAATGGCGGCCGATAGGTCTGGTGGTGGGCATTTCCAGACAGCAGGACGGCCGCGACAATATCATCACCCCGCTGATGCAGAAATTTTGCCGCCAGTTGAATGGCCGGTTTCAGTTGCCTGTGTATCAGATTGACGAAACCCTAACCACTTTTGCCGCCAAACAATTGTTATTTGATGACCTGCATGTCAGTGCTGCTAAACTATGGGCAGTACAGGATCAGGTGGCCGCCCAGTTGATTCTGCAAAGCTGGTTTAACCAATCATCCTAAATTTTATGCCGTTACAAGACTTGAACATCAACACCCTGCTGGATCATATGGAAGCCGCCATCCGTCAACAGATCGTCCAGCGCAAACTGATTAACCCGCTATTAATCGGCATTCATAGCGGCGGAGCCTGGGTTGCCGAGCAGATGCACCGGCGGCTCGGCGTCACCGAAGCCCTGGGTCTGCTGGATATTACTTTTTATCGCGACGATTTCTCCCAGATCGGCATGCACCCCAAGGTTAAACCCAGCCAGTTGCCGCCGCAACTGGAAGGCCGCGACATCATCCTGATCGACGACGTGTTCTATACCGGCCGCACCATACGCGCCGCCCTGAACGAAATATTCGACTATGGCCGCCCCAATCAGGTGGTGCTGGCGGTGCTGATCGAGCGCGACGGCAGGCAGATTCCGCTACAGCCCGACTGCTGCGGCGCCCGCATGGCGTTGCCGGACGGGCAAAGAATCAAAATTACCGGGCCGGAACCACTGGGGGTTTATATTCAGACCACAGCCTGCGCAGCCTGACCATGAGCAGACACATACAACTTACCGAACAGGGCAGGCTGAAACACTTCCTGAGCATAGAAGGTTTGAGTCGGGAGCTGCTGACCGAAATACTGGACACGGCCGAGTCCTTCTCCGGCATGGCCGGGCATCAGATCAAGAAAGTGCCTTTGCTGCGGGGCAAGACCATCATCAACCTGTTTTTCGAAAACAGCACCCGCACCCGCACCACCTTTGAACTGGCCGCCACCCGACTGTCCGCCGACGTGCTGAACATGAACATCGCCACCTCGGCGACATCCAAGGGCGAAAGCCTGCTGGACACCATCCGCAATCTGGAGGCCATGCATGTCGACATGTTTGTGGTGCGGCATGCCCTGAGCGGCGCGGCGCATTTCATTGCCCAGCATACCGCTCCGCATATCAGCGTCATCAACGCCGGCGACGGCCAGCACGCCCACCCCACCCAGGCCATGCTGGACATGTTCACCATCCGCCAGCATAAAAAGCAGTTTGCCGGCCTGAAGGTGGCCATAGTCGGCGACATTCTGCACTCGCGGGTAGCGCGTTCCCAGATCCTGGCCCTCAATAGCCTGGGCGTGGATCAGGTGCGGGTCATTGCCCCAAAAACCCTTTTACCGGCCCACGTCAAGGACATGGGGGTCATCGACCTGCACGACATGGCCGAAGGTCTGGCCGATGTCGATGTGATCATCATGCTTCGGCTGCAAAAAGAACGTATGAATTCGGCATTCCTGCCTAGCGAAAGCGAATATTTCCGCTGTTTCGGCCTTAACGAGGCCAAACTCAAATACGCCAAGAGCGATGTGATCGTCATGCATCCCGGCCCGATCAACCGCGGTGTGGAAATCGCCTCCAGCGTCGCCGACGGCCCGCATTCGGTGATTCTGCAGCAAGTCAGCAATGGCATAGCGGTACGGATGGCCATCATGTCGATGACCATGCAGAGCCATGGAGTTTCGGCATGAGCAGAATTCTGATTCGTAATGGCCGTATCATCGATCCCGCCAGCCGGCTCGACGCCATCGGCTGTCTGGCGATTGCCGATGAACGGATTTTGAGCGTTTTAAGCGAACCGGCCGGTTTTAATCCAGATACCGTGATCGATGCCGCAGGCCAGATCGTTTGTCCCGGCTTTGTCGATCTCAGCGCCCGTTTGCGCGAACCCGGACACAGCCATAAAGGCAATATTCTCAGCGAAACCCGGGCGGCGGCCAGCGCCGGGGTAACCAGCCTGTGCCTGCCGCCAGACACCAAGCCGGTGATTGACATGCCTTCCGTGGTGGAATACATCAAGGACAAGGCCGAAAAAGCCGGTTATCCGCAAATATACAGCATCGGTGCCCTAACCCATCGTCTGGGTGGCGGCGAACTAAGCGCCATGTTCGGTCTGAAGCAGTCCGGCTGCATCGCAGTGAGCAACGCCAGCGAACCATTGGCCAACATGCTGATTTTACGCCGGGCCATGGAATATGCCGGCAGCCACAATCTGCTGCTGATGTACCGCGCCAACGACGCCTCGCTGAGCGGCGACGGCTGTGCGCATGAAGGGGCCGTCGCCAGCCGCTACGGCCTGCCCGGCATCCCTGAAGCCGCCGAATCGATCGCCCTGGCGCAATGCCTGGAACTGGCCGAATTGACCGGTTGTCGGGTGCATATCAGCCAGATTAGCTGTAAACAATCGGTGATCAAAATCCAGCAGGCCAAAAAATACGGCCTGAATATCAGCGCCGACGTGGCGATACATCAGTTGCATCTGACCGAAAACGACATTAAACCTTTCGACAGCAGCTATCATGTCATTCCGCCGCTACGCAGCGACACCGACAGAAAATACCTGCTTGCCGGACTGGCCAACGGCACTCTGGACGCCGTCAGTTCCGACCATCAGCCGCACGATCTGGACGCCAAACTCGGCGCATTTCCGGAAACCGAACCCGGCGTGTCTGCGCTGGAAACCTTGCTGCCGCTGATGCTGGCGCTGAGCGACCAAAAAATTATCGGCCTGTCTCACGCCATTGCCACCCTAACCCGGAATCCGGCCAGAATACTGGGCCTGGACTGCGGCATCCTCAGCCCGGGCTCCCCTGCCGACATCTGTATTTTCGACCCCAATGCAAGCTGGGAAATCAATGAACGCAACTGGCGAAGCGCGGGCCGTAACACCCCTTACTGGGGACAGACCCTGCGCGGCCGGGTAAGCCATACCATACAGGCCGGAAAGATCATCTACAGCCTGCCGGAATGTTCATGATTGCCAGGCTGTCCGCGCTGGGCGCAGCCCTGCTGCTGGCGGCCTGTTCCCGGGATTATGCGCCGGACGACAAGGCCGACGGCGCACGGATTTACCGGGATGCCTGCCAGGAATGCCACAAACCCGCCGCCAACGGCAGCATATTCATATTGCAGGCCGAACATGCCAACACCGCTTACATCGCGGCCAAGGTCAAAAACGGTTCAGGGCTGATGCCGGCTTTCCCGGGACTGAAAACCGACGCCCTGCACAAAATCAGCCTCTATGCGCTGGAACACAGCGACACAGCGGAGTAAGGCCGTGCCCCATTCAAGATATCACCGCCGAAACGCCAACCACGGCATAGACGATTTAAAAGGCGACCAATCCTGGCGGATATTCCGGATCATCAGCGAGTTTACCGAAGGCTTCGACGAACTGTCCGAGCTGAAGGACGCCATCTCCATTTTCGGCTCCGCCCGACTGAAAAGCAGCGACCCCTATTATCTGAAGACCGTGGAGCTGGCGGAACTGCTGAGCCAGAACGATTTCGCCATTATCAGCGGCGGCGGCCCCGGCGTCATGGAAGCCGCCAACAAGGGCGCGCAGATCAGAAATCAGACATCTGTCGGCTTGAATATCGTATTGCCGACCGAGCAAAAGCCCAACAAATATCAAAACCTGTCCCTGCATTTCCGCTATTTTTTCGTGCGCAAGGTCATGTTCGTGCGCTACTCCATAGGCTATGTGTGCATGCCGGGCGGCTTCGGCACCCTGGACGAGTTTTTCGAGGCCCTGACGCTGATGCAGACCCACAAGGCATACCCGCTGCCCCTGGTGCTGTACGGCAGCGATTTCTGGAACGGGCTGATGGACTGGCTGAAAACCAAGCTGATCGAATACGGCACCATCTCCCCCGAAGACCTGACGCTGATCACCGTCACCGACGACCCGCAGGAAGTGGTCAGTATCATGAATAAACACCGGCACTGGAAAAACCGCCAGCGCGGCCGCGAATAACAAACACCCTGATTCGTGATAGCATTTCGGATCGCAACGCCGCAGGCGTCACCGCCATGCCGGTTGCGGCATTCCAATTTTAATCAGGGTTTTTTATGAAATTATCGATCTACCTTTTTGCCATTGCCGCATTGACGGGCTGCACCACAGCCGGCCCATACGTCACCAATATTTCAAGCGACGGCGCCAATGGCTTGAACATTGAAAAATGCAAAGTCGAACTGAATGCTTTTCTGGGTGTGGTAAACACCGGCGATTGCAGCAATAGCAGCATCAAACTTTCCAGATAGACAAAACCCGGCTCGCTCGCGAGGGACTGGCTGTTTTGTTTACCGGCAGTCGAACTGTTTCGGCCAGTCGCGGTAATTGAATACCTGCCCTTCCTTTCTGACCCGCTCGATGGCGGCCATATCCACTTCCGCATAAACCCATTGCGGACGGTTGTATTCGCCGACCGCCAGAATGCCGTTATCGGGAAAGCCCCGATCCACCGGAGTGAATATGGCTGCCGCGCCACAATTGACATCCACCGCTTCCGACCAGTCCGCATTGCCGACCAGCGACGCCTGCGCCACATAGCACTGATTTTCCAGCGCCCTGGCCTGACAGCCTATCCGCACCCGGTTATAGCCGGCCCGGGTATCCGTGCAGCTTGGCGTCAGAATAAGGGTCGCGCCCTGCTCCGCCTGCCGACGGGCGTAATGCGGAAATTCGCTGTCGTAACAGATGTTGATCGCCACCTTGCCGAATTCGGTCTCAAACACCTTGATTTCGAAACCGCGGGAAATATGCCATTGTTCGTTCTCAAAACGGGTCATGGTCAGTTTTTCCTGAAAATCAAGCGTACCTTGCGGGCTAAAAAAATAGGCTCGATTACGGTATTCGCCATTCTGTTGTTGCACCGGAAAGGTGCCAGCCTGAATATACAGCCGATATTCGACAGCCAGGGTCTTGAAAAGCTGCAAATAGTCCGGCAACAGGGTTTGCAGGGCGACAAGCTGTTCCGACAGGGATGAATAAACCGCTTTGGGAAATAATGACGCCAACTCCATGCAGGCATATTCCGGAAACAGCAGCATGTCCGCCTGGTTATCCGCGGCTTCCTGCACCCATTTTCGGGTTTTCGCCACAAAATTCGGCCAGGTCTCCAGAAAACCGATGTCGTATTGGGCGCTGGCGAGTTTAGGCATGGTTTTCTCTCAACCAGAAGGTCATGGGTTTGGCAGTAGCCTGGTCTTCGTCCAGATCTTTCCAGGTATAGGTGGTCTTCAGTTCCGGGTGCTTGACATAACCCCGCCTGTTCCAGAAGGCGTCCAGCGGCGTATGATCAGCCGGACGGCGCGGATGATCGGCCGGGCGCTCCACGCAACAGAAGGTGATATGTTTGAAACCGCCCAGATCGTGGGCATGGGCTTCGCGTTCCTCAAAGAAGCGCACACCGATGCCCAGACCGCGATAGGCCTTATCGAGCACCGACTCGCCGCAGTAAAAAATCTGGTCGGGATTGTAGCCATGCTCCAAAAATGGTTGCCTGACTTCATCGGTTTCATATTTCATGGGTATGGCCGTGGAGGCGCCGACGATAGCTTCGCCGTCAAAAGCCAGCACGATTACGCTTTCCGGACAGTCTATATAGGTTTTAAGGTATTTTTCCTCATACTGGTAATCACCATCGTACAAATAGGGAAAATCGCGGAAGACTTCGATGCGCAATCTGGCCAGTTCCGGAATATGGCGAATCAGGGCATCCCCACCGAGCCGCTGGATATGAATATCTTTGTTCATGTTTATTGATCGAATCCGTATTGAATGAAACATTATTGGCGAAACAGATCGTTCAGCCTGTTATGCATTTGCGCCGACAATCGCTGACGGCCGCTTTCGAAATTTACTTCGACCTGTTGCGCCGGGCATCCATAGGATTTTGCGCCAGCGGCCGGTAGATTTCAATCCTGTCGCCAGCATTGACGGTTTTTTCAGGCGGGCAGACTTGACCGAAAATGCCGACTTTCCGGGTGGCCAAATCGATCTCTGGAAACTGCTCCAGTATCCCCGAAGCCTTTATGCCTTGTTCCAGCGTAGCGCCGACAGCAACCAGCACAGGTATCACCACCTGCCTGTCCGGCGTAGCATAAGCTACTTCAATCCGGATTAATTCATCCGCCATAAACGGCTTTCGCCCTCTGGGTAAATGACGTGACCATGGTATTGCAAATCTGGTTAAACACCGGGCCGAAAGCCAGACTAGCCAGTTTTCCCGATATTTCAAATTCCAGATCCAGGGAAATTTTGCTGGCGTCTTCCCGCAAGGGCATGAAACTCCACACACCTTCCAACGCAGAGAACGGTCCTTCCAGCAGGCTCAAATAGATTTTTCCGCCTTTGTCCAACCGATTGCGAGTGGAAAAGGATTTATTGAAGCCCGCCCTGGAAATCTGGATTTCGCCTTCGACAATATTATCTTCCCGGCGCAATACCCGGCTGCCGCTACACCAGGGCAGAAATTTCGGATAGGATTCTATATCATCGACCAGATCGAACATTTGCTGCGCGGAGAATTTGACCAAAGCGCTCTTTTGCACCACCGTGATCATTAAAACACTCCGATTACATGTAAAAAAACCAGAAAAACCGCAGGCGGCGCAAAGTTTCTGATCAACACATACCAGACTTTAAAGCCTTCGGCGGGCAGTTCCAGTTCCTGTTCGGCATGAGCGGATTTCATGATCCAGCCCGTGAACACCGCAATGCATAACCCGCCTATCGGCAGCATCAGATTGGCGGTCAAATAATCCAGCAACCCAAACAGATTTTTGCCGAAAAACTTGTATTCGGCCCAGATATTAAAGGAAAACACCACAGCCACCCCCAGCAGCCAGCAGGCGCTCCCCGCCCAGACGCAGGCCTTTGCTCTGTCCATATCCCTGTTCTCAACCAGCCAGGCCACGCCAGGTTCAATCAGCGAAATAGAGGAGGTCAGCGCCGCCACGAACAGCAGCAAAAAAAACAGCACGCCAAACAGCCAGCCGCCGCCCATGTGCCCAAAAGCCAGGGGCAGGGTCTGAAAAATCAGCCCGGGGCCGCTAGCGACTTCCAGATGATTGGCGAACACCAATGGAAAGATGGCGATGCCGGCCAGCAGGGCGACCACGGTATCCGCTCCGGCAATAAAAAAAGTGGTTTTGGCGATGGAGACATGGCCCGGCAGGTAAGAACCGTAAACCATGATGGCACCCATGCCCAGACTGAGGGTAAAGAAGGCATGGCCCATGGCGGTCAGCACGGCATCGGCGTCAATTTTACTGAAATCCGGGGTAAACAAAAAATCCAGCCCTTGCTGGTATGAGCCGGAAGTCATGGCGTAACCGACCAGAATTAGCAGCAAAAAAAACAGCGCCGGCATAAAAAATCGCACGGCCTTTTCCAGCCCGCCCCGCACTCCGCGCATGACCACCTGCATGGTGATGACCATAAATAGAGTATGCCAGAAAATCTGCTGAACCGGACTGGCCATCAGATCGTCGAACAGGGCTTTGATATCCGCGGCGTCGCTGCTGAAAAAGCCGCCAAAAAACGCCTTGAAAATATAAGCCATCGACCAGCCGGCTATGACGCTGTAATAGGCCAGTATCAGAAATCCGGCCGCCATGCCCATCCAGCCCAGATAATGCCAGCGCGGATCGGCGCCCGCTTCGCGGGCCAGGGTCTGCATGGTATTGACCGGACTCTGCCTGCCGCGCCGGCCCATCATGATTTCGGCAATCATGATGGGCACGCCCAGACCGGCCACGCACAACAAATACACCAGCACAAATGCTCCCCCGCCGTTTTCGCCGGTAATATAGGGAAATTTCCAGATATTGCCCAGACCCACCGCCGAACCGGTTGCCGCCAGAATAAAGGCGAAGCGGGAAGACCACTCCTTATGTATCGATTGAGTTTTATCCGTCATCTGCGTAGCCTTGTCAGTTTTTAAGTCGTTATGATGTAGATTAATTGGGTAAAATAACAAAATTCCTGTTTTCAGTCAGTCAAAATAAATTCATGCAACATCATGGCAGCTAAAAAATCCAAAAAGGACAGCAAACAGACCGACAATACCATCGCCGTCAATCGCCAGGCCAGTCACGAGTATTTCATTGAGGAACAATTCGAGGCCGGGCTGGTGCTGGAAGGCTGGGAAGTAAAAAGTTTGCGCGATGGCCGGGTACAACTCAAGGAAAGCTATGTCGAAATCAGACGCGGAGAAGCCTGGCTGTGCGGCGCTCACGTCTCGGCGCTTCTCTCTGCCTCCACCCATATCAACCCTGAAGCCGTGCGCAAAAAGAAATTACTGCTACATCGCCGGGAACTTAACAAACTGATCGGTTCCGTGGAACGAAAAGGTTTTACGCTGATTCCACTTTCAATGTACTGGATCAAAGGCCGGGCAAAATTAAAAATCGGCTTGGCAAAAGGCAAGAAATTGCATGATAAACGCGCCACAGCCAAAGACAAGGACTGGGAACGCGACAGAGCCCGCCTAATGAAGCACGCTTGATGACGAGGCATCCCAATCTTCTCGACAGCAATCACAGCCTGCTGGTGGTGATAGACATGCAGGCCAGGCTGTCGGCGGCCATGCCGGAACAGGCCGTCCAGTCCATGACCACAAATACCGCGCGCATGTTGACTGCCGCGCAAATACTGGGCGTACCGGTATTGGTGACGGAACAATATCCGCAGGGACTGGGGGCCACGACAAGGGACATCACAGATCACCTGCCGCCTGGCGCGCCGGTTTTCGCAAAAACCGGCTTTTCCTGCTGCCAGGCCGCCGGTTTTAATCAGGCATTGCTTGCCCTGGGCCGCAGGCAGATCATTCTGGCCGGACAGGAAGCCCATGTTTGCGTGCTGCAGACCGCGCTGGAACTGTTACACCTGGGCCATCAGGTTTTTGTGGTTGAGGATGCGCTGTGTTCGCGTCTATCCTCGCACATGTTATCCGCATTACAGCGCATGGCGCAGCAGGGCGCAACAATCGTTTGTCATGAGTCGGTATTGTTTGAATGGCTGAAAGACGCCGCCCATGCCGACTTTAAAACAATCTCTTCTTTATTACGATAGATTCAGATTTTGGGAGTTTAAACATGTGGGGCAAATCAATATCGCTGCTATGTATTTTGTTATCAGCCTGTACCAGTACGGTCGAACCTCAGTTGCAGAAACTGGAAGGCGCGGCGCAAGGCACGACCTATCACGTCAGTTTCTGGACACCGACACCGGTAGACGGCAAGGCGATTGAAGGCATTGTCGGCAATTTGCTCGACGACATAGACAAAAACCTGTCGAATTACCGCCCGGACTCGACCATAGAAAAATTTAACGCCAGCACTTCCACCGACAGCCAGGAAGTGGGCGCGGATATCGTCAGCCTGGTGAGAATCGGACAAAACATGTCCCGCCTCAGCCAGGGCTGTTTCGACCTGACCATCAAGCCGCTGTTCGATTTATGGGGATTCAATGGCGAGACCCTGACCATTCCCGATCAGGCCGCTATCGACCAAACCATGAGCCAGATCGGCATGGACAAGCTGGAAATCATTGATGATACGCATCTGCTGAAACGCCAGGCCAATGTCCGCGTCGATGTGTCCGCTGTGGCGCAGGGATTCAGCGTCGGCAAAATCAGCGATGCCCTGGAGCAGCAGGGCATCGAAAACTATATGGTTGAAATCGGCGGCGAACTAAAAACCCACGGCCATAAGCCCGATGGTCAGGCCTGGCGGATTGCGGTGGAAAAACCGTTGGCCGGAGAACGCAACATACACGAAATCATCACCATGCCCAAGGATGCGCCCATGTCGGTCATGACATCCGGTACTTACCGGCATTATTTCGATGTCAACGGCAAACGTTATGCGCATATCATTGACGCCCGTACCGGCAGACCAGTCAGTCACGATCTGGTGGCGGTAACGGTGCTACGCGAAAACCCGACCGAAGCAGACGCCTGGTCGACGACGCTTTTATGCCTGGGCCAGCAGGACGGCATGCAACTGGCGAACAGCGAAAAAATTGACGCCATTTTTATCCGCCAGCAGGATAGTGAATTACTGGAAACCCAAAGCGATGCGCTCCGCATGAATAACAATCTGACGGTACAATGACAAACGATAACAGCCAAACTTGCGACAAACTAATAGCGTAGACGCATCGGATCGCGGCAACCCAGGGGGAATGAATGTTCGATTTATATGAAAACCTGCAATTTTCGGTACATGGCGGCGGCAATGGCGACGGACTGATCGGCGCGGTAAACAGTTTGCTGACGCTCATGGAAACATTGATACGCATGTCGCCGGCAGACATTTTCGCCCGACTGTTGCCGGGCATCGCGGCCATGGCCAATCTGCATCCCCTGTTCGTGCATTTTCCGATTGTGCTTCTGACATTATTTTTTCTAATCGAATTAATCGCCGTCATTGCCGGCAAACCAGCCTGGCGGCGGGCGGCCGACTGGTTTTTATATCCCGGCGCGCTGTTTGCGGGCCTGACCGTCGCTGCCGGTTATATTGCCGCCGCCTCGGTAGCGCATGGTGAAGATGCGCATGAAATCATGGAAGCGCATCAAGAACTTGGAGTGTCGATTCTTTTGATCGCCGCCACATTGTCGGTCTGGCGGCTATTCGCCCGTTCCAGTCTGCTCGGCATGGCGAATTACCTGTATCTGGCCATTGCCGGCCTGCTCAGCCTGTTACTGGTGTCCGCCGCCGACCTGGGCGGCCTGATGGTTTATAAATTCGGCGTCGGCGTCTCCGCGGCGCCGGCGGCCGAATCCCCTGCTGAACATCATCACGATCATGATCACCCATGAAACAGTTTTTTGCCGGTTGCAACAGGCCGGCCGTACGACCTCTCCTTTTAGACTGCCTCGCCGCAAGTGAGCAGCCTACTTTTTTGCGCCTCGCGTTTCCATCCTCCTTCTGCCGGCGAGGACAAGCCTGACTGGGCGTTTTTCCGCAGTAGGTTCTCTATTCTCAGACAGCCTCATGAAAAACGCCCGGCCTCAAAAAACGGTCATGAAACAGTCTGTTTTAGGTTTAGGGCCGACAAGCAAGCCACATATTTCCCGGAGGGAAAAATATTTAATGCCGCCGATATTTTGTGAATATTCCTGTGTTATGCTGCGCGGTCATTTTTTATGAGGCGAATTATGCGAACCCGCGTTAAAATATGCGGCTTTACCAGAATTGACGATGCTGTCTGTGCGGCAAACCTGGGAGTTGACGCCATCGGCCTGGTGTTTTATCCGCCCAGTCCACGGCATGTAGACATGGATTTGGCGGCGGCGATTGCCCGCTCGTTACCGGCATTTGTCAATGTAGTGGCGCTGTTTGTCGATGCGGAACCCGCATTGATACGCGAAGTTTTAAACCGGGTGCCTATCGATTGCCTGCAATTTCATGGCGAGGAACAGGCCGATGCCTGCCGCCTGTATGGCAAGCCCTATATAAAGGCTGTGCGAATGCTGGCAGGCACCCGGGCAAGCCTGCTGGAAAAGCAATACCATGATGCCTGCGGTTTATTGCTGGATGCCTATCATCCGCAGATACCCGGCGGTACCGGCGATGTTTTTGACTGGAGCCTGATCCCCGGCAAATGCTCCCTACCCATCATCCTGGCAGGTGGATTGACTACGGAAAACGCCGAACTGGCCATACGGAGCGTAAAGCCGTACGCCCTGGATATCAGCAGTGGCGTCGAAACCGAAAAAGGCATCAAGGATGCAACAAAAATGGCCGCATTTATTAGAATAACCAATCAAGCGACAAGAGAGATATGACTGACAAATACGATATGCCGGACGCTCTGGGCCATTTCGGGCCTTACGGCGGTATTTTTGTAGCGGAAACGCTGATGCCTGCAATAACCCAGTTGAATGAAGCTTACCAGCGTTATTTACAGGATCCGGAATTTATCGCCGAGCTCGACGCCGATTTAAAACACTATGTCGGCAGGCCGTCGCCGCTGTACCACGCCGAACGCTGGAGCCGTGAACTGGGCGGTGCGCAAATCTATCTGAAACGCGAAGACCTCAACCATACCGGCGCGCATAAAGTCAATAATACCGTCGGTCAGGCGCTGCTGGCGAAACGCATGGGTAAAACCCGCATCATCGCCGAAACCGGCGCCGGCCAACACGGTGTCGCCACCGCGACCGTCGCCGCGCGACTAGGGCTGGAATGCGTAGTTTATATGGGCGCGGTCGATGTCGCCCGCCAGGCGCTGAACGTCTACCGGATGAAATTGCTGGGCGCCCGAGTGGTTGCCGTGGAGTCCGGTTCGAAAACCCTGAAGGATGCGCTCAACGAAGCGATGCGCGACTGGGTGACCAATATCGACAACACTTTTTATATTATCGGCACCGTCGCCGGCCCCCACCCCTACCCGGCCATGGTCAGGGATTTTCAGGCCGTGATAGGCCGCGAAGCCAAACAGCAATGCCTGGAGCAGGCCGGCAAGCTGCCCGACGCCCTGGTGGCCTGCGTTGGCGGCGGCTCCAACGCCATTGGCCTGTTTTATCCCTTCATTGACGACCACGCCGTACAAATGTTTGGCGTCGAAGCGGCCGGCGACGGCATCGAAACCGGCCGTCATTCCGCGCCGCTCACGGCCGGCCGGCCCGGCGTATTGCATGGCAACCGCACATATCTGATGGCGGACGACGATGGCGAAATCATCGAAACCCATTCCATTTCCGCCGGTCTGGATTATCCTGGCGTAGGCCCTGAACATGCCTGGCTGAAAGACACGGGCCGGGCGCAATATGTCAGCATCACCGACAGCGAGGCGCTGGAAGGTTTTCATGCCCTGACCAAAATGGAAGGCATCATCCCGGCGCTGGAATCAAGCCACGCCATGGCCTATGTCACCCGACTGGCCCCGACCATGCGCCAGGATCAGATCATTATCGTCAATCTTTCCGGACGGGGCGACAAAGACATGCATACCATAGCGCAACGTGAGGGGATCAAAGTATGAGCCGTCTGACCAGCAAATTTGCAGCATTAAAGGCATCGGGCAGAAAGGCGCTGATTCCGTTTATCACCGCGGGCGACCCGTATCCTGAATTTACCGTGCCGCTGTTACATGAAATGGTGCGGGCCGGGGCCGATATTATCGAGCTCGGCGTGCCGTTTTCCGATCCGATGGCGGATGGCCCGGTCATCCAGCGCGCCAGCGAACGCGCACTGTCCCATCATGTCGGCTTGCGCAAAGTGCTAAGCATGGCTGCCGAATTCAGGAAAACCGATCAGACCACCCCTCTAGTTTTGATGGGCTATCTCAACCCCATTGAAATCATGGGTTACGAAGCCTTTGCCAAT
Source organism: Methylococcales bacterium (assembly GCA_028707085.1). GTDB lineage: Bacteria > Pseudomonadota > Gammaproteobacteria > Methylococcales > Methylomonadaceae > Methylomonas. Next base: position 8,170 of record JAQTUW010000009.1, on the reverse strand, counting down.
GCTGCGCAACGCGCCGATATTGACGGGGTGCTGACAGTCGATATGCCGCCGGAAGAAGCCGAACATTGCGTATCCCTGTTGCGGGCCCGTGAAATTGATCAGATATTCCTGCTGGCGCCCAATAGCGATGCTGAACGCATCCGGAAAATGGATGCGGTCGGCAGCGGCTATCTCTATTATGTTTCCCTGAAGGGGGTTACCGGCGCAGGCCACCTGGACACCGCCGACGTTGAACGGAAACTGCAGATCATCCGCCAAAACACCAACCTGCCGATCGGCGTCGGCTTTGGGGTCAAGGATGCGGAAACGGCCGGCCTGATTGCCGGCATCGCTGACGCCATCGTGGTTGGCAGCGCCCTCATCACCAAAATAGAAGAAAATCTTCCTGACCCTGAAATGGCTAAAGCCGGGATCATCGCCTTGTTGAGATCCATGCGTCAGGCCATTGATGCTTAAGACTTGCGGAGTATATAGTTTATGAGTTGGTTTGAAAAATTAGTTCCATCCATTATCAGAACCGAAGCATCCCAGAAACGCACTTCGGTACCGGAAGGCTTGTGGAACAAATGCCCGAGCTGCGACGCCATTTTATTTAACGCAGAACTTGAAAAAAACTTCAGGGTCTGCCCTAAATGCAATCATCATATGCGCATGTCCGCCCGCGCCAGGCTGAACATGTTTCTTGATGAGACCGACCGCAAGGAAATCGGCATCGGCCTGAAACCCAGCGACCCGCTGAAATTTAAAGACAGCAAGCGTTACAAGGACAGGATCGCCGCGGCGCAGAAGCAAAGCAACGAGAACGACGCACTGGTCGCCATGAAAGGTTATCTAAAAGGCCGGCCCATCGTGGCGGCCGCTTTCGATTTCGGCTTCATGGGCGGCTCCATGGGCTCCGTAGTCGGAGAGCGCTTCGTGCGTAGCGTCAACGAGAGCCTGGCCTCCCGCGCGCCTTTCATCGTTTTCAGCGCCAGCGGCGGAGCAAGAATGCAGGAATCACTGTTCTCGCTGTTTCAGATGAGTAAAACCAGCGCCGCGCTCACCCGACTGGCCGAAGCCGGCATTCCCTATATTTCCTTCATGACCGATCCGACCATGGGCGGCGTATCGGCCAGTCTGGCGATGCTGGGCGACATCAATATCGCCGAACCCGATGCGCTAATCGGGTTTGCCGGCCCACGGGTCATTGAACAGACTGTCCGCGAAAAACTGCCGGAAGGATTCCAGCGTAGCGAATTCCTGCAGGAACACGGTGCGATAGACATGATTGTCGACCGCCGCGACATGCGGGAAAAAGTCGCCGGCATCCTGGCGATTCTTTACCCTGAAACCGCCGCCAGGCCTATCGAAGCCGGGTTCGCCGTAGCGACACAAACCGAAAACTGCCCAGCCGACAGTTTTCAGCAATAGGTTGCAATGGCGCGTTTCGATTCGCTGGATGCCTGGCTAAGCTGGCAAGAACAATTACATCCCAGACCGATTGATCTGGGTCTGGAAAGAGTGGCGGATGTTTACCGCCAGCTTGGCCTGAACAGTAAAAAAACGCCCACTGTCACGGTCGCCGGCACCAATGGCAAAGGTTCGTGCATTGCTTTTCTGGAGGCGATTTATCGGGCGCAGGGCTACAAGGTCGGCGCATACACTTCGCCGCATATTGTGCGATACAACGAACGGATACGCATCGACGGACAGGCTGTTTCCGACACCGAGATCTGCGAGGCATTTACCCGGATCGACAGACAGCGGGGCAATACCAGTCTCAGTTATTTTGAATTTGGAACGCTGGCGGCGCTGCTCCTGTTCTCGGCAGCCGATGTGGATGTGCAACTCCTGGAAGTCGGTCTGGGCGGCAGACTGGACGCTGTCAATATTGTCGATCCGGATGCCGCCATTCTGACTACCATCGCCATTGATCATGTCGACTGGCTAGGCAATACTCTGGAGGCCATAGGCCGTGAAAAAGCCGGGATATTCCGCGCCGGGGCGCCGGCCATCATCGGCGACAGCCCCCCCCCGGCTTCCGTGTTGCAAAGCATTGCAGACAAGCAGGCGCTGGCCATGCAAATGGGCCGGACTTTTTTTTACCGGAAACAGGGCGAAACCTGGGCGTGGCGGACAGACGACCTGCATTTACGAAACCTGCCGACGCCGGCCTTCAAGGGCGAGCATCAATACCGCAATGCATCGGCGGTGCTCATGGCGATACAGACGTTGCAATCCGTTCTGCCCGTCGATGAGCAGGCAATCCGCAGCGGCTTGCAACACGCGCAATTATGCGGACGCTTTCAGTTGATTCCGGGCGAACATCCGGTACTACTGGACGTAGGCCATAACCCGCAGGCCGTACAGACTTTACGCGAATATTTGCAGGATGGATTCCCTGCTGTCAAAATTCACGCAGTTTTCGCCATGATGAAAGACAAGGATATACCCGGTGTTTTGTCGATAATGCGCGAACAGGTTGAGGACTGGTTTCTGGCGCCTCTCAAGAATCCGCGCGCCGCCAGCGACGAATTATTGGAAAATTATTTTCGGCAATTGAATATAGAAAAAGTGAATAGCGGTTTTGCCGATTTTCCGGCCGCGCTGGCTGCGGCCGAACACCAGGCATCGCCAGGCGACCTGATTCTGGTTTTTGGTTCCTTTTTTCTGGTTTCCGAATATTTATGCAACAGCCAAAAGAGGTAAAAGCATGGAACAAGAGTTGAAGCAACGATTGATTGGCGCTGCCGTGATTACCGCGCTGGCGGCTATTTTTGTACCAATGTTATTCGATGATCCAGTCGATGACACGGAAAAAAAAATCAGCGCCCTAAAATTACCCGAAGTCCCTGTAAAAGTACAGGATGTGGAGATTACCCCCCTGCCGGATAAAGTCGAAGAGGTGGTTGCCGAAATGCCTGCAAGCAATCCGCCCAAACCGGCGGCCGAGCCGGGGCTGCAAAACCTGGATGAACCGGCAATGGAAGCGCCCGCCCCCAGCCAGCGCCTGTCCGCCCGGGAAACCGAACAACCTGCCGCCCGACGCTTGAAAGAGCCTAAAGCCATTATCCCGGAAGACGAGGACGTCGCGGAAGCCGAAAACGCCGCGCCGGCCGTCAAACCCCATGTCAAACCAACCTTGCCTGCAACGCCGCCCGCGCCGCCCAGGGTTGCGAAACCGGCCGCCAGAACCCCGGACAATACCGCGGCCAATCCCTTAAAACCGGCCGAGCCGGCGCCTGCAATCAGCGAAACAGGCACCCGCCTGTATCTGAACGTGGGTTCCTTCAGCCACAAAAACAATGCCTTCGCCCTGGAGGAAAAACTGAAACAGCAGGGTTTCCCGGCCACGGTCAAGGAAATCACTGGCGACAAAGGCCCGGTGTTTAAAGTCCGGGTCGGGCCCATGCCGGACAAGGCCAAGGTGCAAGCGGTGAAAAACAGGCTCACCCAAATCAATATCAACAGCTTCGTCACGCCGGATGAATAAACGACGCCACGGCTGCGGCAACCGTTTTCAGACTTCTCCTGACCATTAAGAGCAATGACCACCGAAGACTTAGGCGCAATGCAGGATTTTTTTACGCTCAGTAAATGGGGCGTAGTGGATTACAGCATTGCCGGCATGCTGGCGTTTTCGGCGATTTTCGGCTTTTTGCGCGGCTTTATTCAAGAGGCGGTGTCGTTGCTGGTCTGGCTAGCGGCGCTGTGGGTATGCACGCAATACAGCCAGGATGCCTCCACGCTGCTACAGGACAAAATCACCATTCAGCCGGTTCGGCTGGCTGTCGCCTGCGCATTACTGTTCTTCGCCACCCTGTTTATCGGCAGCCTGATCAATTCCTTGTTGTTGCAGATAGCCATAAAAGGCTTGTCCGACGGCGAAAGACTGCTTGGCCTGACCTGCGGCCTGCTCAGAGGCTGGCTGCTGATTTTCGTGCTGGTATTGCTGGCCGGGGCAACCCATTTGCCTGAAGAGGCCTGGTGGAAACAGTCGCAACTGTTGCCGCCGTTCCAATCTATGGCAATCTGGCTGAAGGATCATATTCCGCCCAATCTGGCGGCTTATATCAATTATCGTTAATTTTTTGAGCTAATTTATGTGTGGTATTGTCGGAATCGTTTCCAATCAGAATGTCAATCAGGATCTGTATGACGCACTGACTGTCTTGCAGCATCGCGGCCAGGATGCTGCCGGCATCGCAACCTGCGATGGCTCCCGCTTACATTTACGCAAGGATAACGGCCTGGCCCGCGACGTGTTTTCCAGCAGCCAGATGCTAAAATTAAAAGGCGCCATGGGCATCGGCCATGTCCGGTATCCGACTGCCGGCTGCACAAGTTCGGCGGAAGCGCAGCCTTTTTACGTCAACTCGCCATTCGGACTGACGCTGGCGCATAACGGCAACCTCACCAATACCGAAGAATTGAAAATTCAGGTCTTTGCCGACGACCTGCGCCATATCAACACCGACTCCGATTCGGAAGTCCTGCTGAATGTGTTTGCCCATGAACTGCAGCAATCCGGCAAACTGACCCTGACTGTCGACGATGTGTTCACGGCCGTCAGCGCCGTGCATAAACGCTGCCGGGGAGCCTATGCAGTGGTGGTGATGATCGCCGGCGTGGGCGTGCTGGGCTTTAGAGACCCGAACGGCATCCGGCCCATCGTTTTCGGCGAACGCCTGACCGAGGAAGGCTCCACCGATTATATGATAGCCTCGGAAAGCGTGGCGCTGGACGTACTGGATTTTAATCTGCTTCGGGATATCGCCCCCGGCGAAGCAGTTTTTATCGAAGCGTCAGGCAAATTGCACACCAAGCAATGCGCCGAACAGCCCAACCACTGCCCCTGTATCTTCGAATACGTTTATTTCGCCCGGCCCGACTCCATCATCGACAATATCTCCGTTTACAAGGCGAGGATGCGAATGGGCAAAAAACTGGCGAAAAAAATCCTTAGGGAATGGCCGGATCACGACATCGACGTGGTGATTCCGATTCCCGATACCAGCCGAACCGCCGCCTCGCAAATGGCGCATGATCTCGGCGTTAAATTTCGCGAAGGTTTCATGAAAAACCGCTATATTGGCCGCACATTTATCATGCCCGGCCAAAAAATGCGCAAAAAATCGGTCAAGCAGAAATTGAACGCCATTTCGCTGGAATTTAAGGGCAAGAACGTGCTGCTGGTTGACGACTCCGTGGTGCGCGGCACCACTTCGGAACAGATTATCCAGATGGCGCGCGACGCCGGCGCCAAAAAAGTCTATTTCGCGTCCGCCGCGCCGCCGGTGCGTTATCCCAATGTTTACGGCATAGACATGCCCGCAGCCCATGAACTGATTGCCCACGGCAGAACCGAAGCGGAAGTTTGCCAGGCCATCAGCGCCGATAAACTGATCTATCAGGATATTGATGATCTGATAGACGCGGTCGGCAAAGGCAATAGCGACATCAGGCAGTTCGACACCTCATGCTTTACCCGCGAATATATCACCGGCGACATAGACGACGCCTATCTGGAGCGTATCGAAACCCTGCGCAACGACAATGCCCAGGAACAGCGTAATGGCGAGATTTTTTTCCTTGAACTGCATAACGACAACATCACGGGATAAGCGATGAACGATTTCGACTGGCAGGAATATTCCCTGGAAACCCGAGCCATCAGAGCCGGCCATCACCGCAGCACGGAAGGCGAGCACAGCATGCCGATTTTCGCTACATCTAGTTATGTGTTCGATAGCGCCGAACAGGCTTCGCTACGCTTCACCGGCCAGCAGCCCGGCAATATTTATTCGCGCTTTACCAACCCCACGGTCAGCGCCTTTCAAGATCGGCTGGCGCTGATGGAAAACGGCGAACGCTGCCTGGCTTTCGCCTCCGGCATGGCGGCGATCATGGCGGTGGGCATGGCCTTGCTGAAGGCCGGCGACCATGTACTGTGTTCGCGTAGCGTGTTCGGCAACACCGTGCTGACGTTCCAGAACTATTTCGGCAAATTCGGCGTCAGCACCGATTTTGTCGAACTGACCGATCCGGCGGCCTGGGAAGCGGCGATAAAACCCAACACCCGTTTCCTGTTTCTGGAGACCCCGTCCAATCCCTTGATCGAAATCGCCGATATCCGGCTGCTGGCCGACATCGCCCACCGGCACGGCTGTTTGCTGGTGGTGGACAATGTGTTCTGTACCCCGATATTACAAAAACCCCTGGAACTGGGCGCCGATTTGATCGTCCATTCCGCCACCAAATACATAGACGGCCAGGGCCGTTGCGTGGGCGGCGCGGTGGTCGGCGGCGAAACCCTGATCGAGAAAGAAATTTATCCCTATCTGCGCACCGGCGGCGCCTGCATGAGCCCGTTCAATGCCTGGGTATTCCTGTCCGGCCTGGAAACCCTGGCCATCAGAATGAAAGCCCATTGCGACAATGCCTTTGAGCTGGCGAAATGGCTGGAACTACAGCCTACCGTGGCGAAAGTGCATTACCCCGGTCTGGCCACCCACCCCCAGCATGAACTGGCCAAACGCCAGCAAAGCCACTTCGGCGCAGTGGTCAGCTTTGAACTGGTCGGTGGCAAAGAACAGGCGTGGAAGCTGATCGACGCCACCCGGATGCTGTCCATCACCGCCAACCTGGGCGATGTAAAAACCACCATTACCCACCCGGCCAGCACCACCCACGGCCGCCTGTCGCCGGAGCTAAGGGCGGCGGCCGGCATCGGCGACGGTCTGGTGCGAATTTCGGTGGGACTGGAGAATATCGAGGACATTAAAACGGATTTGTTGCAGGGATTGTAAATTGCGTTGATCTATATAGTGCAAGCCGAAAAAAGTCCTCATCTGGCTTCCGGAGGTGGACGAAGCAGGCGTAAATAAAACAATCAACAAATTTCTTTAGCTTGAATTTTTGAATTCGGTAAGCATTCAATTTCCGTGCTTCGTTGCTGACCACAACAATTTTCAATCCGTACTTTGCCTTGAGTCTGCGGACTAATGCTATCATCTCCGGATAGGGTTGCGATTGCGATAACATGAATGCCATGAATTGATCCCCCGTGAATTGTCGATCCTCGTGGAAAATTGTCCGGTTCAGGTATTGCTCTCACTTTAGCTTTCCCTCTTCCTGCATGAGGGCTTACTACCATGGCGTTCTCTCCTCAAATGTGATGGTGTATTATCTTTTCGTTTCTTGCTCGGCTATTTTTCTGAAGAATGCCCGCCAGCGCGGTCTAAAGGCGGCTTTTGTTCAACGATTTCATTGAGATCTACGGATTCTAGATGCAGCAACTGCACGTCTATATCCGCCAATAGTTTTTCCTGGACATCCTGGCTGATAAGTCCTCGGTGAAAAGCATCGATCACCGCGTTTTTTCCACGGATTGCAGGTGTCTTTGAGCACGACTTAATTCTTCGGCGCGAAGTTGCCGCTTATCGACAAGCAACTCATCCAACCTGGCGTCATCACGCTCTACAAGGTATTCAGAGGATTTTAAAGAGCAAGCGCTGGCAAAAGTCATCAACCGCAGAAATAATCAATCGATTCAAGACATCGCGAACGATGTGAACATCTGTTTACAAACCCTAAAAACATGGCTGAAAAAAGCCAAATTGAATAGCTCCCGTGATCGACAAACGAAATTGAAACGCCCTCAGGATTGGCGTCCAGAAGAACGTCTTGCCGCCTTACAGAAATCCTATGAATTAAGCGGTGAGGACTTCAACGCCTTTGCCAACCACAGAGCAGCTTTTAATCACCTTGTCGGAACTCGTCAAAAATCTCATCCAGGTTAAGCCAAATGTGTCAAAATTGCGCCCAAATCACCCTAAGCCTCATCGGAAACATGCCTACAAATCAACGTGTTGATGGGGATAGGAGCTTAAGTTTAGAGGATTAATGACGACCTCAGGTATTTATAGAAAGTAAGGTTCCACTTAATGGCATGAAATTACGGATTCATTGCTGAATTACCGCCAGTGTAAGTCATCGTCGTCCAAATCATTGCCCGGTATAAAAAAAGGGATAGTTTTTGCGATTATGCAAAGCTTTGCATAATCTCAATTATGCTCAGTTCGATATTATGCTGAGTACTTATTGGAAGCCGGCAGCAAGTAAGGCTTTACGAACTGCCGACTTTGCATAATTTTATAGACTCTCCAAGAATTTCAAAAGGCCATCAGTT
>JAQTUW010000061.1 GCA_028707085.1 Methylococcales bacterium | reverse complement strand
ATAAAGCCAACGCATATTCGATGCCATGCGTATCCAGAAAAAAACCGTGCCCCCAATGCACCCAAAACAACGCCACCAGCATCGTAACTGCATTAATTACAGCCGCCACACGCGTCAATAAACCCAAAATTAAAGCGATACCGCCAAAAAATTCCGCACTGCCTGCCAATAACGCCATGACGAACCCTGGATTCAACCCCACCGATGCCATCCATTGCCCTGTTCCTTCCAAACCATAACCGCCAAACCACGCGAACAATTTTTGGCTGCCATGCGCCGCCAGGATCAAACCGATTGGAACCCGTAATATTACAGCTTCCAAACCCGCTCCGGAAACCAGTGTTTTATTGATTAAATTTTTCATATTAGCCTCTAAATTTTAAACAATTTGAAATGTCGAGTTCATTATATGATTGCCTGAAGGAATAAAAAGCGATAGATTTTGTTTGATAGATTCAAAATATTTGAACAATAAATACGCAGGCAGTATGAAATATCCAATCACCCTCGATGCGCTGGAAGTTCTGGACGCCATCGCCCGGAAAGGCAGTTTTGCCGCAGCAGCTAATGAATTGTTCCGGGTTCCGTCGGCAATCTCTTATACGGTACAAAAACTGGAACAAGATCTGAATGTGGTTTTGTTTCGTAAGGACGGCAGAAAAGCCGTTCTGACCGAAGCCGGAAAAGTATTGCTTGAGCAAGGCCGGGAAATCCTGGACGCAACCGAGCGTCTGGCTATAGCAGCCAAAAAAACGCATAGCGGCTGGGAGCCTGTTTTCAATATTGCGATAGATTCCATATTAAGTTTTGATTTCATATACCCCTTAATAGCCCGTTTTTACGAAGTGCTGCCGGACATAGAAATCAATATTTATGAGGAAGTACTAGGGGGCGCACAGGAGGCCATAACCAGTAACAGGGCTGATCTGGTAATAGGCTCCGGTACAGAAGCCACGCCGAATCAGGGTATCAAATATCAACAGATTCGACAGATTGAATGGATTTTTGCAGTTGCGCCCGGACATGAGTTGACTAAAGCGTCACTGCCGTTATCCCGGCAACTGATTGAGCAGCACCGCTTTATCGTGGTCAGGGATTCATCCAGAAATCAGGCACCGCAAAGCCATCGCGTATTCAGCAAGCGCCCGGTATTGAGCGTGCCGTCGGTAACGGAAAAAATACATGCCTTATGCTCAGGTTTAGGAGTCGGTTTTTTACCGGCTCACCGGATTCAGCATGTCCTTGAACGAGGACTGCTGATTGCGCTGCCGGTAGAAGACGCAATCCCCATAGAAACTCTCAACATGGCATGGAAAACGGCAAATAAAGGCAAAGTCTTGCACTGGTTTATCGAGCAGTTATCCAAATATGATTTCACTTAACTCTACTTGCCATCTTCTTCTGAAGACCGTCATGCCCGCCGGGAAGCGGACACCCAGAGCCATGGAAGGCAAGTTCCGGTCCGCCCCATGAAGCTTGGATTCCGGCAATCCATAGCATTGGGATAACGGATCTTGGTGACCAACTAATACCTGTTTATAACATTAGCGCGCTGTGGAAGAACAAGAAATAATAGCCTGTCTAAAATACAGTTACATATTTTTGACGGCGCGCAACCGCGTCTCCGGCTTTTTTAACTGCCGGTTCCTTTCAATAATCCTTTGAATCAACTCATCGGCACCGTCCAGCTGATGATCATATACTCCGGTTTTATAGGTATCGGCCGGTGTGGTGGTCAACGGTTGCAAGACGGAACGGCCCGGCTTGCTCGTATCAATGCGCACCATTGCCGAAAGTCCCGGACGCAATGGATTAGCCTGTAATTCCCCGGCCCGTAATCCTATCCGCACCGGCACCCGCTCCACGATGTGAATATAGTTGCCGGTGGCATTATCCGGCGGCAACAGGCCGAATACGCTGCCGGTACCGGCGCCCAAACCCAGCACTTCGCCGTGATAAATTACACCGGAACCATATAAATCGACAGTGATCTCCACCGGCTGCCCAGGCTGTACGCCGGCCAGCTCGTTTTCCAGAAAGTTGGCCTCTACCCATAAATAATCCAGCGGCACGATAGCCAACAGCGGAGTCTCAGGGCGAACCTGCTCCCCTGGCTGAATACTGCGCTTGGCAACAAAACCCGATACCGGCGCGACGATTTCCTGTCTGGCATTATCCAGATAAGCCTGTTTCAACGCGGCAACCGCCTGCAAAACCTTCGGATTATCGGCCGGAGTTGTTCTCTGAATCAACGCCTCTGCACCGCCTAATTCGGCATGAATCTGGCGAACGTCAGCTTCCCGCTCGCGCACTAGAAACTCGGTATCCTCAATCTGCTGCGCCGATACCGCACCTTCTTGGGCGACGCTGCGATAACGATTCAGATCCTGGCGGCTAAGATTCAAAATCGCCTCCTTAGCAGACAGTTTCTGGCGCAGCATCTCGGCCTGACTAAACAAGGTTTCGATCTGCCGCACGCTATCAGCCAAATTAGCTTCTGCGCGCTCCAGCGCCACTTTTGCTTGCAATCCGTCGAGACGCACCAGCACATTGCCCTGATGTACGTACTGAGTGTTATCAACCCGCACATCCACAACAGTCCCACTGGTTTGCGCCTTAAGCGGCACTTGGTTACCGGTGACATAGGCATCATTGGTGACCACGAAACGGCTGGCAAAGCTCCACCAGTAAAACAGATAAATCAGTCCTGCCAGCAATGCAACAAAAGTTACCATCAACAGCCGGAAGCCGCGATGCTGGTGACGCTGTTGAAAACCGAAGTGGCGCTGAGGTTTGTTGGTATTAGTCATAATTTCCCGCCTTGCCGGACACTATCATAGTTATATTTTCGTAGCCGCCGCCGAGCGCTTCGATCAGGCCGACCGCAGCCAGCAGGTGCTCACTACGCAGTTCGCTGGCGGTCAGACGCTGTTGAATCAGCGCGGCGTCGGCTTCGATAGTACCGTCCCGAGTACTAAGACCAGCCTGATAACGTTTGCAAGCCAGCTTTGACTGCGCCTTAGCGGCTTCAAGTGCGCGCTCCTGGGCTGCGTCATGCTCCAGGGTTTGCCGCCATCCGGCCAGACTGTCGGCGACCTGCTGAACGGCATTCAGCAGAGTGCCGTTATAACTTTCAATGGCGGCATCGTAAGCCCCCTGTTCATTTTTTAATTCGGCCTCCAGCCGCCCGCCCTCAAAAACCGGCAAGGTCACAGTCGGCCCGATCCCATAAGCCACACTAGCGCCATGTGAAAGGAATAAATCCTTCAGATTAAGACTGCGCAAACCGGCAAAACCGACCAAATTAACGTCCGGATAGAAATTGGTTTCCGCCACTTTGGTCAACTGGGCGGCCGCCTCCACTCGCCACAATGCCGCCGCCACATCCGGACGATGTGCCAGCAGTCCCAGAGCTACTGATTCGGGTTGCGGCAAGTATCCGGTAACGTCAATCGCCGCCGTATGAATGGTTTTTCCCCAATCCGGCCCTTGTCCGGCCAGTGCCGACAACCGGTTGCGTAGCACTTGTCCCTCGTTGCGCACAGTAGTTTCGCGCTTCCGCGCCGTTTCTAGCTGCTGTTTGGCGGCATAAACCAAATCCTGCCTGGTCAGTCCGTGTTGCCAACGCAATTGCGCCAGTTGCATTTTTTCTTCGGCTTTCCCGGTCAGTTCATGTGCCAATTCAATGTCTTCCTCGGACGAACACAGGCGGATATAGCCGCGGGCGATGGCTGTACTCAACATGAGGCGCGCCATCGCCAATTCAGAAGCCTGGGCTTTTTCTTTGCCGAGCGCCGCTTCCAGGGCCGCTTTATCCTTGCCCCACAGATCGAGGTGATAGCGGAATACCACCGGATCGATGTAAGCGCCGGTAAAAGTCTTGCCGCCATTCGGACCGTAAAAATCTGTTGAAGAAAAACGGCGATGGTTTAGCTGGATGCTGGCGCCAACGCCGGGCAGCATCTCTGCTGCCTGATAATCGGCAACCGACTCCGGCTGAGTCAGACGAGCCGCGGCAGCGCGAAGGCTTGGGCTGTCTTTCAGCGCTGTTTCTATTAACCGGTTCAATTCGGCATTGTGAAAATCCTGCCACCACTTTGCCTGCGGCCATTCCCGGACGATTTTTTCGGCTTGGGCATCGCTGTTCAGGGTTTGACTCAGGCTGGGCATGTCAAGCGGTTTGGCCCGGGTTCCGTCCCCGGGCAGCCGTGCGCAGCCATTGAACAGAGACATTCCAGCCATTAATAGAGCAATTTTGTTGAACTGAGCCATGCTCACGGCTCCTCCATTAAATCTTCCAAGGCTGCTTGGCGTCTGTCTTCTTTAGGCAGAGCCGCAGGTTTTGGCCCTACCGGATGCGCAAGCCAGGCGACCGATGCCAAGCCCAAGAACAGCCAGGCAGATAGCCGGAAGGTATCGTCCAAACCAAGAATCGCTGCATGCTGATTAGCTGCTATCGCCAATTTTGCGGTAGCCAACTGATCATGCAAACCGGCGGCATGTAATTTGGCGATAATCTCTCCGGACCAGCTATCGTGCAGTGAAAAATTTTCGATCAGCCTGCTTTTGTGGAAGGCCGTGCGACGTTCCCAAAATACGCCTAATAACGGTGAGGCGACGCTGCCGCCCAATACGCGCAGCATACCGCCAAGTTCCACCGCCTGGGTTTGCCGTCTCGGCGTCAGACCGGAAAGAAACAGAGTGGTCAGCGGCACGAACAAGCCACCCAGGCAGAAACCTTCCAATACTTGCGCCCACAACGGCTGACTAAACCAGCCGCCGCGCCCGAAAAAATCAAAGTCACTGATTAAGCCGCAATACACTGCAAACAACACCATGTTGATACAAACCAGTAAGCGGGCATCAAAGCGATGCACAACCCGGTGGACCAATGCAGCCATCGGCTTGGCCAAAAATGCCAGCG
>JAQTUW010000008.1 GCA_028707085.1 Methylococcales bacterium | reverse complement strand
TTTGTAATCCTTGGGTATCTAAAGTCACGATCATGCCTCCATGATCCCAATTTTTGCGCCCCCAGGCTCATCTCACGATGGAAATACGCCCCCTCGCTTAGGCTCATGTGTCATTGGACAAGTCTCGGCCTTTTCTTTCGGTTCTTGTTTTGATATTCTGGCCGTACAGTTCAAGCCTTTCTGCTCCAAACTGTAACGGCTCAAACACGGATTCAGGTATAAAATAAAGACTTAGGTTTAACGACCTAGGTCTTTTTTATGCGCGTTCGACTGAAAAATAAAACACCACGTCAAACTCTTATAGAAAGCTGACAATCCGCTTTTGAATCGGTTTCGGTGGTGGCGTCATACCCTCTCTCCCTACGAGAACGGCAAGACCAAACCGATGAAACGACTCAAGATGCTTGATCGTCATCCCAATCTGCTCAACGAGACCAGAACCACCTGATTCCGATTTCTCGATACTCGCCGTTTCGTCCCGCCGGGAGCTTGATAAAATCCTCGCCTGGAAGATAGAACAATCAATACCCCGTTTCTGCCTCCCTACAATTTATGCAACGGCTCCAGCCCGTCCGGCTTCCCGGATTTGACAGTCTTATCTTCGGCAAGCTGACTAAATGCCTGCCATAAGGGCTGACCGTTCCAGGGTTGTTGCTCGCCGGAATACAGATGCTGGTTCAACAGCTCGATTTCTTCGCGCAACGGCGTTGCGCAAAGTCTGGCTATACCGCCCAGACTATCGGCCTCGTAACGGGCTTTGCCCCATTGCAGCAGAAGCTGTTTTGCGGTGTAAGGCCGATTTTCCCAACAAGCGTGTTTAAGCGATTTTTCAATGGCGGAATAAGCAGTTGGCGCAGGCTGTTCCGTTACCTCAGCCGTCGGCCGTGGTTTGTGCAGCTTGCGGTACATGATGATCAGGGTTAGTATCCAGCCGGTTGCCAATCCGGCGCACAGCCCCTGCCAAATACGCAGTTGTTCATGATGTTCGGCAACGGTTGCGGCAGCCGGCGGCTGGACTTCGCTCCGGCCGTGATTTTCTGCCTCCGGGCCTGCCGGCTGTGGTGGAACAATGTCGCGACTGGGCAGCGCATTGATGGTCACGCTGGGCAGCGTGGCTTTTTCAATATGCCGGGTTTGGGTGTTGAACCAGTTGATTTCGATGGCCGGCAAGGTGTAATTTCCCGGTCTGGAAGGGATAAAGGCAATTTTTTCTTCGCGGCTCGCCGTCAGGCCATCGCCGGTCTTATCTTCCTTAAGTATTGGCTGGTCGGCATAGGTCTTCATGCCGTCTATGGAAAGATGATTCGACAGTTCCGGCAACTGGCCGACGGTGGCGGCTTTTGCGACCAGGCGTATGGTTCGGGTCAGCGGCTCTCCGACCCGGGTTTGTAGGCTTTTATCCGACCACCCATCGCTAAGCTGTAGGGATTGGGCGCTCAGCCACTCCATATTTTTAAAACTTGCCGGTACCGGCTGTACATCCAGCGTGATCGCCTTGGAAGTCACGTTGCGGGTTTCCGTGGTTTGCTGGCTGAAGAAGCCGCCAAACCGCGAACGATGCGAGCTTAACACCTCGGCGCTGAGTTTTAAGGGGGCAATCGTGACGCTGCCGCTATGTTGCGGGAAGATAGCGTACTTGCGTTCGGTCACCCAATAATCCACGCCTTGCAACTGGGTGCTATAGGTGCTGTCCTCGCCCAGCTTTTCCACCACCGCGTCCTTGATTTGCGGATCGTCCAGCCTGGCCTGGGCAATCTGTATCCGCCGGTACAAACGCAGGGTATACAGCACCTGCGATTGGACATAGGGATTTTCCGGACTTGCCGTCACTTCCATAAACAAATCTTCGTTATTCTGTGGTGTTTGCCGGTTTTCGGTTACCGTCAGCTTCAGCGGTTTGCTGTGGTCGGAGCCGAAGGCGATAGCTGGTATCTCCATTTCGCCAGGCTGTTTGGCCATGACAGTGATTGTCCACTGTTCGGTACGGCTTGTATGGCCATTTATCCAGGAAGCTTTACTGCTGCGCTGTTGATCCAGAATCTGGAAGCTTTCCTGCAGCGGCGAAAAATCCGGATTATCGTCCGGCGTCTGGCCAGCCGTGAAAATAATCTGAAATGAGGTGTTGATACTCACCGGATTGCGGTCGACGGAGACCTGAATGTCGGCGGCCTGAGCCAGCGGCATAAACAACAGTAACAGGTTTAGAATCAGAATTTGCACAGTGTTCATGGGTTTCAACATTAAGGGGCGGCCTGGTGCTGGCTGTATTGATATTTAAATTTGCGTTTTAACAGACCGGTTGGCTCATCCGGTATGCGTTTCAGTAACTGCTCGTTGGCGCGGTCGATTTCCGCTTTTTCAGCAGCCCTGGTTGCCTGCGCCTGCGAGTTGTTCTGATCCTTGTTTTCAGCATTTTTTTGCGGCTCGGCTTTCCCGGCCTCACGCGGCTTATCTTGCTCGGAATTGGCTTGTTGTTCTTTGTTCCGCTCAGGGTTTTCCTGTTGCTGTTGCTGTTGCTGTTGCTGTTGCTGTTGCTGATTCTTGTCCTGTTGTCCGGCCTGATTCTGTTGCGGCTGGTTTTGCTGATTGTTTTGGGAGGATTCCGGGTTCTGTTGCTGCTCAGACTGCTGCTGTTGCGACTGCTGCTTGTCCTTATCCTGGTTTTGTTGATTCTGCTGGTTAGGTTGTTTAGGCTGCTCCTGCAATTTCTTTTCCACCAGATTTTTATTGAACAGCGTGTCCTGGTTGTCTGGCTGTAACGCCAGCGCCTGCTGATAGGCGTCCAGAGCTTCCTGCAACTGGCCGGCCTGCGCCAGCGCATTGCCGCGATTGTAATAGCCCTCTGCTGTGCGGGTGTTTTTCAGGGTTTCGGCGGCCTGCTGATATTCGCCGGCCTTATACTGGGCCGCCGCCCGCCAGTCCGGATTCTCGAACTCTCCGGCGGCCTGCTGGTATTGCTGGCGGTTAAAAGCCTGCTCGGCCAGTTGATCGGGATTGCGCCACAGACTTTGCCAATCCAGCGCCTGACTCTCTCTGGGCATGGGCAACAGCAACAGACCGGCCCACAACAGCACGCCTTTTCTAAAACGCAGTGCCGCCCAGGGCAATATCAGCAACAGCAGCCACGGGCCTTTTTCATTCCATCGCTGCAACAGCAGATTGCTTTCCGCGGTTTTTTCGCCGTCGGCAACCGTATTAAAATCCCGGCTTAGGGTATCCACATCTTCATCGCCCGCCGTCACCTGCTGATAAACGCCTTTGCCGGTATGCGCCAGTTCTTTCAAAGCCGCGGTATCCAGCCTGGCAAGCACAATACCGCCATTCCGGTCTTTCATGAAACCGCCGCCAGGCTGTTTGACCGGCGCGCCCTCGCTGGTGCCGACCGCCAGAACCGACAATCGGTAATCTCCCAGCCATTTATCGGCCAGCGCAGCGCTTTCAGTGTCCACATCATCGGTCACCAGCAGAATGTTGCCTTGGGCGGCCCCCGCCTGACGCAGCAGATTGACAGCTTTACGGATGGCTTTACCGGTATCGACCCCGGGGCTGGGCATAATATCAGTGGTCAGGGCTTCCAGTTGGCTGCTGATGGTGGCGACATCGCTGGTCAGCGGCGTAACGGTAAATGCGTCTCCGCCGTAAACCAGCAAAGCTGTCTGACCGTCCTTGCGCAGTTTTAGCAAGTCGGCGATTTTGTAACGGGCTTTGGCTATCCGGCTGGGTTTAATATCCTCCGCATCCATGGTCTCGGACAGGTTCAGGGCAATCACCAGCGCGGATTCGTTTCTAAAGGCCGGGCTGGGCAGACGCTGCCAGGTGGGACCGGCCAGCGCCACAATAGCCAGCAGCGCAGCCAGGCCACCCAGCAATACGCTACCTGCGCGTTGCTGCACGAGCTTGTCCGCCAACAAAAAAGGCAGCAATTCATCGTCGCAGACATCGCTCCAATTGCCACGGCTTTGTCTGTTTCTCACCAGCATCACCAGTATCGCTACGGCCGGCAACAAAGCCAGAAACCACCAGGGGCGCAAAAAATGAAATTCGGCAAAATTCATGATCACCTCAATCGATAACTTGCCAGCACGGCCGCCAGTAAAAGCGCCATCGCCAGTGGCCAGCAATACAGTTCGCTGATCGGCCTAAAATACTGTTTGTCCTTTTCAACCGGTTCCAACTTATCCAGCATGGCGTAAATCTGTTCCAGTTCCGTCGTGTTGCGGGCTCGAAAATAGCGGCCGCCGGTTATTTTGGCAATAGCGGACAGGGTTTTTTCATCCAGATCGGCGGAAGGATTGACTTTACGCGTGCCGAACAGGCTATGCACCAGCATCTCGTCCGCGCCTATGCCGATGGTGTAGATTTTAAGGTGATGTTCGGCGGCCAGTTCCGCGGCTTTCAGGGGAGACAGCTCGCCGGCCGTATTCGCGCCATCGGTCAGTAGTATCAAAACCTTGCTATCGGCCTTCTGGTTCTCCAGGCGTTTAATCGCCAGACCAATGGCGTCGCCTATGGAGGTTTGCGGTTCGTCTTCGGTAATGCCGATAAAAGCCTCGTTCAGCAGGGTTTCCACGGTTTTACGGTCAAAGGTGAGTGGGACATGCAAATAGGCCTGGGTGCCGAACAGTATCAGCCCCAGTCTATCGCCGGTGCGGCGCTGAATAAATTCGCCGGCCACATGCTTGATGGCGGTCAACCGGTCTACCCGGCGGTTATCGATAATAAAATCCTGCTCCTGCATGCTGCCGGACACATCCACCGCCAGCATCAGATCCCGGCCACTGACCGACAGCTCCAGAGGCTCGCCCAGCCATTGCGGACGTGCGGCGGCCAGCACCAGACATACCCAGGCCAGTCCCGCCAGCCACAGCGGCCAGCGCCGTTCGCCAGCCGTCGCCCGGCTATCGCCTTCGCCCATATCGTCCAGAAAAGGTATTTTCAGCGCCGCCTGCTCGACACCGGCCCGGGCGGGCAATAGCCAGCGCACCAGTAGCGGCAGGGGCAGCAGCAATAGTAACCCGTACCAGTGGAATTGCATCATTTGCGCCACCTTTTCCCGATACCGCCGGGAAAAGAAAACAAAGGTTTCTTCTGCCGGTTTAGCCAGCGTTCGCAAAGTTTGAAAAGTTCGTCCATATCCGTGTCGGCGGACAGGCTCTGCCGGTATTGCGCATCGGCCAGGCAGTGGCCGATGCCGTTGCTGAAAGGCGCGTCTGGAAACGGCCTGTCCAGATAGGCCAGCCAGGCCGAGCCGCGCAAAGCCGCGACATCGGTTCTGGACGCGGTGCTGATGGCTACCCGCCGTAACAGGGCGGATAAGGCGATCAGGGTTTGCAGGTCGTCGCGCCGATCATTACGGATGGCGGCCAACATTTTCCCGGCGGTTCTCAGCGCAGTTTGCTGTTTCAGGCGTTTATACAAAAACAGGCCCGTCACCGACAATAACAGCAACAGCACCGCTAACGCCCACCAGCCCGGCGCGAGCGGCCACCAGCCGACTGACTGGGGCAGATGAATATCTTTTAAAGGTAATTGTTCCATAAGTTCTGTGTTCCGCTCTCAATCGCAAACCGGGAAAAAACAGGAATGATGCATGTTGTCAGCCTGATGTATTGCGTCCGGGTTTGCCATAGAAGGCCAGCAAAGTTTCGATGGGCTGCCGATTGGTGCTGCACGTCAACCAACTCATCCGCAATTTTCGGCACAATTGCTGCAAATATTGCCGCCGCGCCTCAAATTGCTGTTGATACGCGTTCAATCGGCTTTGATCGCTACTGTCTATCACCACCTCGCGTAGCATATCGGTAAAGCGGTAACGGCCCTTGACGGGCAGCCGGATTTCCAGCGGATCGGAAATCAGCACCAGCACCACATCGCAATGGCGGGCAAGACTGGCAAGATAATATTCCGCCGCCGCCGTAAGCCCCCGGAAATCGCTCAAAATAAAAACCTGGCTGCCTGGATGGGCATGATGCATCAATCTGCCTAGCACTTTTTCAAAATTATTTTCGGCTATCGGCTGATAAACCGGATTAACTAACGCATTAAAAAAATGCAGCAATGCCGATTTGCCGGTATGCGGCTTCAATTCCTGACAGCCGCTATTACTGAAAATTTGTCCGCCGATCCGGTCGCCGCGCCGCAACGCCGCCCAAGCCAGCAGACCGGCCAGCCTGGCGGCCTGCACCGATTTGAACACGCCACGGGTGGCAAACTGCATGGTCGATCGGTAATCCACCGAAATGAACAGCGGTTTTTCCCGTTCTTCACGGAAAATCTTGCTGTGCGGTTTGTCCGTGCGGGCTGTCACCCGCCAGTCCATGCGCCTCACATCATCGCCGGGCTGGTACAGCCGGGTTTCCTCAAACGCCATGCCGCGACCCTTGAGCTGAGAAACGTAATTGCCACTTTGCGAGGCCCGAATTTTGCCGTTAGACAAATTCAGCGACGCCGCCGGCCCTGCAAGATCGACCAAATTTTTCAAGGTGATGGCGATCCGCTCATCACTGGCTATTGATTGGGCGTTCATATCAATGATACTACTATTATTGTGCTACCCTGCATTACGGTACGGCGATACGGGCTATCAATTGTTTGATGACATCGTCGGTGGTAATGCCTTCCGCTTCCGCCTCATAAGATAGAATCAGCCTGTGGCGTAACACATCAAAGGCAATGTCCTGAATGTCGCCGGGATCAACAAAATCACGCTGTTCCAGCCAAGCCTTGGCGCGGGAGCAACGATCCAGAGCGATGCTCGCCCGTGGGCTGGCGCCATACTGTATCCAGTTGCGCAGATCCTGGCCGTAAACGCCGGGGTTGCGGGTAGCCAGAACGATTTGCAGCAGGTATTGTTCCAGGCTTTCTGCCATGTAGATGGACAGCACTTCCTGGCGAGCGGTAAACACGGTCTGTCCGCTGATTTTTTGCGGGCTGCCGATGACCGCATGTTGCAGGCCGCCACTGGCTTCGGCGCGGGCCAGATGCAAAATGGTCTGCTCGTGGATCGCATTCGGATAATCGATTTTTACATGCAGCAGGAATCTGTCCAGTTGAGCTTCCGGCAGAGGATAGGTGCCTTCCTGTTCAATCGGATTCTGGGTGGCCATGACCATAAACAGCGCAGGCAACGGATAAGTGGCCTTGCCTACGGTAATTTGCCGCTCGGCCATTGCCTCCAGCAATGCGGCCTGCACTTTGGCCGGCGCCCGGTTAATTTCGTCCGCCAGTATCAGATTGTGAAACAACGGGCCTTTCTGAAACTCGAAATGGCCTTGCTGGGGCCGATAAATTTCGGTTCCGGTCAAATCCGCTGGCAATAAATCAGGAGTAAACTGCACCCGGTGAAAATCGGCCTCTATGCTCTGGCTCAGAACGTTGATGGCTCTGGTTTTTGCCAGTCCGGGCGCGCCCTCGACCAGCAGATGCCCGTCCGCCAGCAAGGCGATTAACATTCGCTCCACCAGAACTTCCTGACCGATGATACGTGTGTTGATAAAATCTTTTAACTGTTGCAGGGCTGTTTGCGAAGTGGAGAGATTCTTAACCGTCATCATTATTGTGTTTATAGTTGAATTTAAAATGGGACAAATCTGTAGGGCAATAGTTCGTACATTCTATCGGTTTACCCTTTGCAATCAAACCCGCGTCCATAGCCCGGATTGTGCATGATCACCGGGCCATGGCGGATTTTTTAAAAGTTCCTGTACGCAGGCGCTGTAAAAATGCGATTATCAACAGACCGAATTTCCTCCGGATTTGTTCCAACCCGTTAAATTTAGACAGATCAGTGAAAAAAAATATTCTTGCACACCGCCCGCAGCAACTGAATAGACTCTGGGCGCAAAGCATCGTGAATCACCATGCTCCCCAGGCGAAAGTGACGGATATCGCTATCCAGTCCATCAACATCGGCACCACAACCCGACTTAGAGTCCAGGTTGATCACAGCGCCACGGATATCTTGCCTGCAAACTGGTTTGTGAAAATCCCTTCCCGGCATCTCAAATCGCGGATGATTACCGCATTACCGCGATTGCTGCATAAGGAAATCAGCTTTTATAACTCCTTGTCCGGCACTACCCCGCTCAGGCTGCCGCCGGTGCTGGCGGCCCAGAGCCGTTTCGGTTTTGGTTCAACACTGGTGATGAGCGACCTGAGCGAGTTGGGTTTTACCCCGGGTCAACCCAGCGACGCCTTATCGCTTGAACAGGCAATCCAGGTCATCGAACAATTGGCCGAATTTCATGCGCATTTCTGGAACAGAAGCGATTTATTCGCTGCTCACGACTGGCTGGGCGGGTTCAACGCCAGCGCCGAAAACCATCTGGGCAGTCTACTGGCGGTACCCTTAATGAAGCGCGGCCTGTCGCTGACCGGCACGTTGATTCCGGCGCAACTGCATACACCGGCGCTACGATATGCCGCCAATCGGAGGCGCATCATGAAATTTTTAGCTGGCGGCGTGCAAACCCTGGTGCATCATGACTGCCATCCGGGCAATTTTTTCTGGAATGGCGCTGTGCCGGGCTTTCTGGACTGGCAACTGATCCGTACCGGAGAAGGCATCGGCGATATCGCCTATTTCCTGGCCAATTCGCTAGCGCCGGAAACCCGCCGCGCCCACGAAAAACAGTTACTGACCCTGTATCTGGCCACCCTGGACAATCGAGGCATACGGGAACTCGACGAACAATATCTCTATCATCGTTATCGGGCGCATCTGACCTATGCCCTGGAGGCCATGGTGATTACCCTGGCAATCGGCGATATGATGGATCTTACCAGCAATCTGGAACTGATAAGACGCACCGCGCAGGCGGTCGCCGACCACGACAGTTTTGCCGCCGTTGGGGTATGACTAAGAGCTTAGCCTAATCGACCTCTTCAATCGGCTCGCCGGCTTCATCGAAGGCCAGCACGGTCAGTTCGCCGTCCGCATCAGTAATCTCCGCCGCCTTCAACACGCCGTTTCCATAATAACTGTAACGGTGTTCCAGCTCGACTTCACCATAAACCAGTTTTTGGCAGAGCATCAGCCTGTCTTGCTCGTCAAAAAAAGCTTTAAAAAAGGTATTGCGGTTTTGCAACTCGGCTTCCGTAATGGGGGTTACCAGCTTTAACGGTAATTTTATACCGCTATAACTGATGAAATAACGACATTCGCAATTTTCGGCAGGTTCATTCATTTTCAGGTTCCGTAAGCGTGACTGTTCGGCGCCATTCCGTGAAAGCAGGAATAACTGATCAGCTTTTACACTAGCATATTTCCACTCATTTTTCAGGGTTGGTTGACAACAAAAAACCCAGCAATCTCTCTCCGCAAACATCGCTGCTGTAATTTCCGAGATAACTCTGGCGCGCGGCAAGCCCCGCCGCGGCCATCCATTCCGGATCATTGATGGCTCCTGCGATAAGCTCGGCGGCCGTTGCGGCGTCATCCAGCGGTAAGGCCAGTCCGAGATTGCCGCTGGCCAATATTTCCGGCACCCCGCCCACGGCGGCGACAAACAGCGGGCGGCCACGGGCAATGGCTTCCAGCAGCGTGACGGGCAGGTTTTCGATGCTAGCCACATGGATACAAGCTTTATGGAGGGCTATCCATTCGGCGGCATCAGCCACAAAACCGGCAAAATGCACCAGCTCATCCACCTTCAGGGCGCAGGCCGCCGCCTCCAGCATGGCTCTGTCCGGGCCGTCGCCGATGATGCTTAGCCTCAGGGTGACACCCCGTTCGCGCAGAGCGACCAGAATTTCCAGCAAATAGCGCTGGTTTTTTCTGGCTTCCAGGGTGCCGATGCTGATTAGATCGGCATCGCTATTTTGTGTCCCGGTCTCGCCGGGATCGGGAAGGAAATTGGGCACGATAGCCGCCGACACCCCGGCCAGCGCCGGAATCCGTTTGATCAGCTCCCGCTGCATGAATGCCGAGACAAACACCAGACCATCCAGCTTGGGTAACACCCTGGCCTCGAAATCACGAATTGCCTGATAGAACGAACCGCCCTCAGCAATCCGGCCTTTGCCCGCCCATTCATCGGCCTGGGAAATATTGAAATGCACCACCATGACCACCCGCTGCCTTGCAGATACTCTGGCGCGTAGCGCCGCATCGGCGGACACCGGACATTGCGCATAAACGACGCAAGCCGCGCCGTTCTTCAAGTATTTTTTTAAGGCCATCCGCAAAAAAAATGCATGCCAGTAGCGATACCACCATACGCTTGCGGGCCCGGACAGTTTATCCAGGATTTTTCTGACCGCGAACAGCGGATAGACCAGCGCCCCGGGTGATGAAAAAGGGGTGATCAGCCGCGGCCGATACTGACGGGAAGAAAGAAAATCCCGAAAGCAGTTAAAGTGAGCCTGCACGCCGGTTTCGCCGGACGGCCGCATGATGGTGGCAATGATGATCTCATTTTCGTTTGCAGACATAGCCGGGGGCTGGCATTTTTTAAGACGTCGCAACAGCCGGAGCGCTACGGTGATGGCTTATTTCAGGGTTGAAATGTAATAGGCGACCGCCTTGATTTCCTGATCGCTCATTTTGCTGGCTATCATGTACATCATGTTTTCCCGGCTTTTGGTGCGATTGCCGTTTTTAAAATCGGTCAGGGTTTTAATCAGATAATCGGCGTGTTGCGAATGTAAAGACGGAAACGAGCCGGGCCTGTTGCCTTCGCCGAACGGGCCGTGGCAGGCGATGCAGGCCGAAACGGCGGTTGCCAGATCGCCGTTACGATACAGATTGCCGCCTGCGGCTATCAGGCTTGCCATCTCTTCCTTCTTTTGGGCTTCGGTTCGGGTATCTTCATCGTCGCTATCCGGTAAAGCAGGAGCAGGGTTGGCGGTAATTCTATTGGCCGCGTAATAGTCAGCAATTTCATCGATGCTCCGATCATCCAGACCGGCGGCCAAGGCTCCCATCATCGACGAGATTCTGTTGCCGTTTTTGAAAGCCTGCAACTGCTTGACAAGGTAGCCTTTGTGCTGTCCGGCCAGCTTAGGGAAACCCGGCATGGCGCTATTGCCGTCTTCGCCGTGGCATCCCGCGCAGGCGGCCGCTTTGGTTTTGCCACTGCCGCCACCCTGGGCGAATGCATTGCCGGTAAGGGTTGTGAGCGTCAGGGAAATGGAAGCAATCAGCAGTGTTTTTAACATGATGAGTCCTGTCAGGAAATATAATCAAGGTAAAAGCCCTCTGAATACTTGCGCCAGAGGCTATAATAACCGGATTCTAACCGATTTATAATGACTAAGCGAGATTGAGATGAATCCAGTGTACCATCAGGCAAAATTCATCAACAGCGCACCACGCCTACAGGATGCGCCGCCCGATCAGGGCATGGAAATCGCTTTTGCCGGCCGATCCAATTCAGGCAAATCCAGCGCCATCAATACTCTGGTTCAGCAAAATGCCCTGGCCCGAGTCAGCAAAACCCCGGGGCGCACCCAGTTGCTAAACTTTTTTGCCATAGACGATAGCCGGAAACTGGTGGATTTACCGGGTTATGGCTACGCAAAAGTGCCGGAGTCCATTAAAAAAGAATGGCAAAAAATGATGGAGACCTATCTGAAGGAGCGCAAGGCGTTATGCGGCATCGTGCTAATCATGGATATCCGCCATCCGCTGACGGAATTCGACTGGCAAATGGTGGAATGGTGCGAACACAGTGGCCTGCCTTTACATATTCTGCTCACCAAAGCCGACAAGCTGAACTACGGCGCGGCCAAAAACACCCAGTTAAAAGTCCAGAGAGAACTCGGCAAAGCCAGCATTGCAGTGACCATCCAGTTGTTTTCCGCGCTCAACAAGACCGGTATCGACGATATCCATTACATACTGGACGAGTGGTTCAAGTTCAGAAAGCCTAGTCACGATTAATAAGCGGCGAGTCTGCTACTTGTTACAAAACTCAATGCTCATGCTCTGAACTCCCCTTTCAATGCGCCTCATCCCAATTCTCCCCCCAGCCCACATCCACCACCAGCGGCGCCAGTAACTCGGCCGCCCCGGACATGATGCCGCGTATGGTTTCGACATGGCTTTTCAGTTCGGCTTCCGGCGCTTCGAACACCAGCTCGTCGTGCACCTGCATGATCATTTTTAGATCGGCGCCGCTGCCTCTGATCCAGGCGTCGCAATCCAGCATAGCCCGCTTGATGATGTCGGCGGCGCTGCCCTGCATGGGGGCGTTGATGGCTGTGCGTTCAGCGTATTGCCGTTGCGCTGCGTTGCGGGCATTGATGTCCGGCAAATACAGCCGCCGCCCGAAAATGGTTTCCACATAGCCTTGCTGCCTGGCCTGTTCGCGGATATTGTCCATATACTGCTTCACGCCCGGATAACGGCTGAAATAAAGGTCGATATAGGCCTGCGCCTGGTTTCGGGTCAAGCCCAGTTGCTGGGCAAGCCCAAAGGATGACATACCGTAAATCAGTCCAAAATTGATAGCCTTGGCCGAGCGCCGCAAATCCTGGGTAACCTGATCGATATCCACCTCGAACACCTCGGCCGCCGTCGCCCTATGCACATCCACGCCTTGCGAAAACGCGGCCAGCAAACCGCTGTCGCCGGAGAGATGAGCCATGATGCGTAATTCGATCTGCGAATAGTCGGCGGCGACCATTTTATAACCGGGCGGGGCGATAAAAGCCTGACGAATTTTGCGGCCTTCCTCGCTGCGTATCGGGATATTTTGCAGATTGGGGTCGGAAGAGGACAGACGGCCAGTGGCTGCTACCGCCTGATGATAGGAGGTATGCACCCGGCCGGTTCGCGGATTGATCTGTTGCGGCAGTTTGTCGGTGTAGGTGGATTTGAGCTTGCTCATGCTGCGATAATCCAGAATCAGCCGTGGCAAGGGATAGTCCGCCGCCAATTCCTGCAGCACCGATTCATCGGTGGAGGGCTGGCCTTTGGGGGTTTTCTTCAGTACCGGCAGATTAAGGCGATCGTAGAGGATTTCCTGTATCTGCTTGGGCGAGCCTATGTTGAAGGCCGAACCAGCCAGATCGTGCGCCTGCTGCTCGATACCTAACATCCGGTTCGCCAGTTCCAGGCTTTGCTGGGCCAGCATGGCGCTGTCTATCAGTACGCCGTTTTCCTCGATCCGGGTCAACACGGCTATCAGGGGTACTTCAAGCTGATTGTATAAATCCCATAGCCGTGGCTGGCGGATAAGTTGTTCAGACAGGGTCTGATGCAGGCGCAAGGTTATATCGGCATCTTCGGCGGCATATTCCGCCGCCTGTTCGACAGGCACTTCCTGAAAGCCGATCTGTTTGGCGCCCTTGCCGGCAATGTCTTCGAAATGGATGGTGGTCACGCCCAGATAGTATTTGGCAAGGTCGTCCATATTATGTTTGCTGGCGGTGCTGTTTAGCACATAGGATTCCAGCATGGTGTCATGGCGTATGCCGCGCAAATTGATGCCGTGATTGTGCAGAACATGGGCGTCGTATTTCAGATTTTGTCCCAGTTTGGCTCTGGCCGGGTCTTCCAGCAACGGTTTCAAGGCATCCAGCACGGTTTGCCGGTCAAGCTGCGGCGGCGCGTCGGCGTAATCGTGGGCCAGGGGGACATAGGCCGCCTCGCCGGGCTGCACGGCGAAGGAGACGCCGACGATTCGGGCTGCGCTATAATCGAGACTGGTGGTTTCGGTATCGAAGGCAAACAGTTCGGCCTGTTTCAGCCTTTGCAACCAGTTGTCGAAATCGGCCTGGGTGAGAATGGTTCGGTAATCCCTGGCGGTATGCGGCGGCGCGGCCGGAGCGGGTTCGGCCGGCCGGGCGCTGTCCTTGCCGTTGCCGTTCAGGGTTTTTAGCCAGCTATTGAAACCCAGCTCGCCCAGTTGCCGCCGCAAACCGGCGATATCCGGCTCCCGGCGTTTCAGGTCTTGCAGCGTATAATGCACCGC
This sequence comes from Methylococcales bacterium, assembly GCA_028707085.1. Taxonomy (GTDB): domain Bacteria; phylum Pseudomonadota; class Gammaproteobacteria; order Methylococcales; family Methylomonadaceae; genus Methylomonas. The sequence goes on along the minus strand of JAQTUW010000008.1, from coordinate 74,275 downwards.
CACATCGCATTTGATGGTGGTCAGAGTTCTGGACAGCGGCAGCTGAGCCAGACTTTCACGAAGGTTTTCGCCGATCTTGCCCTTGATGTCATCGGCATGGGCCATCAGATTATCCAGATCGCCATATTCCTGCAGCCATTTGGCCGCCGTTTTCGGCCCGACTTTGGGTACGCCGGGTATGTTGTCCACCGCATCGCCCATCAGCGCCAGATAGTCGATGATCTGTTCCGGCTTAACGCCGAATTTTTCTTCCACGCCCTTGATATCCAGCCGGGTATTGGTCATGGTGTTTTCCAGGGTAATCTGCTCGCTGACCAGTTGCGCCATGTCTTTGTCGCCGGTTGAGATGACCACCTGAAACCCATGCTGTACCGCCGTTTGCGCCAGGCTGCCCATCACATCGTCGGCTTCGACGCCGTCTTCGATAATCAGCGGCAAACCCAGGGTTCTAATCAATTCGTGCAAAGGCGCGATCTGCACCCGCAAATCGTCGGGCATGGGTGGACGGTGAGATTTATACTCATTGTAAAGCTCATGGCGGAAGGTTTTTCCCGGCGCATCAAACACCACGGTAAAATACGGTGTGTCGTAATCGTTAATCAGTTTGCGCAGCATGTTGGAAACCCCGTAAATCGCATTGGTGGGTTCGCCTTTGGCGTTGTTCAATGACGGCACGGCATGGAAAGCCCGGAACAAAAAGGATGAGCCATCGACCAGTATCAGTTTTTGGGGAGCGGTTTCGGTCATGTGGGATCAGTCGGCGGCAATGGAGTTGCGGCAACGATACAGCGCGGATGAAATGCCCGCAAGCGGATAATGGGCAAGACTTCGAAATTATGCCTCGCTTTTTTGCCCCGGCCCGGTTTCGGGGCCGGGGCTTTGCGGTTATCATATAATTGGATGCTTCTCCAAAAGAATGTCGGCGCACAGATTACGGCTTATACTTACATGACAACAGGCAAACTTTATATCATCTCCGCCCCTTCCGGCGCCGGCAAAACCAGCCTGGTCAGGCAGTTGCTTGCCGATACCGACAAACTTGCGGTTTCGGTCTCCCATACCACCCGCGCCATGCGTGCCGCGGAACAGAACGGCGTCGATTATTTTTTTGTCTCTGTCGAGACATTCAGGCACATGATTGCCGAACAGGCTTTTCTGGAACATGCCCAGGTGTACGACAATTTCTATGGCACGGCCAGACAGTCGGTGGAAGCTTGCCTGAACCAGGGCGTCGATGTGGTGCTGGAAATCGACTGGCAGGGCGCCCAGCAGGTCAGGCGCATGTCGCCAAACGCCATTTCGATTTTTATACTGCCGCCTTCGATTGCAATCCTGCGCGAACGCCTGCAAAATCGCGGTCAGGATAATGAAGAGGTCATCGCCAGACGCATGCGGGACGCCGTTGCCGAAATGAGTCATTACCGGGAATTCGATTATCTGGTGGTTAACGATGATTTCAGCGCCGCACTAGCGCAATTGAAAAGCATCATCACCGCCAACCGCCTGCTGCAAAGCCGCCAGCAGCAGCATTTGAGCCAGTTACTGCACGATTTACTTAATTAACGCCAGAGCAAATAGAAAATGAAACACTCAAAAGTTATCCATAAATTATTGGGCCTGCTGACCATCCCTGTGATCCTGGTTTCGCTTGCCGCCTGTTCCGGCGACAAAACGGAAACCGCCCCAGCCGGCGGTAAACCGGCCAAACCCAATCATGTCGATTACGGCGAGGCCAGCGAATCGGTAAAACAGAAATTTACCAGCGCCTTCGCCAAAAACTGCGTCAGCAGGGAATTGAAAAACTCGGTGAACAAGGATATTGACGAAAAGCGCTTCACCGAAAGCTGCAACTGCATCGCCAGCCATATCGCCGAGGATTTGTCCGATGTGGATGCCGAAAAATATTTGCAAGAGCATGAGGACACCCAGACCCTGGAAATCAAGTTCGACGCCGCCGCCTATTTCTGCCTGCAAAACAAACCGCAGCCCAAAGGCCCGCATTTGTTCGGAAAATAAGGGATCGGCGAACAATATCCGCCTCGAAAAATCGGCATTCCCAGTGCGAACGCTCTTCATCCACCGCAGCGACAAAATTTCATGACCCAGGCAAGCGATTTATTCACCCAGGCTAAAAACTTCATTCCCGGCGGCGTCAATTCGCCGGTACGCTCCTTTAGCGGCGTCGGCGGCGTTCCGGTGTTTTTCGATCATGCCCAGGGTGCTTATCTGTTCGATAGCGAAAACAGGCGCTATATCGATTATGTCGGCTCCTGGGGGCCGATGATTCTGGGCCATGCCCATCCGGAAGTCATCGCCACCGTCAAACAGGCCGCCGAAAAAGGCCTGAGTTTCGGCGCGCCCACCGAAATTGAAACCCGCATGGCCGAAAAAGTCTGCGGGCTATTGCCCGCCGTGGAGCTGGTGCGCATGGTCAATTCCGGCACTGAAGCCACCATGAGCGCCTTGCGTCTGGCGCGCGGCTATACCGGACGCGACAAAATCGTCAAATTCGAAGGCTGTTACCACGGTCATTCCGACTCGCTTCTGGTCAAGGCCGGATCGGGGGCCTTGACGCTGGGCGTTCCCAGTTCGCCGGGCGTGCCGGCCGCCGTCGCCGCCGACACCATCACCCTAAGCTATAACGACAGCGCGGCGGTGCGCGACACATTTGCCGGGCAGGGTGACAGCATTGCCTGCATCATCGTCGAACCGGTGGCCGGCAACATGAACTGTATTCCGCCTGAACCGGGTTTTCTGGAATGCCTGCGGCAAGTCTGCGACCAGTACGGCAGCCTGCTGATTTTCGACGAAGTAATGACCGGCTTCAGGGTCGGCCTGCATGGCGCGCAGGGTTTGTACAATATCAGGCCGGATCTGACCACGCTGGGCAAAATCATCGGCGGCGGTATGCCGGTGGGCGCTTTCGGCGGCAGCCGAAAAATCATGTCATCCCTGGCGCCGCTGGGGCCGGTATATCAGGCCGGCACCTTATCGGGCAATCCGGTGGCGATGGCGGCAGGATTGAAAACCCTGGAATTACTGACCGCGCCCGGGTTTTACGAGGCGCTGAGCGCAAAAACCGCCGGCTTGCTGCGTGGTCTGGAACAGGCGGCCGAACAGGCGGGCATCGGCTTCAGTACCAATCAGGCGGGCGGCATGTTCGGGCTTTTTTTCAGCCCGGAAAAAAACATTAGCCGCTACCGGCAGGTCATGCAATGCGACCAGGACAGATTCAAGGCCTTTTTCCACGCCATGCTCGACGCCGGCTTTTATCTTGCGCCTTCCGCCTTTGAAGCCGGTTTCGTTTCGGCGGCCCATAGCGCCGACGATATCGAGGCCACGGTGCTTGCCGCCGCCAGAGCATTTAAAAAGCTCCGCTAATCATTCAAAACAGGCTATTGTGATCTTGCCGCCAATTTTCCGAGCCTGCCGCCACCGTCCACATGCCAAAAGTTGCATTTCTCATCCCTGCCAGCCCTACAGCGGCTTTTTACTCGCAAATCGCGGCTATCAACCGCGCTTTGCAGAGTCTGCCATGGACACGCTGGACACCATCGGTTCACGCTTTCTTCGGCGGCGAGCATACGTCGGAAGAACATGCCGTCCTCGAACGGTTCCGGCCGCATTTGCAGGAAGTGGAAATGACTCGCGTTTCACCGAAACATTTTGCCCGGGATGACAACTGGGCTCAATGCGACGCCTCTCTGCTATCGGCGCCTAGAGACGCCGATGTGCTGGTGAGCCTGGATGCCGACACGTTGCCGGTCAGCGGTTTTGAAGAAGTGCTGGATCATGTCATGAATACGCAATCCATCGCCGGAGTAATGGCGCATTTTCCGTTTCCCGGGTCAAAAGGCGCCGCAGACTGGAACGACATTGCCAGCGCAGTCATTGGCAAGCCGCTGTTTTGTCTGTACACTCATTCGCTGGTCGGGCCGGAAGAACCGGATGAGCGCCGTTGCGCGCCCTTCTATGTCAATGGCGGCGTGATTTTCTTCGCCCGCGGCTGTTTCGGGCGGTTTTTAGATCGTTACCTGACGCTCAGACCCAGGGTAATCGAGCGGATGTCTGCGCTGATCGATCCCGGGATAGCCAGCGATTTTTCGTTTCAGGCCGCCACCACGCTGGCGATCATGGACAGCGAGATTCCGGTCTGGAGTTTGCCGATGCGTTACAATTTTCCTAACGACGAGCTTGCCGACCGGCTGCATCCGCAAGAATCCGGTCATGCCGCTATCTACCATTATTTGCGCAAGGATCAGTTCGACCGGCATGAAATATTCACCACCGCAGAAGCGTATGCGCAGTTTCTGTCATTGCCGCTAAGCGGCCCCAATTCGAGATTCCAGGACGCTGTGCGCAGGGTGCTGGGAACTGAATATCCTTTCGCCTGATTTTCCCGGATTGGAAGACGGAGCGGGCGACTGTGTCGTGAACTGAACAGCCGACCTGCATTTAATTGATGATACCCGGACTGGCTTGCAAACCATGACGAATAAAACGATTCAGGCGCAACTGGTTGCCGAGATGGAATACAATCTTGAACGCCACGGCGATAATTACCGTGGGGTAGGCTGGACCAAGAGCCAGGAAAATGCCGATCTGCGTTATAAAGTGATGCTGGAGCTGATCCCGGAAAATCAGCCCTGTACACTGCTGGACATCGGCTGCGGCGCAGCCCATCTGTACGAATATATGCTTTCCCGCCACATCCAGGGAATCAGCTATAGCGGCCTGGATCTATCGCCGGCCTATCTGGCGCTATGCCGGCGCAAGCACCCGCAGATCGAATTTTTTCACGCCGACATTCTGGACGAACAAAGCTTAATACCAAGCCACGATTATGTGCTGATGAATGGCGTCTTCAATTACAAGGGCGATCATTCCATTGAACAGATGTGGGATTACTGCCGGCAAATGCTTTTGAAGGCAAACACCATCGCCACCAAGGGCTTTGCGTTCAATGTCGTTTCGAAATATGTCGATTGGGAAAGAGACGATTTGTTTCATCTGTCTTTCGACCAGTTGGCGGCCTTTCTGGATGAAAAAATCAGCCGAAACTTTATTTTTCGACACGATTACGGTCTGTTTGAATATACTATTTATGTATACAAAAAATGAACAATTCTAACAACCTTATTCCCGAAGCCGGCTCGTCCGTAACCGGCTGCCGGGAATTTGACTACGCCAACGGGCAGCCGAATCTGTACAGATTAATGTGTCTGAAGCAGGGGCTTATTCTCGCCCATGAAGTACCGGAAGCCTTCGACCATTATCTGACAACCGTACCGTTTACCGGAGCCGGCGCGCCGGTACTGCTACCCATCGTCAGCGAGCGGCTGTTTGCCTCATCCTGCGGCAATTTCTTTTTGGAAACCGCCGTGGCGGGCGAGCGTTTCGTGCATCCGCTGCCGAAGGTGATTGGCCAGGGCAACCATCGCCCGGTCGGCTGCGTGACCCGTTCGCAATATGTAGCCTGCCTGTCCGATGCGCGCGTCCGCGGACGATCGGCCGCCATCCTTGTCGCCGACAGCATTATTCTGGACTTTCAGGGCGACGAACCGTCGCGCCTGGATGACGAGCTCGAATGGGATCCGGCGATCTTCCATACAGACAACCGTCATGCCTGGTACATCCCGCCACCTGAGGACAAACCGCCGCTAGCAGTGACGGAAGCGTTTTCGCTGCTGGGCGCGCATACCGATTTCTTTGGGCACTGGATGTGCGAATACCTGCCGAAATTTGTCGCCGCCATCCTGTCCGGCAAGTTGCCGGCGGCGCTGCCGGTGCTGATTGACGCCTACATGCCGGCCAGCCATCGGCAATCGCTGGATCTGCTGTTCGGCAATACACTTGAAATCATCGAAGTGCCGGCTTTTACGGAAGTCCGGGTGCAGCGGCTATGGTGCGCCCCGACCTTGATGTACATGCCTCTACACGAAAAACACAACGCCCGGTTCAACTGGGACGCCATCAGCGCCTCGCCCGAGCGTTTTGCGCCGGTGATCCGGGAAATGCTGCGCCGCGCCGACAGGGCGTTGCCCGCGCCGGCAACGCCGGCGCAGCGCATCTTTCTGGCCCGCAAGGTTTCCAGACACCGCAAACTGGTCAATTTCGGGCTTATCGAGGCGAAGGCGCGGGAGCATGATTTTCTGATAGTCTATCCGGAAGACCATAGCTTCGCCGAACAGGCGAGTTTGCTGCGCCATGCGCATTTCGTCATTGCCGCCGAGGGATCCGCGATTTTCCTGGCGTTTTTTGCAGCGTCCGGCGCTCGGCTTTTGATCCTCAGCCATCCGTTCACGGATGCCTTGTCGGACTATAACGGGATTTTCGGCAAACAGGGCGTCGATATGCTGGTGCTAACCGGCCCCTTGACGCGCTTAAACGCCCAAACCCCCCATGATTCCGACTATGAAATCGATACCGGCGAGTTTAACCGGGTGCTGGAAGGCTGGCTGGCGGCGGATGCAGATTTGCCGGGATAGACATTGAAAATATTCGAAAGCTCAGTCCGCTGACTGAGCCGGGGACTGATCTTTATGCCCGGGCGTTCTATAGGGCGGAAAAAAACCGGCGGCAGACAGCGGATCGCGACCGGCGTTCCGGCAAAGCCGCTCGAACTCATCCGGCCGGTAAATTTCCCGTGCAGTAAGCAGCGGAAGACAAATCGGTCTGAACCGCTGCTTGGCCTGGGCAATCGCATCGTTGCGCACCACGCCGCCGCCAAGATGCAGCCAGGGAATGTTCAGTCCGGTCAGGGTGCGGATTCCCCACCAGAGTAGCGCCCTGGTATACCGGCGTCCGTCGCGGACGGAAATGTTCAGATGGCATTCCGCGTCGTAAGGCGTCACCGCGAAGGTGTAGACGGCGCAGATACCCGACTCGTCCGCCACCCCCGCCATCAGCACGGCCGGATCGGCGCACATGGCGCTCAGGGTTTCCGTTCCCCATACCGCCGCCTGGTTGGCCTGCATTGTTTGCATGAACGTGGCGTAGTGTTCCAGAATGAAGGCCGTTAGCCGCTGTTTGTCGGTCACATAGGGCCTGCCGGATTGCCGCCAGTCGCGAATCGCACGGCGGACATTGAGATCCGCCTGCTCCAGCAGCGCCGCCTCGCCAATGCGCAAATCCAGCAGGTACAGATCGTTGGTGGCGGTCGTCCGCGCATATTGGGCCGCCAAAACAGGGTGGAGGGCGAAATAACCGCAGACATAGCCGCGTTCTGCGGCCAGGGCATGCCAGTCGGCATGCAGGCCAGGGCAATGCCCGCGGCTGGCGAACCCCGTGAATCCACCCGGGGTAAAAATATCGACCGTATCCAGCCACCGCCGCTCCGCAAAAGCGCAGACCGCACGGCCGCCGCTGGCGGCGTCATCATGAACGAACAGATAGGCCGGCTGGCCGGTACCGAGATACAATGCCTGATTCGCCTGCCAGCCATGCCAGTAACCATGCGGCAAGCCCTCGAGCGCTTTTGACCAGGCCAGCGGCTCATCAAGGCCGATCAGTCGGTTGTTGCTTTTCATGCCAGACGCATATTGTTGTCCATTCCCCAGCATCAGTCTGTACAAATATCCTTAATCAGCATTTGCTCGGCCAACTGTTTCCCGGCCTCGACCAATGGGTGAATAACAAAGCTCGCGCCTTGCTGTTTAAGTTTGTGCCCGTCTTCAATTTGATAGCAAATGGTTCCGATCATGCCCGGAAAACCATGCTTGCGCAGTTGTTTGATGACGTTCATTCGATTCTCGAAGGAAGGCAGTGTCAGAATGATGCCCTTGACTTTCTCCAAAGGTAATCTGCCCCATATTTCGCTCTCCACTACGTCGGCATAGACGACTCTGCGCCCGGAGGCCAGCACGCTCTCCAGCACAGTCGGATCCGAATCCAGCCCCACCACTCGCTGATCCTGCGTACTGAGCGATTGATAGGCCGCTATTCCAGTACGCCCCATCCCCACCACCAGCCACTCGGCAACACCAAAGGAGTCCGGCAAGTGATCGGGATGCAGCGCTTTTCTTTCAAATTTAATCAGTACCGGCTCCAGCCACGAAAACAGACCATGAGAAAATCGATTGAGAGGCGCAGCAACCGCCAAGGAACCGGCAACGGCAAGACTAATGATTGATTGCCATTCCGTGGATAATAATTGGGCATGCACCACGGCGGCAGTGGTAATCAGCGCAAACTCCGAATAAGTCATTAACGCCAGAGAAGAAATAAATGCAGTTCTGGCCCGCAGCCGGGCCAGAATAAATAAAATGAAAAACAGTACGCCTTGCGCCGGCAGCAAAGCCAACAATATTAACGCCAGATAGACTTGCTGCTGATTTGGTAAATCCGTCAAGCCAATTTGTAGAAAAAAGGCGACCAGGAACAGTTCTTTCAAGCTCCATAATTTATTGGCCAGCTCATCAATTTTGGGGTGATTCGCCAAGGTAACGCCCGCCAATAGCGCGCCGATATCGGCTGCAATGCCTACAGCTTCAGCCATTACCGCGCCTGCCAGAGCAAATGAAACGCCCAGCAGCAGTTTTAACTCGGCTGTATGGCTTGCCGATAAAAACCGATGCGCCAGCGGCCGCAGCAACGGCAACAGGAAGATCAGCAACGCCCAAAGGGATGGGCTCCTGCCTTCTGCATACGCCAGCAGCGCAATTGCAACCAGATCTTGCAAAATCAGAATGCTGATCACGCCACGACCATGGAAGGAAGATAGTTCACCGCTGTCTTCCAGGACTTTGATCGCGAAAATCGTGCTTGAAAACGCCAGACTTACGCCAAGCACCAGCCCGCCGGTAACATGCTGGTTCATCCATAGAAAAAACAATGCGGAGACCAGCGCCATGACCAACACATGCGATCCACCCACACTAAGTACTTCACGCTGGATAAGCGAACTCGGTTTCAACTTTAAACCAACCGAAAACAGTAGCAACTCGATGCCAATATCGGCCAAGTGACTTAAATTCTGTAAAGGGGCAACGTTTAAAAAATGTAGCGCGTAACCGGCAACCAAGTAACCAACCAGAGGCGGTAACAATAGCCGGGTAGCCAAAAAGCCACTTATGAAAGCAGTGCCGATCCAAATAAATTCCATAGTATCCAGGATAATGTTTATCCGAATAATACCATAGGCTCCGGATATTTAGCGGTTGCGCCCGAGCTTTACTCGCACCTCATGATAATGGCCTGCGTGTTTGATCGGAATATTCATAAAGGTTTGCGGCCAATATAAAAACCTATTCCTGTCGGCCCGACCGGGTCGTAAACCATATCAAGCCCTGCCGCAGCGAAGGACTCCGCGTATTGCCCGGGACTGTATAAACCCAGTTCGACCAGTTCGGTAAAGTGGCTGACACCCTCCGCCGTTCCCACCAGAAAATAATTATTCTGGCTAACATAACTGCCCTCTCGCTTGCCGACATACATCCAGGCCAGCTTCATGTCGTCGTCTTTGTATTCATTGAGAACCACATGATTGTCCCAGAAGGTTTCCGGGGTAAAAAAGGGTTCGATTAGCAGCAGACCGCCCGGGCTGACATGCCGGGCCATTGCGGCGATGGCCTGCTGGAGGCGCTCGGCCGTCTTGCAATGGGCGATCGATCTGAACAGACAGCAAACAACGTCAAACTGGCGATCAAGATCAAAATCCGCCATATCCCCCAAATGCAGAGGCGCATCCCCGACGCGGATTCTGGCCTTATCCAGCATGGGCTGGCTGAGATCAAGCCCCTCGACCTTGAAATCCTGTTGCAGAATTTCCAGAAACCGTCCGGTGCCGCAGGCCACCTCCAGCAAATTGCGGGCTTCCGGTTTATAAGCGCGAATCTTGTTCACTAGATAAGGCGTTTCGCCGACATAATCCTTGAAGTGATACATCACGTCATAAACATCGGCCATCAGCAGATACATAATTAATGTTCCGTCATTCGTATGAGGCCGGAATCAGGCATTGCCCTGTTTTCCATGGGATTTTCCAGCAGTTGATATTGAGATAGCATGGCGTTGATACTGGCCGGGTCGTTAAACATCATGACATCAATGATCGACAGGGAGCCTATAGGGCTGTCGCCGAATTGCCGATAGCCTGAAACCGTGGATTTGATGAACTTCAGATCGAGCCCGGATTCGCGGAAGCGTTCAGGCCGATAAAGCCCGACGCCGCCGATTGGATTGATATAACGATCCGCCTTGCTGGCCTTGCAAATCGCTATGACGCGTTCCTGTCCGCTTAGACCAGGCGGCTTGCCAATTGCCGAGGACATGATCATCGGCGTATTTATGTCGATAAAGTCGGCGATTTTCAACAGTTGATGGGTATTAAACCGCGCCACATTCACATCCTCATAGGCCAGTATCTCATCGATGAGCGGCATGACCTTATCAAAGTAAGGCGCTGTCGCATACGCGCCGATTATTCGCCGTCGCAGCCCTTGCGCCAGCCGATTTTCCGGCTGATAGCAGCGCTGATTGATGGGTAACCGGTAATCGGCCTTCGCAACAGGCAATGTGATCCATTGCGCCTGACCGTTTATCAGAATTCGATTGCGGTTGACCCAGCCCCCCTGTATATATTGCACATCATCATATACTATAAATAGATCGCAGGCGGACAGCAACTGAAAATAGCCGATGTATGGGAATAAATACGGCTGCATGATTGAAACTCGCATCATACGCTTTAGACCGGCGGCAAACCGAACCTGTGTTTTATCCCATCCTTGCCGTCGGCATGCTTGCCGATAAAGGCCAGCAGCCCGGCGATGGCCCTGGCGTCGTCCGCGCCGATCTGCAAACCGGTTGGAAGCTGCAACAGTCCGTCGACCAGCGCCTCCGTTACCGGCAGCGACAACGCCGGATCAAGATTATTGTAGGGCGGACAGCGGTGACAACCCGGCCAGAAATACCGTTTGCCGAAGATATTTTCCTTTACCAGGATTTCGCGGATTTCGTCTCTGGAAAGCCCGAATTCCGGATAGATTCTGAATACCGCATAATGGGAATTATGATTTTCAATATTCGCCGCCGTCACCGACTGTATGCCGTCCGTCTTATCCAGGCCCGTCATATACGCGGCCTGAAGACCCCGGTTATGGGTCTGCAACAGGCTAAAATGTTCCAGATTGGTCAGCCCCATGGCCGCCGAAAACTCATTCATCTTGGCGTTGACGCCGGTTCCTTCAAAGGTATTTTCATCCACAATGCCATAGTTGCGCACAGGGCACAGACGGTGCGCCAGTTCGTCGTCATCGGTGGCGATCAACCCGCCTTCCAGTGCGTTGATAGCTTTGGTGGCATGCAGGCTGAAGACTTCCGCCCTGCCGAAACGGCCTATCCTTTCGCCTTTATAGCTGGAACCGATAGCGTGAGCGGCATCGAAAATCAGCGGGATGCCATACTGGTCGGCAATGGCCTGCAATTCGTCTATCATGCAGGGCATGCCCCACAGATGCACCCCCAGAATGGCGGAAACATTGGGGGTGATGGCCTTGCGAACCGCGGCGGGATCGAGAGAATGGCGCGAATCCAGCACATCGCAAAACCGCGGCTTGAGCCCTTGCCATTCCATGGCTCTGGCGGTACCAATGAAAGTAAAGGATGGCATGATGACTTCGCCTTTCAGCTCCAGGGCATGAGCCAGCAATTGCAGCCCCAGCGTGGCGTTGGCGACGGCAATGCAGTGCTTGACCGCCAGAAACTCGGCAAAGCGGGCCTCCATCTCCAGCAGCAAAGGGCCGTCGTTGGTCAGCCAGCGCAGATCGACGGCGTCCTGTATGCGTCTGAATAATGCATCATGGTCGCAAATATTGGGCCGCCCCACATAGAGCGGCTCTGCAAACAGCGGCTGGCCGCCAAACAGGGCTAGATCCGAGACCGATTTTTTCGGGTGGGGCATTCGGCGGTATCCTTAGCGGGAAATACCGGCGTTGTAGCGCCGGCCGGCGACAGGGCAGGAGCAAGCCATATTCCCAGGCAGGAAATGACGCTGATGACGATTAATCAACTTTAGAAATAATAGCGCGTTTACCAGTCCAGCATCACGTCATCCCAATCGATGCGTTTGCTGATCAGTCCATTGACGCCAAACAAATCCTCTTCCGTTAGCTGCCTATTCATTTGCTTTTGCTGAAACAGCGTATAGTTTACGCCACGAATAAACGCATCCTTGAACAGATTCTCCATATGCTTTGGTTTGAAGTGCTCGAGTATGCCCGCTTTTAACTCATCAATGCTGGCGTCCAGAAAATCGGCGGCGGCAGAGTCGCCGGTGCCTATCAGTGCCGAATAGATTTCCGCCAGCGCCTGCTTTTCGTTCGTATTGGAAGTCATGGTCGTTAAAATGAAAGTTAATAAAGCCGGTAGCAGCACAGATGCAATATGCTGAATAGTCATTAAAAATATACGACAAACATCTGAATATGACTAGTAGTCCGCCAGAGGAAGCCGTGAATACATCCATGTTGGCTTGAGTCGGCATCCATGCGGCCTAAACCTCTGTCAAAATACCCCGGCAGCAGATTAGCCTTTTCGTCAAAACAAAATTGGCGAACGACTAAAAGTGCTTGAAAATTTACTCCCCGCGCACCTGGAAAGCAATTTTATTTGAATGATAGAGCATGACTCCACAGGAAAGTTCCTGTTCCCGTGGCGGGAGCGGAACGATCCATTTACCGACTTCTAATTGGGAATACAACCGCCGAAAGCTTTATAAAACTGATTGGCGGTTCTGCCGTTTTTGGCCGCATGCTGATGGGCGAAAGCCAGCGCCATCTGGTGCAATTGATCCATATCGCCCTGGTAATCCGTAAAATAGGCATCGACAATTTCAAGATAACTTGCCGTATCCTGCGGATAAAATGACAGGCGCAGGCCAAAACGATCCGAAAGCGAAATAATTTCTTCTATGGCGTCCGAATAATGGACTTCGCCGTTTACCAGACGGGTGTCCAGATTATCCCGCATCAGTTCCGGCAATAAATGCCGGCGATTGGATGTCGCATAAAAAAGCACGTTTTCCGGCGGCGATTCGATGGAGCCTTCCAGCACGCTTTTAAGCGGTTTGTATAAATTGTCTCCGGCTTCAAAGGACAGATCGTCGCAATAAACGATGAAACGTTGCGGCAAATCCCTAATTTCGTCAACAATTTCCGGCAAATACAGCAGATCCTGCTTGTCTATCTCGATAATCCGCAAGCCGCGATGCAGATATTCATTCAACATGGCCTTGACCAGCGAAGACTTGCCGGTGCCGCGCGCACCCCATAACAGGGCGTTATTGGCGGGCAATCCGTCTAAAAATCTTTCGGTATTGGCGACCAGTTGCTGCTTTTGCTTGTCTATGCCCAGCAGTTGATCAACACCAATAGGGTCGAACTGAACAACCGGGCGCAAATATTGCTGACGCTGACGCCAAATCGCGGCAAAGGTAGTATTCCAGTCGATCACGGTAATGTCCTAAAATAATCCGGTTTTGATTTGCTATCCAAGAAGCTGTTTAAAAACTGCCGCGCCCATTCATTCCCGAACGGGCAGGCGACGATTTTAAAAAGATTCTAAGCTTCGCCCAAGCGTAGAATGGTTACTTTGACTTTGGTAAGACCTGCCTTATAAAAACCAAGGTCTTTGGCGGCTCGACTGGATAAATCCAGCAGACGCCGGTTTGCATGATGCGTCCGTGAGTTGATGCGGACATCCACGCTTCGGTTGTTTCGTAGGTTGACTACATGCAACACTGTACCGAATGGCAGTGAAACATGGGCTGCGGTTAAAGCATTTTTATCGTAGCGTTCGCCGTTTGCCGTTCGCTGACCATGGTACCGGTCATTGAAGTAAGAAGCGACGCCTGTTTGGCCGTCTGAAAATTCATGTTTCGTATTTTTAGCCAGACCGATTGAGCAAAAAGATGCCAGGGAAATCGTCAGCATAGTTTTGGCTAACCATCTGTTTTTTCTCATCATTCACCTCCTCATTAGTTAAATGTACTGGTTGATGAAATTTCAGGGTAACCCACAAAAAACCATAAGGCAACCAAAAACTTTACCCAATCATATTTCAACAACCATGTCAAGTATAATTTTCATGGGGCTGAAGACCTTGAAAACCGGGGCCTCGTCGTCATCAAAGCTTCATAATTCACCAAGAAATTTTTTACACACTAACCGTTATTTTTCAACTTTGCGGTACAATAATCGGTTTATTTTTTTGCAAAAATTCAGCCCGTATGAAACTTGCTACATTTTTTTATGACCAAAAGCAGCATATTGGGGCGATAATCGACGCTCAGGCCGTACTCGCGACCGGCCATATAGCCGACGCGGACGACATGATTGCTTTTTTGTCGTCAGGCACCGCCGGACTGAAAGCGATGCAGGATTTGATCGATTCCGGCCGGCAGCGGGTTCCGCTAAGCGACATCAAATTATTGGCGCCCGTGCTTCGGCCGGGCAAGTTTTTGGGCCTGGGTCTGAATTACGCCGACCATATAGGCGAAACCGGACGGGAAAAACCGGAATACCCGACTTTTTTCAGCAAACAAAATAGCTGCATCATCGGCGACGGCGCAGCCATTCATTGCCCAAAAATCTCCGAAAAAGTCGATTACGAGGGGGAACTGGCGTTCATAGTCGGCGAACGCTGTAAAAACGTCAGCCTGGAAAACGCGCCACGGGTCATCGCCGGTTTTACCATCTGCAATGACGTGACAGTGCGCGACTGGCAACAGCGGACGCCGACCTGGACGCTGGGAAAATCTTTTGACACCCACGGCCCGCTTGGCCCGTGGCTGGTGACGGCGGACGAAATTCCGAACCCGCACCATCTGAGCCTGAAAACCTGGGTCGATGACGAATTACGCCAGAACGCCAATACCCGCGACATGCTCTTCAATTGTTACGAAATGGTCGCTTATCTAAGTCAGGCCATGACCCTGGAGCCGGGCGACGTGATTACCACCGGCACACCGGCCGGCGTCGGCGTAAAAATGAAACCGCGCGGCTATCTGAAACCCGGACAGACGGTGCGAATCGAAATCGAGGGGATCGGCAGCCTGCGCAATCCGGTGATAGCCGAGCCGGATAATTTCATGGCCGGTTAAACGCCTTGCCCGGCAAATTCCGTCGCCGCCGCATCCTTTCCCGCCGGGCGGCCGAGGCCGGGAAATAAAAATCCTGAATTTGATCCGCGCATGCCCTACCTACCTTACTGACCAGGACGACAACCGGATATGAACCGCAATCATTATTACCATGCCGCTTTGATCGGCTTTTTCGGGCTGTTTTTTCTGCAATCGGCCTGGCATACGCTATTATTTCCGAACGGCGGCTTTCCCAAAGCCCTGCTGCTGATGCTGACGGTCGGACCTTTATTGCTGCCGTTCAAAGGTTTTCTGAACCGCAGCCTGAAAAGCTGCACCTGGATGAGCTATTTAAGCCTGCCCTATTTTGCGCACGGCGTGGCCGAAGCTTTTGTCAGCCGGGAAGAGCGGCCGTACGCCCTGCTGGAAGTCGCCTTCAGCCTTTTACTTTGCTTCGGCTCCGGTTTTTATGTTTACAAGGCCGAAAAGAACTGAATACCGCCATCATGCAAGTACCTGTTCAGTTTGAGTTTCAGGGCAACCAGACTTTTGACAGCTATTTCGCCGGCAATAATGCCGAAATCATCGGTCATTTAAAGGCGCTTGCCGACGACAGTCCGGAGCAGCAAATTTTTATCTGGGGAGAAGCCGGCAGCGGCAAAAGCCATTTGCTGCAAGCCTGTTGCCAACAGGCCAAGACCCTGGGCAAGAACCCGTTCTATCTGGCGTTACCCGCACAGAATCCGCCGCCGCCGGAAATGCTGGAGGGCCTGGAAGACATGGATCCGGTCTGTCTTGACGACCTGCAACATCTGGCCGGAAATCCGCCATGGCAGCAGGCGCTGTTTAATTTTTACAATCGCCACCGGCAAAATAATCACCGCCTGTTACTGGCCGCCGATTGTCCGCCCAAATATCTGCAGTTTGAGCTGCCGGATCTCAAAACCCGCATGAGCTGGGGACTGAGCCTTAAAATCCGGCCTCTGGGCGACGACCAGTTGATCGAGGCGCTGGCCCATAAGGCGCACTATCTGGGTTTCGACATTCCGCCGCCGGTGGGAAAGTTTTTACTGACCCATTATGTCCGCGATTTACCGGCATTGTGGTTATTACTGGAAAAAATCGATCGCGCCACCCTGGTGGCCCAGCACAAACTCACCATCCCGTTTTTGAAGAAAATTCTGGCTGGCGAGTTGTAAACCATTACTCGTCTTTTGCACCGCAAATTTATCAGGATCCGTTTTCATGAACACTTATCGACTGCTGCGTCCCCTGCTGTTTACGCTGAATCCGGAAACCGCGCATGACCTGAGCCTGAAAATGCTGAAGCTGGCCCACCAGACCGGTTTATCATCCCTTGCCGGAGCAAAATCCGTCACCAAGCCTTGCACGGTCATGGGACTGGAATTCAGGAATCCGCTGGGCCTGGCGGCAGGTCTGGATAAAAACGGCGATTACATCGACGCCTTGGCCGATCTGGGTTTCGGCTTTATCGAAATAGGCACCGTCACCCCCAGACCGCAACCCGGCAATCCAAAACCGCGGCTGTTCCGCCTGCCCGAGCATCAGGCCATCATCAACCGCATGGGCTTCAATAACCTGGGCGTCGATCATTTGCTGAAACAGGTGCAAAACAGCCGGTTTTCGGGCATAGTCGGCATCAATATCGGCAAAAACGCCGATACCGCCATCGAGAACGCCCGGGAGGATTATCTGATTGGCTTGCGCAAGAGTTACCGCGCCGCCAGCTATATCACCATCAATATTTCTTCGCCGAACACCAAAAACCTCAGGCAATTACAGCAGGGCGAGGAAATCAGGCTGTTGCTGGGAGCGTTAAAGGAAGAACAGCTAAAATTGCAGGCGGAACACGGCAAGTACACCCCGATCGCCGTCAAGATCGCGCCGGATTTGCAGGATGAAGAAATTGCCCATATCGCCGAACTGTTGCTGGCGTTCGAAATGGACGGGGTAATCGCCACCAACACTACTCTGGCCCGCGATAAAGTGGCCGGCCACCCGTACGCCGCGGAAAGCGGCGGACTGAGCGGCGCGCCGCTGAAAGACAGCGCCACGCGGGTGGTGGCGGAATTGGCGAGCCGGTTGCAGGGAAAACTGCCCATCATTGCCGCAGGCGGCATTTTCAGCGCAGAGGACGCCCGGCAAAAAATCCGGGCCGGCGCCAGTCTGGTGCAGATTTATAGCGGTTTAATCTATAAGGGCCCAACTTTGATTGAGGAAATTTTGCAGGGGTTTTAATGACTGTTGGAAGCAAAACCGGTTTTCTGCCTAGGATGGAAAACCCTTTTGATACCCTAGGCATTCGGCGCAATACGGCTATCGCCTATTGCGCCGAATGGAGCTAAGGCGTTGGGGATCGGTGCGGTAATGTACCCACTTCGGAAGCCAACGCGGCAAACCCTTCACGGAGAGGGGGGCTTTATTTGCAAACCCGCTTCACCATACATTAAATGCTGGATGCCTGATAATTGACGCTGAAATCATCCATGCAGGATAACACCAGCGGGATCTGCGCCTCGTTTTCCAGCCGGAAGGCGTTAACGCCGACACGGATTAGATAATACACCTGATCCGGCAGATAATTGCCGACAGCCCGGATTTCGCCCTGGTAGGCCAGACGACTACGCAGCAGGCGGGCCTGGGAGAAGGGCCGGCCATCGCCAAAACCGGAAAAATCCAGCTCGATCAGCTCGACGCCGTCCAGATCGCCGTCCAGCACGGCGACATCGTCGGCGGGCCGAAGGCGCAAGCCGGTTTTTCCGGCCCGCTGCAAAAGCGCATGCTTCGCGGCTTTCCAGCGCTCGATGCTTACCGTGATGTCGCCGCTGTCGCCTATTTCGCTATCGTCGGCGGCAAAAGACCAGTTGTCGCCGGCAAGCAACTGTTTATTTTTTATGATCTGCATAAACTCTTTCTCTAAAAGGTTCGAGGCCAATCCGGTTGACGGTTTGTAAAAAGGTTTCATCTTCCAGCCGCAATTGCAGGTAAACCGCCAGAATATCGGTCACGGTTCGGGTAATCCGGTTTTTGGCCACTGCCGGCCCCAGCCTTTCGCCGAGCGCCGCTTCGTTGTCCGATGAGCCGCCCAGGGTCAACTGATACCACTCTTCGCCGTTCTTGTCGACACCCAGGATGCCGATATGGCCGACGCTCTGGTGGGCGCAGCCGTTCATGCAGCCGGACATGTTGATTTTCAGGTCGCCGATGTCGTGCAGATAATCGATGTCGTCCAGCGCTTCGTTAATCTCTCTGGCGACGCCGATGGAGCCGGCGTTGGCCAGCGAGCAAAAATCCAGGCCGGGGCAGCAGATCATGTCCGTGGCCAGACCGATATTGGCCGTGGCCAGCCCGATGGCGTCCAGCTTTCGCCACAGCGTAAACAGATCGGCCTGCCTAACGTCGGCCATGACCAGATTCTGACGATGGCTGCTGCGGATTTCGCCGAAACTGTACTGGTCGGCAAGATCGGCGACGGCGTCCAGTTGCCCGGCAGTGATGTCGCCGGGCGGTGAATCGGGGGCTTTCAGCGACAGAAATACCACCCGGTAACCCGCGACCCGATGCTCAACGGTATTATATTTAAACCATCTTGCGAAGCCTGCGTCCTCCAGCCCGGCAAGAGGCGCGTCGGCGGCATGCAAATCATAGGCCGGCGGCGTAAACTGGGCTTTCATGGCGGCGACGCGCTCATCGTCGAGCAGCATGCCGTCGCGAGTGCGCAGCCATTCGTCTTCGACCATGGCGGTAAATTTTTCCAGGCCGGTCTCCTTGACCAGAATCTTGATACGCGCCTTGTACTTGTTGTCGCGCCTGCCGTGCAGGTTGTAAACCCTGAGGATCGCTTCCAGATAGGACAGCAGATATTTTATTTCCAGGAAAGGCTTGACGGTCTGACCGATGATGGGCGTTCTGCCCAGGCCGCCGCCGGCCAGCACCCTGAATCCGGTTTCCCCGCTATGGTTTTTGACCAGATACAGGCCGATGTCATGCAATTGCACGGCAGCGCGGTCGCGTTCGGAACCGCTGACCGCGATTTTGAATTTGCGCGGCAGAAACGCAAACTCCGGATGCAGTGTCGTCCATTGCCGAATGATTTCGCAATAGGGGCGCGGATCTTCGATTTCGTCGGTGGAAACGCCGGCCAGATGATCGGAGGTGGTATTTCTCAGGCAATTGCCGCTGGTCTGAATGGCGTGCATCTGCACGGTGGCCAGTTCGGCCAGCAAATCGGGAACTCTCGCCAGCTCCGGCCAGTTGTACTGGACATTCTGGCGGGTGGTGAAATGGCAATAGCCCTTATCGTATTCACGGGCGACTTCCGCCAGCTTGCGCAACTGCCGGGACGACAGCAATCCATAGGGAACGGCTACCCGCAACATGGGCGCATGCGTCTGGATGTACAGGCCGTTCATTAGCCGCAAGGCCTTGAATTCCTCGCCCCCCAGCTCGCCATCCAGGAATCGCCGGGTTTGCCCCCGGAATTGGGCAACCCTTTCTTCAATCAGGGTTTGGTCGTCGTCGGTGTATTGATACATGAGTTAAAGGTGCTGTCTGAACGCCGTAATGGTAAGGCTGACGATGATATATGGATAGGGATTAAATGACAAAAATTGTCTTCTAAATTGTCTTCTAATGATAACATGGCGCACTGGATTTACCCCGTTTTGATAACAACATATAACTTACAAATAATTTAGGAAGGAGGTTGCCTTGTTGCGCTTATTGTTAATTTTGGCTGGTCTGCTGTTGATACCGGAAATGGCCATGGCCGAAGAATTTAAAAATCTGGGCCTGACCGGAACCGAGCGGGGCGTCTACACCGTTCTTATTTTCCTGATAGCCTATGGCTTTGTCATGGCGGAGGAATTCACCCACCTGCGCAAATCCAAACCGGTAATTTTCGCCGCCGCGGTGATCTGGGCGCATGTCGCGGTGCTGGCCAGCAATGCAGGGGTGCCTAGCGGCGAACTGCATCAGGCTTTCGAGCATGATTTGAAAGAATATGCGGAACTGATGCTGTTCCTGCTGGTGGCCATGACCTATATCAACTCCATGGCCGAACGCAATGTTTTTGAAGCCCTGCGCTCCTGGCTGATCAGAAAGCAGTTCGGTTACAAACAGTTGTTCTGGATTACCGGCATCATTACCTTCTTCCTGTCCGCGATTGCCGACAACCTGACTTCGGCCTTGCTGGTCGGCGCCGTGGTGATGGCGGTTGGCGCCGATAACGAAAAATTCGTTTCGATCGGTTTCGTCAATCTGGTGATCGCCGCCAATGCCGGCGGCGCATTCTGCCCGTTCGGCGACATCACTACGCTGATGGTCTGGCAAGCCGGTTACGCCGAGTTTTTCGACTTCTTCAAGCTGTTCATTCCGTCCGTCGTCAACTTTGTGGTACCGGCTTTCTTCATGTCGCAAGCCATCCCGTCCGGACAGCCGCTGGCCACCAACGAAGCCGCCGTTCAACTGAAACCCGGCGCGATTCAGGTTTGCGGGTTGTTCCTGCTGACCATCATCTTCGCAGTCAGCTTCAAGCAATTCCTGCATCTGCCGCCTTTCATGGGCATGATGCTGGGCCTGTCAGTTCTGATGCTGTACGGCTATTTTCTTAAAGTCAAATATCCAGACACGGATACCGGCAAACGTTTCGACGTATTCGAAAAGGTGAAAGGCGCGGAATGGGATACTCTGCTGTTCTTCTTCGGCGTGGTTTTCGCAGTGGGCGGCCTTGGCTACATCGGCTACCTGGAACTGGTGTCCGCCGCCATGTATGACGGCTTGGGCGCTACCACCGCCAACATTCTGGTCGGTATCATTTCAGCCGTGGTCGATAACATCCCTGTGATGTTTGCCGTATTGAACATGAATCTGGACATGGATCTGTATCAATGGCTGCTGGTCACCCTGACCGCCGGTGTCGGCGGCTCGCTGTTTTCGGTCGGCTCCGCCGCCGGCGTGGCACTGATGGGACAATCCAATCACAAATACACCTTCTTCAGCCATCTGAAATGGACGCCGGTGATTGCATTGGGCTATGCCGCCAGTATCTTCACCCATTATCTGGTCAATGGTTAATTAGATATCCGCTGTAACCCAAGGGAAGGCGCATGACAAAATCGAACGCCAACTGGCGTAGCGCCTTCTCGGTTTATGCCCGGCCGCGCGTGCTGGGCATGATCTTTCTCGGCTTCTCGGCCGGCCTGCCTTTTTCCCTGGTCTCCAGCACCTTGTCGGCCTGGCTGGCGGACGAACAGGTGTCCCTGTCCGTGATCGGCTATTTCAGCCTGGTGGGCATCGCTTATTCCATCAAGGTGTTTTGGGCGCCTGTCGTCGATCGGCTGCCGTTGCCGTTATTGCATCGTCTGTTAGGCAAGAGGCGGAGCTGGATGCTGCTGTCGCAAACCGGCATTGCGCTAAGCCTGTTGCTGATCAGCCGTCTGGACATGCATCTGCAATTACAGCAACTCGCCCTGCTTGCGGTGCTGATTGCATTCTGTTCCGCCACCCAGGACATCGTCATCGACGCCTACCGCATCGAAGCCGTAGCAATGCAATACCAGGGCGCCATGGTCGCCATGTATGTATTCGGCTATCGGCTGGCGTTGCTGATTGCCGGCGCCGGCGTGTTGTATCTGGCTGAATACGGGAGCTGGAAAACCGCCTATCAGGCGATGGCCGCCGCCATGCTGATCGGTATTCTGACCACACTTGCAATCTCCGAGCCGAAACACAATCCAAATTTACGAGCCAGAGCCATAGAGGAAAAAATAGAAACCGCGCTCGGCGTGGATCGGTTCAGACCCTGCCTGGCCAGCCTGTTGAAGTGGTTTTCAGATGCGGTCGTCAGTCCGTTTGTCGAATTTTTTCAACGGAACGGCAAAATGGCGATCTGGATTCTGCTGTTGATAGGCATTTACAAAATCAGCGATATCGCCATGGGGGTGATGGCGCTGCCCTTCTACATGGATTTGGGCTTCAGCAAAAAGGAAATTGCCGATGTCAGCAAGGTTTTCGGTTTTTTCATGACCATCATCGGCACCTCGCTGGGCGGCATGCTGATCGTGCGTTTCGGCATCATGCGTCCCTTATTGCTAGGCGCCATTCTGGCGGCGGCCACCAATCTGCTGTTCGCGGTGCTGGCTTCCAGCCAACCCAGCATGTACATGCTGGCCGGCGTCATCAGCGCGGACAATCTGAGCGGCGGCATTGCAGCCGCGACCTTCATCGCCTATTTGTCCAGCCTGACCAATACCGCGTATACCGCCACTCAATACGCGCTATTCAGCTCGCTGATGACGCTGCCGGCCAAGCTGATCGGCAGTTTTTCCGGCGATATAGCGCTGACTTTCGGTTATGATATATTTTTTATCTACTCTACGATCATAGGTTTGCCGGCGATTGGGCTGGTGATTCTGCTGATGCGCAGGCCGCTCCGGCATGGGCAGCCTGACTGATTCAGGCTGCCTACTAAATTTTGGAGTATCGGCACCGGCGGCGGTAAAATTCAAAAGTTAACGGTCGCCTGAATGCTCTCTAACGCCAACCGCCCCATCAAGCCCATGTCCATAAAAGAGATAAGCAGATCCGCAAAAATCGATTCGCTGCAAGCCATCAGAGGTTTTGCCGCGACCGGCGTGATGCTGGCCCACGGCTCATCCATGCTGGATGAGCGGCTAGGCTACCTGTTCCTGAACAATCTGTCCATGGTGGGCGCTTCCGGCGTGGACGTGTTTTTCGTGTTAAGCGGCTTTATCATTTTATACACCTCCAGTTCCGGACAGACCACCTTCGGCAACTTTCTAAAAAGACGATTTATCAGAATCTACCCGATATACTGGATCGTCACGGCCATGCTGATCATTCAATACCAGTTGGCGCCCACTCTGGCGCAGGCTCATAAAGGCGAACTGCCTGTGGTTTTAGGCTCCATCACCCTGTTTCCGCAACCCAAATATGTGGTGGGCGTCGCCTGGACGCTGACTTATGAAGTGCTGTTTTATCTGGTATTCGCGCTCACCTATTTCAAAAGCCCCAGACTGTTCGCTTATGCGGCAGGCATCTGGGCGGTTTTAATTCTGCTGGTTTATGGTCTCGATCTCAAAATCGGCATCTATGCCCTGGACGCTCTGAGCAACCCCATCATTCTGGAATTTTTATTCGGCTGCATCCTGGCGTATGTCTTTAAACGTTTTCCGGACTTCAGGCATTCGCGCTGGTTTTTCTGGAGCGGATTGATGTTGCTGCTGCTGATGTGGGGCTTGTACTATCAGAACAAAACAAGCATAGGCGATGCGTTTTTTGACGAAATGGCCCGAGTCTATTATTTCGGCATACCGGCCGCCTGCTTGATCTTCGGCGCGTTGTACCTGTCCGGAGCCGTGCCCAGAGTACTGGTTTTTCTGGGCGACGCCTCGTATTCGCTGTATCTGATACACGGCACCATACTTTCACTATTGCTGAAGCTGGTGTTCAAATTCAATCTCCAGGACAGTTTCGCCGGTTTTGCCGGCGCGCTGGCCTTATTTGCTGGCACCCTGTTAATCAGTGGCCTGTTTTACAGACTGCTGGAAAAACGCCTGCTGGGCCGGCTCAATCGGCTGTTCGTCACAAACCGCGCGCCAAAACCGGTCATTGAAACCGGGTAGCCCTTCGTTACGGCTCTTACAGGGAACCTGGAAAAAGCAACGATTATGACCGTCCGGTTAAAAAAGGTGACTGTTAACGACAGTTGTTATACTATAACGTCTTCCAGTTCTGACCTGTTTTGATCATGCCGGGATGGAAAGGCGCGCGGAAGCCACCCGTGCCTGCCGGGCCATACATGCGGCGATAGAGTCCTCAAGAGAAATATTTATGTTACAAAGAATCCTGGAAAACCATGCCGGCGATGACAGCGACATCGCCCTGTCCAGACGGCGATTTCTTAAGCATCTGGCTTGCGGCGCATTGCTGACCCTGGGTACGCCCGCATTGGCGCATGCCGCCAGAGGCCGTTTTCCGGCCAACAGAACGCTGGCGCTGATCAATCCCAATACCGGCGACAAGCTTAAACTGACCTATTTTGAAAAAGGCAATTACATCAAGCCGGCCTTGCGGGAAATCAACTTTGTGCTGCGCGATTACCGTACCGGCGATGTGCATCCGATAGATCCGCTGCTGCTCGACCAGCTCCATGACCTGCGGCTGGCGCTCGGACTGGGCGGCCGACCGTTTCACATCATATCCGGCTATCGCTCCCCTTACACCAATGGCCGCCTGCACCACGAAAGCGCCGGGGTATCCAACAACAGCCTGCACATGCAGGGTCGGGCGATCGATGTGCGCGTCGAGGGACTGGACACCCGGCATATCCGCAACGCGGCGTTAGCCCTGCGCCGCGGCGGCGTCGGCTATTACCATGAATCGGATTTTGTGCATCTGGATACCGGAAAATTCAGAAAGTGGTAGCCGGATTCGGCTAGGCGTTTTAAAGCCCGGCTAAACCCGCCCTTGCCGAAAAACGCTTGCCTCAGCCGTTGGTAACGGTGTTTTTACTGCTCACCTGTCTGGCCGGGTTTTTTTTTAGCGCATCCTGCAATAACACGTCATAACCGTAAATATCCGGATAAAAACGCAGTTTGCTATCCCGCCCTGGATAGGCTGTGCTGTAAAAAAACAGTACAGGTATGGTTTTCTTCAGGCTTACCCGGTGGGTTTTGGGCGCGGCCATGGCGTCGTCAATGGCTTTTTTATCCCAGCCGGTCTGCTCGCCCAGCACGAATTCCGCCAGCCTGCCCGCCTCGGCCACTCTGACGCAGCCGTGGCTCAAGTCGCGCCTGTCCCGGTTGAAGCCGGAACGGAACGGCGTGTCATGCATATACACATCATCCTTATTGGGAAAAATAAACTTGACCTTGCCCAGCGGATTCTTTTTGCCCGGAAGCTGTCTGGCCCTGACCCGGCCATGCTTCAGATCATCGATTATATTATCGGTCTCGTCGCCGGTCTCGTCGGCAAAGCGCTGCACCAGCTCGATTTCCTGACTGGAAAAGGAATTTTGCCCGGTTCGGATCTTGGGTAGTATTTCCTTGTCCAGGATGCTTTTCGGAATATTCCAGTAGGGCATGAATTCCAGATAGCGCATGTTATCCGAGAGGATGGGCGTCTGATTTTCAGGCGCCTTGCCAACCACCACCTTCATGCTCAAGGCGTTTTCATCATCGGGAGAGTTAAGCGCCCAGAGCTGAAAAGCCGGGATGTTGACCATGATTTGCGGCCCGGCCGGCGGCTCCGGCAGCCAGCGCAGACGCTCCATCGCCAGTTCGATCAGAGCGATCTTGTCGGCCGGAGTCATATTTAACAGGCTCAGGGTCTGCCTGCCGATCACGCCGTCGGCCTGCAAGCCCTGTTCCTGTTGCAGGTGGATAATGGCGGCGACCAGGACTTCATTATAAAGGCTGTCGTTTTCGACAGAGTCGGGGCCGGTGCCGTCTCCGGCGGCCAGTTCGCCCATCTCGGACAGACGTCGGCGCAATTCCGGTATTTGCGGGTCGGATTCGCCCGGGTGCAGCGCTTTGGCAAACTGTATTTTGCCGCGCGGCGCATTGTCCGCCGCCTGCCGCCTGAAATCGGCCAGCGCCTGTTTCAGCATCTGGTACTGCTTGAGGCCCGGCGCAGCGGCAAGCGGCAGTTCCGGCAGATTTTGCCCCTCCAGATATTGTTTGAGCAGGGCGGCGGCATTGATGGCATGCCTGGAGCCGAATTGCGGCGGATAATTAAAACTATGCGGATCAACGCGACCGACATGCAGATCGTGAATAAAACGCAACACGGAAACGGACAGCGCGACATCAAACCCGGCCAGCGTTTTATAGTCGGCAGCCTGCTCCGTAGCGAGCTGCGACGACAGATCCCGCAGCCGGGCGGCGTCGTAATCCAGCGGATTAAGCGCATCCAGTTCGGCATTGGCCAGCATGTCCAGGGCGTCATGCAGATTTTTCTCCGGCCGGCCTTCGCCCAGCCAGAGCAAATGTTTGTTGCGGTATAACTGCGCCAGTTCTTTGCCATGGCCGGAAAAATCCGGCTGTTGCAGCAAAGGCAGTTGTCCGGACGCCAGCAAGGCGGTAATGGCCTGCCTGATTCCGGCGTCCCGGCTGTCGGCGGACGCCTGCTGGGAAAAAACATACAATAGCAGGCAGGCCGACAACAACAGCCGTGCAGATTTGAAAGAATGTCTGGGAAAATACATAAAACCCGTCTGCGACCCCTAAATATGATGCTTCAAGTACCGGCGATAAATCATTATGCCTGCAACCGGCATTTTAATGCCTAAAATTATAAAATCGACAATTATCCGCTTCAATCAATAACATTGATCGAACAGGCCGGTGTCGCCGCGCCACCCGCTCAGGCCATGGAGCGCATTGCTCGGCCTGCGCAGCCGATATAGTAATATATCAAGGGTCTGAGCCGACCTTGTTCGAGACCAGGTTTTAAATGGAGCCGATGATTGTAAAATGATCGTCATCTTACCGACAAGAGTCTGTGATAAACTCGGAAGCCGAAATAATGCTTCAGCGTAATTTAATGCCTGCCGATGAATTGATACCCGTCCGCCACGCCCTGAAGTATTTTGCGCTTCTTCAATTTCAGGGAAGTTATCCACGGCCATAGCATTTAGATTCAAATGTCGAAAATTAAAAAACTGGCCTCGGGAGTAAGCTGGGGCGCAATCTCCACCATCACCGTTACCGGCTTTCAACTGATGTTCATGGCCGTCATGGCGCGATTGCTGGATCCGGCCAGTTTTGGCCTGGTCGCCATCGCCAATGTCTGCTTACGGTTTTTCAGTTATTTCGCGCAAATGGGCGTCGGCCCGGCGCTGATACAAAAACCGGTGCTGGAAAAAGGCGACATTGCCGCCGCGCTGAGCGTGTCGCTGGGCATATCCTGCCTGTTTTTTCTAGTGGTGCAGATTAGCGCGCCGCTGTTTGAACTATTTTACGACATGCCGCAATTGGCGAACGTGGCAAGAGCGCTGTCGCTTAATTTTATCATCGGCGGCTTTTCCGCCGTTTCAATCAGCCTGATGCAAAGAAACACCGCGTTCCGGTCGCTGGCGATCATCGACGTGCTGTCCTATGTGCTGGGCTACGGCCTGGTGGGAATGGGCGCAGCCTATTACGGCCTGGAGGCGTGGGCGCTGGTCGCCGCCTTTCTCTCCCAGATGACGCTGACCGCGATACTCAGCGGTCTGGCGGCCGGCTTTTCGCTGGACTTTCGCTACTCCCGCAGCCAGCGCCGGCATTTCCTGAAGTTCGGCGGACGGTACTCGTTCATCGGCTTTACCGAATTCATCAGCGCCAGCCTGGATTCGCTGCTGATAGGCAAGCTGCTGGGCGCTACCGCTTCCGGCCTGTATAACCGGGCCTCGCTGCTCGCCAACCTGCCTGTGCAGCAACCGGCCGGCATACTGACCAAGGCCCTGTTTCCGATCATGAGCGCAGTCGGCAATCAGCGCGAAAAACAGATCGTCGGCCTACAGCTTAGCACTTTGCTGGTCGGATCGTATGCATTTGCGGTTAGCGCCGGCATTTATATCGCCGCAGCCGATATTGTCAAAGTGCTGCTGGGCGAGAAATGGCTGCCTGCCGTGCCTATCCTGCAAATGCTGTCCTGCGCGGTAGGACCCAGTTATATTTCCCATATTGCCGGCGTCACCCTGGACTCCCTGAGCAGGCTGAGACTAAAACTGCTGATTCAACTGTGCATGCTGGCGCTGATCTGCGGTTTGCTGGCCTGGGCGGCGCCGACCGGCAATATCATCAATATCGCCGCCGCCATGGTGATAATGGAATGGGTGAGGCTGGGCGCGATGACGGTCAAACTCAGCCGGCTGCTGCGCATGCCGGCCTGGCAAATACTGACCATTGCGCTGTGCATCGGCCTTGTCGCCGCCAGCACCGGGCTGAGCGTCTACGCGGTCACGCTGTTATTGAGCCCGGAACTGAACAGCGCGTTCCGCCTGGGTTCGGAAATCGCCGCCGGCGCCGCCGGCCTGGGCATCGGCTTTTTACTGGCATGGTATCCGGCGGTGCGTCTGCCGGCCATGCGTTTTCTGGCGGAACAGTCGCCACTGTTCGCCAGACTGTTTCCAAAATTGGCTAATTGATTAGAGGTATTGAATGCGCTGGTTTTATGTTCCTAACGAAGGCACAGAGGGTGACCAGATAGGCACACGGATGGCTTTTGAAAAACTGCATGCCGAAGGGGTTTTTTCGGCCTATACCGCCTATTCCTATCTGGTGCGCGATCAGGCCCTGCAGAATCACCAGCAGGCGCTGGACGAATTTTTGCAGGCCGTCATGAATTTTGCGCCGGATGTGATTTTTATCCAGCATCCCGGCCCGGATTACCCGCTGGACAGGGCTTTTCTGCAAAAGCTGAAAACCACCCCGTCCCAACCCAGGCTGGTGCTGTATGAAGAAGACCCTTACGACCCGTATATCAAGCGGCTGAACAGCAGCATCAAGGCCGTTATCGCCGAATCCGACATGTGCGTGCTGGGCGGCGTCGGCTATCTGGCGCGGCTGGTGCGTGAGGCGGGCGGGAAAAAAATCCGTTTCGCCAAACATTCGTACGATACCCGGCGCTTCGGCGCGGACTGGCGGCCCACCCTCAGCAGAA
The DNA here is from genome assembly GCA_028707085.1 of Methylococcales bacterium. GTDB lineage: Bacteria > Pseudomonadota > Gammaproteobacteria > Methylococcales > Methylomonadaceae > Methylomonas. The sequence goes on along the minus strand of JAQTUW010000008.1, from coordinate 45,510 downwards.
GCCTGGACGCGGTGATGATAGCCAATCTGACCTGTCTGAAACGCATCCCCTGGCTGTTCATGCCCGGCGGCCGCAAACGCCAGCAAACCGCCCATGCCTTCTACCGCCAGCTTGGCGAACGTTTTGCGGTATATGGCGGCGGGCAGGGCTGGCAGGATGCGCCGTTTTGCAAGGGGCCTGTCGCCTACCACCGGCAGGGCGAAGTGATCCGCGACGCCTGGATGAGCGTCAACTGGGGGCAATTCGACGAAATCGCTATGTACACCTCGGATCGATTCCCCATCAGCCTGGCCTGCGGCGTACCGCACATTACCAACTATCAGCCCGGTTATGAACATGTGTTCGACCGCATACCCGGTCTGTTCATCGTCAAATCGCCCAATGAAGCGGTGGATGTGGGGCTGTATATTCTCAGTCTGCCGGTCGAGCGGCGCAATGAACTGGGTTTTGAGGCCGCCGAATACGCCCGCAAGCACCTGGAAGCCACCGTGGTTTATGGCGATATTGTCTCGGTGGTCGCCGAACAGTTGTTCCCGAAATAAGCCAGCCCTTTTCAGCCGAAAACAATATGAAAAAAGCCTTAAAAGATTGCACCATCGCCCTGGTCGGCCCGATAGAAACCGAAAACTTTCTGGATATTTTAAAGCTGCCGCAAGGCCAGCCCTACCCAAAAGGGCTGGGCGGCAGCCCGGTCAATCTGCTGGCGCTGGAACTGCATAAGCGCGGCTATAATCTGCTGCTGTGTTCCGAAGACCCCATGGTCGAAGATGAGGCGTGCCTACAGGGCGAACGCCTGAAAATCCGCTTTGTGCATTACCGCCCGCGCCCGGCCCGCAGTTTTTTCCGGGAAGAATCCGCGCGCATGGCGAAAGTGCTGCTGGAGGAACAGCCGGACTTTATTCATGCCCACTGGACTTACGAGTTTGCGCTGGCGGCGGAAGCCACCGGCATTCCGCAGTTGATTACCGCCCACGACGCCCCGCTCAACGTGCTGAAATACAATTTCATTCCGTTCCGCATCGCCCGCACGCTGATGGCCTACGTCGCGGTGGCCAGAGCCAGCAACCTGTCGGCGGTTGCCCCCTATGTGGCGGAGCATCTCAAAAAATTTCTGTTTTACCGCAAACCTATTACTATTATTCCGAACGGCATGCCGGATCAGATATTCAACCGTAGCAGACCACCGAAACCCGCCGACGCGCCAATCGTGTTCGCCAGCATTCTGGTCGGCTGGTCGGGGCGAAAAAACGGCGAGGCGGCATTGCTGGCCTTTGCACTGGTCAGAAAGCGCTATCCCGACGCCCGACTACTGATGTTCGGCGACTGTCACGGCCCCGGCCAGGAGGCCGAACAATGGGCGCGGCGGCATGATCTGCAACACGGCGTGGAGTTCGCCGGTCACCTGCCTTACCAGCAGCTCATTGCCAGGCTTAGCCGCGAGGTGGATATTCTGGTGCATCCGGCGCTGGAAGAAGCCCAACCCATGTCGCTGATAGAAGCCATGGCCATGGGCATCCCTGTCATAGCCGGCAAAAACAGTGGCGGCGTGCCCTGGACGCTGGACAACGGCGCGGCCGGCATGCTGGTAGACGTGACGCAGCCGCAGGAAATGGCCGCCGCCATGTTGCTGCGACTGGCGGACGATCCCGCGGAACGCCTGCGCCTGGGCGAGGCCGGTCGCAGCAAGGCCCGCAATACCTTTCATATCAGCGTGGTGACAGACGCCTATGTTGATTGCTATCAAAAAATATTACAGGCGGCGCACACATGAAAGTGCTGCATATACTTTCCGAACTGAACCCTTCCGGCGCGGAAACCATGCTGCTGTGCGCCGCGCCCAGTCTTCAGGAACAGGGGATACATGGCGAGATACTGGCTACAGCCGCCACGCCTGGGGTATTCGCCCCAACGCTGGCAAACGCCGGTTACGCCATCCACCATATTCCGTTCCGCAAGCATCCACAATACTTTATCGCCCTGTATCGGCTGCTGAAAGACCGGGGCTATGACAGTGTGCATATCCATAGCGAGCAGGGCGGGTTCTGGGTAGCGTTAACCGTGCTGCTGGCCGGCGTTCCGGCTAGGCGTTGCGTCATAACCAAGCATGGCAATTTCAAATTCAGCGGGTTTTTAAGATGGAACCGGGCTTGGCAACGGCAACTGTTATGCTGGCTCGGCATGCCGCATGTAGCGATTTCCCGGACTGTGCAGGAAACCGAAGCCGAATATTTTCATATCAACACCCGCATCATCCGCAACTGGTACGATAGCCGGCGCTTCGTAAAAACCACCGCCGATGCATATGCCCGCGCCCGACAGGCATTGCAGTTTGCCGAATCGGCGTTCGTCATCGTCACGGTAGGGAACTGTGCCGCTGTAAAGAATCACCCGGCCCTGATCCGGGCCATCGCCGCCCTAAGCCGACCGGACATCGTGTATCTGCATGTTGGGATTGAGCCCGATCCCAGCGAACGAGAACTGGCTGCACAACTGGGCATCGCCGGCCAGACACGCTTCCTGGGAATGCAGCATGATGTTTTGCCTTTGCTTCAGGCAGCGGATTTGTATGTAATGTCCTCACTAAGAGAAGGGTTAAGTATTGCAGCTTTGGAAGCCATTTCTACTGGCATACCTGTGCTGTTGACTCGGGTACCCGGTTTACTGGATTTTGCCGACGTGTTTCACGGCTTGCATTACTGCCAGCCGGATTCGGCATCGCTACAGGCGGCACTGGCCGACATTCTGGTCACCCCCAGGGATCAACTCAGGGCGGCCACCGCAGAAAATGCCCTGATCGCCGATCGGGAATTCGGCATCGATCGCGGCATTGCCGCCTATATTTCTCTATATCAGGGGTAAGCAATATCCATGGAAACCTTGATTGTTCCCGCTTTCATCGCAGCCTTGATCGGCACTTACCTGTTTGCGCAAAAACCGCATTACGCCGTGTTCGCTATCTTGACATCCAGCGTGATCACCACCTGGTATATCGATATGCCCTCGTTCACCCTGGGCCTGCATATTTATATTCATGATCCGATTTTCGTGCTGCTTTTCCTCAGCGCCCTGTACCGGCTGTTTTTTGCCCAACAGATTTTCCAGGTGTCGATGGCATGGCTGATTTTGGGGCTATTGATCTTCATCAATCTGTATAGCGGCTGGAAAATCAACGGCTCTGCCGCCGGCGTGGATTTTCGCTATTATTTCTACTATTGGGCCGGCACGCTGTATTTCATGAGTTTCTCCTACTCCAGGGAGATGCTGGAAAAGATCCTGAAAATCTGGTTCTGGCTGACGCTGGTGTTGTTAGCCATAGCCTATTTCCGCTTCGTCGCAGAATTCTTGCATATGCCTATCGCGGAAACCTGGATCAAGGACGACCCGACCGGCATCCGCTTCCGGGTGCTGAAATCAGAAAAGACTTATCTGTTGGCCGTAACCATTATCCTGCTGTTCGTGCACTATCTGATCCCGGAAGCGAAAAAACCGTCCAAGCTGATTACCAGTCTGTTCGTGTTCGCGGTGGTATTGATGCAGCATCGTTCGGTATGGATGGCCACCATGGTCGGCATCGTCAGCGTCAGCCTGTTTCCGGGCATCAAGACCACTCGCATGTTCGGCAACCTGTTGACGCTGGGCATAGTCGGCGGCATCCTGCTGTTTCCGCTGATCTATTTGGGTTATGCAGAGGTTTTTCTGCATTCGATTAGCCATACCGCCGGTTTGAGCAATCTGCACCAGGGAACGATGGGGGCGAGGATGAGCGGTTGGGAACAGTATCTGGAGCTGTTTACCAAGCTGTCCACCCTGTATCAGGTGTTCGGCGAACCGATGGCCGGCTCGCCCGGCGGCCTCAAGGAAGGTCTGCACAATTTCTATTTGCAGGTACTGTCACGCGTGGGTTTAATTGGTTTGGGCATCATCATGGCCTGTTATGCTGTTTCGCTGTTCAAGCTTTTCGTCAATGCCGGCCGCCAGCCCCAGTATCGGCTGTATTACGCGCTATTCTTCATGCTGCTGTTTGAGCAGCTCACATTTTACATCCCCTATAGCAACCAGCCCGAACACGGCATCATACTCGGCATAGCCGCCAGTCTGGCCAGGCGACGGGTGAGCGGCGAGATCACCGAAAAACAGCAGGCCAATCAGGATGATAAGGGCAAATATTTTCTGAATGTGCCGGAAACCCATACACTCAAACACACAGCATAAACAAGGTGCAAGCCATGACAACTTCCCATACCTATACCGCAGACAGTTATGAACCCACCCGGGAAAACAAAAAAATTTATGCCGCCATTCAGGGTTGGATCAGCGCGTTAAAGCCGGCCAGCGTACTGGAAATCGGCTCCGGGATAGGCATGCTGGGCGACGCCATCGCCAAAACCGGGATACGTTATGTTGGCCTGGAGCCGGACGCCACCCAGCTTGAGCTGTGCCGGCAGCGCTATCCTGATTTGAATGTGGTGGAAGGCTCCTGTTACGACGAGCCGGAGAAATACGGCCTGGGCGAATTCGATCTGGTTTTTTCCACCGATGTGATCGAACACCTTTATTATCCCAAACGTTTAATCGCTTTTGAGAAGGCGCATGTCAAAAAAGACGGGCATATTTTGACCTGCACCCCAGAATTTGGCTGTTACTGGAAAAACATTTTGTATTCGCTGACCAATAAATGGGAACTGGTGCATAGCCCAAACTGGGACGGCGGGCATATCAAGTTTTTTTCCCGCCAATCCCTGAAAGTGATACATGAAGAACAGGATTTTGCCGATTTGCAATGGGGTACGGTCAGAAACGTCAATATCCCGGTTTTGCCGATGTCCATCATTTGCGTCGGGAAACGTCTTTAGAGTCCTAACCAAGAGTGGTTTTTCGAGGCTCCGCCGCTGTTTGTCAAACGGTTCCATAAACTCCATAAATAAGGCTTTAATCATGAACCCACAACTAAAGAAAATATTTCTAAAAACGCCTGGCGTTAGAAATGTGGTTATATTTTTGTACCGGATCAATATTGTCATCTGCTTTATAATCAATAATTCAAGGATTTATGGCCGGGCATTAAAATGGTTGTTTAACTCCAGGGAGACCACCAATATTACTTATAATCTTACCGCAATCAACGATGAATATTTAGCCGCATTGATTAGCGATATAACAGGACAGAATTACCAGCAGAGGTTATGGCGTATTTTGCCGAACTTGAAGAAGACGAAGCGCTGAAGAATCATATTCAAAAACAGGTATCGCAAAGCAAATGGGCCATCATGGCGGATAAGACGGCGCGTTTCGGCCGCCGTAAAGGCTGGTATGCGCTGGTGCGGATTATTAAACCCGGAATTGTTATCGAAACAGGCGTGGATAAAGGACTGGGCGCCTGTCTGATAACATCGGCCCTGATGAAAAACACTGCCGAAGGTTATCCGGGTCATTATTACGGCACCGACATCAATCCTAAAGCAGGCTATTTGCTAACGGATAACTATAAAAACTATGGCGAAGTTTTATATGGCGATTCAATAGAAAGCCTGAAAGCCTTTCAAAAACCAATTGATATTTTTATTAACGACAGCGACCATTCCGCAGATTATGAAGCTGAGGAATATGAAACCATAAAAGACAAACTGTCTCCGGCCGCCATTATCCTGGGAGACAATAGTCACGGGAATGATAAACTGCTTAATTTTTCGATTAAGTATCAAAGACATTTTCTGTTTTTTAAAGAACAGCCCGCTAACCATTGGTGCCCTGGTGAAGGCATAGGCATTTCGTTTACACGCTAATTCAATGATACGCTTAGGCCGGGGTAAAATACATGGGAACCTTGAAAAACCGCCACCCGACTCCCAGGGCGAACGGCGGCTTTTGTGAATCAAAATAAGATGGCGGTAATCGGGCGTTCAATATCGTATTGGCCAAGCCCGAGTTAAAGTAAATCAAATCCTTCCGGCGGCAATACGGCTTTCGCCTATTGTCGCCATGAAGCCTGTCGCTTTGTGTGTTGCGTCTTATTGGGTTGCCGCATCCCTGTTTGTATCGCACCTGTTTTTCTGGTATAACAAAAATCACTTGACGCTTTAGTCTTTAAGCCGCCGTTACACACAAGGTTATTAGGCGTTGATGAACAGCTTCATATTTTTATGCCTTTAATACTTTACGCCATAAGTCCGGATATACAATACAGGGCATAATCCTCTCAACTTAAGCCTGACAAGTTGAGAGGATTGCCTTTTCTACTCTTAAATTGAGGGTGGAATTTTGTTCCTGTCTGTAGTGTTGCAACTACCTCTCTCTTATAAATAACTTATGCGTCTAATTTATTCTGTATTGGTTTGGTTTTGCATTTTCGGTATTAGGGCGGCCTTAGCGTCTACCGGGCAAGCTGTGACTTGCGAGTCTTTCGGCATGTCGCCGAGCGCCGATGCGGCAAGCAATGCCGCGGCTTTTCAGCAATGCCTTAACCAGCAGGGCAATGTCAGTATTGTCACGCCGGGCACATTCGCCATGAATTTCGGCGCGACCATCAAAAGCGGCACGCAACTGGATCTTGGGGCCGGGGTTGTTTTGCAGCAGGTGGCCGGCGCCACGTCGCAAAACTTTCTGGCCAACGCCAACTGGAATGCTCCGCCGCTGGGCACCACCATCCCCATCGCAGTGGCCAGCGTCAGCAATGGCAGTCAGCGGGCCGTAGGCGTGCTGGCGTTCAGCGGTCAAAGCTTGCCGGTCAATGCCGATACCGGGCGAACCATAGCGGTCGGCGATTATGTGGAGATCATCGGCGATACCAGCAACCAGTACAATCAGGTCTACCAGGCGGCCTATGTCAACAATACCGCCGCTACGGCCGGCTGGTTGCCAGCTTATTCCATAGGTTTTGTACTGCCTGGCCAGCCGGGTTCATGGACGCCTTCAACCGGGCCGTTGCTGACGGTATTCGCGGCCAATGCCGATATCGCCGTGACCGGCACCGGCGTCATCGACAGCAACGTCGATTACGTCGTCTGCCCAAACGGACAGCCCGGCGTCTACGCTTCCGCGATAGGTAACCATACGCTGATCTTCTCGCATCACACCAACACCCAAATTTCCGGCGTTACCATCGAGAATAGCTGTTCCTATGCGGTCGATACCGCGCATACCTTCAACATGGATTTCGGCAATGTCACCCTGAACAATGTCAAAGCCTGCATCCAGTCCGACGGCGTTTTCGATACCGTCAATGTCCACGACATCACCGGCACCGGCCTGTATGACGACTGCATGGCCTTCATTGCCGGCACTTCGCCGGGATACGAGCCGGTGATTCTGACCAACGTGAACATGGCGCTGAACGGCCCTAACAACATGACCGGGGTGATGTCGAAAACCCTGCTGAACGGCAGGAACCTCACCATCAGCAATATCAATCTTCATACCCTGGGCGGCGGCCGGGCTTTGCAGGCCGATCCTTCGCAATGGTACGGCGGCCTGTCGCATATCGTGGTCAGCAATTATTCCATTCTGTCGCCCCACGGCAGCTACTTCGAGATCAACCAGGCCCAGGGCAACGCCTACGCCAGCCCGGCCTACAACGCTTATATCGACGACATCGAATACGACAACACCAGCCAGTTGGGCTTTAGCAGCCAGTCCGGCACGGTTGTCGGTCAATACACCATCAACCGCTGCAATTCCGGCCCGGAAAACGCCGGGGCAACCGGCATGGGCAGCGGCGACGGCACCGACGGCCTGTTCAATTTTTTTGGCGAAATCGATAACGCCATCATTGAAAATTGCACCTTGAACGTCAATGAAGCCACGATTGCCGGCCAGCCGGTCGTCACGGTCGGCGGCAACATGGGCGCGCTGACCTTCAGCAATAACGTCCTGCAAGCCGTTGGTACGCGTGCGGGCATGATCGGCATATTTGTCGCCAACGGCAATCTGGACAGCCTGACCGTCAGCGGCGGCCGCTTCGCGCAGACCGGCGGCCTGGGTTATCTGCTGGAGACCACAGGCAGCGCCCAGATCGGCAGTGTGACGGTAAACAATTACGATTTTACCGGCGCGTTCGTCACCAATACACCGTTGCCCAGCTACAAGGTCAGTGGCCTGGCGTTGCATTCGGCGGGTTTTGCCAATGCTTATAATGGCAGTTCGGTAATCTGGAGAATATTACGCTTCGACGGGGTGACTACGGACGGAGGCAGCAGCGTTTTCGTCAGTAATAGCGCCAACTTGACCTGGGACATCAACCTCTCCAATTTCGATTCCACCGGCGCCGCCGGCAGTGGCTGGCTGTTTCAGAACGCGGCGAGCGGCACAGTGCTGGATTTGCAGATGATTAACGCCATCTTCCTGTCCGGCGGCGGCCTGCTGGACAATAATGCCGGCAATCTGAGCTCAAACCTCAGCCTGAACAATGTGCAAACGGCTGTCAGCCTTTTGGCCGGAAACGCCGCTGGCGGCGGCGCCGTTGCGGTGTCTGCCGCCGGCATTACTTTGAGCGTGCCCGGCAATGCGGCCACCGGTAGCCTGGGCCTGGCCGGCGCCGCCACCCTGAGCGTTTCCGACCCGGACGGTACGCTGGTTCCGAAAGCCTTCCCGGTAGTGGTCGCCAACAACGATGGCCCGGTGACGATTCCTGGGCCAATTGGCGGCAGTGTCGATGTACTGGGCAACGATACCGTCAACGGCAGTCCGGCGACTGTCGGTACTGCGGCCAATGTTTTCCTGCCATCTATCGTCAGTAACGGCGGTTTGCTGGGGGTTGCCGTCAACCCGGCCGGTCAGCTCACGGCACCAGCCAATACGCCGACCAATTCCTATCAGGTCACTTATCAAATCTGCGCCGTCGTTGCGCCGCAGGATTGCGCGGCGGCCGTGGCCTCGATAACCGTACAGCCCGGAGCCGATATGGCGGCGGCGTTTAGCGGTTTTCCCGCCGTCGTGGCCGGGGCCGGTAAAAATATCAGCGGCGAAATCGTCTGCACCAACCAGGGAAACGCCAATGCCGTCAGTCCTGTATGCAGCATAGACCACGGCAGTTTGTCGGCTTGCCGCTTGAGTAGCGGCAAGGCGTTACCGGCCAATATCGGCAAAATTGAGTTGCCGCCACAGGCGGCCATTCGCTGCAAGGTCAACATCGCCACTGCGCCAACCAGCGGCAATCTGGCCGTCAACGCCGCCACCGGCAGTCAGCAGGACATCAACCCGGCCAACAATCACGCCAGTCTGCTGATTCCGGTAATCAGCGCCGTCAGCGACGGCAGCGTCGATGTGTTGGCGAGCGCCGGGGCAAGCATCGACGTGCTGGCCAATGACACAGTAGGCGGGCAAACTGCGCAAAGTTCCGGAACCGGCGCGAATATTTCCACGCCTGTGCTGGTTAGTAAAGGCGGCCTGAGCGGACTGAATTTCAACGCCGCCGGCAGCTTGCTGGCGCCGGCCGGCGAGAAACCGGGGGTTTACCCAATAAAATATCGGATTTGCAGTCTGGCCACTTCGGGCAAACAGGTTTGTTCCCAGGCCGGACTCACGATCAAGGTATTGAAAGTCATGCCGGCCGCCAACTCCGATGCCGTGGCCGCCCTGTCTGGCGTCCCGGTCTCGGTCGCTGTCACGGCGAATGACGCGGCGGCGGCCGGCGCAGACTTGGCGTTTGGCTCCATTGATCTGAACCCGGAGGCTAGCGGCCGGCAGGACAGTTTAAGTTTTGTCGGCAAGGGTGTGTTCGCGACATCGCCGGCCGCCAATGACGGCGTAGTGACTTTCACGCCGGCATCCGGGTTTTCCGGTACGCTGACGATTCCCTACACCGTGGCCGATACGCTTGCCAAAACCAGCAATCCTGCAAACATCACGGTGACGGTCGCCGGTTCGGCAGCGACTCAGACGGCTAATCCCGGTTACGCGGCGGCCCCGGTCGCCAATGACGATTATGCTGTGACCGCGGCCGATACGCCGGTGGCGGTTACCCTGCTTGCCAATGACGTGGCCGCCGCCGGCAATTCCCTGACCCCAGCCACACTGGCGTTGACGCCGCCGCTGACAACAGCCTATGGCGTTTGGCAGTTTGACGTCAGCACAGCCGAACTGACCTTTACCCCTGCGGCTGGCGCTGGCGTCTTCAACATGCCTTACACGGTACAGGACGATCAGGGCAACGTCAGCAACACCGCAATCGTCCGCGTCGTAGTCACCGGCGGCGACTCGCCACTGGCAGTCAACGATACGGCGACAACCAGAATGAACACGCCAGTCATACTACCCATTCTGGACAACGACTCGGCCTCCGTCGGCAACACCTTGCTGCCGGAAACCCTGAATCTGTCTCCGACCACGCCGGATGCTGCGGTGACCCGGATCGACACCGCCGCCGGCTTGTGGGAAACCGATTTTTCCGGTTTGCTGACATTCACCCCGGCCGCTCATGTTCCGGAAACCGGCCGGCCGTTTACCGGTACGGCGGCGCTGGACTATGCTGTCAATGACAGCGGTAGCGGCAATGCCCCCGCGCAGGCCAGCATTTCCATTCTGGTGGCGCCGACGTCGCTGCATGCCGTTGCGGATCGGTACAGCACGCTGCCGGGGCAAAGCATCAGCTTCCAGCCTGCCGTCAACGATAGCGCCGACGCTGGGGCCGTGTTGAATCCCGCCACGCTGAGCTTGGCTGCCGGTAGCGGCAAACTGCCGGGCAAGAACCAGATCAACCGGGAACCCGTCGCCACCAGGCATGGCGTCTGGCAGATCGTGGACGGCGACGGCACGGTTCGCTTTTCTGCCAATCCGGCATTCACCGGGGTGGACAGTCTGGACTATGCCATCGCCGACAGTATTGGCAATACTGCCGTAGCGACGATCACCATCCATTCCTATGATTTACGTCCGGCAAATTATCTGCTGTATACGCCGGAAGACACTTCGCTGAGCGCGACGGTCAGGCGCCAAGGCAACATTCCGGCCCAGGTCGCACTGGCTTTGAATAGCGGCGTCGTCAACGGTGTGCTGGAGTTCAACGCCAACGGCGGCTTTAGCTATACGCCGGTCAGTGGTTTTACCGGCAGCGACGGCTTTACCTACCGGGCCTGCCTACCGGCACCGGATAACGGGGTTTGTGCTACGGCGACTGTTGGCATACAGGTTGGCAGTAAGATCAGTCAGAGCATCAGCATCGTGCCGGCCAGCGCCACGGCAATTTCAGCGCAGGCAATGAATCTGAGTGTTGTCGGCGGCCCCGGCGGCGGCGCGGTGACCATGCAGGTGTTGACGGCCAGCAATGCCAACTGCAAGCTGTCGCATGGCAACGGCATCTGGCGACTCAAGGCCGAAACAGCAACGGCAGGGATCTGCGCCATACAGGCGATCAAGGCCGCCGATTCCATTTATGCGGCAGCGGTATCCGCACCCTTGATAATAAATATCCGAAAATGATTATGGCAGGCTGTCGATTTGTGCATTGCATCTTGCTGCGTTAGGCGGGAACAGTCTTTTAGTCTTGATCGAAAATATCCGCCAGACGCTTGGCGTCGATAGCAAGATCAAACCAGCGTTCAATTTCCGCCAGGGTGGCTACAGAAATTTTTGCGGTAATCTCTGTCGGGATGGGGCCAAAACGTCTGGCAAGCAATTTTTGCAAGGCGAGTATCTCACCTTCAACTTTTCCTTCGGCTTTCCCTTCAGCTTTATAGCCCAGCGCCCATTCTTCCAGTTTATCCGCCAGCATAACATTCAGCTCCTGTAAATCGTCTACCTGCGTCAGTAAAATACCGTAATTCGGTTTGCGCATCAAGGTTGCCCTGATCCACAATGCAAACATCCGCCGCAAATCCGGCCGGTCGCTTAGCCAGTCGCTCAGAACCTCCAGGAAATCGCGCATGTCTTGAGGGCTACCAGGACTTTCAATTCTGAACACCGCCGCAACCAGATTTTTAAGCGGCGCCGAATCCATATTGGCATAGGCATTTTTATCAATGACCAAATGTCTGGCTCGCAGTTTAAACTGTTCAACCATACCCGGTACCGGTGGAATCAGATCAAAGACATCAGTCGCCGCCGTCCAGCGTTGGTTGCCATTGTAAAGCACAATCGGCAAAATCGGCGGCAGCGGGCCGTCCTTTAATCCCTCACCGGCTTTTATCAGGTCTTGATACAACAGGCCTTGGTATACCAGCATCCGTAAAGCCATGTATTTATCGACAGTGCTTTGGAATTCAATCAGCAAATACAGATAGACCCATTCCCCGCCGACTTTAACCCGCCAGACCATATCGTCTTCCCTTTGCTTAAAGTCTTCTGAAACATAGCTGCCGGAGACTCTTTCCAATGTGGCGTAATTCAGCGTATGCAGCCAGTCGTCGGGAATAAAGCCCATCACCAGATCGCGCACCATTTCCGGATTGGCGAAGAGTGATTTATAACTGCTGTCGTGGTCGTGGCTCATGGGTAAATGATAATGCAGCCGTCTGATTTGCACATTATTATGGTATAGACGCAATACTGTGCGCCGCTTTACATTAGGTTAACATGCCGACCCGACGGATCACAGGGCCTTTACCGCCTCAAAATTTTATTCGCCGCCAGACTAAAAATAGGCATAATGTAAGGTTTTAAGCCGCATGCCTCGCATTGCTAATGAAAAAAATGGAGAACATTTATCTTATCGGCCTGATGGGGGTGGGCAAGACCACCATCGGCAAACAGCTTGCAAAAGCGTTGCAACGGCCTTTTTACGATAGCGATAAAGTGATTGAGGAAAGCATGGGGGTGGATATTCCGACCATTTTTTCCTATGAAGGCGAGGCCGGTTTCAGATTGCGCGAGCAAAGCGTCATTGACGACCTGAGCCGGTTGCGTGGCATCGTTCTGGCTACCGGCGGCGGCGCCGTGTTGCTGCCGGAAAACCGCGAAGCGCTGAAGACGCGCGGCTTTGTGGTTTATCTGTATTGTTCCATCGATAAAATCCTGTATAGAACCCGGCACGACACCCAGCGGCCTCTGCTGCAAACCGGCAATCCCCGGAAACGTCTTCAGACTTTGCTGGCGCAACGGGAGCCGCTTTACAGGGAATGCGCGGATTTCAGGATAGACTCCGGCTCCATGCCGGGCAAGACCGTTGTTAAAACCATTTTGCAGCAGTATCGTGCTGCATTGGAAGATCATGAAAGTATTGAAAGTTGAACTGGATCGGAACAGAAGTTATCCGATATATATCGGCTCCGGCCTGCTGGCCGATACGGCGTTACTGGCGCAGCATATAAGCTCGCAGCAGGTGATGATCGTCACCAGCGACGCCATTCCGGATCAATATCCGGCGGCGCTGTCGGCAGCGCTGAGTTCGCACCGCACGGAAATTGTGAAACTGCGGGATGGCGAACAGCATAAGACCCTGCATGAGCTGGAAAAAATATTCGATAGGCTGCTGGAAAAAAAATTTAGCCGTAACGCCACGCTGATTGCGCTGGGCGGCGGCGTCATCGGCGATATGGGCGGCTTTGCGGCGGCCTGTTATCAACGCGGCATCGGCTTTGTGCAAATTCCGACCACGCTACTGGCCCAGGTCGATTCGTCGGTAGGCGGCAAAACCGGGGTGAATCATCCGTTGGGCAAAAATATGATAGGCGCGTTTTATCAGCCCAAATGCGTGATTATCGACACCGATGTGCTGAATACTCTGGCAGACCGACAATTGTCGGCCGGCCTGGCCGAGGTGATCAAATACGGCCTGATTCGCGATGCGGCGTTCTTAAACTGGCTGGAAGCGAATATGCCGCTGCTGCTGGCCAGGGACAAGCAGGCGCTGGCTTATGCGATTGAACGCTCCTGCCTCAACAAGGCCGAAGTGGTGGGCGAGGACGAGTTTGAATCCGGGGTGCGGGCTACCCTGAATCTGGGGCATACTTTCGGTCACGCCATTGAAACCGGTTGCGGTTACGGCCATTATCTGCATGGCGAGGCGGTCGCCATCGGCGCTTGCTTTGCCGCTGACCTGTCCCGGCGACTGGGCTGGCTGGACGATCAGGATGTGGCGCGGATCATCGAGGTCTTCAAGGCCGCCGGCCTGCCGGTACTGCCGCCGCCGGAAATGACCGCCGACCAATATATCGAGCTGATGGGGGTGGACAAGAAGAATGTTGACGGCAAAATCCGGGTAATCCTGCTGGAAGCCATCGGCAAAGCTTTGTTGCCGATGAGCGTGGAACCGGCTCAATTACAACAGACCCTGAAAAACTATGCCGACCGCTGATATTAAAACTTACCGGGAAAGAGCGGCGGCAACCCTGGCGGAACGGGCGCTGATTACGCCTGAGCGTTCGCAGAAACTGGATTTGGCGATTCATTTGCTCAGCAATCTGCACCAGCCACTGATCATCTGCGGCCCGGAAGGCATAGGCAAGACCACATTGCTGCAAACGTTGCGTAACCGGCAGGCACAATGGCGGATACAACTGTTGCAGGGCAGCCCTGAGCTGGATTTTACAGCCATCATGGACGGATTCCGCCATTTTCTGTTCGCCGATTCCGGACAGGCGAAACTTGACCTGTCCATGCTGCGTCATTTTTGTGAAAAACAGAAAGCGGTGCTGGTCATAGACGATGCCGATCAGCTGCCGCCCGGGGTCATCACCGAACTGCTGGATTTTTGCGCATCGCTGCCGGAACTTGGGCTGGTGGCGGCGATGACCCACGACGGATTTCATGTCAAACGCAGCACCGACAAGGCGATTGACGATTGCCATTTCATCGAGCTGCCGCCCCTGAGCCGGAAAGATTGCGCAGATTATCTGCAGAACCTGTCCGCCCGGCCCGGCAGCGGCATATCGTTCAATGCGGTTAGCGACGCCCTGGTCGCCGATCTGTATCAGGCCAGCCATGGCATACCGGGCAGAATCGTGGCGGAAACGCCCAAAGTCAGCCAGCGGCATAATCGGCGCTCCGGCAGCCATACCGGTTTATTGCTTGGCATTGCACTAGCTGTTTCCTGCCTGACCTGGGGCTGGTTTTTGTACAAAACCCGGCCTGCCGCCGAAAACATCGCCATCAGCAAACAAATCCCGCCGCAAACCATTGCCCTGCCGGCCATACAGCCTGCCGCCCCGCCCGTGGCGCAGGCCCAGGCTGCGACAACCGGTCAGGCGTTTTCCGAACCGGCTGTCGCGCAGCCCGCGACCGAAACCGCGCAGGCCGGCGAACGGCAGCCGCCGGCGGCTGCCGATGACAACCCTGCAATTCCGTCGCCAATTGCGACGCTTGCCGCAAAAGCCGGGCAGCCCGCCACGGCCGGCGGGGTGGAAACGGTAAAAAAAATAGCCGAACCCGAACCGGAAAAATCTGTAGCGGACATGAGCAGCCATGCCTGGATCATGGCGCAGCCGCCGGACAACTATACCTTGCAGGTGATGGTTCTGTACGATAAAGCCGCCGTGCAACGGGTTCTGAAAAAATATGCCGACTACCGCGACAGCCTGAAATATTTCACCGCAGGTGCAAAGGACAGGGAAAAATATGTGGTCATTTACGGCTCTTTCCGAACTTTGGCCGAAGCCCGAAAATATAAAACCGCCATGCCCAACGAATTTAATCGCAGTCTGGAAAAAAGATTCAAATTTGTCCGGATTGAAAGCCATTAAGCCAGGAACCTAACCCATCCATGTCAAACTTACAAAACGATTTATTTATCCGCGCCTTGTTGAAACAGAATGTCGAACGCACGCCGGTGTGGATGATGCGCCAGGCCGGACGCTATCTGCCGGAATATCGGCAGGTGCGCGGCAAGGCCGGGAGCTTCATGCAGTTATGCACCAATCCTGAACTGGCTTGCGAGGTGACCTTGCAGCCGGTGGACAGATTCGGTTTCGATGCGGCGATCCTGTTTTCCGACATTCTCACCATTCCGGACGCCATGGGGCTGGGCCTGTCGTTCGCCGAGGGCGAAGGCCCGCAATTCGCTCGTCCGTTACGCACGGCCGATGACGTTCACAATCTGCCGATTCCCGACCCTGAAACCGAGCTGCGCTATGTGATGGACGCGGTACGGCTAATTAAAGCCCGTCTGCTGGGCCGGGCGCCGCTGATCGGTTTTTCCGGCAGCCCGTGGACGCTGGCGACCTATATGGTGGAAGGCCGCAGCAGCAAAAATTTTCAACTGGTCAAAGGCATGTTGTTCGAGCAGCCGCTGCTGATGCATGAATTGCTGGACAAGCTGGCGCAATCGGTTGCCGCCTATCTGAACGCCCAGATTGCCGCCGGGGCCGATGCGGTGATGGTGTTTGACACCTGGGGCGGGGTACTGAGCCATGACGCTTATCCGGAGTTTTCGTTACGTTACGCCCGGCAGGTCAGGCAATTGCTGAACACCCATCGAGACGGGCGCCGGATTCCGGCCATTCTTTTTACTAAAGGCGGCGGTTTGTGGCTGGAAGCCATGGCCGAAACCGGCTATGAGGCGCTGGGGCTGGACTGGCAAACCTCCATCGGCGCAGCCCGGGCGCGGGTAGGCGATAAGGTGGCCTTGCAGGGCAATATGGATCCTGTCACCCTGTATGCCTCGCCGGATGTGATACGCGGACATGTCGCCAAAATTCTGCATGATTACGGACAGGGTTCCGGACATGTGTTTAATCTCGGACACGGCATTTTGCCGGACATCGACCCGGAACATGTCAGGGCCATGGTCGAGGCTGTGCGGGAATTAAGTCCGCAATATCATGTCTGATTGCGGGTATTTGAGGCAGAGCGCATTTTACGCGCCCTGCGACCGGGCAACGTAAAGCACATCGAGCCCATTTGATTAAATAAAAGACTAAAATGAACAATAAACTTTTGAAAACGGTCGCCGCGTCCATTTTGCTGGGTTTTAGCCTGGGACTGCACGCCGAAGAATCCGCCGCCGTTCCGGAAATGACGGTTTATCGCAGCCCGGGTTGCAGTTGCTGCGGGAAATGGCTGGAGCATATGCAGCACAGCGGTTTTACTGTCAAAACCGTGATGAGCGACGACATGCAGGCCATTAAGGAAAAACTGGGCATCCCCGACAAGCTGGCGTCCTGCCATACGGCTACTGTGGACGGCTATGTGGTCGAGGGCCATATTCCGGCCGGGGATGTCAGGAAGCTGCTGCTGAACAAGCCTGCCGTGGCCGGCATCGCCGCGCCCAATATGCCGCTGGGCAGTCCTGGCATGGAAGCCGGCGGCCAGAAACAGGCTTATCAGGTCATGTCGTTCGATAAACAAGGTCGGGTTGCGATATTTGCCGAACACGGCGGCGATTAATGCCGGCAATGTTTTGGCGGACAGTTTTGTACCAAAGCAGCCATGCTTTTTTCGATAATGTCCTGTTACAAACACAATCTTGTGACAATTCCAACACATACGGAATTATTAAATTAAAAATACATGAAATTCAATTGGTTATAAAAAGTCAATAACTGGCACGGCCTGTGCTAACTCTCTAATAAACCAATCAAGTGAGGAGAGTTTCATGGAATTGCCAGTCTTAAATGAACAACCTGCGGCCAAAAGCGGCTGCTCCGCCGGCTCTTGCGGGTCTACCGATGATCAACTGGATCACCTGTCCGATGAAATCCGGGAAAAGGTGCAAAATCACCCCTGCTACTCGGAAGACGCCCACCATTATTTCGCCCGCATGCATGTCGCGGTCGCACCGGCCTGCAACATTCAATGCCATTACTGCAACCGCAAGTACGATTGCGCCAACGAATCTCGTCCCGGCGTGGTGTCAGAGTTGCTGACACCCGATCAGGCTGTGAAAAAAACCATGGCGGTCGCCGCCAATATTCCGCAAATGACGGTACTCGGCATCGCCGGCCCCGGCGATCCGCTGGCGAATCCGGAACGGACTTTCGAGACCTTCCGCCGCCTGAGCCAGGAAGCGCCGGATATCAAACTCTGCGTCTCCACCAATGGTCTGGCTCTGCCGGATTCGGTCGAGGAGTTGTCCAAGCATAATATCGATCACGTCACCATCACCATCAACTGCGTCGATCCGGAAGTAGGAGCCAAAATCTATCCCTGGATTTTCTGGGAAAACCGCCGCATCAAAGGCAAAAGAGGGGCGAAAATCCTGATCGAACAGCAGCAAAAAGGTCTGGAAATGCTGGTTGCCAAAGGCATTCTGGTCAAGGTCAATTCGGTGATGATACCCGGCGTCAACGATCAGCATCTGGCGGAAGTCAGCAAGATCGTCAAATCCAAGGGCGCGTTTCTGCACAATGTAATGCCGCTGATCGCCGAAGCCGAACACGGCACTTTCTATGGCGTAATGGGTCAGCGCGGCCCAACGGCGCTGGAATTGCAGGCCTTGCAGGATAGCTGCTCCGGCGACATGAACATGATGCGCCATTGTCGGCAATGCCGCGCGGATGCGGTCGGCCTGCTGGGCGAAGACCGGGGCGACGAGTTTACCATGGACAAAATCGAGGATATGGAGATCGATTATCAGGCAGCCATGGAAAAACGCAAAGTCATTCATCAGGCTATCGCCGAAGAAATGAACAGCAAGCGCGCTGAAAAACATCAGGCCGCCCAAGCGTTCGCCGCGGAAGAAAAACTTACCACCAGACCGGTTCTGATGGCGGTCGCCACCAGCGGCCAGGGCCTGATCAACATGCACTTTGGCCATGCCAAGGAATTTTTGATCTACGAAGCTTCGCCAGAGGGCGTGCGTTTTATCAGCCACCGCAAAACCGAGCTGTATTGCAGCGGCGATAATTCCTGCGGCGAAGCGGAAACGGCGCTGCAAAAGACTATTCGCGCTCTTGAAGGCTGCGAGGCGGTTCTGTGCTCGAAAGTGGGTTATGAACCTTGGGAAATGCTGGAGCAAGCCGGCATCGCCCCGAATGGCGAACATGCCATGGAGCCTATCGAGCAGGCCGTGATGGCAGTCTATAAGGAAATGGCGGCAGCCGGCAAGCTTGAAGACTTGAGTGAAGAGCAACGCGCCAGCGCATAAGGAGGCATTATCATGGCCTTGAAAATTATCGAAAGCTGTGTCAACTGTTTTGCCTGCGAACCCTTGTGTCCGAGCAAGGCGATATACGAAGCCAAACCGCATTTTTTGATCAACCCCAAAAAATGCACGGAATGTGAAGACGATTATAAGGAACCGCAATGCGCCAGTATCTGCCCAATCGAAGGCGCGATACTGGACGCGCTCGGAGTACCGATCAACCCGCCGGGCTCATTGACAGGTATTCCACCGGAAAAAATGGCCGAGGCGATGGCGGAACTACAAGCGCATTGATCGCCATGGCGACCATACACTTTTACGAAAAGCCGGGCTGTGTCAACAACACCCGGCAAAAACAGCTATTGACCAAGGCTGGGCACAGGCTTGTGATTTACGATTTATTGCAGCACCGCTGGGTGGATGAGCCGGAAAAATTGCGCTCATTCTTTGGAAACTTGCCGGTCAGCGCTTGGTTCAACCCCAGCGCCCCGGCAATCAAAAATGCCGAAATCGATCCGGCATCCCTCGACGAACAACAGGCGATAGCACTGATGGTGGCTTCGCCGATTCTGATCCGCCGTCCGTTAATGGAAGTTGACGGACGCCGCCGCGCCGGCTTTGATGCGGCGGAGGTCGAAAGCTGGCTGGGATTGTCATCGGTCGATCCTGCCCTGGAAACCTGTGTGAAACGGCGCGATGCACAGGCCTGCGAGTCATGAATAGCGCGAAGCTGCTCAATGACCAGGGCCAGCCTCAGGCCGTTCCGTTATCCGAACGGGTACACTGGATCGGCGCGCTCGATCCTAATCTAAGAACCTTCGATATCATTCTCAAAACCGCCAACGGCACCACTTATAACGCCTATGTGATTCGGGGCAGTTCCGGGGTGGCGATTATCGATACCGTCAAGGAAGGCTTTTCCGCCGATTTTTTTACCCGCTTTGAAAGCGTTGCCGACTATTCGGAAATCAGGGTTATCGTCCTTAATCATCTGGAGCCCGATCATACCGGCGCTCTGCCGGAACTGATGCGCCGCGCGCCGCAGGCACAGTTGTTCATCTCGCAAAAAGCCCAGTCCATGCTGAAAGGCCTGCTGAAGCAGAACGAACTGCGTTTTACGCCGGTGCTGACCGGCGATTCGGTCTCGCTGGGAGACCGCAGCCTGCAGTTTCTGCATACCCCTTATCTGCACTGGCCCGACACTCAATGCACCTACGCCCCGGAAGAAGGCATTCTGTTTTCTGGCGATGTGTTCGGCTGCCATTTCTGCGATAGCCGGCTTTTTAACGACCGAGTCGGAGATTTTCGGTTTTCGTTCGAATATTACTATGCCCATATCATGCGGCCTTTCAAGGAGTATGTGCTGCGCGCCCTGGAATTGATCCAGCCCTTGCCGCTCAGGCTGATCGCCCCGACCCACGGCCCGATTCTGCGCGACCGCCCGGAGCATTACATCCAGCGTTACCACCAGTTGTCCATACCCGCCCTGCATAGCGAGCTGAGCGCCCACCAGAAAACCCTGCTGATTTTTTATATCAGTTCCTACGGTAATACCCGGCGGATGGCGGAAGCCATTTATCAGGGCGCATTGCAGGTAGAGGATGTCCGGGTCTCGCTTTATGATCTGGAAGGCGGGGAAGTCGCGCCCTTCGTGGATTTGATCGAAGAAGCCGACGGCATGATTCTAGGCACGCCGACCATCAACGGCGATGCGGTCAAACCCATCTGGGATCTGCTTTCTTCCCTAACGGTAGTCAATCTTAAATCGAAACTGGGTGGCGTGTTCGGCTCCTACGGCTGGACCGGCGAAGGGGTGCGACTGGTGGAAGACCGCTTGCGCGGTTTGAAATTGAGGGTGCCCATTCCCGGCTTGCGAGTCAAACTGATCCCGACCGACGACGAGATTCTGGAGTGCCGGGCATTCGGCCTGGAACTGGCTCAGGAGTTGATGGGCATACGGGAAAACAAACAGGTAAATCTTGCCGATCTGTCCTGACGGGCCATCAGGATGGATTAGGCCCGGGCCGGCGCCGCGACTGAACTGACGCCGGCCTGAGGTGTTTAGCCCGTATCCATTGGGTACGGGCTATCCGATTCAGGGATGATTCGGTGTCTTCATTGTTCCTGGAACAATGAAAATCGGGAATCGCAGGATTCCAAACCGGTTAGTCCTCGAATTAGAGGCGGCCGAGATTAGATATCAATACTTTAAGGAGTTTTTACAATGGCCAAAGCGACCATTACGTTCGAAGATATAAATGTTACCGTCACCGTACCGGCAGGCACCCGGGTTATCGAGGTATCCGAAAAAGTCGGTTCCGGTATAACCTATGGCTGCCGGGAAGGCGATTGCGGTACCTGCATCATGAAAGTGACCGAAGGCTGGAATAATCTTACCGAACCGTCGGTTCTGGAAGATAAAATCCTGCGGGAAAACATGGCCGGCAAACACAATCGCCTGGCCTGTCAGGCGCAGGTGCTGGGTGGTTCACTGTCTGTCAGACCTGTATAACAAACGAGGAGGCATGACATGGCTTTAATTACCTTTACCAGTCCCGAATACCGGGATAAAACAGTCTACGCTGTGGCGGGCAGTCACACCCAGACATTATTGAAACTCGCGCTGGAAAACAAGATTCCCATTCATTTTGAATGCGAAGACGGCGAGTGCGGTACCTGTCTGGTCAAAGTCACCAGTCTGGACAAAAAAAACCAGCGCATGGGCGGGCCACTGACCGAGAAAGAAAAAACCGTGCTCAAACAGCACGGCAAGGTCACCGCCGATGAGCTGGAAAGGATGATCGTCGATGATCTGCCTTGCGACTGGCGTCTAGCCTGCCAGATGATCGTTCGGGATGAAGACATCCGCGTCGAGTATTAAGCGGTATTTGCGTTAATCAAGTCAGGAGCATCGATTATGCGTTGCAGACCAACGATACCCTCCCATCAGGCAAACAAGCCCGTATCCCTGGAACTATCGCGTCAGCAACACTACGACGATCTCATGGCTTGCGCCGGCCAGTCGTCCAACAACGTCTGGCTGGCGCAAATTATCGCCAGTTGGCGGGTCGGAGCAGGTGAACTACCCGATTTTCTGGGCTTGCCGCCCATGGCGTTTCAACAGCTGTTACAGCAATGCTTTCCCCATTATCACTTACCGGGGACTGCGGTATCCGGCAAGACCTGCGATTTCAGCAGAATGCTGGAAAAACAGGATCTGGAACTCTATCTGCGCCGCCATGCGGCCGGCGACGGCGAATGCATTGAATGGCTGATCGGCCTGATCGTCACCGCCTGTTTGGGTAGCAATCATTTATGGCAGGATTTGGGCTTATGGAGCCGCGAGGATCTGTCCGATATGCTGGGCAATAATTTTCCGGAATTGAAAGTTCTGAACGGCAGGAACATGAAGTGGAAAAAATTCCTCTATAAACAGCTTTGCGAAGCCGAGGGCATTTATGTCTGCCGGGCGCCGTCCTGCGAGGTTTGCAAGGATTATGTGCACTGTTTCGGCCCGGAAGAATAACACGACGACTATTCGTCCGAATTCAGACCCGTCCAGGGCTGGTAAAGCCCTTCCACTTCCACGCCGAACATATCCAAAATACGCCCCACGCCTTCGTCCACCATGGCTTTGACCGAATCGTTGCGGTTATAGAAAGCCGGCATGGGCGGATAGATGATACCGCCCATCTCGGTCACTGCCGCCATATTACGGATATGCGCCAGATTAAGCGGTGTTTCCCTGGGCATCAGCACCGTCTTCCGCCGTTCTTTCAGGGCCACGTCCGCCGCCCTGGAAATCAGATTGTCGCCAAAGCCGTGCGCAACCGCCGCCAGGGTTTTCATCGAGCACGGCGCGACGACGATACCTTCGGTCTTGAAAGAGCCGCTGGCAATGGCGGCGGCGATGTCGTTGACGCCGTGGCAGACATCCGCCAGCGCCTGCAGGGCGCTACGCTCCATGTCCAGTTCATATTTGAGATTGACCAGCCCTGCTGAGGAAATAACCAGATGGCTTTCCCAGTCCGGCTCCCGGCGCAGGATTTGCAGCATCCGCACCCCATAGATGGCGCCGGTGGCACCGGTCATGGCTATCACTAGCCTTTTTTTGTGTTTCATCGCCGTCCTATAAAATTCTTGCCATCTTGTCGCTGGCAGAGACCAGGGCATCTATCATCTGTTCGCCGCGGGCAATATGCCCGGCATGGGACAGAATCTGAAAATCCGCTGCGGGCAGGGCCTGATGCAAAAGCCATCCGCTTTCCAGCGGACAGGTCAGATCGTGCTGACCGTGGACGATAATGGCCGGAATATGCTGCAATAGCCAGCAATTGTCAAGAATCTGATTTTCCTTTATAAAATAGCCGTGCCGGGCGTAATGCAGCTCCATGCGCACCTGTTTCAAGGCCTGATCGCCGACCGGCTCTGCATCCTCGATAAATTCGTTGCCCAGCGCCACTAATCCGCCCCACCGCAGCCATTGTTTCGCCGCCCGTCTGGCCAGGTCTTCGTCGTCGGCGAATACCGTGCGGTATAAGCCTTGCTGAACACTATCCGCAAATTGCGGCGGCAGGCTGTCCTTTAAATCCTGCCATTGCCGGGGATAAATCCGGTTGACGCCATTGCCCAGAAACCAGTCCATGTCCGCCTGCCGGGCCAGAAACACGCCGCGCAGTATCATGCCCAGCACGCTGTGCGGGTGTTGCTGGGCGTAAAGTAGCGCCAGCGTCCCTCCCCAGGAACCGCCGAACAACAGCCATTGCCGCAAACCCAGCCGGGTGCGGATACGTTCCATGTCTTCCAGTAAATCCTGCGTGGTATTGTCCTGTAGTTCGCCGAAAGGCAGGGACTGGCCGCAGCCGCGCTGATCGAACAGAATGATATGGTAGCGCTCGGGATTGAAAAATCGTCTATGGTCGGGCCGGGTTCCGGAGCAGGGGCCGCCATGCAAAAAAATCACCGGCATGCCGGCCGGATTGCCGGACTGCTCGACATAGACCTGATGGATGCCGCCGGTTTCCAGCAGGAAGGTATGAAAGGGGGTAATGGCAGGGTAGAGAACTCGCATCGGTTACTGCTTTACCTGAAAATATTGAGTTGACTTGATGTTTATGGCTAAAAGCATTGCCTTGTCCATTGCGACAGACGCTTACAGTTTAGCCTTTTCCTTCCAGCATAAAAAAAGGGAAAGCCTTTCGGCCTTCCCTTTTGTCCGGCATGGTGTGGCTACAAATCCTAGAATTTGAAACCTACATAACCACCGGTGGTGAAACCGTCGGTAGGCGTGCCGTTGATGCTGCCGGTTGTGTAGTGGTAACGGGCGTCAGCACCGACTACGATGCCTCTGAAGATGTCATATTCGGCGCCGCCGCCGAATTGCATGCCTGAGCTCAATACGGAAACCGCATTGGAAGGAACGCCCAGGATGTTTACTTCAAAGCCGACAGGAATGATCCATGGGCGGAATTTGCTGCCGTGAAAGAATTTGATTTTAGGCGAAGCGTTGACTCTCAGACGAGCGTCGGTAGAGGTAGGCGAAGTGGTGACGCCGCTGGTCAAAGTGTTTTTGCCGTTGCCGTATTCGCTGTATTCGAAACCCAACTCGACCAGAAATGAGGTGTTGTCTACCAGACCGAACAGATCGTTGTTGACATTGAAGTCGAAAGCGCCGCCATAGTAATAGCCGCTGGCGTTTTGATTGTTGGACAACAGACCGCCGTTAGCCAGTGGGGCGCCGATTGCGGATCTGGCATGATCCAGTTGCGACCAGCCGCCACGAATGAACACCAGATTGTCTTTTGAAGAAGCGTGCTCAGGTGTAGACTTGACTGAAGCCATCCAGTCATCCAGTTCTTTAACCTTGGTATTGGCTTCCGCAGTGTTATTGGCGGAAGCTTTGACCCGATCCAGTTCCGCCTGCATGGCTTGCATCTGGCTGGACATTTGTTGCAGTTGCGCAGCCAAGGCATCGGCTTGTGCAGTTGCATCACCAGCCTGGGCTGGAGCCAGGAACGCAAAGGATAAAGTCGCAGCAGCAATGCCGAGCGCTAATTTGGTTTTGTTGAATATCATGTCAGTCTCCCCCATAGGGTTGTTATTGTTAAGAGTGTTTTTTGCTTTGTAGCAACACAGCATTTCTTTACGAAGAGAATACTAGCAGTAAACTTGCCGCCTTACAAGTTTTGGACTAAAATTTTTTTCATAAAAAAATTGATTTATATCAATAAGCTGCATAAACATCGTAAGGCAATGTACTTATTTGTCAAAAAAAAACAACAATTGGTTTAAAAATTTGCACAACTGCGGATTCTAACCGGCAGTTTTTTCGCCCGGCTACACATCAATTTTTCCTGATCCGCCGCTCATTCGACTATACTTTCGTCATGACAATACATAACGACATAGTGATCATTGGCGGCGGCATCAGTGGTTTGCTGACGGCTCGCGAACTTCGTCTGGCGGGGCGGGAGGTCAGAGTTATCGACAAGTCGGCCGCGGGGCGCGAGTCGTCCTGGGCCGGCGGCGGCATACTGCTGCCGCTTTATCCTTGGCGGCAGGCGGCGGCGATTTCCACTCTGGTGCTGCATAGCCTGGGCCAATATCCGGTTTTGAACAGGGAACTGCTGGAGGCGACCGACATCGATCCGGAATGGCGGCAATGCGGGATGCTGATCAGTAAAAACCCCGATTTTGAACTGGCCGAACAATGGCGCCAAAGATACGGCATTCATTCCGAGCCTGCCGCGCCCACCCTGACCGACAGGCTGCAAACCGAATTGCTGCATCCGCTATGGCTGCCGGAGATCGCGCAAATCCGCAATCCGCGACTGCTGAAAGCCCTGTATGCCTATTTATCGCAACGGGGCGTGACTTTTACCGAGCACGCCGAAATCAGCCGCGTAAAAACCTCAGGGCAAAATATCCTCTGGCTGGAAACCGCCGGCCAGCGCCATACCTTTAATCAGCTTATAGTCTGCGCCGGGGCATGGAGCGCTGAATTTCTGCAAAACTGGCTGCCTTCGCAACCGCCGAGGTCTGCTTTACCCATTCAGCCGGTCAAAGGCCAGATGCTGGTATTCGACGCCAGACCCGATACACTGCAGCATATGGTGCTGGACGGCGACACCTATCTGATTCCGCGCAATGACGGCCGGATTCTGGCCGGCAGCACAGTGGAAGCAGCAGGTTTCGACAAATCCGTGACCAGCCAGGCCCGGGATTCCCTCTACCGGTTCGCCACCAGCCTGCTGCCGGATTTAAAGGACTTTCCGGTCAGCCATCACTGGGCCGGCCTGCGCCCGGGCAGCCCACAAGGCGTACCCTATATCGGCAGGCATCCGTATTACCAAAACCTTGGCGTCAATGCCGGGCATTTCAGAAACGGCCTGGTAATGGCCCCCGCTTCCGCGCAATTGCTGGCCGATTTGATGCTGGAAAGACCGCCGGCCGTCGATTCCGGGCTTTATGCCCTGAATCGGCGGAATTGACGACCGAGGCCGTTACCAGATCAGATCGTCCGGAACCTGGAAAGCCGCATAGGGGTCATCGACAGCCACGGTTTCGCCGCTGTTTTCATTGAACACCACCACATATTCGGCATTGCGGTCGCAGATTTTTCGGGCAATTTCCGCCGACACAATTCTATAACCCATGCCGTCCAGCCTGACAATGGCCGCCTGGCCGGCAACCAGGGCTTCGCGGACTTTCGGCGCGGCATAGACCGATTTGACCTTGTTATGGTCGGTAAACCGGTAAGCCATGCCGTTCTCGTCCTGGGCGATGGTATTCTGTTCCACCATTTGGCGAATTTGCGCGCTCAGGGCTTTTTGTTCTTCGGCCTGCTGGCGCAAACGGTTCAGTTCGCGGTCGCGCTCGGCCTGCTGCTGGCGCGCCTGCTCCACATCGAGTTTGACCGCATCGGTAACCTCTATGCCCTTATTGCGTTGCTGTTTGGTCTGCTTGCGTTTTTCGGCCTTGACCTGTTTCGCCTTGGCGTCGCTGGCTAGGCCGGACTTGAGAAGTTGTTCCTGTAGGGACAGCGTTTGCGGCTTTTTCATATCATGGCATCGGGTAAATAATAAAAATCGGCATTATTCGGCGCAATCCGGATCATCTGCTGCTGTCAGTGACCCAGCATTCTGGCCGTGGCGTTCTGCCACCAATTCAATGGCCGGGTAAGCGGATTGCCGCAGGTATCATAACCCTGATATTCGATACCTCTGAATACCGCGTCGTGTAGCCATTGATACGCTTCCGGCGAACTTTGCTTCAGGCGTTCCGGAATCAGGATATACTGGGCCAGCAATTCGGCGAACTTCTCTTGGGAATTGCCGTCGTAGCGGCCGTCGTGAACTTCCCACAAATACTCGAAAGCCTCGAACCACCTGGATGGCCATAACGCAAGTCTGGCGTCGGCTATGATTTTCGAGGTTTCCTTATCGTTGGATATTTTCCGGTATCGGTTGAAAAAATATAAATCGTCCTGACCGTTCCAGAAATGAAAATTGTCTATGGTGTGGGCAATTTCATGCACTACGATAGGCAGGCGGAAATCGACCAGATATTCCAGATCAATGTCTCGCCAAGTGCTGCCTTCCTTGCCTTTATCGAAGGTTTTGACGGTAAAGATGATCAGATTCTGGCCGCTGTAGACCTGAGCCACGGTTTGCTGGCGAAAGCCATAGCCGGGCACGAAGGTCAGCGGATGGGTGTGATCCTGCCAGATATTGGTTTTATAATCCTCCGGAAACGCATCGAGAATCAGGGCCTGCATGGCTGTCGGCTTGGCGGCGATTTCCTGTTCCAGATTATCTGTCGGCTTGGCCTTGCTGATGGTTTCCCGTAAAAATGCCGGTATTTTGCGGATGGCTTTTTCGAAAATGCGCAGATGGTCGGCGCTGAAGCGCGGCGCCGGGTAATTATTGTCCAGCATATAGGTGTCGCTGTGCTTGACCACGGTTTTGGTGTCGTAAAACAGCGCCAAAGCCCGCCATGCCGCTTCCCGGTCGTCCCAGTATTTTTCGAGTACGCACAAATCGGCGAAGCCGCTGCCGGCGCAATCGCGGCGGTAGTCCGCCAGATCTGCAAGATGCTCGGCATTTTTATGATCGGTCAGCACCGCTACCGCCTGTTTGCGCAATTCGGGGCGATTGGCTTCGTAAAACTGAATGATGGTGGTCAACGCCCCAGCAGGTATGAATTGCTGCCGGCTAGTGGCGCACAATAACGCGTTGTCTTGCGAGAGGGTAAAAAAGCGATTCTGGAATAACGGCTCGGGTTTGGGGTCGGCGCCGGCCATAACCGAATAAGCCAACAGCACTGCCGGAAAGACACGCTTCATGCTTATTGGCTGGTATCCATGCCCAGTGCATCCCATAGGCTCTGAATTAAGCCCGTGTCCTTGTAATACCCCGGGATGCCATTGGGATAATTGAGCTTGTATATCCGTTCGGCGTCCGCCGATAGTTCGTTCAGGCCCATCTTCTGGTATCCGTCCTGCATGATTTGCAGGGCAAGCGGCACAGCCGGGGTGCGCTGGAAATCACTCAGGACATGCAGCGCCCGGTTGACGGCGGCCTCGTAGGCTTTACGGCGCATGTAAAAATCCGCGACATGGATTTCGTACATGGCCAGATTATTCCGTAGCGCTATCATGCGCTGCCGGGCGTCGTCATTGTATTTGCTGCCGGGAAAGCGGCGTATCAGCTCTTCGAAATTGTCGAAAGAGTCGCGGGCGCTGCCGGGGTCGCGCTGGGAAGAGTCGGTCGGTAAAAACCGGTCGATAAAGCCTATGCCGCGATTATAGTTGATCAGCCCTTTAAGATAATAGGCATAATCGACACCGGCATTACGCGGATAGGTTTTAATAAAGCGATCGGCCGCCGCCAGGGCGGCTTCCGGATCGTCATTCTTATAATAGGCGTAGGCGACATTGATCTGCGCCTGCGGGGCGTAATCGCCGAAAGGATAGCGGGATTCCAGGGATTCATAGAGTTTGATGGCTTTCTGATACGATTTGGCGTTCAGCGCAACCTGGGCCTCGTCCTGGAACTTTTTCTCATCCCAGCCGGCATATTCCTCCTCTTTTTCCTTTGAAGGCGAATCTTTCAATAAGGAATCGAAGGTTTCGCAACCTTGCAGCGTCAAAGCCAGTACGGCGATAAAAACCGTTTTTACTAAAAGTAATCGCATACGATAGACAACACGTTGTAACATTAAGGGCTTTTTGCGGCTCTGAGCTGAATTAGAATTGTGAGTATAACTTAAAAAACCATTATGACGATATTAACGGCAAGAGTTCCTGAAGAATTGGCGGGTATGCGCCTGGATCAGTGTCTGGCGGAAATGTTCCCCGACTATTCCCGCAGCAAGCTACAATCCTGGATAAAGGCCGGGCGAGTGCAGGTGGATGGCGTCGCCCTGAAAGGCCGGGAAAAACTGGACGGCGGCGAGGAGATCGAGCTGGATGCCGAAGCGGAAGCTGTGCTGGACTGCGATGCGGAAAACATTCCATTGGATATCGTCTACGAGGACGATACGCTGCTGATCGTCAACAAACCGGCGGGCCTGGTGGTGCATCCGGCGGTCGGCAACTGGCATGGCACCCTGGTCAACGCCCTGCTCAACCACGACCCCGAACTCAATACCCTGCCCAGAGCCGGCATCGTCCACCGACTGGACAAGGACACCAGCGGCCTGCTGATGGTGGCCAAAACCTTACAGGCCCATAACAGCCTGGTCGAACAATTACAGGAACGCAGCATCAACAGAGAGTATCTGGCGCTGGTCAAAGGCTGGATGACCGCCGGCGGCACGGTAGACGAACCGATCGGACGCCATCGGGTGGATCGCAAGCGCAATGCTGTGCGCCGGGACGGCAAGGAAGCTGTGACCCATTACCGGCTGGAGCAGCGCTTCAAGCGCCACACCCTGATCCGGGTAAAACTCGAGACAGGCCGCACCCATCAGATTCGGGTGCATATGGCGCATATCAACTATCCGCTGGTCGGCGACCAGGTGTACGGCGGGCGTTTTCAAATGCCTGCCGATTGCAGTCCGGCGCTGGCCGAGGCCTTACGCAACTTCAAACGCCAGGCGCTGCATGCGGCTAAATTGGGACTGGAACACCCGGAAACCGGGGAATACTGCGAATGGGAACAACCGCTGCCGGACGATATGCGCCATCTGCTGGCGGTACTGGCGGAAAATGAACTGGATTAAACCGGACTGGCCAGCGCCCGGCCATATTCATGCCGCGGTCACCTTGCGCAGCGGCGGCGTCAGCACCGGCGGTTTCAGCAGCCTGAATCCGGCCGACCATGTGCATGACGATTCCGGCCATGTCGCCGCCAACCGGCAAATTATCAGGCGGATGCTTGATCTGCCCGCCGAACCGATCTGGCTACAGCAGGTGCACGGGATACGGGTGGTCAAGGCCGACCAGGCCGACGGTCTGGAGACGGCCGACGCCAGCTATACCGACCGCAGCGGGGTGGTTTGCGCGGTACTGACCGCAGACTGTCTACCGGTGCTGTTCTGCGGCGACCGGGGGCGGGTGATCGCCGCCGCCCACGCCGGCTGGCGCGGCCTGCTGGCCGGAATTCTCGGCGAAACTCTCAACACCCTGAATTGCGCGGAAGTCCTGGTCTGGCTGGGGCCGGCCATAGGCCCGGAACATTTTGAAGTCGGCGATGAACTGCGGAACGCTTTCACCGACGCCAATCCGGCATTTGCAACGGCTTTCCGTCACCTCCGGCCGGGCAAATGGCTGGCGGATATCTACCGGCTGGCGCGCATCAGCCTGGGCAATTTGGGCGTCGAGCGGATTTATGGCGGCGATTTTTGTACGGTGGCCGATGCCGGGCGTTTTTATTCATACCGTCGGGACGGTCTCACTACCGGCCGGATGGCCAGTCTGATTTGGAGCGATTAATTTGAGCACCCTAGTTCTCGTTATCATTTTTACAGCCATCGGCGGCATACTCAGCGTACTGGCCGCCGGCTTTTTTTTACTGTTACCGGAGCGGCGGCAGGAAAAGGTGTTGCCGCACGGGGTCAGTTTTGCGATTGGCGCACTATTGACCGTCGCCTTTTGCGGACTGATCCCGCAGGCGTTTGAAGAATCGCCCGTCGCCGAGATGGACGGGCTGTCGGCGACAATCCTGATCGGCATACTGGGGTTTTTCGTACTGGAAAAACTGCTGATCTGGCGACACTGCCATTCCCAGGCCTGCGCGGCCCATGGCGAGGATACCCCTATTGAACAGCATGCTCACGGCCATCAGCACGGCCACCGGTCGGCAGGGGTGTTCATTATCGTGGGCGACAGCATCCACAATTTCGTGGACGGGGTGCTGATAGCCGCTGCATTTTTAACCGATGCCCAGCTTGGCATCGTCACCAGTCTGGCGGTAGCCGCCCATGAAATACCCCAGGAAGTGGGCGATTTTGCGATTTTACTGCACAGCGGTTACAGCAGGCGAAACGCCTTGCTCTATAATGTTATGTCCAGTCTGGCGACCGTCGTCGGCGGGGTGCTGGCCTATTTCGGACTGGGCAATCTGCACGCCGTCCTGCCCTATTTTCTGACCCTGGCCGCTTCCAGCTTCATCTATATTGCGGTTGCCGACCTGATTCCCTCTCTGCATCAGAAAACCGACATGAAAACCTCTCTGCAACAGATCGGCTTTATTCTGGCCGGGGTGGGACTGATATTGCTGATGCAGACGATTGCCCATCGCTTCGAGGCTTAGCCTGGCAAGAGCCTGACTGTACTCATGACACACGCCCTTCGGCAGGCGTAGAGATCGGACAGGAAACGCTCAACGGGGTATTGCCGCCGCAACAGTTCTCGGTCATGAAGGCCAGCAGCGCATTCATGACCTCAAAGTTGGCCGAATAAATTACAAATCGGCCCTCCTGGCGGGATTTCACCAGACTGGCAAAGCTCAGCTCCTTCATATGGAAGGATAACGACGATGGCGGTATGCCTACCGATTCACCGATTTTGCCGGCCGACATGCCTTGCGGCCCGGCCTGCACCAGGGTTCGATAAATCGCTAAACGCGAATCCTGAGCAAGCGCGGAAAGGGCTACGACGGCAGATTTGATGTCCATGTTTCAAAGTTGTCAACAAAATGTGTAAATTGTGCAAATCGAACCAAAAGCATATTCCATTTGATCGCTACTGGCCACCCGCCAGTTGCATTAGGCCGTCAACACCCACCGGTTCATTTGGCAATAGCCGCGCTACCGCATAACGCGAAGCGTGACGCTGGGAAACCGCCTCGATTTCGCGCAGTTCATTGCCGGCCCGTTGCCGTAATAACGGCGATTGCACCGGTACCGCGGCAACACAACTATTGATCACCCAAGCAAATGGTTCGATGCCGGCCCGACGCAAATCCGCCTGCAAATGGGCGGCTTCGAGCACCGGCGTGGTTTCCGCCAGCGTCACCAGCAATACTTTGGTCTGTCCGCGATCCTGAAGCTGCATTAGCGGCGTCTGCACCGGCAAACCGGAACCGCCCGTCAGCCGGCCGGCTTCCCGGTGATACGCGCCGGTGGCGTCCAGCAGCAGCAAAGTATGTCCGGTCGGCGCGGTATCCATGATCACGAACTTTTGTCCCGCTTCGCGGATGATCCGCGAGAAAGCCTGAAATACGGCAATTTCCTCGGTACAGGGTGAACGCAGGTCTTCTTCCAGTAACGCCAGACCCTCTGCGTCCAGGCAGGCGCCTTTACTCTCGAGCACCTGCCGCCGGTAGCGTTCGGTTTCCGCATGGGGATCGATCCGGCTTACGCTCAGATTGTCAGCCGCGCCGTTCAGGGTTTCCTGCAAATGCGCGGCCGGATCCGAAGTCGTCAGGTGTACTGGCAGGCCGCGCCGGGCCAGCGCAACGGCAATGGCGGCAGCCAGGGTGGTTTTGCCGACCCCGCCCTTGCCCATTAGCATAACCAGGCCATGACCATCGCCGGCAATGTCGTCGATCAGGCCGGACAAGCAGGGAATCCGAATCTTCGCCTGGGTGTCGCCGCTGGCAAGCGATGGCGGCGGCGCAGGTAACAGCAGTTGCCGCAAAGCCTCAGGCCCTAGCGGATTAAAGGCTTTAAGCTCGATCCTGTCGTAACGCAGGCCGTCGAACACTGCCGGCATTGCCGACAGCGCTGTCTGTTCGCGCCGGTATATGGCGGCTGCCAACGGATCCTGCGCCGCTTCCCGTTCCGGCAAAATACCGTTCACCACCAGATATTGCCCGAACAAGCCGGTTGCCGCCAGTTCCTGGTGCGTCCTTGCCGCTTCCCGCAAACTGGCCTGTTGCGCGCGGGCCACGAGAATCAGACGGCTACGGCCGGGATCCGCCAGCGCATCGACAGCCGCTTTATATTGGCTGCGCTGTTTATCCAGACCAGCCAGCGGCCCCAGACAGGAAGCATCGCCTTTGCCTTTCTCCAGAAAACCGCTCCACGCCCCCGGCAGTTGCAGCAGGCGGATGGTATGGCCGGTAGGGGCGGTATCGAAAACCACATGATCGAAATCGGCGGTCAGGGCAGTGTCGGTCAGCAAGGCGGTAAACTCGTCGAAGGCGGCAATCTCGGTGGTGCAGGCGCCGGACAACTGTTCTTCAATACCTTTGACCACGGCCTCCGGCAATATACCGCGCACCGGACCTGCGATTCGCTCCCGATAGGCACTGGCCGCGGCTTGCGGATCGATCTCCAGCGCCGCCAGACCCGGCACGGAACCGATGGCGGTAATCCGGTTACCAATGTCGAGTCCGAATATCTGGCCGACATTGGAAGCCGGATCGGTGCTCACCAGCAGCACCCGTTTGCCGGCGTCGGCAAGACGTACCGCCGTAGCGCAGGCTATCGAGGTTTTGCCTACCCCGCCCTTACCGGTAAAAAACAGGAAACGCGGCGGTTGATGCAAATAGTTGTATTCGACCATCAGCAACGCTTACCGCTACAACAGCCGGATGCTTCGGTTTTTTGTTCCGCCGGTTCAATCCCGACCCAGCGCGCCAGTTCGGCGCGATCGGGATAGCGGCCCGCCAGGGCGATTTCGCCATCGACCAGACTAAGCGGCAAGGCTTCGGCGCCGGATCGTTCCAGAAAACCTTTTACCACGGCATTTTCCGCAAAAGCCATCGGTTGCTGAGCCAGATTATAGCGTTCGATTATTGCGCCGTTTTGTCTGGCCCAGTCGACGTCGGCTGAAAAGCCAACCAGTTGCTGATCGACCTCCACGCCGCAGACGCCTGTACTGCAACACAGGGCGGGATCGAATATCTGAATGGTCGCCATGATTTTTCTCCTGATTGGTTAAGGTAGCAGATTGCCGATACGATCCAGCCTGGCCTTCAGCGGCTGTTAACAATTCAAGTCGCGACAAAAGAGCCGATCGCGGAGCCATAATACAATAATTATTGAACTATTGAAACATTACAAAACCAGAAAACTTTTTGTAACCTCGGCCGGCAAACAGCACTTCGACTAGCTCAATGCGAACGGAAACTTTGTGTATCAAAAAACTTGCCTTTTGTGCTTGGCCATTGCTTGCCGGCATAAGTGTTTAGGGCGACATATTAACCAGCGGTATATCAAGCTCCAGACAGAGAATTTATTATCCACCTGAATTTCATCAAAACACCATCGTAATTAAATTGTCATATAAGCTTTTTAGAATCTGAGCGGGCAAATGTCACAATCCTGTTTATCTGTTTCCATTCTTAAAATCCATAGTGTAAATCAATGAAAAAAATTCTCGCAACACTAATGGCTGTCTCTCTCCCGGTTTTTTCGTTGATAGTCGGGGCCAGCGCCAACAAACCCAAACCCGGCCAGGTATCGACCAGTTGTTATTTCAATTTTGGCCCTAAAGTCGGGCAGACGGAAAACCTCAAGGCTTTCGCCAAACCCGTGCTGCTTGGCCGACCCTGCACCGATAATAACGGCAGTACCGGTATTTCGGTTCTGGATAAGGAAGCTGCGGAAGCCGAAGAGGCCGAAGAAGTTGCCGAAGCCGCATTGAAAGCCGGAAAAAAGAAGTATTCCAGCCAAGTCAGGCTATCGTCCGTCTGCCAGTTTAATGAAGGCCCCAGAAGCGGGGAAGTGGAAAATTTCCAGGACAAAAACCCGCCAATACCTGTTGGAACCCCTTGCAGCGACGGGGTTAACAGTATAGGCGTCACAATTGCGGAATAAATTCGGGACGCTTTTATTTATACTTTCAATTAGGTTACCGTAAAAATAGTTTTACTAAATCCGGCAGGAAAACCGTTACTTAAAATCGCCTCTTAACATTATTTAACTTAAATTAACATTAATACGCTATTTTGTTTTTTAATCCTGCCGCCGACAGCCCTCTGCCACCTTAAAACGGATTTCCGATATCCGTATTTTCTGATATTTGCATCAGGAAAACGGGTAGCGGACTTTCGATATTAAACCAGTACATCCAGCCTGTCAGAATTAACAGGTTATTTCATCAAATTGAAATATTTTGTAGCTAGTCTAATTTCGTTTTTCTAACTTCACAGGATATTTTAAATGTTTAATATTAGTGTTTCAAAATCTCCGATCCGGCATGCCGTACTTGCCGCATCGTTCGCCCTGCTGGCGGCGGCTCCCGTAGCGCCTTCTTTCGCCAGCGATCCCGTGGTACTAACATTTTCCACAGTCGGCGACTCAAGACAGGATACTTCGGGGCCTGACGAGACATCCATCATTTCAAATCAAGTCGGCGTTGGCACCTGCTATTACCCCAACACCGCCGGTTACCTGTCCAACCCAGGCCTGACCGGCCAGGATTGCAAATGGCTGCAAAACAGCACAGCCTGGTCGCGTATCGTTCGCACCATTCAGTCGCAAAAATCCAATCTGCTGTTTTTCAACGGCGACATGATTATGGGTTACGGCAAAGCCGGCGTACCCGTCACCAGAAATTCCACAGGCGTCAGCGAAGTTGTAATCAGCAACCCGGCGGTCAGCGACATTCTTAATTCCGATTTGCTGAATTTTTATCAGCAATACAGCTTCTGGCGCGGCATGGTGGCGCCTTTGATGGAAACAGGCACCTATGTGGTGCCTGTTCCAGGCAATCACGAAACCCAATGCAAACGCTGCGGCAAAGCATCGGTGGTTGAAAACGAAAACGCCTGGCGCGGCGTCATGGGCGACCTGATTCTCGATCAGACCCGTCTGAACAACTCGCTGGCTTCGACCGGTTTAAGTCTGAACGCTTCCACCTGGAACCTCAGCAATACGCCTAGTTCGACAGCCGTTATCAATGGCGTCACCAATCCCGATAACATCAGCACTTCGCAACAACAACTGAGCTATTCTTTCGACATCGGTTCAAACCACTTCAGCATCATCAACACCGACCCTGTAGGCAACGACAGTCACGCACCATACAACTGGCTGGATGCCGACCTGACCGCCGCAGTAGCAAATGGCGCCACCCACCTGTTCGTATTCGGCCACAAACCGGCGTTTTACTACTACTATGCCGGCAGTAATGTCTCCGGTACCGGTCTGACCACCAGCGCATCGTCTTCGCTGTACCTGACCGATGCGACTGCCGCCACCAACTTCTGGGCAGTCATAAGCAAGCACAACGCCACTTACTTCTGCGGTCATGAGCATGTCTACAACGTATCGCAACCTATCAACAACGATACCCCAACCGGTGGCGCCGCTTATCAGGTTATCGTCGGCGCCGGTGGTTCACCGTTTGACGACTTGTTGTCCAGCACCAGCACCCCTGAGACTGTCGGCACAGTTACCGGCGAAGTAACCGGTTCGGTTACCGCTCTGGAAAGCGACCGCATGTATTCATGGGCCACCGTATCGATTCATCAAAGCGGCGCGGTCACCATGACTACTTACGGTTTTGATCCTACGATAACCAACGGCTCCATGAATGCTGCGCTGAAAACTCTGGGCACCTTTACCCTGCCTACAGCGAAATAGACTGGAACCTGACCAGAAGGAAAAAACGTTATGAAAAAATTAAGTTATGTGGCTGGTCTCGCCCTGCTGGCAATGACTATCAGCCATGCAGCGCAAGCCGATACCATCGTCGATACCGGCGCTCCTCAAGGATCGGGCTATTCGCCTCTGACTTTTGACGGCGGCGACTGGCTGGCTGCGGAGTTTACAACCACCCAGTCATGGAACATAGGCAGTATTGAAGGTTATATCACCGACAATGGCGATACCAGCCAAATCGGCAACACCTTCACGATTTCCGTTTACGATAACAACCCTAGCACCAATACCCCCTGGCTGGCCAGCGAAGAGTATTACGGACAGGCGACATTTACCGGCGACGGCTGGAATGGCCTGACCGGCATCTCCGGCCTGCAGTTGGCCGCCGGTGCTTACTGGATAGCGTTTGAAGTAGGTTCCAACGGCAATAGCGACACATTCCAGGGCATCATGCCGGTTTCCACGGCCAATCCGCTGACTACCGCATGGTATGACGGCGTATCCAGCAGCGGCTATCAAGTGCAAAGCGGTGCGGGTTACGACATCGGCGTACAGATTTCATCTTCCGTAGCCGCCGTACCCCTGCCATCCAGCTTGCTGATGTTCGTTTCCGGCATACTGGCCTTGGGCCGTTTCGGATTCGGAAAACGTAAAGCTGTCTAAGTCAGACTGCCTGATGGATTTGCGCTGCCGATTGAAGATATCGGCAGCGCATTTTTTTTGGCTGAATCATGGCCTTGAAATTTTAAAACTTTTGACAACCCCGCAAAACCGGGCTTTGCCATGATTTCAGACCGATCCTGAAAACCGCCTTACAGACTTGAATCGGCCATTACTGCCGTCAAGCTTTCAAAACCACCGCAATTTGCAAATCGGGGATTATGCCGATTCGGAGTATCATTTCATCCGGGGTCTCCGAAAAAATCGAAACATCATCCCGATACGTCCGCCTGATCGAAACGGTTTTTCGAGGTTCCCTGTTTTCAAATATACAGTTTTATACATTACAGGGCCTATGATAAAAATTTCCGTTATAACCGTCTGCTTTAACAGCGCCGCCACACTTGAAGACACTCTGGCCTCTGTCGCCACCCAGCAATATCCGCATAAGGAACACATCGTCATCGACGGCGGTTCCACGGACAAGACTCTGGAAATTCTTGGCCACAGTAGTGGCGTCGATTGGATTTCCGAGCCTGACCGGGGAATTTATGATGCGATGAACAAGGGTATTGCCCGAGCAAGCGGCGATATTATCGGCTTTCTGAATGCTGACGATATGTATAGGGACGCCACTATTCTCTCCCGGGTGGCCGCCGTGTTTGCCGACAAGCAGGTGGACGCCTGTTTCGCCGATCTGATTTATGTCGATCAACACGATACCGACAAAATTATCCGTTACTGGAAGTCAAAACCCTATCGGCATGGTCTTTTCAGAGGCGGCTGGATGCCCGCCCATCCCACTTTTTTTGTGCGCCGCCAGGTCTATGAACAATACGGTGATTTCGATCTGAATTTTCCCCGGCAATCGGATTTTGACCTGACCATGCGCTTTCTGGAAATCCATAAAATCAAATCCGTTTATGTACCTGAAATCTGGATAAAAATGCGTATGGGAGGGGTTTCCAATAACAGCCTGTCGGGGATAGTCAAAGGCAATCTGGAAGCTTATCGAGCCTGCCGTAAAAATGGTCTGAATGTCAATATGCCGGGCTTTATATTCTGCAAGCTTTTGTCCCGAATTCCGCAGTTTTTTAGCAGACCCACGCCTTGAAATAACCTGGGCGCAGTCTGCTTCGGCCGATGGTTAACAGGTTAAAAATGACATTGACATGACAATAACCTAGTAGGCCGCTGTCATCAGATTGCTGTATGTTTGTGTTGAACACATTAATTATCAACCAGTTGTAAAATTTTTCTAGCCGCATATTCTATTAAAATTTCATATTTTTGTAAAACAATAAATATTACAAAAATATTAATTCAACAAAAATAAAACCCCCCAATGCTCTTGATTTTAAAAAAGATAACCCTGTTTTGCACAAAATATATTTTTTCAAATATGACACCTGTTTCAAGGAATTTTCTTAAAAATATGATACGATTTAGGGGCTTCAAAAATTAACCTATTAAAATTGTGCTTTTAATTAAGCAATTTTTTTATGGTAATAAAACACTAAATTTCCAACCCATAGGATTTGCAATAATGAAAATTTTTAAAAAAACTTTAGCTGCTTTGTTCGTGATGTCGGCCCTTGTTTCAACTTCCGCCATGGCAAACAAAGCTGGCGATGCTAAAGTCCGCGCCGCTGCCGACGCAACACTTGCCAAAACTCAGGAAGCGCTGGAATTGCTGGAAAAAGGCGGCAACAAAGAAGAAATCCTGAAGCTGCTGAGCGATGTTCGTCAATCCCAAAAAGAATTTCGTTATGAGCAAACAGAACGTCTGCGCCAAAAAGCCGGCAACTATCTGAAAAACGCCCGCGAAGAACTGGAAAAAGGCGATAGCAATGCTCTTAACGATCTGAAATCCACACTGGATGTCTACAAAGAAATGATGGTAATCTATAACGCAGCGCATTAAGCCTCTATAGATCTGTTTCCCGACAAACCGGGAACAGAACAATCCGGCGCCATGCTTTCCGGACTAACTACGGAAAGCATTGGCTCCACTCATGCATATCCTCTCCGCCGTTACCGGCTACATTTTCCTCCCTCTCTGCCTTACCACCAAAACCAGCCTAATCGGATTTACCGACAGACTGCGGCATAACGCCATTCCGTACTATCTATTTCACAAAATTTGGCCATGCCTTTCTATAGGGCGCTGTTAAGCAAATAAATCCCTGTGGATCAGGCTGCTTTACACCAACCCTACTCGTTCTAAGCCCATAAACCCTGCTTCGCCCAGGCTCTCCTGAACAGAACGCCAATACCTGATTATTTGACATTTCCAGACCTGTTGACAAATCTGTAGGCAAGTTTCGGTAAAAATTGTGGATAACCTGGGCTGAAAAACAGGCTGTATTGTTATCCACAGGCCTTCAACATGCAGAACCCCCTGCAGGAAACAGGTTTATAATGACATTAACTTTTTGATTTATATATTAAAAATAGTGTTTTCAACAGCTTTTCAGTCTGCTAATAGTAATAATAGCTTTAAGATATATAAAGATATTATGATTATTACTACTTAAAAACAGAAGGGTTGTTTCCAAAAATAAAATCCCCTGCCCTTACGAATTTGATCGAAATGCCGGCCTTTAAATTTTCATGTATAAGCTTCTATAATAGCGGCCTGAAATTGTTGAAAAATCTGTTTGCAAATTGTCGGATTGCTGTGGATAGAACCTGGCTAAATTTCCAGCTCCGGCTTATCCACAAACAGTCAACAGTCGGCCCCTGGCTGGAATCACAGATTTACAGTTGTAATAAGCTATTGAAAGTTATAAGTAATTACATGTTTTCAACAGCTTTTCATTCATGTAGTAGTAACAATAAAATAAAGATATAAATATATGAAATTTATTATTAGCAAAGATCAGATTTTGATGCCCTTGCAGCAAATCGTCAGCGTCATCGAAAAAAGACAGACCATGCCCATCCTCTCCAATGTCCTGTTGCGATTTGATGAACAGCAACTAGTGATGACCGGCACCGATACCGAAATTCAGATTGTTGCTAAGCTGCAGGTTGAAAGCATCAAGGAGCCGGGTGAAATTACCGTGTCCGCCAGAAAATTTCTGGATATTTGCCGTTTGCTGCCAGCCGGAGCGGAAATAAGTTTTGATATACAGGACGACAAGGTCAAACTGGTATCCGGTCGCAGCCGGTTTTCACTAAGCACTTTGCCAGCCGAACACTATCCCGATTTCGCCGAAGCCGAATACGAATACCATTTTTTGCTGAATGCCGGCAAATTCAAAAGAGCGCTGGATAAAACCGTGTTCTGTATGGCTAATCAGGATGTCCGTTATTATCTGAACGGACTGTTTTTAAACGTCAGCAATTCCAGGCTTAAGCTGGTGGCTTCCGACGGACATAGGTTGTCGATCTATGAAGACGATATTGGTTTGCAGACTGGTTACGAAGCGCGGATCATCATTCCCAGAAAAGCCACCCAGGAACTCAGCCGTTTACTGGACGATGCCGACGCGGAATTGAATATTCAGTTTTCCAGCAACAACATTAGGATTTGTTACAAGGATGTGGTGTTTTCCTCCAAGCTGATAGACGCCAAATTTCCCGATTTCAGCAAAGTTTTTGATCAGCAATTTTTAAGTCCGCTATTGGTGCAAAAACAGCATTTGAAAGACGCACTGACCAGGGTGGCCATTCTGTCCAATGAAAAATTTCGCGGCGTGACGTTTGACATTGCCGGCGACGTTTTAAAAATGAGCACCCATAACCCTGAACACGACGAAGCGGAAGAAGAGCTGCTGATTCAGTATCAGGGCCAGCCGTTGAGCATTTCCTTTAACGCCCAGTATTTACTGGATGCGGTTTCCAATCTTGATTCCGAACTGGCCGTGCTGTCCATTTCCGCCAATGTCAGTAGTTGTTTTATTGAAGAACCGGAACAGCCGTTGTTCAAATTCATCGTGATGCCGATGCGCATGTAAACCGCAATCATGGCGCTGTTAAAACTGGATGTTTTATCGGTTAGAAATATTCGCTCCGCAAGCATCCAGCCTTCTCCCTTTCTGAATCTGATCACCGGTGCCAACGCCAGCGGTAAAAGCTCGCTGCTGGAAGCCATTTTCATTCTGGGTAGAACGCGGTCATTTCGCACTACCCACATCAAGCAAACGATTGAGTTTGATCAACCCTGTCTGGTCGTTTCCGCCCGCAATGGTTTGGAGAATGAGGCCGTCAGCCATATTGGCATCCGCATCGACGGCAAACAAACCGAAATTCGCATCGATCAGGAAAGCAGACACAAGGCTGATCTGGCTTATGCGTTGCCGGTACAATTGATTCATCCCAAAAGTTACCGGTTGCTGGACGGCGGCCCGCAGCTTCGCCGCGAATTTCTGGACTGGGGAATTTTTAATCAACATCGCGGCTTTTTAGCCAACTGGCGCAAGTTCGGTAAGGCTCTACAGCAACGCAACGCCTTGCTGAAAGCCCGCCAATACAAGCAGCTTTCTGCCTGGGATAAGGAATTGGCGGAATACGGCCGACTGGTTAACGATTTTCGGCTGGATTACATTCAAGTTTTACAACCCGCCTTTGAAGAAATGACCAACCGATTTTTGAACGCTACCGGCGTCAATCTGACCTTTTCGAGAGGCTGGGACAATAAGCTCAATCTGGAGCAGGCATTGAAAGCCGATCTTGAAAAGGATATGCGTTACGGTTTTACCCATAGCGGCCCGCATCGGGCCGACTTTTTATGTTATTCGCATAACCGGCTGGCAAAGGATTATTTATCCCGTGGTCAGCAAAAACTGCTGGTTTTGGCCTTGCTGCTATCGCAGGTGAATTTATTGAATCAGATTGCGCCAAACAGTTGCTGTATTTTGATCGATGATTTAACTGCCGAATTGGATACTGCTAACAGGCTAAAATTGTTAGAATACCTGACTCAGTCCGGTTGTCAGGTGTTCATGACCGCAACCGAGCTGAACGATTTTGGAAACCTTGAGGTTTTGAAAAATTATAAAGTGTTCCACGTGGAACAAGGCTGCATAAAACAGCTTTGAGTGTTCCACGTGAAACATTGAAAAAGGAACTTCGAAAAATCACGCTATGACAAGGCTCCGTTGAGTGAAGCCCAGAAGGGCGCAGGGCGAAAGGCGGCTTTTGTATATCAATGGCCGCCCTTTCATGCCGATGCTGTCGAAGCACTTATGTGCGGTTTTTCGAGATTCCGAAATAATGGGTTGAACGCTGAACCTGCATTGAAGCCCGAGTAAAAGCCATCACGGCTATGTTGCACCACACCAGAAGAAATGGATAAAACACCATGAGCGAGCAATACGATAGTTCGAATATCACTGTACTGAAAGGACTGGATGCGGTCAGAAAGCGTCCGGGTATGTATATTGGAGACACTGACGATGGTTCCGGCTTGCATCACATGGTGTTCGAAGTAGTGGATAATTCCATAGACGAAGCCCTGGCCGGTTACTGTAAGGGCGTGGATGTGGTGATACACGAAAACGGCTCCATCTCGGTATACGATGATGGCCGCGGCATACCGGTGGATATACACAAGGAAGAAGGCCGCTCCGCTGCG
The DNA here is from genome assembly GCA_028707085.1 of Methylococcales bacterium. Classification (GTDB taxonomy): domain Bacteria; phylum Pseudomonadota; class Gammaproteobacteria; order Methylococcales; family Methylomonadaceae; genus Methylomonas. The sequence continues at coordinate 2,326 of JAQTUW010000008.1, read as the reverse complement.
GAAGTGATCATGACGGTATTACACGCCGGCGGCAAGTTCGACGACAATGCTTATAAGGTTTCCGGCGGTTTGCACGGGGTGGGCGTTTCGGTGGTCAATGCCTTATCCGAAGAGCTGACCCTTAAAGTCCGCAAAAACGGCAAGCTGTACATGCAGAAATATCTGCTGGGTGAACCGGTGGCTCCGCTGGGGATGGTGGGCGATGCGGAAGGCAGTGGCACTTATATCAACTTTAAGCCCAGCCCCACTATTTTCACCAATATCGAATTTCATTACGACATTCTGGCAAAACGTTTGCGGGAGTTGTCTTTTCTGAATTCCGGGGTGCGAATTTCCCTGCGCGACGAAAGAAGCGGCAAGGAAGATGTGTTTGAGTTTGAAGGCGGCATCAGCGCCTTTGTCCAGCATCTGAATAAAAACAAAACCCCGTTGTTCGAGAAAGTGTTCCATTTCGAAGCGGAAAGAGAAGACGTGATGGTTGAAGTCGCCATGCAGTGGAACGACTCCTATCAGGAAAACGTGTTTTGCTATACCAACAACATCCCGCAACGCGACGGTGGCACCCATCTGGCCGGATTTAGAAGCGCCCTGACCCGCACCATCAATCAGTACATCGAAACCAATGGCCTGGCGAAAAAGGAAAAAGTGAGCACTACCGGCGACGACGCCCGTGAAGGCCTGACTGCGGTACTATCGGTAAAAGTGCCTGATCCCAAGTTTTCTTCGCAGACCAAGGACAAGCTGGTTTCTTCCGAAGTTAAGCCGCTGGTTGAATCGGCCATGAACGAAAAATTGCAGGAATTCCTGCTGGAACATCCGCAAATTGCCAAAAGCATTGTCAACAAGGTTATCGATGCGGCCAGGGCGCGGGAAGCGGCCCGAAAAGCCCGGGAAATGACCCGCCGCAAAACCACGCTGGATATTGCCGGATTGCCCGGCAAACTGGCCGACTGTCAGGAAAAGGATCCGGCGTTGTCCGAACTGTTCATAGTGGAAGGGGACTCGGCGGGCGGTTCCGCCAAACAGGGTCGCGACAGACGCACCCAGGCCATTCTGCCGCTGAAAGGTAAAATCCTCAACGTGGAAAGAGCGCGTTTCGACAGAATGATTTCGTCGGAAGAAGTGGGCACGCTGATAACCGCTCTGGGCTGCGGCATCGGCAACGAAGAATACAATATCGAAAAACTGCGTTACCACCGCATCATCATCATGACCGACGCCGACGTAGACGGCTCGCACATCCGCACTCTGTTGCTGACTTTTTTCTATCGGCAATTGCCGGAGCTGATCGAGCGCGGTTATATCTATATTGCCCAGCCGCCGCTGTACAAAGTCAAAAAAGGCAAACAGGAACATTACGTCAAAGACGACAACGCCCTGAACCAGTATCTGATCCAGTTGGCGCTGGATAAGGCGCAACTGCAAACCGATGCGGAAACCCCGGTGATTCAGGGTCAGGGTCTGGAAAAGTTGGCCACCGAGTTTGCGGACGTGATGAGCGTGATCAATCGGTTGTCCAGACGCTATGACGATCTGTATCTGGAACAGATGACCTATATGCCGGTGCTAAATGAGGCTGTGAAGGCCGATAAAGACCAATTGACGGCCTGGTTTGCCTCTTTGGAGAAAAATCTCAATGACGGCGGTCACAAGGCGGTTTTTAGCAGCGAGCTGATTTACCGCGGCAGTGACGATTTTGAAATCGCCATTAACAAACGCCTGCACGGCATCACCAAAACCTTTGTGCTGCATGCGCCATTCTTCAGCGGCAACGATTATCAAAAGATCGCCCGTTATGTGGAAAAAACCCTGAGCATGTTCAGCGCCGCGTCCATGATGCGGATGGGTGAACGCGAACAGCAGGTGGATACCTTTAAGCAGGCTTTTGAATGGATGATGAAGGAAGTCAAAAAAGGTCAGCACATCCAGCGCTATAAAGGTCTGGGTGAAATGAACCCGGAACAGTTGTGGGAAACCACGCTGGACGCCAACCAGCGCCGCATGTTGCAGGTGACTATCAATGACGTGGTGGCGGCGGATGAAGTGTTCACCACCCTGATGGGCGACGTGGTTGAGCCGAGACGGGATTTTATTGTGAAGAATGCGCTGGATGTGGCTAATTTGGATGTTTAGGGGATTGTCGGTTGTCAGATCTCATAATTAATGAAAAAAATCTCACAATTGTGAAATGAAATCTCATAATTAGAGCCTACTCAGTAAATACATCTAATTGATTTATAATGATAATGTTGGTTATTTTGGTATAATGGTGCACGAAAAATGAGCCCTCATCCCCAAAAAGCGTGCACCTATGATTCGAACCAGC
>JAQTUW010000007.1 GCA_028707085.1 Methylococcales bacterium | reverse complement strand
TCGCGCCCAGACCGTATGCCGCCTCTTTAGTGCTGTAGGGAACCATTCTCAGGGCATCCTGCGATACTGCCGCAATGGTCGGCAAAATCATGATAGACAACACTAAAACCGCAGGCAGCATGCCCGCGCCACTCAAGGTTGTGCTAAAAAACGGAATCCAGCCAAATTCGGCATTCAGCCAGTCGGCTATCGGTCTAACAAAGGGTATCACCACATAAATGCCCCAAAAACCATAGACCACGCTGGGTATGGCCGCCAACAGTTCGACGATGGTTCGGAAAATAAAAGCAAGCCGGGCAGGCAGAAAATCCTGACTGAGAAAAATCGCCATGGTAAGACCAAAAAAACCGCCAATGCCCAGGGCCAGAATGGAACTGTAGAGGGTACCCCATATTTCCGGAAGAATACCGAATACCCGTTTATTGACATCCCAGGTGGCGCCAGTCAGAAACTCAAGCCGATATTCATTGACGGCGGGCAGCGCCCTGGCGCCGATTTTCCAGAGAATAAGTCCCACCACCACCAGAATTAGCCAAGCGCAAGCCCTGGCTATCCAGCGGAACGATCCATCAAGAAAATAATCGGCCTGCGAAGGAGGAACCGAGATTTGTTCTCCTCCAATAACCTGTTCAACAAAGGCGTTCATTCGGTTATCATTCAAGTTGAGACAAAAATATCAGGCTTAAAAGACAGGCGGCCTCGAGTTATTCCAGCCGCCATCAGCCCCCGCGTAACCTGTTACTGAATTTTCCTGGCGGCGGCGCGTACCGCCGAGATAACGTTTTGGGGAAGCGGAAGATAGCCCATTTTAGCGCTTTGCTTCTGCCCGTCGGTCAAACTGTATTCGATCATTTCCCGCAGTATCTCCGCCTTCTTCGGCTCTGCGTTATGCTGGTAAAACAGCATCCAGGTAAAGGTGGCGATCGGGTACGATCTGTCACCCTCCGGATCCAGCACCCAGGCAATCAAATCTTCCGGCAGTTTCGTCGCAGCCAGCGCTTCCTCGCCACTCTCCGTGCTGGGGTGTATGTAATGACCAGCCCTGTTTTGCAGATCCGCCATCGGCACTCTGGCGCCCATGGCGTAACCGTATTCGATGTAGCCAATGGCTCCCGGGGTCTGTTTAATGGTGGCGGTCACGCCGTCGTTTTTAGGCGCGGCGACAAATTTGTCGCTATTCGGCCAATCCACGGTTTTGCCGGCTCCCGGACCATTCTGCCATTCGGGATCAATCGCGCTGAGATGGCTGGTAAAAACAAAGGTGGTGCCGCTACTATCAGCGCGGCGAACCACGGTAATCGGTAAATCCGGTAATTTCTGATCCGGATTGGCGCCCTGAATCCGGTCATCATTCCAGCGGGTTATCTTGCCGAGGAATATGGCCGGATAGACATCGCGCGGCAGCTTCAAACCCTTAGGATTGCCGGGAAGATTATAGGAGATCACAATTTCACCCGCCGTCATAGGCAACAGCACCACGCCGTCCGGCACCTGAGCGATTTCATCGGCCGTCATCGCCGCATCGCTGGCCGCAAAATCTACGGTGTGGTTGATAAAATCCAGGATACCGGCGCCGCTGCCTTTTGCCTGATAATCAATATCGGCGTCCTGGTGCAATCTACTGAAATCCTTGAACCACAGCGTATAGAGTGGAAACGGAAAACTGGCTCCGGAACCGGTTATCCTCAAGGCGTCTTGCGCAGCAGCGGAACCGGGGCAGATCAGATTCAGGACTATCGCCAGCATGCAGGTAACAAATCCGATCTTGTTCATGAATGACTCTCTTTATTTGATTTGAAACATCGAAAATAACAGGAAGTCACTATAAGTAAGCCGCATTACAAAATTATGACGAAAGCGGAACAAAATGAATTCCGTCGCAAAATAAATGCCTGACGGGCATTTTATCGACGCCGTCCATTTTGACCCCCGCCCTCCCCACCGGGGGAGAGGGCGCAGACCGTCCACCCACTTGGCGGAAATGATTTTTCAACAACCTTTTAGTGGTGCTCGCAACCGGAACCATGCACATGGCCATGAGCAAGTTCGTCGTCGGTGGCCGGACGGACGTCCACCACTTCCACATCAAAGTTCAGGGTGACGCCGGCCAGCGGGTGATTGCCATCTATGGTGATATCATCGCCATTAATTTCGGCGATAGTGATGACGCCTGAACCATGGCTGACATCGGCATGAAATTGCATGCCGATCTCGATATCCATACCCTCGAACATTTTTCTGGAAACAACCTGCGTCATGTTCTCGTCTATTACTCCGTAAGCCTGTTCCGGGGCAATAGTGACATTCAGTTTTTCACCGATCCGCCTACCCGTCAGAGCATTTTCCAGGCCCGGGATGATATTGCCTGCGCCATGCAGGTATACTAGCGGCTCTGCGCCTATCGAACTGTCCAGTTGTTCGCCGCCGTTATCGGTTAAGGTATAATGAATGGAAACAGCAGTTTTATCGGTAATTTGCATAGTTGTTTTTCAAATGAATTAAAAGCTTTTTATTATACCCGTTAAACTGCCAATATATGTCACGCTGGAGACCGCCACGCCCAAAATCATCGCCTTATATCACCGCCGCCGGTTATAGGGTTCTGGAAAGCGAACTAAAACAGCTCTGGGAACGCCGCAAACACGTTACCGCCGCACTCTCCGCCGCTGCGGCGGAAGGCGACCGTTCGGAAAATGCCGAATACATCTACCGCAAAAAAGAACTGCGGGAAATTGACAGACGCATTCATTATCTGCAAAAAAGATTGCCCGCTCTGACAGTGGTATCGGAAAAACCGGGCAATCAGAAGCAGGTATTCTTCGGAGCATGGGTAACGCTGGAAACCATGACCGGCGAGGAAATCACCTACCGTATTGTCGGCGCCGACGAAATCGACACCAGCGGCGGATTAATCAGCCTGGATTCGCCGCTGGCCGGCGCCCTGCTAAAAAAGCAGCTTGACGACGAAGTGGTGTTTCGGCAGGGCGCGCAGGAAAACAAATATTACATTGTGGCCATCCGGTATTAAAATGCCGCAATTCCGCGGATAAAGGCATATGAGGATAGACAGGTTCGGCTTTTGCCTGCCTCCGTCGAGCAACCCAAATTGGGCTTCAACAAATGCACGAAGCGGATTTTCTTTAACTTGCATCAGGATCACAGCATGTCAGGCAATAAATCCGCCCTTCCTTTCACCCTACTCTGGTCAGCCGTCACCCTGCTGGGAGCCGGGGCTATTGGCGGTATCGCCCTGCACCGTGGAGAAACCATCAACAGTATGTGGCTGCTGGTGGCTGCGGTTTGCGTTTATGCGCTGGGATACCGGTTTTACAGCGCCTTTATCGCTGCAAAAGTATTAATGCTGGACGGTAGCCGCGCCACGCCAGCCGAGCGCTTTAACGATGGTCAGGATTTTATGCCTACCCACAAATGGGTGGTGTTTGGCCACCACTTTGCAGCCATCGCCGGGCCCGGCCCGCTGATAGGCCCGACACTGGCCGCCCAATTCGGTTACCTGCCTGGCACCTTGTGGATTCTGATCGGCGCCGTACTGGGCGGTTGCGTCCAGGACTTCGTCACGCTGTTTTTCTCTATCCGTCGCGACGGCCGCTCCCTGGGACAAATGGCCAAGGACGAACTGGGCGTCATTGGCGGTAGCGCGGCAATGCTGGGGGTGATGATGATCATGATTATCCTGATCGCCGTTTTGGGACTGGTGGTGGTGAACGCCATGAAACACAGTCCGTGGGCGACCGCCACGGTTGCCGCCACCATTCCCATCGCAGTGCTGATGGGGCTGTATTTGCACCAACTCCGCCCCGGCAGAGTGCTGGAAACCAGCCTGATTGGCGTATCCCTGTTAATTTTGTCGGTTATCGGCGGCGGCTGGCTGGACGCCAGCCCGGATTTGCGCGGCTGGTTCGACTTTGACGCCAAACAACTGGCGGTAATGGTGATCGTTTACGGCTTTGCCGCGGCCGTATTGCCGGTCTGGCTGCTGCTGGCTCCACGCGACTACCTATCCACTTTCATGAAGCTGGGCACCATCTCGGCGCTGGCGTTCAGCATCATTTTGCTGCGTCCCGAGTTGAAAATGCCGGCCCTGACCCAATTCATAGACGGCAGCGGCCCCATTTTCGGCGGCAAACTGTTCCCTTTCGTGTTTATCACCATAGCCTGCGGCGCCATTTCCGGCTTTCACGCCCTGATTTCCTCCGGCACCACGCCTAAACTGCTGGCAAACGAAACCGACGCCCGTTTCATCGGTTACGGCGCCATGATGATGGAATCGTTTGTAGCCATTATGGCCATGATCGCCGCCACGGTGCTGGAACCGGGCGTTTATTTCGCCATCAACAGTCCCGCCGGCATCGTCGGCAAGGAAGCGGCGGTGGCGGCGGCCACCATCAGCGGCTGGGGCTTTCCGGTCAGCGCCGAACAAATGCAGCAACTGGCGCAGACCATGGGCGAAACCAGCCTGTTTGCCCGCACCGGCGGCGCGCCCTCGCTGGCTGTCGGCATGGCCAGCCTGTTTTCACGGGTTTTCGGCCAGGATCTGCTGGCGGTCTGGTATCACTTTGCCATCATGTTTGAAGCGCTGTTCATTCTAACCACGCTGGATGCAGGCACCCGCGTCGCCCGCTTCATGCTGCAGGACATGCTGGGTAATTTCAGTCCTGGACTGGGCAAAACCGGCAGCTATCCCGGCATCCTGCTTAGCAGCGCCGCAGTGGTCTGCGGCTGGGGCTATTTTCTGTATATGGGCACTATCGACCCGCTGGGCGGCATTAACAGTCTTTGGCCTTTATTCGGCATTGCCAACCAGATGCTGGCGGCAATCGCACTTTGTGTGGCCACCACCATCCTGGTGAAAACCGGCAAACTAAAATATGTATGGGTAACGGCTGTACCGCTGTCATGGCTAATTCTGGTCACCAGTTGCGCGGCCTGGGAAAAGCTGTTCGCCAGCGATCTGCGTATCGGTTTTCTGGCGCATGCCGCCGATTTGTCTGACAAGCTTGCTAGAGGCCTGCTGGCGGACGAGCAATTGAGCAACGCCTCGCGTCTGATTTTTAACGATTATTTAAACGCCGGTTTAACAGCCCTGTTTTTGCTGATCATCTGGCTATTGCTGGCCGACACGCTACGGGTGATCTATTGCGTTCTCAGCGGCAAAAACTTTCCGCAATCCAGCGAAACGCCGCATATACCCAGCCGCCTGGTCGAGGACTGGGTCAGGGATTAAATATGACCACCGCCGGCAACAGAATTCAGGCCCGGTAACCGAAGGGCTGGACGAGCTGGCGGAACAGACTGTCCGCCATAGGCCCGTTAATACCGTATTTGAACGGCCATTGCTTGCCGGGCAGGTAAAAGGTACCGAACAACATGTCTACCCAGGGCAGCATGGCGGCATAATTTTTGTTGATCAGTGCATTCCCGTCGTTGGTATGGTGCCAATGATGAAAATGTGGCGTCGAGATTAACCATTCCAACCAGCCAAAACGCCAGCGCAAATTGGCATGTATAAAAAAACCCCACAAAGTACCGACGAAAATAACCAGCACAGTCATGGCGTCCGGCTTGCCCCCCGCTTGAACCAGACCCAGGGCATACATGGGGATGAAACCGCAAAGCCGGGTAAAAACCAGATCGACCGGATGCGCGCGGGTATTCACCAGCCAGTCTATCTGTTCCGCGCTGTGATGAATGGCGTGAAAACGCCATAACCAGGGAATTTCATGCTGCCAGCGGTGTCCCCAGTAAGTACCGAACTCGCCGACCACCATCGCCGCTAAAAAGCGTATCCCCAACGGCAGACTTGCAGTCCATTGCTGCAACTGGACAGGAACAAGGTAATGCAGGCCCCAGGCAAGAATTGCCAGCGGGGCGAGCAATAAACGTGTCGCCAGCATGCCGCTGAGAAAATAATAGCCCAGATCCGTCAACACTGCCGTACGGAAAATTTTTTGCCGCCGCTGACCAAACAGCCTTTCCAACGGGATAAAGATCAGCATCAAAAGCAGTAGCCAGATGCACAAACGGAACAAATCCAGGGCGACCGGCGGGAGATGCTGCGCTAATTGTCGAATCACTTCCATAACAGACCCTAGGCGATATCAATAAAAAGGGGCGCCGTCCAAAAAACGCCACCCCTTAATTATCAGAACGGGCAAGTATTATGCCTCACCCGTCTGGCGGATCGGACAATATCAGACCTTGCGATTCAATTGCTGTCTACCCGCGACCAGCATGCCCAGCAAACCGATGCCTAGCAGCAGAAGGGTTTCCGGTTCCGGAATTGCCGCTTGGACTGTCACCCCGTCCAACAATACAAACGGCGGCTGTCCCAGCGGCGAACCTACAGCCAGAAAACCCAGCAGTTCGCTAGACGCGGTTGCGGTAAATTGCAGGGTCTGCTGTTCCCAATTGGTAAAACCTTTACTGGGGTTACTCATTAGCGCCGAGGTTAGGGTCTGCCCACCAGTAATCGTGGTGACATTGGTAGCGATTTGGCCATTTTCCAGGGTCACGGACTGACCGGTAGTCAGCGCGCCGCCCAAAGTGACCTGCCATTCCTCCTGAGTGTTGCCAGTGTAAGTGTATTGCTGACCGGCGGCCTGATAAAACGTTACATCATACTGCTGCCCGGCTATCAGACCGGTCAGGGTTTGGTAAAGCTCGCCCATTTGGTAGGCGCCGTCGGAGACAATAAAATTGCCGCTGGCAGGACTGGCGCCGGGAATGGAATCCAGACCACCATTGGTATTGCTATCCCACAAACTGATGCCGTTACCCAGATTCGTGCCGGCATCGCCTGGGGCGACCAGAAACGTATAGCCCGAAGTGGTCTGCCAGCCGGTTAAATCGGAATTGGTCACCAGCCCGGAACCGCCTAAGGTGGTCTCTTCAAAACCACCGTTGGTCACCAAATCGGTAACCAGCCTCGCTTGCGCTGAAAAGGCAAACATTGAAAGCAAAAGCGTCTTTAAACTTATAACCGACATCTTGCCTAGTGTTACATTCTTTTTCATTTCATCTCTCATTCTTAATTTCATCTTCAAAAAATTTAAAACTTCAATACATCTAAAAATATCAATCCGTCAATAACTCAAAAAACCTTGCAGTTTTATCCAGTTAATCGACCTGAATCAATACCTATGCTAATCAATTCGTCAGCGATTGATTAACATAGGTATTGTTACAATTTTATTTCAACAGATGTCACGCAGTCACTGTTTTTAAATCGGTATAACCCATTACATCATCTTTATAATAAGCACAATACACGGCGCATCTTTGGCAACAATGCGACAAGCCTGTCGGCAACGCATTTATTCTTAATTAAAACGTCGGACAATTCAGCAATTAATTCTTTAAATAACAAAACCAGGCGTCTTGCAATTTGTCTGTTTTAATCCGGTTCATCCGGACAGCATGCGTTGATGCGGAGTACAAACAAAAAAGGGGTAGCGTCTGAAAAACGATACCCCTTCCCGTGGCTGCGGGGAAGCTTTATGCCCCACCCGCTTGACGGATTAAAGCGATAATCAAACCTTATGCTTCATTTGCCGTCTGCCCGCCGCCACCATGGACAGCAAACCCTCGCCCAGCAACAGAAGAGTTTCCGGTTCAGGTATCGCTTCAACAGTCACGCCGTCCAGCAACACAAACGGCGGCTGCCCCAACGGCGAACCTACAGCCAGAAAACCTAGCAGTTCGCTGGACGATGTAGCAGTAAATTGCAGGGTTTGCTGCTCCCAATTGGTAAAGCCATGACTGGGGTTGCTCATTAGCGCCGAGGTTTGGGTCTGCCCACCAGTAATCGTGGTGATATTGGTAGCGGTCTGCGCATTTTCCAGGGTCACGCTCTGCCCGGATGTCAGCGTACCGCCCAGAGTGACCTGCCACTCTTCCTGGGTGTCGCCTGTAAAAGTGTATTGCTGACCGGCAGCCTGATAAAACGTCACATCATATTGCCGTCCCGCCACCAAACCGGTCAGGGTTTGGTACAACTCCCCCATTTCATACGCGCCATCGGAGACAATAAAATTGCCGCCAAGCGGGCTGGCGCCGGGAATGGGATCTAGACCACCATTGGTATTGCTATCCCACAAACTGATGCCGGTACCCAAATTTATGCCCGCATCGCCCGGGGCGACCAGAAACGTATAGCCGGAAGTAGTCTGCCAACCGGTTAAATTGGAGTTGGTCACCAACCCGGAACCACTCAGGGTAGTCTCTTCAAAGCCGCCATTGGTCACCACCAGCCCGGCTTGCGCCGAAAAGGCGAACAGCGAAAGCAAAATCGTCTTGACCGGACTACTCAGGATGCTATGTATCATCACCTCAGTCTTCATGTTTATCACCTATTTATTCTTACAAATCACAACACTTTCTTCTTATCGCTCCTTCGTACTGAAATCATCCAGACATAAAACACATGCATTAAACGCGCCAATATATGAGCGCTTTTACCTGTCATAGTTTACGGCTTGCGCAATGCAAAAAAATAATATCACACTTTAAATTAAAAGAGATCAAATTATCTGCCTCTATAAGATTCAACGCCTTATTTAACTTGTTTTTTATATGGTAATTAGGCTTTTAACGAACGCCGTCTTGCGGCTTTCAATTAAACATTCATGGAAGCATTGAATTACAAACCAAATCTTTAGTCCGCCACTTGTCGCCATAAACATAAAGCGAATTACCCGACATCAATTCAGCCCAGAGACTTATGTAAAAGCATGCAATACGAACAATTAACCCTATATTTTACATGTCTATTTTTTCAGGAATGGTTTTACTGCATCCACTAAAAACTCCGAATTTCTAACCATAAGAAAACAACTTTTATTTGCAGCAACAAGCCCTCGACAGGAAACCCCAAAAACCGGATATAACTTGCTCGAACGACAAACAATTGATCTATAAAAGTCAGCAGCCAACCATCAAAAAAGCGTCTTTTCGAAATCCATCCGAACCAATGAAGAATCCAACAGAATGTGCACGTCAATATTGCCACCTGCTCCTGTTATTTTTTACAGCTTGTTAAAACTTGAAAAATGTAATAGTCGAATTTCATTACACGCAAAAAAGCTCAATTTTATTAAAAATAGCTTTGCCTGAGACCCCACACAACATATGAAAGATCAAAATACTCGGAGCAGGCATTTGATTTATTTGTTCATTTTAACAACAAGCCATCAACACCCCACTTAAAACAGCCGGCAAAAACCGTGCAGATCAGCCAATGCAGTGTCGGATTTTTTTACACTTTATTAGCCTCACCTTAATTCGCCCTGTTTTGTGAAGTCCATCACAATTAATTTTTTAACATGCGCACACCAATCAAAAAAATATATTTTAAAACAAACTGTTATTGCTTATTTTTTATTTATAGCCTGCAAGACAGTTCAAACCGATCCGCACCAACATACCGAGCGAACCATCATCTCTTTCCTTATTTCAGTGTCGGAAAACTTTACACTTCATGATTTTATACAAACAGCACAAAAACACATCTCTACCCACCAAAAGACTGCAAAGCCATACAACCTTTTGTATAGGCTTAATATTTCCCATTAAACACACAATTAATTAAAGGTTTTTTTAACCCCTCCAATTCCAGAAAATCTTACAAACTCAGTCGCGGGAGCAAATTACCAAAAAATAATATACTGATTTAAAAAAGAAAAATAAATATGGCATGAAATGTGCTGTAAAATATTTGGCAGGAATGCTGCTATGGAAAGTAATGCCGACTCTTTCAAGCAGGCAAGATGAGAAGAAGCGGACGACCTCTGCTTCTAGCCAAAAAGACGGATCCATTCAATTGCTATATTTAATTGCTCTTTCAAGATAATTAGGACAAAAACGAATATGAAAAAAACATATATAAACCCCGCATCCACACTGGCCTTAGCTTTAATGCTCAGCAGTAACGTGAATGCGGCCAGCGAATCCTTTACTTACAATTATGGCGCGGCCGACAATCTTCAAAAATTGAGCACCTATCCGATTGCGCTGAATATTACCGACTTCGACACCTCACTGGGTACGCTGGAAAGCGTGACCGTCAGTTATACCGGCAATATAGGCGTCACCGTAAACGGCGACAACCCTGATCCTACGATAGATAATATCCATCTGACACTAGGCGGGCTGCAGCAATTTACCTCAACCGCCTTTTCCGGAACCCTGCTGCTGAACATCTCCGCAGACACGGACAATGTCAGCATTCCCGCCGCCACAACCACCGACGGCACTTTTACCAATAGCTATAGCGGCCAAAATACCGCCGGCACCACATTTAGCCTGCCAACCACTCTAACCGGATTTGAATCCAGCTCTCCCGGCACCTGGGTTCTGAATGCTTCGGCCTCAGGCACTTCCGGTTTTAGCGGCGGCAATGGCGACGACACAGTCGGCTTTAAAACCACGGAAGCGACCGCAGTAACCGTTACCTATAACTACACCAATCCAAGTATATCCTCAGGCTCAGCCATACCCGAGCCGACCAGCATTGCATTACTGGCCTCCGGCCTGTTGGGCTTTGGCTTTCGTCGAAAAAACAGGGCTTAAGCCGGTTGCCCGAAGAGTAACTCTCCCGGGGAGGGCAAAGCCGCACCCTCCCCATTCTCAGCATGTTGCCAAGAAATCGACGCCCCCATACGCTGTCTGAATCTCAAACTTTTTTCAAAATCAGTTCCAGCACCAGTTTGCTGCCGAAATACGCCAGCAGCAGCAGTAAAAATCCGGCCAGCGTCCAATGAATGGCAACCGAGCCGCGCCAGCCGTAACGCAAGCGCCCTGTCAGCAAGGCCGAAAAAATAAGCCAGGCTATGATGGACAGCACCGTTTTATGCACTAAATGCTGAGCAAATAGATCCTCTATAAAAATGAATCCACTGAGCAGGGATACCGTCAAAAAAAACAGCCCCACCGCTATCATCTGAAACAACAGGATTTCCATGGCTTGCAAGGGCGGCAAAACCAGCATCAGCCGTCTAGGCTGATGCCGCCGTAGCTGCTGCTCCTGAATCGCCAGCAGGATCGCCTGCAATGCGGCAATATTCAACAAACTGAAGGCGATAATCGAACTTAGAATATGCACGCTCATCTGCCAATTGTGCGCCACCAGTGGATGACTCTTTTCCGGGAAATACATATCCAGCACCAGTAAAATGGCGGCCAGCGGGAAAATCGCCACGCCCAGCTTTTCAACCGGCTTGTCCAGTGCGGCAAAAAGCAGTATCAGCACGATAAACAATGCAACCAGCGCGGCGGCGTTAAAAAAGCTGAAATTGAAGTCCTCATGCTGCTGAAACATCAGAAACAGATAGACAGCATGCAGACATCCCCCCGTCCATGCCGGATAAGTTGCCGGAATGCGATTGAGTCTGCCAGGCGTTACAAGCTCTTTCAACAACAGCAGAAAGGCGGCTACATAACTTAAAACTGCGATAATGCCGACTGGAAAGGTATACATGATAGACGACCGGGAATAATCAAAAGGCGTAGCGGATAGCTTATGTTAAACTAAGCTGCTAGATTGTTCTAACCCGTTTGTGTTAGCCATTGCCAGTCCTGAACCCTATAAAAATAAAGACGCAGATATGTTCGATAATTTAACCGACCGTTTAAACGGCACTCTGAAAAAACTGAAGGGCCACGGTCGCCTGACCGAAGCCAATATTAAAGACGCCATGCGCGAAGTGCGGATGGCGTTGCTGGAAGCCGATGTCGCCCTGCCGGTGGTGACCGATTTTATTGAACAGGTCACCCAGCGAGCACTGGGCCAGGAAGTGCAAACCAGCCTGACGCCGGGACAGGCGATGATTAAAGTGGTGCAGAGCGAGCTGATAAAAGTCATGGGCTCGGCAAACGAGGAACTGAATCTGCGCACCCAGCCACCCGCCATTGTGCTAATGGCCGGCCTGCAGGGCGCAGGCAAAACCACTACGGTAGCAAAACTGGGCCGTCACCTGAAGGAAAAGAAAAAGAAAAAGGTCGCAGTCGTCAGCGTCGACATTTATCGCCCGGCGGCAATCAAGCAGCTGCAGACCCTAGCCGAGGATGTGGGGCTGAAGTTTTTTGATAGCGACATATCCGAAAATCCGGTAGACATCGTCAATCGCGCCATTGACGCCGCCAAGCGCCAGTTTATCGACGTGCTGATTGTCGATACTGCGGGCCGCCTGCATATTGACGAAGAAATGATGGCGGAAATCAAGGCGTTGCACGCCGCGATCAATCCGATCGAAACCCTGTTTGTAGTCGATAGCATGACCGGCCAGGATGCCGCCAATACCGCCAAGGCATTTCATGACGCCTTGCCGCTGACCGGCGTCATCCTCACCAAGGCCGACGGCGATGCGCGCGGCGGCGCCGCCCTGTCGATCCGGCATATCACCGGCAAACCCATCAAATTTATCGGCATGGGCGAAAAAACAGACGCTCTTGAGCCTTTTTACCCTGACAGACTGGCCTCGCGAATTCTGGGCATGGGCGACATGCTGTCTCTTATTGAAGACATTGAACAGAAGGTTGACAAGAAAAAAGCCGAACAACTGGCGAAAAAAATCCAGAAAGGTAAAAGCTTCGATCTGGAAGACCTGAAGGAACAATTAGTGCAAATGCAGAATATGGGCGGCATAGGCGCCATGATGGACAAACTGCCCGGTATGGTTCAGGTTCCAAAGGACGTTAAATCCAAGGTCAACGACAGAGATATCGCCAGGCAAATTGCCGTCATCAACTCGATGACCAAACAGGAAAGACGCTTTCCGGATCTAATCAAGGGCAGCCGCAAACAGCGTATCGCCAACGGCTGCGGCCAGGATCTGCAGGATGTCAACCGGATACTGAAACAGCACCAAATGATGGAGAAAATGATGAAAAAATTCAGCAAGGGCAATCTGGCCAACATGATGCGCGGCCTGAACAGCAATATTCGTGGCATGCGCCCGTAACCGTAACTATATTTTGTACTTGTAAATCGTCTAAAATCGCGTAAAATGAATTAATTAAATTTTGATTCATGTTTTTAAGGTATTCAAATGGTAAGCATTCGTTTGTCCAGGGGCGGCGCTAAAAATCGTCCTTTTTATCATGTTGTAGTTACTGATAGCAGAAGTAGCCGCGACGGTCGTTACATTGAACGCATAGGCTTTTTCAATCCGCTGGCGCGCGGCGGCGAGCAAAGGCTGGTTCTGGACTGCGAACGCGTTCAGTACTGGAAAAGCAACGGCGCTCAACCGACCGACCGCGTCGCCAGACTGATCAAAGACGCCAGCAAAGCAGCAGCGTAACAAGACTTTTGCCGAACAGCGATTTTCTGAACGCCGGGCAGATCTCCGGTGTTTTTGGCATTAAAGGCTGGATAAAAGTATTTTCTTTTACCCATCCCCGCGAGAATATCCTCCGATATTCGCCGTGGTTTTTGAAAAAAGACAACCTGATCAGGGAAGTCAAGGTTCTGGATGGTCAACGGCATGGCAATACGGTGGTTGTCGAACTTGAAGGCATCGCCGATAGGGATGCCGCAACTGCCCTGATGGGATCGGAAATTCTGATTCGTCGACAGCAGTTGCCGGAAACCGGCCCTGACGAATATTACTGGCACGACCTGATCGGCCTGAATGTGGAGACCGAATCCGGGGTCAGGCTGGGCATAGTCGACCATCTGCTGGAAACCGGCGCCAACGATGTGCTGGTGGTGATCGATGGCGAAACGGAACGCCTGATTCCTTTTTTGCAAAAGCAGACGGTTCTAAAAATCGACCTGTCCGGGCAGCTGATAATAGTTGATTGGGATCCGGATTTCTGAGCTTGCCCGGTTTATTTGAATCGTCTCGCCCCGTATCGCGTTTGTCAGACTAAATAATCCGGGTAAAGAATATTGGACTGCAACAGGTAATATGCGCTTCGATGTCGTCAGTCTTTTTCCTGAAATGGTCGTCAATGCCGCCGGTTATGGTGTAACGGGCAAGGCAATTGAACGCGGCCTTGTAGGTCTGGCGGTATGGAACCCTCGGGATTACACCCAGGACAGGCATAAAACCGTAGACGACAGGCCATACGGCGGCGGGCCGGGCATGGTCATGAAGTTTCAGCCTTTGCTGGATGCCGTGAACGCCGCCAGGCAATGCCGGGTTTCTGGACGCAGTCGGGTTATCTATCTGAGTCCGCAGGGTAAAACCATCACCCAGCAGTTGCTGCAGAATGTTTGCGATAGCGAGCAGTTGATTCTGGTGGCGGGGCGTTACGAAGGCATAGACGAACGCTTTATCCAGAACATTTGTGACGAAGAATGGTCGCTGGGCGATTATGTGATTAGCGGCGGCGAACTCGGCGCCCTGATCGTAATCGATGCGGTTACTCGCCTGTTGCCCGGAGTATTGGGCGATGAAGAGTCAGCCAGACAGGATTCCCATTCCGATGGTTTGCTGGACTGTCCGCATTACACCCGGCCTGAACAAAGCAGTCTGGGCGATGTTCCAGAGGTGTTGTTAGGTGGTAACCACGCCGAAATCAGGCGCTGGCGGATGAAACAGGCACTGGGTAGAACCTGGCTAAAACGCCCGGATTTGCTCGAAAAAACAGCATTGAGCGCAGAGCAGAGCGCCTTGCTGAAAGAATTTAAAACTGAAGTTGATACATTAGGGTGTGGTAATGAGTAAAATTATTGAAGAATTGGAAAATGCGCAACTAAAAAGCGATGTGCCTGATTTTGGGCCAGGCGATACCGTCGTTGTGCAAGTCCGGGTAGTTGAAGGTACGCGCGAAAGACTGCAGGCATTTGAAGGCATCGTCATTGCAAAACGTAATCGCGGCCTGAATTCTGCTTTTACTGTCAGAAAAATTTCCCACGGCGTAGGTGTTGAGCGGGTTTTTCAAACTCACAGCCCTTCAGTCGGCGGCATTGAAGTTAAACGCCGCGGCGATGTGCGCAGGGCTAAACTTTACTATCTGCGCGACCTGACCGGTAAAGCGGCGCGGATCAAGGAAAGACTTTCCTGAGCGGCGCGTTTTTACTGAAAAAAGGGCGGCATTTTGCTGCCCTTTTTTTTGCCTGTTTTGTGCCTGTTTTGTGCTTCCAGTAGCCAGTCAAATTGAAACGGCAGTTTGTGAGTCGAGATTGGCATAAAATACACCCTACACTATTATTGGTTTTGAAGGGGGCTTGCGCGAATGACCGGCTCTGCAAAAATTATCGACGCTTTTTCACAGGCTCTCTGGCTGGAAGCCGGGCTAAGCAGTAACACACTGTCCGCCTATAGCAGCGATCTGACGCAGTTTGACAAATGGCTGAAAACCAAAAACCTGCTCGAGGTTTGCGAACAGGACATTACCGGTTTTCTGCAATACCGCCAGCAACAAGGTACGGCCAACCGCTCTGCAACCCGGATTTTATCCAGCTTGCGCCGATTTTATGGCTATTTGTTGCGCGAAACCAGAATCGACGCCGATCCGACCCGGCTGATCGATGCGCCGCGACTGGGACGCTCCCTGCCTGATTCGCTGTCCGAAGCGGATGTGGAATTATTGCTGCATACGCCAAACACTCTTCAGCCGCTGGGGTTCAGAGACAGAACCATGCTGGAGCTGTTGTACGCCACAGGCGTGCGGGTTTCCGAACTGGTTGAGCTTAATTTTCAACAGCTCAACTTGCGCCAGGGCTGTATTAGAATTAGCGGCAAAGGCGATAAAGAGCGTCTGGCGCCGTTTGGCGAAGAGGCCATGGACTGGCTGGAACGCTATATTGCCGGAGCCCGGCTGCTTATTCTCGGCAACAGACAAAGCGATTATCTGTTTGTGACCGCACGCGGAACGGGTATGACAAGACAGGCTTTCTGGCATATCATCAAACGCTATGCCGCTCAGGCCGGGATAGCGAGCCATTTGTCCCCGCATACCCTGCGTCACGCTTTTGCCACCCATTTGTTAAATCATGGCGCCGATTTGCGGGTTGTGCAAATGCTGCTGGGTCATGCCGATTTATCCACTACCCAGATCTATACCCATATTGCCCAGCAACGTCTAAAAGAGCTTCATTCCAAATTTCATCCCAGAGGATAAACATGACCGCATTGATTCATCCAACCGCCTATATCGCAGCCAACGTCACATTGGGAAACGGGGTCACTGTCGGCCCCTTCGCCGTGATCGAGGAAGGCGCGGTTATCGGCGCCGACTCCCAAATTGGCGCTCATGCGGTTGTGCATGGCCGGGTGCGCATGGGAGAAGGCAACATTCTGCATCCCCATGCCGTTCTGGGCGGCTTGCCGCAGGATGTCGGTTTTAAAGCCGAGACTGTTTCCTGGCTGGAAATTGGCGATGGCAACGTTTTCCGGGAAGGTTTTACCGCCCACCGCGCAACCGTGGCGGATAGCGGCACCCGGATCGGTTCGAACTGCTATTTCATGAATAACAGCCATGTCGCGCATGATTGTACGGTGGGCAACAAGACCATTTTTGCCAATAACGTGGCCATTGGCGGTTTTGTGGAAGTCGGCGACAATGTGTTCATGGGCGGAGCGGTGGTGGTGCATCAGTTCTGCCGGATAGGCTCTTTTGCCATTGTACAGGGTACGACCGGCATCAATATGGATGTGATTCCATTCATGCTGATCGGCGGCCGGCCGGCCAAACATTATCGCCTGAACATCGTCGGTTTAAGACGCGCCGGCATCGTGGGCGATCATTACAAAGTTTTATCGTCCGCCTTCCGCTTGCTTAAAAACAAAAAAAGCCTGGATGGCCTGCCTTTAACCGACGATCTGCAATATCTGAAGGATTGGCTCGCGGTAAAATCAAAACGCGGACTGCATGGTTTTATCGATATTAATGTCAGCGAATGAAGTCGCCATACCCTGCAACACTGACGGAGAGTACGCCATGACAACGCCACGCATCGCCCTGACCCCCGGCGAACCGGCAGGCATAGGCCCCGATATCTGTATACAGCTTGCCCAGTGCGAACATGCCTGCCAACTGGTGGCGCTTGCAGACCCGGCGCTGCTGTTGCAGCGCGCGGAATTGCTCGGCTTGCCGCTTGACCTGGAAATTTACCGGCCATCCACCCCTGCTGCGCCGCAGTTGGCCGGCAGCCTGACTGTGCTGCCGACGCCACTGGCCGCCATGGCGGTCTGCGGCCGGCTCGATCCCGTCAACAGCACTTATGTCCTGAACAGCATTTCCCGCGCGGTGCAAGGCTGCATAAGCGGCGAGTTTGCCGCCATGGTCACAGCTCCCGTACATAAGGGCGTCATCAATGACGCCGGCATCCGCTTTAGCGGCCATACCGAATTCATTGCCGGCATAACCGGCGGTACGCCGGTAATGATGCTGGCCGCACCGGGTTTGCGGGTGGCGCTGGCAACCACTCACCTGCCCTTGTCCGCAGTCAGCGCCGCCATCACTGCCGATACATTGCGCACGGTCATCAAGGTGCTGGACAGTGATTTGCGCCATCGTTTCGGGCTGCATCGCCCACGGATACTAGTTTGCGGACTAAACCCGCATGCCGGTGAAAACGGCCATCTCGGCCGGGAAGAAGTCGAAATTATTGAACCGGTACTAAATGAATTACGCCAAACAGGCATCGATCTGCGCGGCCCCTTACCAGCCGACACCCTGTTTACGGATCAGTACCTGCAAGCTTCCGACGCCGTACTGGCCATGTACCACGACCAGGGCCTGCCGGTTTTAAAACATATGGGCTTCGGCCAGGCCGTCAACATCACCCTCGGATTGCCCGTCATCCGCACCTCGGTGGATCACGGCACCGCGCTTGATCTGGCCGGTAGCGGCAAAGCAAACCCGGACAGCCTGCGTCTGGCACTAAATACGGCGCTGGATATGATACAGGCGCAAAGGTGCTGATCCTGTTTCACCGCCAGTCAAATCCCGGCGCCATTCAGCCGTGTCCAGGGCATTGCTTCGCCTTAAATAAACCGTATTCCTATTCATCCTCATCGAGCAGCATAACCCCGACATGACCCATCAAGCCCGCAAGCGTTTCGGCCAAAATTTTCTTCAGGATCAGAACATCATTTACAGCATTCTGGCGCATGCCCAACCAGCGGCCGATGAACACTGGGTGGAAATCGGCCCAGGACTGGGCGCATTGACCCGGCCGCTGCTGACAAGCGGCGCCAGCCTGGATGTTATCGAGCTGGATCGGGATCTGGTCGGTCATTTGCAGAAACAGTTTGCCGGCCACAGCAAGCTGACCATACACAGTGCGGACGCACTGAGTTTCGATTTTTCCGGCTTGGTCAGATCTCATGAAAAACTGCGGGTAATCGGTAATCTGCCCTACAACATTTCCACCCCGCTGATGTTCCATCTGCTGGAAAACAGTTTTTGCATACAGGACATGGTTTTCATGTTGCAAAAAGAAGTGGTGGATAGAATTTGCGCCGCCCCCGGCGGCAAACAATACGGCCGCCTGAGCGTGATGATGCAGTATTATTGCGCCGCCGAACTGTTGTTTGAAGTACCGCCGGAAAGCTTCAACCCGGTACCGAAGGTCATGTCGGCCATTGTCAGACTGACCCCCTACGCCAGTCCCCCTGTCAGCATCCGGGATATGACCGGTTTTAAACAACTGGTCACCCAGGCATTTTCACAACGCCGGAAAACCATCCGCAATTCGCTTAGAAATTGGGTGGATGAACAGCAAATGCTGGCCTTGGGCATCGATCCCAATTTGCGTGCGGAATCGCTCAGTCTGGAACAGTTCGCCCTGCTGAATATGCACGCCGCAAATGCCGACGGGAATCTATCATCAGCCGGCCCGGCTGACTGTTCACCCTAAAAGTCGCTGAAGGTGGCCGGGAAGGAATGGAAAAGGGCGAAAAATTCGCCTTGCAGAAGCTGCTGGTCAAGCTTTCCACCCCCATCCGGACAGGAAGATTACCTTTTCCGATTAATTACCCGGCCCCACCAAAGTCACTTCAATGCGACGATTCTTTGAGCGGCCATCCGCCGTATCGTTCGAAGCCACCGGATTGGATTCACCAAAACCCTGCGCTGAGATCAGGCTTTCTTTAACGCCTTGTTTCAGCAGATATTCAGCCACCACATCCGCCCGTTTGGATGATAGCTCAAGATTGGATCCAATGCCTTCATGTTTTAACCTTGAACCAATTGGGACGTTGTCGGTGTAACCGTCGACAACCACTTTCGTTTGTTGTAAACCTGAAAGCGTAGGCACTAATTTGCTTAGGACAGCCTTGGCTTGGGCGTTAAGATTAAAGCCGCCTTCGGAAAATAAAACCTGATCCACCATAGTGACTTTTAGTTTGCCGTCCAGAAGCGTAATCTCCGCCTGATCGGCGCTAAGTTGGGATTGAAGCTGCTGCTGTTCTTGTTCCAGCGCATCGTATTTGGTCTGGCTGACGCAACCGCCGAGCAAAACAAGGGACGACACGGCGCAAGCGATCAACAAGTTTTCAACTGGTTTTTTCATTTATTCACTTCCTCAATGTATAGGGATAAAGCCTAGTTATTTTGCGCGTATTCGGCAATGCTACCTTACGAAAACACGATATGACTGTCAACAAATACCCCACGCATTACACATTAATCGCTTGCTGCTTCATCAATGCGCAGCCAATGGTCGAGACAGCGAAATATCGCTTGCCGCAGGATGGGCAATATTTCTCACCCGGCAACTGGATTGCAGGAACTCTGGCGATTTTTTATTAATAGCGCTATCATTTTATAATGATAGCCCTTCACACTCGCCACCTATTCGTCTCCCATTGCCCGCCTTTCAACCGAAACCAGACGGCGCCATCCGCCCGGCAGGCCGAAATTCCGGCTCCGTCATGCTGAAAGTCGGTTTGACGGGCGGCATCGGCTGTGGAAAATCCACGGTCTGCAAACAGTTTCAGGCGCTGGATGTAAAGATTATTGACGCCGACCTTATCGCCAGACAACTAGTGGAACCCGGGCAACCCGTTCTGACGCAACTTGCCGAGTGTTTCGGCAAACAGATACTACAGGCTGACGGTTCGTTAAACAGGGCGTTACTCAGGGAGATGGTGTTTCAGGATGCCGAAAAAAAACAACGACTTGAAAACATCATGCATCCGCTGATCTATGACCGGATTGCGATTGAAGCCGAAAATTTGCCGGGTAAATACTGTATCATTGCCGTACCGCTGTTACTGGAAACCGGGCACAAGCATATCGTGGATCGGGTCTTGCTTGTCGATTGCAGTATCGAGACCCAACTGGAACGGGTCATGCGGCGGGACAAACTCGACCGCGAGCAGATTTTGAGCATTATCGCCTGTCAAATGCCCCGCCAGGAACGCTTGAAATGGGCCGATGACATCATTGATAATTCGACATCAACCGTACGGCTTGCAGAACAGATTAAAAGATTGCACAATTCGTATATTTTATTAGCCACTGCCAGGACTTCATCGGCTTGAATACACAAACCACTTACGAATTCCCGCTCAATGAAAGAATCCGGGTATTCATGCGACTGGAACAACTCTTCCATCAGCTTAGCCATTTTATGGCCGGTTCTTCAGTTTTTGACAAACGTGCGGCGATAGACGTACTGCTGAACATACTGACAATTTTCTCGCGTAGCGATCTGAAATCGGAACTGATCAAGGAACTGGAGCGCCATACAAAAGTCTTGAACCAGTTAGTGCATAGCGAGAGCGTGGACAGCAAAAAATTGCAGGACATTCTTACCGAGCTGAATCAGGCCAGCCGTAATCTATATAGCGCTAACGGCAAAATCGGCATCCGGGTCATGGAAAGCGATCTATTTCAAAGCATTTCCCAGCGCAATTCCATACCCGGCGGTAGCTGTTCCTTCGATTTGCCCGCGTTTCACTACTGGCTGGAACAGGACGAAACCGAACAGCAAAAAAATCTGGAACGCTGGACGCAACCCTTTACCGACATCAGGACTTCAATTGATCTGATAATGGGATTTATACGCCAGAGCAGCGTACCAACCGAGGAAATGGCGGCAGCCGGATTTTTTCAACTGGCGCTGGATAAAAATCATCCTGTACAGCTATTACGCGTCAGCATTGCCGCCAATCTTCCCTGTTTTGCGGAAATCAGCGGCGGCAAACATCGCTTCACCATCCGTTTTATGAAGCCATCCAGTGACGAGAACAGACCCACCCAGATCGCTCAGGATATTTCATTCTCCCTGACCCGATGCATGTTCTGATGAAAAACGCCGATTCGATCACAGTCGTGTACTGCCCGTGCTGTAAAAAGCCGGTGCGCTGGGTGGCGACAGAAAAATTCAAGCCGTTCTGTTGCGAGCGTTGCAAATTAATCGATCTGGGCGACTGGGCGACTGAAGCGCACAAAATTCCTGGTGAAGCAATCCCCGAACCTGAAGACGATCAGTCTTTTTAATCGGCATCCGTGCGTAAAAACGCACGGATGCCGGCGATACCCTGTGCGCCGGCCCGATGGGCTGTCCGGCAATCAGCCTGCCCTAGCCCGCCCATGACATAGACCGGAATGTTGACCTGCTCCAGCATGGCTTCCACCCTGGCCCAGCCCAAAGGTATGGCGTCGGGATGCGTGGCGGTTTTCCGAACCGGCGCCAGCACGGCAAAATCGGCTCCCAACTGCTCGGCATGCTGCAACTCCCCTAAATCATGGCAGGAAGCCGCCAGCCACCGATAGCCGTCAGGCCGGACGTTGGCCGCCAGTAGGGCCCGGCTGCTGAGATGCAGGCCGTCCGCCGTTTCCTCGTGCCGGGGCAGATCGGAATTTAACAACACCGTGACCTGCCGCCGCCGGCAAAGCTTCAACACCGAAGCGATAGACGCTGAAACCTCGCAAACCGGCAATGACTTTAGCCTGATTTGCAACAGCCCGACTCCGGACTGCAGAATCCGGCGGCAGTTGTTCAATACCTCATCGGCACTGCCGCCTTCCAGAATGGCGTAATATTCGGGCAACAGCGCCGCCCTGATGATGGACTGATTGGCCGCCGGAAACGCATATTCCGACAGTTGCTGCGCCGCCACCCAACGCATCGCCTGCCCCTCGCAGGCTGTGGCCATACCGGAGAAAGCCGTCACATCCCATACGTCCAGCAAGACCGCCCTGTCCCCATAATCGTGCCTGATTTTAATCAGCGGCCGGGCATCGCTGACCTGAATGCCGACTTCTTCATGCAATTCTCTGCACAACGCCTGCCGCACGGTCTCGCCGGCTTCCAGCTTGCCGCCCGGAAATTCCCACAACCCGCCCTGATGCGCTCCCGGTGCGCGGCGACTAATTAGAATATTGCCGCTTCCGTCCCGGATGACGCCGACTGCAACATGCAACATTCAGGTACGGTACTCGGCATTGATACGCACATAATCGTAGGAAAAATCGCAGGTCAGGATTTCCTCGCACGCATCGCCTCGTCCCAGGCGAACCGTGACGGTGATTTCCGCCTGATTCATCACCCGCTGCCCATCCTGTTCCGTATAAGATGCCGATCTGGCGCCGTTTTCAACGATGCAGACCGTACCAAGATAGATTTCGATCCTGCTTAAATCCATGTTTTCAATCCCGGCGCGGCCCACTGCCGCCAATATTCGCCCCCAGTTGGGATCGCCGGCAAAAAACGCCGTTTTTACCAATGGCGAATGAGCAATGGTTTTGGCGACTTGCACCGCCTCGGCGCTGGTTTGCGCCTGTTCAACCACAATATGCATCAATTTGGTGGCCCCTTCGCCGTCTCTGACGATCAGTTCCGCCAGTTGTTTGCAGACTTCCTGCAACGCAGCGGCAAAAACCGCATATTCGGCGCTGCCGGCCAGAATTTGCGGCGCATCGGCACAACCGCTAGCCAACAGCACACAGGCGTCATTGGTTGAGGTATCGCCATCTACCGTAATACGGTTAAACGACTGCTCCACCGCCGCCGACAGGCATTGCTGCAACAGCGACTGCTCCATGCAGGCGTCGGTGGCGATAAAACCCAGCATGGTCGCCATATTGGGATGTATCATGCCGGCTCCTTTCGATATGCCGGCAATCGTCAGCGGATAACCGCCAATCTCGATCCTCTTTGAAGCGCCTTTGGGGAAAGTGTCGGTGGTCATGATGGCTCTGGCGGCGCTTTCCCAATGATTTTCGTCCAGATCCGCCACCGCATCCGGCAAGGCGGCAATCAGTCTGGCAACCGGCAAAGGCTCGCCTATCACCCCGGTGGAAAACGGCAGCACCTGCTGCGCAATTCCCCCCACTTCACTGGCCAGACTCAGACAACTGGCAAAGGCATCCTGCAAGCCCTGCTTGCCGGTGCCGGCATTGGCGTTGCCGGAGTTGACCAGCAGCCAGCGCGGCTCCTGCGTCAAATGCGCTCTGGCTACCGTAACGGGCGCCGCGCAAAAAGCGTTTTGAGTAAAAACCGCCGCGCAACTTCCGCCCTCGGCCATTTCGATCAGCAAAACATCATCGCGCTGGGTTTGTTTGATACCGGCATTGCAAGTGCCTAGCGATATGCCTTTAACGGCATGTATTAGAGGAAAAGCTGTTTGACCGACTGCCATATTATTTCCTGTAAATTGAGATGATAATTAAACTTGTAATCTGGAAACAGACGCCCTGAGAGGCTATCCGGGAATAGAGAACCTACTGCGGAAAAGCCGGTTTCCATTCTCGGACAGCCTCCTGGTCGCCGACTTCCAGAACGATAATGTATTCACCATTGTCCGTTCGGGTTTCCAGCACTTTATGACCGTTGATCCGACACCATGCCGGAATATCCTGTATCACGCCCGGATCCGTACATTCCACAGTCAACACATCCCCGATTTGCAGGGTTTTGACTTTATCCTGGGTACGGATGACCGGTAATGGACACAGCAGGCGACGGGCATTGAGAATTTCCGCACTCATACGAACCAGTCCTCCGGAAGTTGATCAGCCGGTAAGGGCGTGACGACAATATTGCGCTCCACCCCCTGTCGATCGCGAATGGTCACCTCCACCTGTTCGACCTCGCGCCCCTGACCATAGCGGGCCAGAATTCGCCCGGCCAGCAGCAGGTCATCCTCATCCGCTTTGCCGTCTATCAGCACTAACGGCCCTCTATGGCTTGCACAATTCATGCTGATAAAGTCTTTTTTATAGCCGCTCATGAAACGCGCCTCGCCATCCTCGCGGGCGACGATGAGTTTAAAATGCGGTCTGGGGCGAATATGCCGGCCCACTTTCAGCAGCATGACATCGTCAAGATCATAGTCGCGCTCGCCGCGCGCTTGCCATAAATCAACCAACTTCTTGGAATAACTTTCATCCGTTAAAAAACAGCAACCGCCCGCTGGTTGCGCATAATCCGCAAAGCCATATTGTTTTGCCAGCTCCATCTGCGGTTTACGGGAGCGTCCGCTAAAATCGAACAGCCTGTCCCGATCGACCCAGCCCTCCCGCTCCGGCAGGGTAAGCGGCAAATTCCGAGCGCATAGGGGGCGTAACAGCAAATCGTCCGCGCCGGATTCGGCGGCGATAATCGGCATGGTCTGCTTGCGTTGCGACATGGGCCGCTGACCGATCACTTCACCGGTGATTATAAAATCGAAACCCTGCTCCATCATCCATTGCCTGGCTTTATTGACCATAAAAATTTTACAATCCAGACAGGGATTCATGTTGGCGCCGTAACCATGCCTGGGGTTCAACAAAACCTGCTTGTATTCTTCTATAATATCAATTATATGCAGCTTTATGCCTAACTGCTCGGCAACCCATAGAGCATTGTTGCGCTTTGGCTTGTCTGTCTCTTTGTTACGAATGGCGTGGGTATGACCCTCTACGCAAAATCCGGTAAAAAAATTGATTCCTTCGACATGAATACCCTGCTCCATGACTGCTCTGCTTGCCAGCATGGAATCCAGCCCGCCGGAAATCAGGGCTACTGCCTTTCTTTTTTGACTCATCAACAACACTCAAACACGAAAAAAGCTTGCTATTATACGCAGATAGCCTTAAACCTCAGTAGCTTAAAATTTATTCCCCGCTTGCGGCCCCTTTTTTTGCTTCTTTACAAGCATAATTGCAACTCGCAAGTTCTGCGGGCCTTGCTGCATGGTACAATTCTAAAATTTATTGTTTCCGTTGGTAGCTGCGTGAAAAGAAATCCGGTTTTTCTAATTCTATTTTTGAGCTTCCTTTTGACCAAAACCGCACTGGCAACCGACAGTTTTGTGGTGGAAGACATTCAGGTCAGAGGCTTGCAAAGAATTTCGGCTGGTACTGTTTACAACTATCTGCCGGTTAATGTGGGTGAAACATTAACCGAAGAAAAGCAGGGCGTGGCCATCAGAGCCTTGTTCAACACCGGTTTTTTTAAGGATATCAGCCTGGAAAGAGAAGGTGGAACCTTAATCGTCAATGTGATCGAACGTCCGTCGATCGCCAAGATTGCCCTGGAAGGCAACAAGGACATTAAAAAAGAGGACTTAACCACCGCTTTGAAAAAAATCGGTCTCGCGGAGGGCAAAGTCTATAACAAACAAATGCTGGACAAGGTTGAACAGGAAATGAGACGCCAGTATTTCAGTCACGGCAAATACGGCCTGAAAATTAAAACCGAAGTCACGGAACTATCCCGTAACAGGGTGGCTATCCGGATTGAAATTTCCGAAGGCAAGGTCGCCAAAATCAAGGAAATCAATATTGTCGGCAACAAAGCCTTTACCAATAAGCAGATCAAAAAGGAATTCGAGTTAAGCCCTACCAATATTCTGTCCTTCTATACCAAGGACGATCAGTATTCCAAACAGAAACTGTCTGCCGATCTTGAAAAATTGCGTTCCTTTTATCTGGATCGCGGCTATATCAATTTTTCCATTGAATCGACCCAGGTCGATATTTCCGCCGATAAAAAAGAAATTTACATTACCATCAACGTCAAGGAAGGCGATGTCTACAAACTGGAGAAAGTCAAACTCACCGGGGAAATGATTGTGTCGCCGGAAGAACTGGTCAAACTGGTAAAAGTAGGGCCGGGTGAAACCTTTTCGCGTAAAAACGCCACGGAAACCTCCAAAGCCATTTCCGACCGTCTGGGTAATGAAGGCTATACCTTCGCCAACGTCAATATGGTGCCGGAAATCAATGAAGCGCAGAAAACGGTCAACATGACTTTTTTTGTCGATCCTGGCAAACGCGTCTACGTCCGGCGCATCAATGTCAAAGGCAACACCAAAACCCGCGATGAAGTGGTGCGCCGGGAAATGCGGCAAATGGAATCAAGCTGGGCGGCCAGCAACAAAATCGAACGCTCCAAAAGCAGGCTGGACAGATTGGGCTATTTTGAGGAAGTATCCGTCGAAACTCCACCGGTTGTCGGCTCGGCCGACCAGATCGATGTGAATTACACCGTCAAGGAAAAGGCGTCCGGCAACCTGCAGGCCGGTGTCGGCTATTCTCAGGTACAGGGCATCATTTTCAACGCCAACATCTCGCAGAACAACGTCTTCGGTACCGGCAAAAGAGTCGATTTGAACTTTAACAACAGCATGATCATGACCCGGTATAATATCGGCTTTACCGACCCTTATTACACACTGGACGGCGTTTCGCTGGGCTATAATCTTGGCTACACCACCCGTAACGCCTATGCGGCCAATCTGGCCAGCTATAACACCAAGGTCGAAAACGGCATGGTAAACTTCGGCATCCCGCTCAGCGAGTTCAATAGTCTGGGTTTTGATGTCGAGGCCAAACACACCGGCATTTCCGCCACCACCCTGTCATCGCAGCAAATTCTGGATTACATCACCAAAAATGGCAGCAGTTTCAATGTGCTGGACATGTCGGGCGGCTGGACGCATGACACGCTGGACAAGCCTTTATTTTCGCACTCCGGCGGTCAGCAGCGCATTTCCCTGCTGGCTACCGTTCCCGGCAGCGATCTAGACTATTACAAGGCGACTTACAAGCATCAGCATTACTTCCCCATGGCTAACGACTTTACCTTTCGTCTGCTGGGCGAAGTGGATTACGCCAATGGTTACGGCAAAACCTCATCGCTGCCATTCTTCGAAAACTATTACGCCGGCGGCACCAACGATGTCCGAGGCTTCATGCAAAACACCCTGGGCCCCAGAGATTCGCTCAACAGACCCTTCGGCGGTTCGACCAAAGCCATAGGCAAGGCCGAACTGCTGTTCCCTTTGCCGTTTTTAAGCGACTTGAAATCGGTTCGTGTCGGCACATTCCTGGACGGCGGCACATTGGCTGACTCGGCCAGCATTCACGCCCTGCGTCAATACTTCCGCTATTCGGCAGGTATTTCCGGTCAGTGGCTATCGCCTTTCGGCGCACTGGCGGTCAGCGTAGCCCAACCACTTAACTCCCAGTCCAACGATATGACGCAATCCTTCCAGTTTACCTTCGGCTCAGGATTTTAGTTTAGTTTGCATGCTTTTTATCTTATAATCCAAAGCTGAGTATTGTCTTAATTCCCCACCCAAAACTAATCTGGAGATGGTTATTACCATGAAAAATCGAATTCCTCTGTTTTTAATGCTCATGTTTGTTACCGGCCTGAGCCACGCAGAACTGAAAATCGGCTATGTGAACATGCAAAAAGTTCTGGAAAAAGCGCCTCAATCGGCAAAAGCCAAATCGCGGCTGGAAACCGAATTTTCGCCGCGTGAAAAAACACTGAATTCCCAGATCAAGGAAATTAAAAGCCTGGAAGACAAACTAAGCAAAGATTCCGCCGTCATGAGCGAAGAAGAGCGCCGCAGACTGGAAAAGGATGTGCTGGACAAAAAACGCGAAGCCACCAGAGCCCAGCAGGAAATGAGCGAAGACTTCAACATGCGCAGAAACGAGGAACTGGGCAATATCCAGAAACGCGTCTATGAAGCGGTAAGAGCGCTGGCCAAGGAAGAGTCGTATGACCTGCTGCTTGCCGACGGCGTAATGTACGCCAATGACCAGATTGATGTGACCAATCGGGTACTGCAAAAAATGGAAACTTCATCGCAATAAGCGAAGCCGGCGATTTCCGGCCGACAAACTGAATCGCGCTCAAACCGAGGAAAGCATCCCTGCTTTCCTCCCCCATCCTCTTTCTTGCTGGTCACTATGACAGGAACACTCGACATTTTACAAATCCAGGAATATCTGCCTCACCGCTATCCCTTTCTGCTGGTGGACAAGGTAATCGAATGCGAACCCCGGGTGCGGCTGGTCGCCATCAAAAATGTCACCTATAACGAGCCGTTTTTTCAGGGTCACTTCCCGCATTTACCCATTTTTCCCGGCGTGCTGATCCTGGAAGCACTGGCTCAGGCCACCGGCCTGCTGGCCGCCCAAAGCGACGAAGCTCTGGGCAAAGGCATGACCTATTACCTTGCCTCCATTGACGAAGCCCGTTTTAAGCGGCCCGTCGGCCCCGGCGACCAGCTACGACTGGAAATCACCTACCTGAAAAACAAACGCAATATCTGGTCGTTCGACTGCCGCGCCGAAGTCGATGGCGAACTGGCGGCCAGCGCCCGAATCATGTGCGCAGCAGTGGTGGACTAATATGATCGACCCAAGAGCGGTTGTGCATCTCAACGCAGAGTTGGCCGACAATGTAAAAGTCGGGCCGTTTTCGATTATCGGCCCTGATGTGCAAATCGACGACGGTACCGAAATCGGGCCGCATGTGGTAATAAAAGGCCCAACTTCGATCGGCAAGGACAATACCATCTATCAATTTACGTCCATAGGCGAAGATCCGCAGGATAAAAAATACGCCGACGAGATCACCCGACTGGAAATCGGCGACCGCAACGTGATCCGCGAATTCTGCACCATGCACCGCGGCACCCAGCAGGATCAGGGCGTCACCCGAATCGGAAACGACAACCTGTTCATGGCCTATACCCATGTCGCCCACGATTGCGAAATAGGCGATCATGTCATCATGGCCAATGGGGCCTCAATTGCCGGACATGTGCATATCGGCAACCACGCCATTCTGGGCGGTTTCACGCTGGTGCATCAGTTCACCCAAATTGGCGAATACAGTTTTTCGGCAATGGGCAGCGCCATTACCCAGGACATTCCGCCTTTTGTCATGGTAGGCGGCAGACCCACCCGTCCGCACGGCATCAACTCGGTCGGCATGGAACGCAACGGGGTGTCGCCGGAAGTGGTCAGGCAGATCCGCAAGGCGTACAAAATACTTTATAAAAACAATTTACGTCTGGAAGACGCCATCGAAGAAATGGAAGATCTGGCTGGCGAAAGCAACGAACTATCCAGCATGGTCAGCTTTCTGCGGAACGTTACCCGAGGTATACTCCGATAATCGCTCAGCGTATCGCCGGTATCGATGAAGTTGGCCGGGGCTGCATAGCCGGCCCGGTGGTGGCTGCCGCAGTTATCCTGACTCCGGACAGACCGATTGCCGGCTTGACCGATTCCAAAATGCTTACCCCTGCCAGGCGCAGCCTGCTGGCCGAGCAGATAAAAGACGCCGCGCTGGCCTGGTCGATCGGGCGGGCGGAAGCCAGCGAGATTGACGCCATCAACATTCTGCAGGCCACCTTCCTGGCCATGCAGCGGGCTTTTGCCGCTCTGGCCTCCCGGACTGATTTGGTGATGGTGGACGGCAATCGCCTGCCAAAACTGCCTTGCCCGGCACAAGCCGTCGTTCAGGGGGATAAACTGATTACCGAAATTTCCGCCGCCTCCATTCTGGCCAAAGTCGCCAGAGACGAAGAAATGCAGATACTGGACAGACTTTATCCGGGTTATGACTTTGCCGTGCATAAAGGCTATCCGACCCCGAAACATTTAATGAAACTACAAGAACTGGGAATCAGCCTACAGCATCGCAAATCCTTTGCACCGGTCAAAAAACACATATAGCCTAGCCTCCATGCAGCCGTCATTTATCCATTTAAGGATACATACCGAATTCTCACTGGTCGATGGCATAGTCAGAATCAAACCGCTGGTAAAAAAACTGGTGGACTATGCCATGCCCGCCGCCGCCATTACCGAACACAGCAATCTGTTCTCGCTGGTCAAATTTTATAAAGCCGCTCAATATGCCGGCATCAAGCCGCTAGTGGGAGCCGACGTGCTGGTATTGAATGAAGACGAACCCACGTCGCCATTTCGCCTGTGTCTGCTGGCCCGTAATGGGAAGGGCTATATTTCGCTAACCGAATTAATCTCCAAAGCCTATCAGGAAGGCCAGCATCAAGGCCTGCCCATGCTGAAAAAAGACTGGATAGCCGACAACCACGACGGCCTGATCGCCCTGTCGGCGGCGCAGGAAGGCGATGTCGGCCAGGCCCTGCTGGCTGAAAACCAGGAACTGGCCAGACAGTGCGCAGGATACTGGAGCGCATTGTTCCATGACTGTTTTTATCTGGAATTGCAACGGGTTGGTAAAGCAGAGGAAGAACGCTATATCAGGCTGGCGGTCGATCTGGCTGCCGAGCTGAATTTACCGGTCGTCGCCACCAATGACGTGCGGTTCATCAACAAAAGCGAATTTGAGGCCCATGAAGTAAGAGTCTGCATCCATCAGGGCCGGGTGCTGGACGACAGTCGACGCCCCAAAAACTACACCGAACAACAATATCTGCGCACAGCCCAGGAAATGTCCGAACTTTTTGCAGACATTCCGGAAGCCCTGGCCAACAGCGTGGAAATCGCCAAACGCTGCAATGTCGCGCTGACGCTGGGCGAAAACTATCTGCCGGATTTTCCGGTGCCATCCGGCAAGACTCTGGACAGCTATTTTATCGAAGCCTCCAGACAGGGCCTGGAAGGACGACTCAAGGTTTATCCGCCGATTGGCGCAGGCAGTTTCGAGGAAAATCGCAAGGTTTACGACCAGCGACTGGAAACAGAACTGAACGTCATCACCCAGATGGGCTTTCCCGGCTATTTCATGATCGTGGCCGACTTCATCCAGTGGGCCAAAAACAACTCTATCCCGGTGGGGCCGGGCAGAGGCTCGGGAGCCGGCTCGCTGGTGGCTTACGCCTTAAAAATTACCGATCTGGATCCGATCGAGTTCGACCTGCTTTTCGAGCGCTTTTTGAATCCCGAACGGGTTTCCATGCCCGATTTCGATATCGATTTTTGCATGGAACGCCGCGATGAAGTCATCGACTATGTCGCCGAACATTATGGTCGCGATCATGTTTCGCAAATCATCACCTACGGTTCTATGGCCGCCAAGGCGGTAATCCGCGACGTGGGCCGGGTCATGTCGTTTGCCTACGGCTTTGTGGACAGGCTGGCCAAGCTGATTCCGTTTGAAATCGGCATGACGCTGGAGAAAGCCTTACAGGAAAGTGCGGAACTAAAAGCCTCGTATGACACGGAAGAAGAAGTCAAAGCGCTGGTCGATATGGCCCGCACATTGGAAGGCGTCTCCCGCAACGCCGGCAAACACGCCGGCGGCGTGGTGATTTCGCCAACCAAACTGACCGACTTCACCCCCTTATATTGCGAACAGGGCGGCGGCAATCTGGTCACCCAGTTCGACAAGGACGATGTGGAAGCGGTCGGCCTGGTCAAATTCGACTTTCTGGGCCTGCGCACCCTGACCATCATAGACTGGGCTTTACAGACCATCAATCGCAAACGCCAGGAATGCGGCGAAGCGCCTGTCGATATTACCCAAATTCCCCGCGACGATTCCCTGAGTTATGAGCTGTTAAAAAATGCCCAGACCACCGCCGTGTTTCAGCTTGAATCACGCGGCATGAAAGAGCTGATCAAGAAACTGAAACCGGACTGCTTCGACGACATCATTGCCCTGGTGGCGCTGTTCCGGCCTGGCCCGCTGGAATCCGGCATGGTCGATGACTACATCAAGGTCAAGCACGGCGCGAAGGCCGAATACGCCCATCCTATCCTGCAGCCCATACTCAACCCGACCAACGGCGTCATTCTATACCAGGAACAGGTGATGCAGATCGCCCGGGAAATGGCGGGCTATACGCTGGGCGGCGCGGATATGCTGCGGCGGGCGATGGGTAAAAAGAAACCGGAGGAAATGGCCAAGCAGCGGGAAAGTTTTACCCAGGGTGCAATCGATAACGGCATTGACGAATCGATCGCCACCTACATCTTCGACCTGATGGAAAAATTTGCCGGCTACGGCTTCAACAAATCGCACTCCGCCGCCTATGCGCTGGTCGCCTACCAGACCGCCTGGCTGAAAGCCCATTATCCGGCGGCCTTTATGGCCGCCGTCATGTCCTCGGATATGGACAATACCGATAAAGTGGTAGTGCTGATCGACGAATGCCGGGAAATGAATCTGAAAATCTGTCCGCCGGACATCAATCTTTCCGATTACCGATTTACGGTTAACGCCGAAAATCAGATCGTTTACGGCATAGGCGCCATCAAGGGGGTAGGCGAATCAGCCATCGACGATCTGCTAAAGGAACGCAAGACTAACGGCCCCTTCACCGGCCTGTATGATTTATGCAGGCGGGTCGATCTCAGAAAAGTCAACCGCCGGGTGCTGGAAGCCTTAATCCGGGCCGGCGCGCTGGACTCCATCGAAACCAACCGGGCGGCGCACCTGGCCGAGCTGACCACGGCACTGAAGGTTGCCGAGCAGCATGGAAAAATGGCGCAGGCCGGACAAAACGACCTGTTTGGCTTGGCCGTGCAAATCGAGGCCGGCGACAATCAAGCGGAAACCTACACCACCCAAGTCGATCCCTGGACTGAAAAGGAAAAACTGGATGCCGAAAAACAGACCCTGGGCCTGTTTCTGACCGGACACCCCATCGCCGAATATCTGCCGGAATTAAAAAACATCATCCACGGCAATTTCGCCAGCCTGCATGCCGACGCCGAACGCTCCAGAGGCAAAATGGAAGGCCGGGTGGCAGGTCTGATCGTGGAAATGCGCACCCGGCAAACCAAGCTGGGCAAAACCATGGGCTTCGCCACCCTGGACGACCGCACCGGTCGCCTGGAAGTGGCTGCATTCAGCGAAATTTACGATAAATACCGCGATCTGCTTTGCAAGGACACCCTGCTGGTAGCGGAAGGTTCATTGAGCATGGACGACTTTACCAGCAGCCTGCGCCTGACTGCGGAAAAACTCTACAGCATGGAGCAGGCCAGAGAAATGTTCGCCCGCGGCATCATGCTGGACTGGACTGGCGGCGCATCCCCGCAAGACCGGCTACTCCTCGACTCGCTGGGCGCCATTCTAAAACCCTTCTGCGGCGGATCGTGCCCTATCAGCATCCATTACGCTACCGCCAGCGCCAAAACCGTCATTCAGTTAGGTGACGAATGGCGGGTTCACCCCAGCGACGAGTTATTGATCAGACTACGGCGCCTGTTCACAATCGACGGCGTGCAAGTAAGGTATTGACCGGTCTGACCCTTGCCAGGGAAACCCGGCCAGGATCGTAACCCGCCACCATCCCGGCAAGTCCCGAAAACGACCGTAACCGGCATCAACACCATGCCTGACGCCTATACGACCAACCAACCGATTAAAGACTTTGCAGTTTGATGCGATCGAAAGTATGACCCATTTCTTCCAGACTCACGTCTTCGATCCTGGCCGACGCGAACACATCCTCTCCCCTTAACCAGGACGCCGCACAATGTTCGCCGTCCAGGCCTATCTTGACAGACTGAATCAGTTCATAGCTGGCCCATGCATAACCGGCATCGCGCAAAGCCGATTGCATGGCGTTCTGAATCAGACTGCGGAAGAGACTGTGCGGTTCGGAAATGGGAATCCGGCCGACTTTTCCCGCAGCCGCCTCCAGACAGGCGTGTTTGTCGTAACAGGCGTGGCCTCGGCATGCCAGCGGCCGCACTGGATATATCGCACAAACGCCGCGCATGATAAAGGGACAAGGACGCTTTAGCTTTACCCGCTGAGTTTCGTCCATGCCTCTGGTAGACTGATCGGCCTTGATAACTCGCTTGGTCAGATTAAGACGACTATCGGCCAATCCCGTCCAGCGGATGTAACGGACAATCAACAGTATTTCCGGGGCGGTCGCCGTAACGCGTAGCGTGCAACAGGTCGCACAGCCCTTGCGGCAGGCAATTTCCGGCAAACCTGCCGCATCCAGGGCGACATTGCCGTCAAAACTGCTGAAAGCCTGCGACAATAGGCTATCGATCAAACCCTGGCAGCCGCGCTGGCTTGCCAGAGTTTCCGTAAAAGCCTGGGTTTGCACGACAAAGAATTCCAGTGCCTCGGTTTCATTCATAACGGCTCGCTGATTTGGGCAAAACTTGCAAAAATCTGTGTTTGTGTCAGTTGCCGACCGATTCGGGCAGCTTCGACTCGCGCACTTCACCCGTCCTGAGACGACCACATTTAACGTGCTTCTCTAATTTCGGCGTCAGGCAACCCACTTCGTCTTTCAATTCAGGGATTAGATCGCGCCAGATGACATGCCAACGTTGCATGATGTTTGTGCGTTGCGTATGATTCATAGTGGTCGGGGCGTTGCTGTGTGCGTCAGATACGCCATCTTGCCAGTAATGGCCGCCCTTTTCCACCCCTGTTCAGGGAAAATCCTGCTGACATTTGTCGTTTTGCAACGCCCTCATTTGAAACCAGTCTTTTCCAAAACATCAAAACCCAACATTTACCTACGACCTCTTATGGATAACGATCAATTTTTATACGACATTGAACGTCTATATTCTATTGCCTCCAGCGAACTGATCAAACAGGGTCTGGCTTATTTTACCGAAAACCGGGTCATTGCACTGGATAAGGAAAACGAGCGCCTGATTGCACAAGTGGAAGACGCCGACGAAGAGATTTACTGGGTCGCCCTATCCTTGGCGGAAGACGGTACTTTATTTGTCGATTGCGATTGCAATACGGATCATAGCGTCTGCAACCATGCCATAGCAGCTTTATACAGCTATGCCAATCAATACGCTGAGGATGCCGCCGGATTAGGCACTGCCGTTGAGGAAGCTATTCAGGAACGCGTCAAAAAAGGCCGTAACGAAGTTAAAGTCAAACTGCTTAGCGGTAATCTCGGTTTCGGCACATGGCAGGCCACTTCCATGGTGTCGGCGACTCATTGGCAACGCTCGTATCAGGTACAGATTCGCTCGCTCGATCAGCGCATGAACTACTGCACCTGCCCCGACCTGGCCAGTAATCGGCTCGGCACCTGCAAGCACATTGAAGCCGTATTGCATTATGCAAAAAAAAGCCCTGAATACCAGTCCTTCAA
Source organism: Methylococcales bacterium (assembly GCA_028707085.1). Lineage (GTDB taxonomy): Bacteria > Pseudomonadota > Gammaproteobacteria > Methylococcales > Methylomonadaceae > Methylomonas. The sequence continues at coordinate 53,329 of JAQTUW010000007.1, read as the reverse complement.
AGATCGGGGTTTTACGCTGTCCTTTGTCTATCTAGCCTGGGAATCGGCGACCCGGCCGGTAATTCGATTACAGCGCTGCGCTCAACCAGAAGGAAGTCTTGCCCGCCTGTTTAGCGAATTTTTTAACCAGCAAGACGTGTTTAACGGCCGTTTGCCGGAAGACTTTTTCCGTTTTTCGCAACAGATTTACGGACGCGACGATTTTCTATTAGGCGACGATGTCATGCAATACGTTCAGCAATGCGCTGAAGATGCCGCTCAAAGCTTGCGGGGCCGTGAAATCAGCCGGATAATTCTGCAAAGCAACGGCGTTTTACCTGGCATCAAGGTACGGTTATTTCCCTACCAGTCCGAAGGCGTAGCGTTTCTGGCCTCCAGAGGCCGTGCGCTACTGGCGGACGATATGGGTTTGGGGAAAACCCTGCAAGCTATCACCGCCGCCTGCTGGTTAACTGATAATGTCGCGGTCAATCGGGTTCTAATCGTTTGCCCGGCATCCTTAAAGCACCAATGGGCCAGGGAAATTGCAAAATTCACCGACCGATCTGTGCAAATTATTCAAGGATCGGCGGAAAATCGTACTGTGCAATATCGGGCCGACGCCTTGTTTTTCATCATCAATTACGAACTGATACTGCGAGACCTTTCGATCATCAGCGAAACGCTTAAACCCGATCTGCTGATTCTCGATGAAGCGCAACGCATTAAAAACTGGCGCACCAAACTCGCTTCCACAGTAAAACAGATTCCTAGCCGTTACGTATTTGTCCTCACCGGCACACCGCTGGAAAATCGCCTGGAAGACCTCTACAGTCTTCTGCAAATGGTCGACTCCCGAGTACTCGGGCCGCTATGGCGATGCCTCATGGATTTTCATATCACTGATGAGCGCGGCAAGGTAATCGGCTACCGCAACCTGTCGGAATTGCGGCGACGCATTGCTCCGGTGGTATTGCGCCGCAACCGTACGCTGGTCAGCGATCAACTGCCGGATCGGACCGAAGTGATATTAGACATCGCCATGAACGATAAGCAGGTGGAATTGCACGACTCGGCATTAAGTGCAGCAGGACTACTAGCGACCCTCGCCAAAAAGCGGCCATTAACGCCTAGCGAACAAAACCGGTTGATGGCTGCCTTGCAACAGGCGCGCATGGCTTGTAACGCAGCCGGCCTGGTCGATAAGGAAACCCAAGGTTCGCCCAAACTGGATGAACTGGCAAGGTTACTGGACGAATTATGCGTACAAAGCAATCGCAAAGCGGTCGTGTTTTCGCAATGGGCGCTAATGACTGACATGGTCGAGACTTTGGTGCGCAGTATGGGCTTAGGTTTTGTCCATCTACATGGCGGCATCCCGACTCAAAAACGCGGTGAATTAATGGAAAAATTCCAGCACGACGATGCGATTCAGGTATTTATTTCCACAGACGCCGGGGGTGTCGGCTTAAATCTGCAATCGGCAACTGTGTTAATCAATCTGGATATGCCCTGGAATCCCGCCATACTGGATCAACGCATCGCCCGCATACATCGCCTAGGCCAAAAACAGAACGTTCAGATTTTCCTTCTGTTGGCGGAAGATTCCTACGAACAACATGTCGCCAAACTGGTGAAAGGCAAACGTGAATTATTCGATAACGTGATTGATCCAAACGCTTCGGAAGATATCGTCGGCGTTTCCAAAAAAATGCTGGAAACCTTGATTGACGATTTGGCGGATCTGCAAAAATCCGCCGCCAAATCGGAACCCTCGGCAGATTCGACCGCTATACCCAGTCAGGAACATACCGAAGAATTCGCACATACGAAAACGACGGATGCAGTTGACGAACAGGATGATGAGATCAAGCGGTTAATCGAAAAAATCCAAATCACCTTTGGACACCGTATCGAACGTATTCTGGCTAGAAGCGGTAGCCTGCTGGCAGTGGTCGAACACTGCCAGGAAAGCGACGAACAGGCCGCATTGGATATATCGTCAGAACAGGATATACCGTTCGCGGTAATAGACGTCCGCACCTTACGCAGTTTGCAACGTTTAGGCCACGCATCCCCGCTATCCGAAGCCCGGGTCGTATTCGAACCCATTACACCGGAAACTCCGCCAGAAAATCCGTTATTGACAGCAGCGATGCAAAAGCTGCGTTCAGCAGAAATATTGCTGAATCAGCATTGCAGCGCCGGCGTGATAGATTTGCTGGCCTCTGCAATCGTACTGAAGGTGACAGCCTTAAGCGGACAGACGCAAACACCGCCCTTGGCGACTGTAGCCGTCTGGTTATACAGCGAAATTGTGCCGCAAAACCGATTGACACTGGAGCAGGCGGCGCTGGTGCTACAAGTTACCGCCTTAAATCAAAGCCCCAATGTTCCAGAGGCGTTGATTCAGCAAATATACGCTGATGTGCAGCAATTGTTTGCTGTGCTGGGCTAGATGAATGAGCTTTAACTGTTTAAGCGCAGTGTTCGGCCGCGGATGCCGAAAGGTCTGCCGTAATGGGTGTGACTTCAGCTTCCTGATTGAATACCCCATCGGTTTCCTCAGCACAGGCTTCCGCCTTGTTGAACCTTGTTGAACCTTGATAAGCCGATCAGCACCTCCCATACAGCCACTCACTTCAAGCGACTTCAGTTCACATTCAATCCCCGTTAGGAAAGCGCCATCCCACAGGCACAGCGTTGTCTGCCAACTGGTGTTAGCGGGCGTAGGCGGCTATGCTCGCCAAATACGGAACGGGTGTCGCGGTCTTCCAAAGAAACCGGGGTACCGGTAAAGGCTACGAAAGTGACATTAGGCAGCGCATCGCGTAAATGCTGGGCATAACCCACTTGAAAGGCGTTCTGATAGGCAGGCGGCGGTTTATCCGCCACTACTTTTTGTAAAGCCCATTCATAATTGGCTGCGGTGGGCGCTGCCTTAACCGTTGCTGATTTGACAGCCTTGAGTTTAGCTTCAAAACCGTATTGCGTTCGATGGGCTTCGTCGGCAATAACGACAATATTATTGCGGTCGGACACGAGTTTAATCACTTCACTTTCCATGATTTGAAGCGAAAAGGCGTAACGGATACGACTGGAAATAAGCAAGAAGCTAGCGGACATCGTAATGCCAGCATGCTGAATATTTATGATGTTAAACCAAGTTTAGTGAGACCTGCTGGCGAATGATTTCCCACCAGATTCCCACCAGCGAGAGGGGAAAGCCCTTTAAATGTACGCTATGTTATTGATTTTGGTGGGGTGAACGATGGGGCTCGAACCCACGACAACCGGAATCACAATCCGGGACTCTACCAACTGAGCTACGCTCACCATATTGAATTCTTTAGGAATGGCACGCTTGGCAGGATTCGAACCTGCGACCCTCGGCTTAGAAGGCCGATGCTCTATCCTACTGAGCTACAAGCGCAAATCTTGGTCGGGGTAGAGAGATTCGAACTCCCGACATTCTGCTCCCAAAGCAGACGCGCTACCAGACTGCGCTATACCCCGAATTGATCTTCGTTTAGTTCAGAGAAACTGAAGCTCCCCGTGAAGAGTTTGCATATTACAGTGATTTTAATTTTTCGTCAAACAATTTTTTCTGATTTGTCTGTTTTTAGCGGCTCAATCCGCGTCGCCGGATTTGTCTCAACAATGTCTACGCCAGTCTCTTCGCCCATCCGATTCACCATCCGGAACGGCGACAATCTTGCAGTTGAGGAATCGGCGCGCTGTATTGCAGTGCGACAGCTCATGACGCCTGCGCCGTCAAACAGTCTTTAAAGCCTGCCGCTCACCAGATCGTAAATGGCCGCCGCCTGCGGCTCCGCATCCTGAATAATGGCCTGCAAAGCCGCCAACCTGGCTTCGGCGAAATCGCGATCCTTTAGGCCGGCGGCATTGATCTGCACGTTCAATGCCGCGCTTTTCAAACCGGCATAGGCCGCCATAGCGGCGACGCCGGCATCGCTAATCACCCCCTGACTGCCTTTTTCGGCCGCTGTCCGGCTTAAAGCCAGCGCTTTGGCGCAGGCCCGGGCGCAGGCCAGCGGTACATCGGTGGCTTCCTTCAACACTTCCTGAATTCGGCCGGCTCTCAGCGCTTTCTCGGCTTCGGCGCCTTTGGGCAGGCTGTAACAGCCCATCAGTTTATCAAACACATCCACATCGGCCTTGATCATGGCGGTCAGCTCATCGCGCAAGGCCTCGGCTTGCAGCAACAGACTTTGCATCTCAAGTTCGACCTCGGCGTATTTGGGTTTGCCCAGGGTCAGATTGCAGACCATGGCCACCAGGGCCGCCGCCTGCGCACCCATCAGGGCCGCAACGCTGCCGCCGCCGGGAGTAGCCTGTTTGCCGGCCAGTTCGTCCAGAAAGGTCTGAACCGATTTATGCTTGATTTCGCTCATAACCTACCCTTCCCTACGCCAGATGGTGTTGCCGCCGGCCACGTCTTCCAGAATCACGCCCTGCGCTTTCAACTGTTCGCGAATGCTGTCCGCCTGCGCCCAGTCCTTGCCGGCCTTGGCGAATTTTCTGGCCGCTATCAACTGTTCTATTTGCTGTTCATCCAGTCCGTCGGCTGCCACGCCGCCTTTCAAAAAACTGTCTGGATCGTCCTGCAGCAGGCCCAGCACGTCTCCTGCCAGCCGCTTCAACTCTCCTCCCAGATAAGCCTTTACGCCGGGATTGGTTTGTCTGTTGATCGCCCTTGCCAGCTCAAACAATACCGATAGCGCGACCGGGGTATTGAAATCATCATCCATTGCCTCGTTAAACTGTTGCTCGCAATTAATCAATAATATGCCTGCCGCCTTGTCCTCCTCGGATATGGCGCTGGCAAAGTCCACACTCCGCAAGGCCGTATACAGTCTGGTCAAGGCCGCTGTCGCATCATCCAGTTGCGCCGTGGAATAGTTCAGCGGACTGCGGTAATGGCTGGAGAGGATAAAAAAGCGGATGACCTCCGGCCTGTATTGCTTAAGCACTTCGCGCACGGTAAAGAAGTTGCCCAGCGATTTGGACATTTTTTCCTCGTTGACCCGCACAAACCCGTTATGCATCCAGTAATTGACGAAAGTCTCCCCCGTTGCGCCTTCCGACTGGGCGATTTCGTTTTCATGATGCGGAAACTGCAAATCCATGCCGCCGCCGTGGATATCGAAATGGTTGCCCAGGCAGCAGGTGGACATGGCGGAACATTCTATATGCCAGCCGGGCCGGCCGGCGCCCCAGGGTGAATCCCAAAAAGGCTCGCCGGGTTTGGCCATTTTCCACAGCACAAAGTCCAGCGGATCGCGCTTGGCGGTATCCACGTCCACTCTTTCCCCGGCCTGCAAATCTTCGATATTTTTACCGGACAGCTTGCCGTAACCCTGGAACCGGCCGACGGCATAAAACACGTCGCCGTTGCCGCCCACATAGGCAAACTCTGCGGCCAGCAGTTTTTCGATCATGGCGATGATTTGAGCGATGGACTGGGTGGCGCGCGGCTCGCTATCCGGCGGCAGCACAGACAGGGCGCGCTCATCGGCGTGCATGGCCTCGATAAAACGGCCGGTCAGCGTCTCGCAGGATTCAAGATTGTCATGGGCGCGCTGAATGATCTTGTCGTCGATATCGGTAATATTCCGCACATAAGCAAGCTGATAGCCGCAATGCCGCAAATAGCGGGCTACAGTATCGAAAACCACCATCACTCTGGCATGGCCGATATGGCAATAGTCGTAAACCGTCATCCCGCAAACATACATGCCGACCTTGCCGGCTTGTCGGGGGATGAATTCTTGCTTGCTACGGGTCAGGGTATTATAGATTTTCAGCATGTTATCAAAGAGTGAATACTGCAAAAGACCCGGCAATCTATCAAGATTCCAGCTTCTCTTTCAAGATAAAAACACATAGAATTCCCGTTCCGCAGTGATTTTAAGGATTATCCATGCGTCGCACCTTTGTTTACCTTATGCTGTTTTTATTTTCAACCCTTTCATTTTCAACAGAAAAACACATGTCTACCACACATACCAAAGTAAAACTGACCACTAATCTTGGCGATATCGTCCTACAGCTTGAAGACGAAAAAGCACCGCTTACCGCCGCCAATTTTATCGCTTATGTTAAGCAGGGCTTTTACAACGGCACCATTTTTCACCGGGTTATTCCGGGCTTTATGGCGCAGGGCGGCGGTTTCGACAGCTCTTTCAGCCAGAAATCCACCAATGCCCCCATTAAAAACGAAGCCGACAACGGCCTGAAAAACAAACGCGGCAGCATCGCCATGGCCCGTACCAGCGACCCCGATTCCGCCACCGCGCAATTTTTTATCAACTACAAGGATAATTCGTTTCTGGATTACACCAGCCCTACCTCTAGCGGCTGGGGTTATGCCGTGTTCGCCGAAGTGACGGAAGGCATGGATGTGGTAGACAGCATGGCCAAACAACCTACCAGCAATCGCGGCGGCCATCAGGACGTACCAAAAACCGATATCGTGATTGAAAAAGCCGAAATTATTGAATAACGGCTTTTAAATCTCGCCCTCTCCCTTCGGGAGAGGGCGACGCCCATACCCGTTTCAAGCGTCCTGGGCGCTGTCGCGGGCATGCGGCATTGTGTTCTCATCCTATCCTGATCGGTATCATAGCCCATGAAAAGCGATGTTCTGTTTATTTCCGATCTGCATCTGTCGCTGGAAAAAACCGCGATTACCCGGCGTTTTATCCATTTTCTGCAACATCGCGCCGTTTCGGCGGCGGCCCTGTATATTCTGGGCGATCTGTTCGATGCCTGGATAGGCGATGACGACAATACCCCGCCGAATCCGGCCATAAAATCCGCCCTGCGGCAGTTGGCGGCATCCGGCACCGATATTTTTATGCTACAGGGCAACCGGGATTTTCTGCTGGGCCAGGCTTTTTGCCGGGAAACCGGGATCAGGCTGCTTGAGGACTATGCGGTAATCGATTTGGCCGGCATGCCGGTATTACTTACCCACGGCGATCTGCTTTGTACCGACGACCTGCCCTATCAGGCTTTTCGCAAAAAAGCGCATAGTCAGGCATGGCGGCAATCCGTGTTATCCAAACCGCTGCTTGTCCGCCTGCTGGCGGCGCGCTGGTACCGTTTCCGCAGCCATTTTCATAAACGGAACAAAACCCTGGAAATCATGGATGTCAATCAGCAAACTGTCGCCGGCGTCATGCGTCAGTTTGATTGCCTGACCTTGATACACGGCCACACCCATCGCCCGGCGCATCACCAATTCATGCTGGACGGCAAGCCGGCAAACCGGCGGGTACTGGCTGACTGGAAGCGAGACGGCGGCGCAGTGCTGTGCTGGAACAACGGCGACTGGCGGGTGGAGACGGTTTAAAAAGTCCGGCAGCAAGGAACGGGCCTTGCTTGGCTCGGTTTGAGCCTGGGAAGCGGATTCGGCTGTTATAACAACCCGTTCCGTTTACTGCCGGAAGAGCGCCTACTATCTCCAATAATATGACTATGTAAAAACCGGGTAGTTCAGTGCGGAATTAAAAAACGGCTTAAAATGCACAGCCGGATTTTATACCCAGTTTTTTGAGCAGCATTGCCAGCGGGCAAAAGCCGGTAAAAGCCGATTGCAGCAAATTGGCGCCGACAAATGCTGTGAACCACAGCCAGTTTTGCGAATGCCAGTGCGCCAACGCCAGACTGATCAGAATAAATGATCCTGCAAACGCCATAACCATACGATCGATAGTCATTGAATGCTCCTGTTTTTTATTTTAAACGGACGACGCCCATCAGTTTCAGCATGGTGCGTTCGTAAAATGGTTCGCTAATGCCTTTCCTGATTTTGCGCATAAAGTATTTTTCAAAAATAATTTTTGCCAGATGCACCCATTTGCCATGACTTGACCAGGTGGTGTTGCGCGGCGGAATCTGCGGCACAGCCAGGAACGCCACCCCGGTATCGCCCAAATCGGCCAGGCATAATGCGCTAAGGCTGGGAATGTCGGAAGGTTCCTTGCCCGCCAGCTCATTGCGGATATTATGGGCAGTGGCGGTGACCATGGATTCGATCATATAACCAGTTTTGGGGGTGCCGACAGGCAGCGGGGTTTTTTCCACCGGCGGCAGCGCTACGCAAACGCCTACGGAGTAGATATTTTTATAGGTCGGGTTACGCTGATATTTATCGATCAGCACAAAGCCGCGCGGATTGGTCAGGCCTTCCGCGCCGGAATTACGCACGGCATCCACACCGGTAAACGCCGGCAGCATCATGGAATGTTTGAACGGCAATTCATGTTTCTTTTTCTCATTGCCGTCGTCGTCCACTTCCGTCACATACATCATGCCCGGTTCGATTTTATCGACCTTGGCGTTGGTGATCCATCTGATGGTTTTGTCGCGTAGCGCACTTTCCAGCAGACCTTTGGTATCGCCCACTCCGCCCAGGCCCAGATGGCCGATATAAGGTTCGGAGGTGACAAAAGTCATGGCTACTTTGTCGCGAATTTTGCGTTTGCGCAATTCGGTTTCCAGGATCATCAGATATTCGTAGGCGGGGCCAAAACAGGACGCCCCCTGTACCGCACCGATCACGATCGGGCCGGGCTCTTCCATGAATTTATCCCAATCCTGCGCCGCAACGGCTGCATGGTCTACATGGCAGACTGACGAAGTGTAAGCGTCCGGGCCCAGCCCCGGCACTTCGTCGAAAGCCAGTCTGGGGCCGGTGGCGATGACCAGATAATCGTATTCAACAGTAGAACCATCCGCCATGTCCACCTTGTTGTTAAGCGGATCGACCTTAACCGCGGCTTTCTGCACGAAAGTGATGCCTTTTTTAGCCAGAACCGGGGCCAACTCAATTTTAAGATCTTCGGGTTTACGCCATTTCGGCGGCACCCAGGGATTGGAAGGAACAAAATGAAAGGTAGGCGAATCCGAAATAACCAGCACTTCATGCTGTTTCGACACGGTTTCCCTGAGTTCATACGCCATTGGCACGCCGCCAATACCGGCGCCCAATACTACAATTCTAGCCATGACCATCTCCTCGTTATTATTGAAAGATACAGTTTGTTACCGCAGTGCATAAGGCTATAGGTTTTTTATTATAAAGCAACTGCAAAAAACTGAAGGCCAAGAATATTAGAATTTTCTAACACTTGCAATTAAAATATTTTCTCTTCCGCCACCTCCAGCTTTTGTACTGCTCCCGCTGCGCGCGTACAATGGCGTTTTTGACAGCGCCCCTAAACACAGATGATCAACCAAGACGATGCCGAACCGGACTGGCGGCAAAAACTCACCCCGGAACAATTTCATGTCTGCCGGGAAAAAGGCACCGAACCACCGTTTACCGGCAAATATACCGATTGCACCACGGAAGGCGTCTACCATTGCGCGTGCTGCGGCCATCCGCTGTTTGCCTCGGAAAACAAATTTCATTCCGGCTGCGGCTGGCCCAGTTTCTGGGACAGCATCCATTCCGACAGCATCGATCAGCAGGAAGACCGCAGCCACGGCATGCTCCGGGTTGAAGTCACCTGCCAGCACTGCGGCGCGCATCTGGGCCATGTGTTTACCGACGGCCCCCAGCCGACCGGCCTGCGCTACTGCATCAATTCCGTGGCTCTGGATTTAAAAGAAAAATCATGATCGCCAGACAGCAAACCCGGAATCTGCTGGATTTTATAGACGCCAGCCCCAGCCCCTGGCACGCGGTAGCCAGCATCGAGCAAAAACTGCAAGCCTTCGGCTTTCAACGCCTGCACGAAAATGCAGGCTGGTCGCTGGACAGGGGTGGTCGCTATTATGTGGTGCGCGACGACTCATCGATAGTGATATTCGTACCGGGTCGAAAACCGCTCGCGGAAACCGGCTTCAAAATACTCGGCGCCCATACCGACTCGCCCGGCCTGCGCCTCAAACCCAATCCGCTGCTGCATAGCGACAGCATGCAGCGTCTGGCGCTGGAAATCTACGGCGGCCCGATTCTGGCCAGCTTTACCGACAGGGATCTGAGCCTGGCCGGAAGGTTGGCCTATCTGAATGACGACGGCGGAATCAGCAGCCGTCTGCTACATTTTGAACAGCCCCTGCTGCGCTTACCGAATCTGGCCATTCACATGAACAGAACGGTGAATGAAGACGGCCTGAAACTCGACAAACAGAGCGAACTGGCGGCGATTCTTTCGATCGTGATGGATGAACAATTGCCGGAGCCGTATTTTCATACTCTGCTGGCGCAGGCATCCGGTATCGATGCAGAACGGATCCTGAGCTGGGACATGACTGTTTACGACACCCAGAAAGGCAGTTTCTGGGGCGTGGACGAGATGTTTTACGCCGATAGCCAGCTCGATAATCTGGCTTCCTGCCATGCGGCATTGAGCGCGTTATTGGACGAGACAACGCTATGCAGCGACGCCACCCTGGTTTGCGCCTTTTTCGACCACGAAGAAGTCGGCAGCGAAAGCTGCAAGGGCGCTGCCGGCAGCTTTCTGCCGGACATCCTGCACCGCATCGCCCATGCGGCCGATACCGGCCCGGACGCTCTGCCGCGGGCCATAGCCAACAGTTTCATGATCAGCGCCGATATGGCCCATGCCTATCAGCCCAATTATCCGGCCTCCTACGAACCTGGTCATAAAGTGATCGTCAATCGGGGGCCGGCTATCAAGATCAACGCCAACCACCGCTACACCACGGAATGCGTTTCCGAAGCGCAGTTCATCCGCTACTGCCGGCAGGCCAATGTCCCCTATCAAAAATACGCGCATCGGGGCAACCTGCCCTGCGGCAGCACTATAGGCCCCATTACCGCCGGCAAACTGGGCATCCGTAGCGTCGATGTCGGCAGCCCCATGTGGGCGATGCACAGCATCCGGGAGAGCGCCGGCGTCCTCGACCACCATTATATGATTCTAGCTTTGCAGTGTTTCTTTCGCGATTAGGCAAGGCCCCGGCCTGTGCGGACGTTAAAACCAGTCTGTCGCCAGCCGGCAGTTTGCGATACGGCGGCGCAATAGCCGGAAAAAGTTTCAAAACAGCCGAATTTTGGCATTTTCAGTGATTCCCCCCCGATTATGCTAAAATCCGCCGCATGCAGGAATTAGAGACCTTCAAGCTGATTGAGCGCATCAGCTCATTATTGCGATCCGAAGAGCGAAGGAAATACGCGACCATTGGTTTACAGCCTGTTCACGGGCAGGTACTGGAATATCTGGCCAAGTGCAACAAATACAGTAATACCCATGCCGCCGTCGCCGAATATCTGGGCCTGACCAAGGGCACAGTATCCCAGACCATCCAGATTCTGGAACGCAAACATTATATAGACAAGAATACCGATCCGGACGACGGCAGGGTTGTGCATTTAAGCCTGACCGAAGCAGGCATGCAACTGATCGACGAATTAAAGCCGCTGGATATATTCAAACAGGCGGAAACCAAGGTCAGCCGCCAGGAATTCGACACCATAGGCCAGGCTCTGCAAACGACCTTGGGGGTACTACAAAAAGTCAACCATTCCAAAAGTTTCGGACTTTGCAGTACCTGCCGTTTTTTTTCCGTGGCGGAAAATCATTATCTGTGCGGATTGACAGAACAAGCCCTGGATCGCGTTGATACCGAAAAAATTTGCCGCGACCACACCCCTGAACCCAATTCCTTCATAGACGGAGAATAGACATCATGTTCGATCCCAAAGCCATAGAGAACATCGCCGGCCGTATCGCCAGCTCCATACCGCCCGGTTTTAGCCAATTCAAGGACGACATGGAGAAAAATCTGCACGCCCTGTTGCAAAGCAGCCTGTCCAGACTGGATCTGGTCAGCCGCGAAGAATTCGAAGTGCAAAAAGCCGTGCTGGCAAAAACCCGCAACCGCCTGGAAGAACTGGAAAAACAGGTTGCCGAACTGGAACGGCAGATACTGCAGGACTAAAAATTTATTGGCGCGCAGGATGCGCCAAACGCAATCCTGCGCATCAACTACCCAACCAATGGCTTTATTGCAGACACAGGTATGACAAGATGCGCCTGACAAAACAGCAAACCGACATCATCGTGCAAACAGTTGCGCGTTTGGCCGGAACAGGCGCTGCTGTTCATTTATTTGGCTCCAGACTCAATGATGAGGCCAGGGGCGGAGACATAGACCTGCTCATCGAATCCGACACAAAACTATCGCTACTGGAACGGGCGAAAATCAAAATGGAACTTGAATCGCAACTCGGCCTACCCGTCGATATTATTTCAAAAGCTTTCGGCGCGTCAGCCACGGCTTTTCAAAATATCGCGCTTTCACAGTCAACACGGCTGGGGATTTGAATGAACCAAACCAGCCTTGATTCAGAAAGACAACATCTTGCCGAACTTTTAGAGGCCATACAGCGTTGCGTTTACTTTCTGGACGCTTCCAGTGAAAAAATAAACTGGGCTTTGACCAAAGAGTATCTGGAAACCAATAAAAAAGACGTTGCCTTATTTGAGGCAATTGCGGCAATAAATGAAAGATTCGCCAAACTGCAAGACTCACTGGGCGCGGCCATGAGACATGCATGCCTTTTGGCTGGCGAACCAGTCGATAACTTTCTTAAAATTTTAAGTTTTTACGAAAAAATCGGCGTGCTGGATTCAGTAACAATCTGGCAGCTATGCAGAACGGCGCGCAATCTCGCCGCCCACGATTACGAAGTCGACTACGCTGGCATTGCAGAACATTTCAATACCATCCATGACCTCAGTCCTTTGCTTTACATGACTGCCAGTCGTTTGCAGAGCTATTGCCGGGAAGCGCTGGCAATTGAACCGAATCAAGCAGATTTCTCGGCTGAGTTTTTTTCGATTATCAAAGCCAAACAATAAGAACATCTGATTATCGGATTTTTATAGCTGGCTTGGGGTTTTAATATTTTTCTTGAATTTTAATTAATGGACGATAAATCATATTAATAGCCTGCCCCCATAGAAATTATGCTAGAATTGACCCCGCAAATGACTGCGGCGCATTAATTTAACGGATCGAAAACCCATCACTTGCAGATATCTGTGATTTAACCTTACAGCCCAAACCCTTGACCGTGACGACTCTGCAAAGACAAGCCTTACCTCTGTTTCGGTTTTTTGCCGCCGCCTTAAATCCTGCATAAGCATCATGTCTCTGGCCGTTGTTTATAGTCGGGGACGCTCCGGCATAGCCGCGCCGCTGGTGACAGTGGAAGTGCATATCAGCAACGGCCTGCCGGCCCTCAACATCGTCGGCCTGCCGGAAACCGCCGTCAAGGAAAGCAAGGACAGGGTGCGCGGGGCCATCATCAACTCCCGTTTCGAATTTCCGATCCAGAGAATCACCATCAACCTTGCCCCGGCCGACCTGCCCAAGGAAGGCGGACGTTTCGATCTGGCCATCGCGCTGGGCATTCTGGCGGCATCCCGGCAAATTCCGCAAAACCGGCTGGATCAGTACGAATGCATAGGCGAGTTGTCGCTAGGCGGCGAATTGCGCACGATACCCGGCGCTCTGCCGGTCGCCATCCATACCCGCAACGCTGGCCGTCAGCTCATCCTGCCGCTGGGCAGCGCAGCCGAAGCCGCCCTGATCAGCGACGCCCTACTGCTGCCCGCCAACACCCTGCTGGACGTCTGCGCCCATCTGACCGGCCAGCAACTCATCAGCCCGCATGCCGCCGTCCACGGCGGCATGCAAAACCATTTCGGCATCGACTTTGCCGACGTGCACGGCCAGTTTCACGTCAAACGCGCCATGGAAATCGCCGCGGCCGGCGCGCACAATTTACTGATGATGGGCCCGCCGGGTACCGGCAAATCCATGCTGGCCGCCCGTTTGCCGACCATCCTGCCGGAACTCAGCGAAGAACAGGCCCAGGAAACCGCAGCCATCGCCTCCATCAGCGATAGCGGCGTCGATCCGGAACGCTGGCGGCTGCCGCCCTTCCGCGCGCCCCATCACACCGCATCCGCGGCGGCGCTGGTCGGCGGCGGCAGCAACCCAAAACCCGGCGAAATTTCGCTATCGCATAACGGCGCGCTGTTTCTGGACGAATTGCCGGAATTCGACCGCAAGGTGCTGGAAGTACTGCGCGAACCACTGGAAACCGGACATATCACCATTTCCCGCGCCAACCGGCAAGCCGACTTCCCGGCCAATTTTCAACTGATCGCCGCCATGAACCCCTGCCCTTGCGGTTATCTGGGCGACGCATCCGGGCGCTGCCATTGCTCCGCCGAACAGGTGGCCCGCTACCGGGCCAGAATTTCCGGCCCCTTGCTGGACAGAGTGGACATGCATCTGGAAGTCCCCAGGGTAGCGCTGGATGTGTTGCGGAACGGCTCCACCCAAGGCGAGGAACGTAGCGAAATCATTCGCCAGCGGGTGGTGGCCGCCAGACAGCTCGCCTTCGATCGGCAAGGCAAAGCCAACGCCGGCATGACAGCCACGGAAGTCAAACAGTTTTGCGGCCTGCCGGAATCCGGACATCGGTTGCTGGAACAGGCGCTGGAAAAATTCGGTTTGTCGCACCGCGCCTATCACCGGATTCTAAAACTGAGCCGAACCATCGCCGATTTGGCCCACTCCCAGGACATCGAAATTTTGCATCTTAGCGAAGCGATAGGCTATCGCAAGCTGGACAGGACGCGGTAGGCGTTGTATTCTGCGGGACTAAATTCTGTGTCCGCACAAATTTCCATTTGACTGCCGATTGAAATGAAAATATAATCCGCTGTTCACTATTAACAGATTATGCTTGATGGAGCTTACGCTGATGTATGCGGTAATTCAAACAGGTGGTAAACAGTATCGGGTCGCAGAGGGTACTACCTTAAAAATCGAAAAACTTGAGTTGGGCGCAGGCGACAGCGTGGAGTTCGACAAGGTTCTGCTGATCCAGTCAGGCGAGGCGACAACAGTCGGCCAGCCTTTCATCGAAGGCGGCAAAGTGACTGCGACCGTGGTTTCACAAGGCAGACACAAAAAAATCAGAATCATAAAATTCAGAAGACGCAAGCACCACATGAAAAAACAGGGGCATCGTCAATACTACACAGAAATCCAGATTACTGGCATTTCTGCTTAATTTAACGAGGTTGGAAAATGGCTCATAAGAAGGCAGGCGGTAGTACTCGCAACGGTCGCGACTCGAATGCGCAGCGGCTGGGTGTTAAACGTTTCGGTGGTCAGGTGGTCAAGGCCGGCAATATTCTGGTTCGCCAGCGCGGCACCCAGTTTCATCCTGGCGACAACGTCGGGATAGGCAAAGACCATACCCTGTTCGCCACCAGCGACGGCAAAGTGGTTTTTGAAGTCAAAGGCCCAAACAATCGCAAATTCGTCAGCATCGCAGTTGCGTAATTTCAGCGGTTGCACCTGTCGGTGCTTCCGGAATGAAAAGCCTCGTTCTTCAACGGGGCTTTTTTGTTTGCACGGCGGCCAATAAGCCTGTCCGATAAAGCTTTATGACCTGCGGCAAATGCGCATTGCTGCGCTTGTCGCCATAAGCCATGGCTCTTGATATGGACAACCAATAACGTCCATTGAAGGCTTTCGGGCGAATAATTCACTACTCGCCCTGGCGAGCCACTCCTGGCCTTCAGGCTGAACAGATATTTTTGCGGTAGATTATGAGATTTGTTGACGAAGCGGTAATCCGTGTGGAAGCTGGCGATGGCGGCAGTGGCAAGGCTGCATTTCGCCGCGAAAAATATATTCCGCTTGGCGGCCCTAACGGCGGCGATGGCGGCGATGGCGGCAGCGTCTATCTGGTCGCCACCGAAAACGTTAACACCCTGGTGGATTTTCGCTACCAGTCCGTGCATCGCGCCCAACGCGGCGAAAATGGCGGCAGCCAGGACTGCACCGGCAAAAAGGGCGAGGACTGCTTTGTGCCCGTTCCGCCGGGCACTATCGTTTACGAAGCAAACACCGGTGAAAAAATCGGCGATCTGACCACCGCCGGCCAACAATTGCTGGTCGCCAAAGGCGGCTTTCATGGCCTGGGGAACACCCGCTTTAAAAGCAGCATCAATCGCGCGCCGCAACAATTTAGCAAAGGCTCGGCTGGCGAACACCGCATGTTGCGCCTGGAATTGATGGTGATTGCCGACGTGGGTCTGCTCGGCATGCCCAATGCCGGCAAATCCAGCCTGATTCGCGCCGTTTCTTCCGCCAGGCCCAAGGTGGCCGACTATCCGTTTACCACCTTGCACCCCAATCTGGGCGTGGTCAGGGTCGATGATTTGCGCAGCTTCGTGATTGCCGACATTCCGGGGGTGATTGAAGGCGCGGCGGAAGGCGCGGGCCTGGGCCTGCAGTTTCTGAAGCATTTGTCCAGAACCGGCCTGTTGCTGCATATCATCGATATAGCGCCTTATGAAAGCGATGAAACGCCGGTATCGGCTGCAAAAAAAATCATTCATGAGCTTGAAAAATGGAGTGACGAACTGGTCGGCAAACCGCGCTGGCTGGTTTTAAACAAAATCGATCAACTTCCCGAAGATGAAGTAGAGCAACATTGCCAGGCCATCGTCGACGAACTGGGCTGGACAGGCCCGGTTTTCCATATTTCAGCCTTAAAAAACACCGGCACCCAGGCCCTGATGTACGCGATCATGGATTTTCTGGAACAGCAAAAACGGCTGGCGCAGGAAGCTTCGACACAGGAGTCGCCGCGTGAGCCGTTCTGATTTTTCCGCCGCCAAACGAGTGGTGGTCAAAATCGGCAGCTCCCTGCTGACAGACGGCGGCCGCGGCCTGAATGCGCCCGCTATTGCCGGCTGGGTGTCGCAAATGGCGGCGCTCAGGCAACTGGGCGTGGACGTGGTGCTGGTGTCATCCGGTTCGGTCGCCGAAGGCATGTCGCGCCTGAAGCTTAAATCCCGCCCTGACACGCTGCACGAACTGCAGGCGGCGGCTTCGGTCGGGCAAATGGGGCTAGTCAGACGTTTTGAGGATGAATTTCAAACTCACGACCTGCTGGCCGCCCAGGTTTTATTGACGCATGACGATCTCTCAGACCGACAGCGTTATCTGAATGCCCGCAGCACCCTGCTCACCCTGCTGGGCTTTGGCGTGGTGCCGGTCATTAACGAGAACGACGCCATCGCCACCGAAGAAATCCGCTTTGGCGATAACGACACCCTGGGGGCGCTAGTCGCCAATCTGGTCGAAGCCGATTTACTGATTCTGCTGACCGACCAGCTCGGCCTGTTTGACGCCAACCCCAGCCTGAACCCTGACGCCAAACTGATTTCCAGCCTTCAGGTCAACGATACCCTGCTGGACGAAGTGGCTGGCGGCAGCATCAGCGGCCTGGGCCGCGGCGGCATGTTCACCAAGGTGCGCGCAGCCAGACTGGCCGCCCGTTCAGGTGCGGCGACGGTGATTGTGTCCGGCAAAATTGAAAATGTCATCCCGGCTGTATTTAGGGGTGAGGAACTGGGTACTTATCTGATTCCCAATATCGCCCCACTGGCCGCCAGAAAGCAATGGCTGGCTGGACAGCTACAGCTCAAGGGCAGCGTCACCCTGGACGAAGGCGCGGTAAACATTCTGCAAAGCGCCGGCAAAAGCCTGCTGGCGGTAGGCGTAAAAAGCGTACAGGGCTCGTTCAGGCGCGGCGATCTGGTCTCCTGTCTGGATACCCAAGGCAATGAGATCGCCCGCGGCCTGATCAATTACGGCGCGGAGGACGCCATGAAAATCGCAGGCAAATCCAGCAGCGAGTTTACAGCGTTGCTGGGTTACGCCGATGACGAAGAACTGATTCACCGGGATAATCTGGTGCTGGTTTAAGCCTGGGCTTCAGGTGTTCTGAATGACGATATTCGGAAACCGGCCGCTGTAATCTCTGGCCCGCATCGCCAGCTTGGCCGCCATTTTTCGGGCGATGGCCTTGTAAATCTGCGCCGGACGCCCGTCCGGATCGGCAATCATTGTCGGCCTGCCGCTATCGGCGTTTTGACGGATATTGATGTCCAGCGGCAGGGAGCCCAGCAGATCGACGCGGTTTTTGCTGGCCATCGCCAAACCGCCGCCCTGGCCGAAAATCGCCTCTTCATGACCGCAATTGCTGCAAATATGGATGCTCATATTTTCCACCAGCCCCAAAATCGGCACATTGACTTTCTCGAACATGCCCAAACCGCGCTGAGCGTCGATCAGGGCTATATCCTGCGGCGTGGTGACGATCACCGCGCCGCTGACCGGAATCTGCTGCGCCAACGTCAATTGAATGTCGCCCGTGCCAGGCGGTAGATCGATGATCAGGTAATCCACATCGTCCCAGTTGGTTTGAGTGAGCAACTGCTGTAGGGCTCCGGTCACCATGGGCCCGCGCCAGATCATGGGCTGGTCGGGATCGACCAGATAGCCGATGGAACTGGTTTGCACGCCAAACGAGATTTTGGGCTGAAAGCTTTTACCGTCCAGGCTTTCCGGTTTTCCCGACAAACCGAGCATGGTGGGTATGCTGGGGCCGTAGATGTCGGCATCCAGTATGCCCACCCGCGCGCCTTCCGCCACCAGCGCCAGCGCCAGATTGACGGATGTGGTGGATTTGCCTACCCCGCCTTTGCCGGAAGCGATGGCGATGATGTTTTTGACATGGGGCAGCGGCTTTAAGGTTTTCTGCACCGCATGCGAGACGATGCTGAAGGAAACATCGGCCTGTACCTCGCTCACCCCTTCCAGGCTGCGCAACCTTTCTTCCAGTTTTGCCTTCAGTTCAGGCAAATAGCTTCTTGCCGGATAACCCAGCTCTATCGTCACGGCAACCTTGCCGTCCTCCACGCTGATTTTTTTTACAGACTTTGCCGACACCAGATCGGTTTCGACATTGGGATCGATAAAGGATTTGAGCAGATTTTCAACAATCGCTTTGTCAGGGCTGGTCATGCAGGAACTCCGTAGCAGAAAAGAATAACCGAGTAAATCAGTACAAATATAATACCGCTTAATGACAAGCTATTAAACCGTTTTACGACCTGTCTGCAACACCCGGTAAATCTTGACCCGGCCGGAATTTCATGCCTTGCGTTTGGCCCGGCTGCCGGTGGATAACCGCTGGTTATCCACCGGCCATAAATTTAGTTGCCGCCTTTAAAACTTATCTGTAAAGCGTGAAGCGAGTTTTGACAGTTGTCCGAGGATTGCAGACCGGCATTCTTAAAACATTCCTCATTCTGCTTGCGGGCCTCCTTGATATTCGCCACATACCAAGCGACGGATTTGATCTGTTCCGCCTGTTTTTCCGGTTTTTCTTCTGCAATGGTGGCCTGCAAGATGGCAAAACCGATCACAGAAACGCTTGCAATTGCTAATACGATATTTTTGTTCATAATTAATCTCTTCTATCCATTTAAAAGGGTGGAGGGGTTTGCCTCATCGCTTAACGGCTTAAGGCCGTGCTAATCTAACAAAAACCTCTAACGGATAAAATGTGGTCAATTGTCGCGCGGCAATCTGTCCCAGCCCTGCCAAAACCACAAACCATGCCTGAATGACTATTCTATGCCATAATTCCCGACATTTCGTCATACCCAAACAGAGCTCCATGTCCGATCGAAACATCCTTGTTACCAGCGCCCTGCCCTATGCCAACGGCCCCATTCACCTAGGCCACCTTGTGGAATACATCCAGACCGATATTTGGGTGCGCTTCCAGAAAATGCGCGGCCATCAGTGTTGCTATGTCTGCGCCGACGATGCGCACGGCACGCCTATCATGCTTAGAGCCGATCGCGAGGGCATCAGCCCGGAGCAATTGATTGCCGATGTGGAAAAACAGCATCGCGCCGACTTCGCCGAGTTCGGGGTGGCTTTCGATCATTATCACAGCACCCATTCCGCAGAAAACAGAATGCTTTCCAGCCTGATTTATCAGCGCCTGCGCGACAGCGGGCATATAAATAGCCGCAGCATCACCCAGGCCTACGACCCGGTTAAAAACATGTTCCTCCCGGATCGCTTCATCAAGGGCGAGTGCCCGAAATGCGGCGCGGCAGACCAGTATGGCGACAACTGCGAGGCTTGCGGCGCGACCTATTCGCCCATGGATTTAAAAAACGCCGTCTCGGCGATTTCCGGCGAGAAGCCTATTGAAAAGGATTCCGTTCATTACTTTTTTAATCTGCGCCATTTTGCCGACATGCTGGCCGGCTGGACCAAGGCTGGCCATTTGCAGCCCGAAGTCAGCAATAAAATGGCGGAATGGCTTGAAAACGGCCTACAGGAATGGGATATTTCCCGCGACGCGCCCTATTTCGGTTTTGAAATTCCGGATGCGCCCGGTAAATATTTTTATGTCTGGCTGGATGCGCCTATCGGTTACATGGCCAGCTTCAAAGCCTTATGCGACAAAAACGGCCTGAATTTTGACGATTTCTGGCGCGAAGACAGCACCGCCGAGTTATATCACTTCATCGGCAAGGACATCATTTATTTCCATGCCCTGTTCTGGCCGGCCATGCTGCACGGCGCGGGTTTCCGCAAGCCAAGCGCCATTTTTGCGCATGGCTTCCTGACCGTCAACGGCGAAAAAATGTCCAAATCGCGCGGCACATTCATCAAGGCCCGCACCTATCTGGAACATCTGCATCCCGAGTATCTGCGCTATTATTTTGCCGCCAAACTCGGCGCCGGCGTGGACGACATCGATCTGAATTTCGAGGATTTCACTCAACGAGTGAATGCCGATCTGGTCGGCAAAGTGGTGAATATCGCCAGCCGCTGTAGCGGTTTTATCAATAAACGCTTCGACGGCATATTATCCGCCGACTGCGCCGAACCGGAACTGTTTCGGCAGTTCATTGACGCCAGCGGCCCGATTGCCGAACTTTACGAAAATCGCGAATTCGGCAAAGCCATGCGTGAGATCATGGCTCTGGCCGACAAGGCCAACCAGTACATCGACGAAAAAAAGCCGTGGCTAATAGCCAAGGAAGAAGGCCGGGACGCCGAACTGAATGCGGTCTGCAGCATGGGTTTAAACCTGTTCCGCCTGCTGGCGGCTTATTTGCGACCCGTGCTGCCCGGTCTGGCGGCCAATGCCGCCGATTTTCTGAACATTGGCGAAGAAAGCTGGCCGGCGCAGGCCCAGCCGCTACTGAATCACAAAATCAATCCGTTCACGCCGCTGATGACCCGCATTGAGCCGGACAAAATTGCCGCCATCATCGAGGCCTCCAGGGAGAATCTGGAAAAAACCCCGACCTCACCTGTTCCGACCGGAGCCGGCGGCGCAAAAACCGAATCGGCGGCTACGGCCGCTGTACCGGTAGAGGCCATCGCCGAGGCTATCGAAATCGACGATTTCGCCAGAATCGATTTGCGTATCGCCCGCATCATCAAGGCCCAGCCGGTTGAGGGTGCGGAAAAACTGTTGCAACTGACCGTTGACCTGGGCATGGAAACCCGTAATATTTTCGCCGGCATCAAATCGGCCTATGCGCCGGAAGACCTGGAAGGCAGGCTGACGGTGGTGGTCGCCAATCTAAAGCCGCGCAAGATGCGTTTCGGCGTCTCGGAAGGCATGGTGCTGGCCGCCGGGCCGGGTGGCAAGGATATCTGGGTTTTGTCGCCGGACGAGGGCGCACAGCCGGGCATGCGGGTGAAATAGTCATGGCCCGGCAGGGCGCCCGCTCTATGTGCCCTGCCGACATTTATGGTCAAACTGGCGCTAGAAAACTCTCGCGCCATAAAAACTAGTTTTTACCAACGCCTAACGCTTTGAAATTATGGAAGAGCAGACTCTCAAGCATATTTTTGTCCTAAACGTAAAAGCGTTCACCTTGCGTCGCGCTTTTATGGAACGCCAGCTTGCCAAGGTAGGCATGGCGGCCGATTTTATTTCAGACTGGGATATCGAGGATTTGAGCCCGGCAGTGATCGCCCAATATTTTACGGCCGGCAACACGCTGTCGGATGGCCAAAAATCCTGTGCATTAAAGCATGTGCAGGCTTTGCGGAACACCGTAGCCAGTGGTGGTCTGGCGCTGATTCTGGAAGACGATGCGCTGCTGGGCAAGGATTTTAAGCTTGGACTGCAACGGGCCTTACGGCAAAGCGGGCAATTTACCGGCGACAAAGTGATTTTTATCGGTTCCGGCGGCAACTTTTTTACCCCGAAAAGCCAAAGGCGGCCGGGACAATATCTTTATATCGGCAGCAGAGGCCGTTTTGCCGATTCCTATATCATAGACAGCGTTGCCGCGCAAAAGAGACTGGACTGGATCGATACCCATAAAATCGCCAAACCTATCGACAATCAGTTTGAAGAGATAGACAGACAGCTTGGCATAACCATGCTGTGGCTGGAAGAACCGGTGGTGGAACAGGGCAGCAAAAACGGGCTGTTCGACAGTGCGCTGGAAGCGGCCCCGCCCGCCTGGCTGAAAGCCATGCTGTTTCGCTGGGAGAAGCTGAAACGCAAATACATCTATCAACTCTGGCGATAAGGGCCTGACTCATGCTGTCATATGCTGTTATTTCCAAAAAAGCCCTACTGGTTTGCCGTTATCTGGTCATCGTTACCGCCATCAGCGCCCCCATCTCTACCGCCGCCGCCAGCATAGCCAGCATCGGTTTGCTGCTGGCCTGGCTGCTTTCCGGTCAGGCGGCGCATAGCCTGAAAATATCGTTCCGACATCCGCTCGGCAAAATAATACTGCTGTTTGTGGCATGGCTGTTAGTCGGCTGCCTGTATGCCGATACCGGCTGGCCGGCGAAACTGGCTACCCTGATGAGCTGGAATAAACTGTTCTTCGTGTTTATTTTGCTGGGCCTGTTTGATCAGCAACACTGGCAGCAGCGCTTCGTCATCGCCTATATCGGCTTCATGGCGGCGGCAAGCGTGGTGGCGATACCCTTGTGGGCTCTGGACTTAATCGTCAGAAGCGGCCGGGAGCCGGGCATTTTCATGACCAATTACTCCACCCAAAGCATGGCTTTCATAGCCGCCCTGCTCTGCTGCCTGTTTCTGGCCAAAGACGTCCGGCTGGCCGGACGCAGGCAGTATCTGTGGGCGGCAATGGCTCTATTTTTGTTTAACATTTTAATCATCAGCCCGGCCAGAAGCGGCTATCTGGCGCTATTGCCCGCGCTGGCTTTTGCAGGCGTGGTTTTATACGGATTTAAACGGCTGCCGCTGGTGCTGGGCGCAGTGTTCGGGATATTATTGATCGCCGCATTCAGCTCCAGTACTCTGCAGCAGCGTTTCAAACAGGGTCTGGCGGAACAAAACAGCTATCAGTCCAGCGACAAACTGACCTCAATAGGCATCCGCATGGTTTTTTATACCAATACCCTGGAACTAATCAAGGCCAGACCGATTTTCGGTTATGGCACATCGTCCTTCAAAAACACCTACACCGATCTGGTTAGCAGTAAATACCGGGACTGGCGTAGCCAGAGCACTACCGATCCGCATAATCAATATCTGTTTATCTGGCTGGAAAACGGCCTGATCGGCGTGCTGCTGTTTTTAGCCTATATCTGGACAGCTATCCGCCAGGGTCTGCGCAACCCGCCTTACGGGCCGATTGCAGCGAGTTTTCTGGTGGCGATCTGCGCGACCAGCCTGTTCAATTCGCATTTCAAAACCTTTGCCGAAGGCAATTTGCTGGCCTTTTTCCTGGGTGCCCTGCTGGCCCGCGACAGCGTAGCGCAAAACCTGAATACCGATCATGCTTAGCGTCATCGTCATCACCAAAAATGAAGCGCAGCACATAGGCCGCTGCCTGGCCTCGGTGGCCTGGGCGGACGAAATCATCGTGCTGGATTCCGGCAGCACCGATGAGACCCTGACCATCTGCCGGCAGTTTACCCCGCTGGTGTACAGCACGGACTGGCCGGGATTCGGCCCGCAAAAACAGCGGGCGCTGGAAAAAGCCCGCCATGAGTGGGTATTTTCGATAGACGCCGATGAAGAAGTCAGCCCGGCCTTGAAAGCCGAGATTCAGGAAGCCATGCGACACAATGAAGCGCAAGGCTTTGAAATACCGCGATTGTCGAGTTATTGCGGCAGGCAGATCAGACATGGCGGCTGGTGGCCGGATCATGTTTTGCGCCTGTTCCGCCGAGAGGCCGGAGCTTTCAGCGTCGATGTGGTTCATGAACGAATTATGGTGGCCGGCGAAATCAAAACCCTTGACAACCCCTTGCTGCATGAAGCGTTTATTGACTCTGAAGAAGTGCTGCATAAAATCAACGGCTATTCCTCATTGGGCGCGGAAAAGCTGTTTGCCGAACAGCATCGCACCGGACTGGGAAAAGCGCTTGCCAAAGGCCTCTGGACTTTTATTAAAACCTATTTTATAAAAGCCGGTTTTCTGGATGGCCCAGAAGGACTGATGCTGGCAATTTCCAATGCCGAAGGCAGTTATTACAAATACCTGAAACTGCGGGCGCTCAACAGGCGACGTTCGGCGTCATGACCGGTTTGATCTCGGTGATAGTCACCACCTATAACTGGCCGCAGGCGCTGGCGGCCTGCCTGCGCAGCCTACTGGCCCAGACAGACCGGAATTTTGAAATCATCGTCGCCGATGACGGCTCCGGCCAGGCAACCGGCCAATTGATTGCCGAATTCATGAGCGCCGGCAATATCACGATGCGGCATATGTTTCACGAAGACCAGGGTTTCCGGGCCGGCGCCATACGCAATAAGGCGGCGGCTGTCGCCACCGGTGATTATTTATTGTTTGTGGACGGCGACTGCGTGGTTTTTCCACATTTTATCGCTCGGCACCGGCAACTGGCCGAAGCCGGACATTTCGTACCCGGCAACCGCATACTCCTGAATCGGATCTATACCACACAGGTTTTGGAGCAGCAAATCGCCCTGCACCGGGCCTCAATCGCCTATTTTATTGCACAAAGACTAAAAGGTAATATCAATCGACTGCTGCCGCTGGCGTATCTGCCTGCCGCCGGCCTGCGCCATTTGCACCCGCGACGCTGGCAAAAAGCCATGACCTGCAATCTCGGAGTCTGGAAACAGGATTTTCTGGCTATCAACGGCTTTGACGAGCAGTTTCAGGGCTGGGGGTTCGAAGATTCCGATCTGGTGATTCGTCTGATCCATCATGGCGTCAAACGTAAGGAAGGCCGGTTTGCCGTGCCGGTTCTGCACCTTTGGCATCCGCAAAACGACAGAAGCCGACATGACCGCAATTATCACCGCCTGAAAGAACGGCTGGCGGATAAAGCGTTTGTGCGTTGCGAATGCGGCGTGGATCGGTATCTGTAAAACAATCATTCCCAAGATATGATTATTCCGGTTTTTTTCATAATCGTGTTAGGATAATTCCGTCCCTACCGTTAATCTCTTAATATAAATATTATAAAGAGGCCATTTATGTCAAAACTTGTGATGTTTTTCAGCGCCTTGGTATTTGCCGCCAGCACGGCGTTCGCCCAGCAGCCGGAGGCTGATGCCGCAACCCCCGGCGGCGACGCCGTTAACAAACCGCAGTCCGCCGCCTTGAAACAGAGCGACGGAAGCGCCGGGCAGGTCTCTCACGCCGGAAGTCAACCGCCAGCCGGCACGGCAATCAAAACCGAAAGCGGCAGTCCGGCACAAGCCACGCAACGCAACCCGGACGATGACGTAACCGATCTATATCAGAACGACCATTACTAAATCGGAAAGTCTGCAAGCATTACCCGCACAGCACTAAAAAGACCAGACTGTGTCATGCCGCCTGTTTACTCAGCATTAAAAAACCTTGCTGGTAAAGATGGCGCATCAGGGTGAGCCTGGCGTCCTCCGTCAAATCGGGCGGCAGTTCCGCACACCGAAATGCAGCCCGCCGGCACATTTCATCGATTGTGGCGCGGGCGCGACGGGACATGACCAGCGTCCTGCCCTTGAATTTCAGGACGATGTTGTCGCCTTCCTCCGTAAGCGTATACATGCCTTTTTCAAGGACTTTAAGCCGGGTTTGCAGGCTGACCACCACCACATCCAGATCGAAAGGCTCCGCGTCGCCGCAACGTCCGGGATGGCCGTCTCTCACTCTTTGCAGAAACGTCTCCACCATCTGCTGGGCATCGAGTTTCCGGTGGAAATCCTCGGCCAGCCTGGAAAACTCCTCCACGACGCCCTGTTTTAGCGCCGGACTGCTGGCGAAGCCCGGCGGGAACGCATGCCGGAAACCGGCTTCATCCTTGACGGTCTGCAGCCATATCGAGACCAGATCGACAAATGTATACACCGTGACCCCAAGTGTGACATGCATGGAAGTGCAGGACGCGGTGTTTGCCGCATGGATGTAGCCTCTGGGCATATACAGCAGATCGCCGGGTTCCAGATCCAGCTCAAGCAGGGGCGCGGTCGGCGCAAACATTTGAGGCTGAAACGGCTGGGTACGATGCGGCAAATTCAGCGGCGGAGGGTATATCTTCCAGTGTTTGGAGCCGGAAATCTGAAAAATGAAGACGTCATGCGGGTCGTAATGCGGGCTAAAGCCTGAAGCATTACCGGGCGTGATGTAGATATTGGTATGAACCGCATGTTCCAGATAATCTTCGACAGCGGCCGCCACCCGCCTGAGCGGCCGCCAGGCCCGGTTGAAACCGGGCAGCGAAATCGTCGCGCCCGCCTTGAACTCGGCTTGCAGCTTGTCCGGATCCGGCACGCCGGTGAATAGGATGTCGCCCGAAGGTATATCCGTGCAGAAAACATCGGGATGCAGAAACGCGCCGCTTTTTGCAAGCTGAATGGCGGGATAACGCAGTCCGCCGAACGTGATGGCGGACTGCGCGTCATCCAGGGTTATGATCTGGCGATAAAACTGCGCATCCGCCCGCCTGATATACAACGGTTTTTTCTCCCAGTATTGAGAAAAAAATTCGTCAGGCTGGATGGGGTCAATCAGGCCCGCAAATGAAGAGTTCTTCGCATCCATCGATTTTTTCCGCCCAGAGTTTCAGTCATTCCCACAATCAATCCAAAGCGACTGATTCATTTCGAATTTTAGCGCATTGAATGCCTTTGCGCTAGACAGGCTGAATAGGATGGGCCATATATCTCGTCAGCTAAGCTATCGATACACACTTAGATTTGACACTACAAATGAGAACCATTACTATTTGTATCAACGAATTTAATAGCCTTACTCTTACGGTTCATTCTTTTTCATAGCCTCTTTGGAGACTTTACGATGTATATAAAAAGTAACCGGCATAGCAAAAATCGAAGAACCCTGTCTGCGCCATTCCCGCCAGGACTGGTCAGGGCCACGGTATTCGGCATTGCGGCTTCCGGCACGGTTTCACAAACGGCGCAGGCGGATGATGACGCCATCCTGCCTGAAGTGCAGGTGGAAAGCGGTTCCTCCGCAACCGAGAGCCATAATCTGCATAAGCTCGATCTCGATTTATATTCCGCACCGATTCAGGACATTCCGCAAGCCATAGACATTATCGGCACGGAACAATTGCAGGATCAATCCATAACCCGTTTGCAGGATGCGCTACGCAATGTGCCGGGCATTACCCTGAACTCCGGAGAAGGCGGCGCGCATGGCGATAATGTCAATCTGCGCGGACTGGTGGTACAAAACGGTTTTTTTATGGACGGTTTGCGCGACCCCGGCAGCTACACCCGCGACAGTTTCAACCTGGATTCGGTGGATGTCATCAAAGGCTCGTCGTCGATGATGTTCGGCTACGGTTCCACAGCCGGGCTAGTCAACCAGGAAACCAAGCAGCCGACCCGCACCACGCTGAATACGGTGTCTTTAAAGGGCGGCACCAACGATCTGGCCCGTTTGACCGGCGATTTTAACGAAGTCGTCAATTCCGGAACCGCCGTCCGCCTGGCCATCATGGGCGAACGCTCCAATATCGCCGACCGGGACGTGGCTTTGAATCAGCGCTTCGGTCTTGCGCCATCGATCAGTTTCGGCATGGATGGGCCGACGCATCTGACCCTCAGCTATCTGCATCAGGAAGAAAACAATATTCCGGATTATGGCATCCCTTTCCTCTGGGGTTCGCCGGCGCCGGTAGCCCGTAACAATTTTTACGGCCTGGCCAATTATGACCGCACCCAGACCAATACCAATGTGGTGACGGCGAGTCTTGAGCATGTGTTTAATTCGAAACTCAAGCTGACCAACAGCTTCCGCTACGGCAACTATGGCTTTAATTATCAGGTAACCGCGCCTACTCTAACCAACGACTATACCAGTGTACCGGCGCTCGGCACCCCGCTGGATCAAATTCTGGTGTATCGGGATCAACCCAGCAGCTCCGGCGCCACGACCTTGCTGATAGACCGAATGAACCTGAATTACAGTTTCGATACCGGCGCGTTTCAGCATGATCTGGTCACCGGTCTGGGTCTGAGCCGCGAAACCATGACGACTAACCGCTATGTGGATCAGATCGATCAGATTTCGCCGACCTCGCTACTAAATCCCAATCCGCAACAGCAGGCATCCGTACCGCAACAGCTTGCCAGCCAGCCCGGCTCGCGCGGCGATGACATCAATCTGTACGCGGTGGATACTCTGCATGTCACCGACAAGTGGGATGTGATCGGCGGGCTGAATTTTGACAGGTTCATATCGAATTTTTACGCCAACACTTCCGGCGACTCCTATACGGAAACCAATTCATTGTTCAGTCCGCGCGCAGCGCTGGTTTATAAGCCGTTTGCCTGGCAAAGTTATTATTTTTCCTATGGCACATCCTACAATCCGGCCATTCAATATCTGACCCTGGCGCCCTCCAGCACCGCGCTTACCCCGCAAAAGACCACCAATCTGGAAATCGGCGGCAAGCTGAGCCTGTGGAACGGCAGGCTGTCCCTGAACGGCGCATTATTCCAGATCCAGGCCGATAATGTCCGGGTCGCCGACCCGGACGACCCCACCCTGCAGGCCGTGTCTTTCAGCGAACGGGTCAGAGGGCTGGAACTGACCCTGAATGGGCAACTGACGCCGAACTGGGACATCAATACCGGCTACACCCATCTCGACGCCGAAATCGTCAATGGCGTCAACCAGGATACCGGCCTGAGCGAAGCCGGCAATAAAGTACCCAATGTCGCCAGCGACACCTATAACCTGTGGACCACTTACACGCCGCTTGACGGCTGGAAGCTGGGTACCGGGCTTTATGTCTATGGGCCGCGCTTTGCGTCACCGGATAATTCGGCCAGCATGGCGGGCTATGTGCTATGGAACATGATGACCTCTTATCAGGTTTCCCCGCATGTCAATCTCCAGCTCAATCTGGATAACGTCACCAACAAGTATTATTTCCAGAGCGCCTATTATTCCAGCTCATCGGAAAGCCATGCCGTTCCGGGCGCCGGACGCACCGGCATGCTGACAGTCAATTTCGTTTTTTAAAGGTTAAGGCAGATGATCAGGGTCATCCATAGAAACATACCGGCATTGCGGCTACCCGATCTTTACCTCGGCAAACTCAGGCGCATGACCGATCAGGAACTGCACCGCCTGCTGGGCGGCAACCAGAAGGATGCCGCGATCTGGGTGCGCATGGCAGCCAGCCAGGGCGTCACCGAAGCGCAACTGCGCCTGGGCCGCATGCTGCTGGCCGGCGACGGCCTGAAACAAAACCGGACGGAGGCTTTTTTCTGGTTTGAGCGCGCCGCGGCAAGCGGAGACGCCGACGCCCTGAATATGCTGGGCCGCTGTTATGAAAACGGCTGGGGGGTAGCCGCCAGTCCATCGCTGGCCTTCGAGCATTTTCGGCGCTCGGCGCAACGGGGGCATGACTGGGCGCAATATAATCTGGGACACTGCTATCTGGACGGCAACGGCGTTGCCCGCAATCCCTTGCAGGCGTTTATCTGCTACCGGCAGGCGGCCATGCAGGGGCATGGCAGGGCGATGAATCTACTGGCCCGCTGTTATGAAGAGGGCTGGGGCGTCATCGCAAACCCTGAAACCGCCCACGCCTGGTACCGTAAATCCGCGGAAGCCGGTTATTTTCGCGGTCAATACAACTGGGCCAGCATCCTGCGCGATGCCGGCGAACTGGATGAGGCGGCCAACTGGTTTTTGCAGGCGGCGCGAAACGGCAATCAGAATATTCGCAGAATAATCGCCAGCGTACTGATGACCAGCAGCCATGCCGGGTTTAAAGCCGGTAGCCTGATGGTGCTCGAATCCTGTTGCGAACAAGGTGAGGCCATGGATTTTTTCCGGTATGGGCAAGCCTTGCTGCTGGGCGTAGCCGGCGACCCAAATCCCGAAAAAGCCGCGTATTGGCTGCAAAGGGCAAATGAGTCCGGCTGGGAGGCAAAACCGCGCTCGCACCCCCATTCCGAATAACTACCCAATCTTATTTATGTTGCTGCATATTGAAAATATCCTGACTGCCGAAGAACTGGCGCACATCGATCATCTGCTTACTCAAGCCGAATTCGTTGACGGCCGAATCACTGCCGGCTATCAGTCCACTGCAGTCAAGAACAATCTGCAACTAACGGAACAGTCGCCGCTGGCCAACAAACTGGGCGATCTGGTTCTGGCCGCCCTGGAACGCTGCCCGCAATTTACCAGCGCAGCGCTGCCGCGCCGCATTTACCCGCCGCTGTTCAATCGCTACGCCACGGGCATGGGTTTCGGCAATCATGTCGATAATGCCGTACGCGGTTTAAGCCATCCCATGCGCACCGATTTGTCGGTAACCCTGTTTTTGTCGAAACCGGATGACTACGACGGCGGCGAACTGGTGATAGACGATACTTACGGCTGCCATCATGTCAAGCTGCCGGCCGGCGATCTGGTGCTATATCCCGCCAGCAGTCTGCATAGGGTCACGCCGGTGACCCGCGGCGCCCGCACAGCCTGTTTTTTCTGGATGCAAAGCATGATCCGCGATGACGCCCGGCGGCGGATTTTATACGACATGGATCAAGCCATCATCGGCCTGCACCGATCCGTGCCGAACAGCCTGGAAAATCCGGAATTACTCAGACTGGCAGGCTGTTACCACAATCTGCTGCGGCAATGGGTGGAATTGTAGACAAAAAAGTTATACGTCATGTCTGCTTTGCCAATTTCATCCATACCGGCGCGCCGAACTGGTTGCAATATAGACCGGGTGAAATCAGTTCGGCAAACACTTTATCTACCTTGTCAGAAATAGATCGTAAAGCCTGCCCGCGCCATTCTTGGCTGAACCGGGTGGCGAACCATACCATAGGAGCCCACCTGGTCGTTAGGGTTGGACGAATATTGATAGGCGTAGGCTACGTCGCTGGTATCCTGCCCCAGCAGGTTGAAAATATTGAAATCCAGTCGGTAATTTTTTTGTTTGTAGCCCAGGCCCAGGGTAACCAGATTGACGTCTGGCGCCCACACGCTGCCGTTGGAATCCAGCGGCGAATTGCCGAAGTGGCGCAGACGCAGGGAACCGAATATGCCGTTGGGCGCGGTGACCTGTATGCCGGCCGCCGCGACCGTACCGATCGAGTTGGGCACGAATTTGCCGGTACAGGGGCCGTAAGCCGATACGCACTGGCCGTCCACGGTCGGCGGCGTGTTCACGAAATAGGCCTGGCTTTGCGCGTAGTCGAAATCCAGGGTAACCCAATCGTTGAGCTTGTAAAAGTTCGTCAGTTCCAGGCCGTAGCGGTCGGACATGCCGTTGACGCTAGTGGTGCCGGAGTCACCGCTGAATACCAGTTCCTGGCTGGAGCGCAAATACCAGAAGGTCAGCGTACTGGTCAGGCCGGGGATGAAGTTGGTTCGGGCACCGATCTCGCTGCCGCGCGACCAGGCCATTGGAGTCACTGTCTGCTGCGATGCAAGTTGCATGGTCGACGAAAAGTTAGGATCAAACTGGTAGGTGGTTCCGCGGGCGTCGTTGGAGTGATAGCCGTAGCCGAAGTTAAAGTAATATTCCGTTTTGTCCCACGGCCCAAAAATCGCGCTGAATTTGGGGCTGAGCATGGCTTTTGAGACATTGCCGGAGTTGGCGGCGTTGATGGCCGCCGCCAGCGCCGGGTCGGCCTGACTCACCTGGCCAACTGTCAGCGCCGGCGAATACGCCGTGGTGCTGGTGGCGCCAGCACCGGCATAGGCGGCGGAATTCTGCGAATAGCCATTGGCTAGTTCCTGCACGTTCATGTCGATAATATCGGCCCGTAGCGCGGCGACTGTGCGGAACTTTTCCATCCAGTGCGTTTCGTTCTTGATATAGGCGCCGGCCGTGGTTTCCTGCACGTCGGCCAGGCTGATGGTGTCCAGGTACTGGCGGTTCACGGTATTGTACAGGCCCAGGCCGTTGATCTGGTCGTGACGGAAGTTGAAGCCGAAGCTGTTATCCATGTCGAAGCCGAACAGCCTGTCGTAATGGACATAGTCGGAATTGCCGCCGAGTTGGATGCGGTGCTCGGTCTGATTCATCTGGTCGCCCCAGGGGCCGTTGAGGTAGCCTGTGAAGTTGGAATACAGGTTGAGGTCGTAGTACAGCGCATAGAGGTTCGCGTCGTTCTTCCAGTTGTCGCCCTTGTTCCACAGGTTGGCGGACAAGCTGTAGCGGTTGGTGGTGCCCTGGTCGCTGGGGCTCAAAGAGCCGTACAGACCGAGTTGGCCGCTCTCGATAGCGCTTTGCGCAATCTGGTTGGTGGCTGTCCAGGTGTTGCTGTAACCCTTGGCGTTGACGGCCATGCCCCATTTTTCCCGATCCAGGGTATAGCGCAGCATACCGTTGTATTTATGCGAGTTTTCCGGCACCGCCCACGGGCCGTTGTAGAACTGGAATTCACCGGCGTACAGCAGGTTGCCGTCGCCGAACTGACTGGAATTGGCGGCCAGCACCCGGTGGTAATCGAATTCACCGCCGGTATAGCGGAATATGCCGCGCGGCAGGGTTTTGCGAGTGGTCATCCTGCTGTAGCCGGCAGCGGAAAAGTCGCCGATTTCCGCATAATACGGGCCTTTGCCGTAATCGATGGTATTCACCAGTTCCGGAATAAGGCTGTTGAGATCCATATAGCCCTGACCGTGGGCATTGGTCGGCATATTCATCGGTATGCCGTCCACCACCGTGGTGAAGTCGGTGCCGTGGTCGAGATTAAAACCCCGTAAAAAATACTGGTTGGCTTTACCAGAACCGCTATGCTGGGTGGCGATCATGCCCGGAATCAGCTCCACCAACTCGCCGGGACGGGAAATATTGCGGAATTCCAGTTGCTCCCAACTGACCTGACCCTGAGAAGCGGAACTGGCGACACCCAACAGGTTTTTTTCACGGCCTGTGGTGACTTTGACTTCTTCCAGCTCTTCATGTTTTTCGGTCTTGCCGGACTTTTTGGCCTGTTCCGGGTGTTTGCCCTGAACATCTTTTCCGGGCGGCTGATCGGGAACGGTCTGAACTGGTGGCGCAACCGGCTCTGCCCCACTGTCCTGGCTGACTTGTCTGGAAACGGCTGACTTTTTTGCTTTTCTGGTTCTGGCAGCCCCGGCTTTTCTGGGCTGGGCGATCTGTTTTGACAGTTCGACCTGCCCGGACTGGTCGGTATCTGCCGCAGCCAGCAGATCGGTACTGCTCAAACCCAGAATAATGCCTAGACTGATGATCAGCCGTTTCTTTTTATATATTGTATCGATCGCTTTCATATTGGCTCCCTTGTCATGATTTTTTTATTATTGTTTAAATAGCAACCGCCATTGTCGACCATGGCGTTGATTTGCCTGATGGTTGGTTTTTCCGGTTTGTAACAGCCACTTCAAGCTTGAAGATCGGCGTGTCTGCACGAACAGAGCCGATAATGCGCATTAAACTGGCTGCAAAAATATTTCGGTAGGAAACGCCCGTGACGGTGCATTGCAGGGCATTGCGCTGCTGATAGTGTTCTAGTGTAAAACGCGGTAAATTGCCGACAGGGAATCGGGCAAAGCTCAATTGCGATTGAAAATCTGCAATGGCTGGAATAAAAGCGGTATTACTGAGACTGGCGGGAACTTGCGAGGCAAAAACTGGAGCAGGATAAACAACCGGCGGCGAGGTAAGGCCCACGCCGTTGCTGAGCAAATTTTTGCCTGGGGTATGGTTTATATCCGGATAATAACGCTTGAAATCCAGACTATTATTGACAATATAATCCGTGTTAGAAATCGGCTGATCCGACCAACTGACCAAGCACGGGACAAATCCAGGCTTTGGGCTTAAAACCGCGACTTTGCCGGTTGCCTCAATTTGCGTATGGACAGGTTTGGATGGCGTATCTGCAATAGCTCTGTGATTGAGGCCATCAGCCATGCCGCATTTTGCAGAAGGCATGTCGGCACCCTCACGGAGACATTGCCCGGTAGAGCCCGAGACAAAAGATTTGGCTTGAGTAACCGCAAAATAGGCATATTGATCGGAGGCCATCCGCGCCGCGAGGTTACCGGATTGGGCAAGCGCAGGTCTTTTGACTTCAAATTCCTCTGTCGGCTCATCTACGGCTATCGTAGCGCTGGAAAAAACAATCGTCAGCAAACAGCCCATGCTTAACACCGCCAGTTTTGCAATCAATATGCCGGCTCCATGCAATAACAGCGTCGCCAGCATGAAGCCCAAGGTATAGGAAATCAGGCTGGCGGAAGCGGAAATTTCCTGCCCATGGGCAAAGCCATGGAAAAAGGCAAAAAAGGCGACGATCAGCACATTGATTTTTGCGCTAAAACGGACTTTGCGGGTAATGAGTACGCTAAAAACCGCACAAGACAGCAGGATAATGCCTTCCACGCTGGGAATAGCAATGCCGGACACCCCGGCAAGGCCACCCAGACTCATGACGCCGACAAAAGCCAGCGGCAGCATCCAGATCGCCTGTCCGCGCAATTGCGCCGCCCAGACGCCAACCGCCAGCATGGTCAGCAGATGATCCCAGCCGGTGAGCGGATGGGTAAAACCATTTATCCAGCCCAGACCGTCCGCACCGGTTAACTGCCTACCCAAAAACGCCAGCAGCAATAGCAACGGCAGACCATAGGAAACCAGCCCTGTTCCCGGACTGCGCCACGAATTTACTGGTTTAATGGAAGAATGGGTCTGCATTGTTATTTATGGGGGATCAATAAATGGGAGCTCGGTTATGTGTGTATCAGTTGTCAGCGTTACGGTAAACATTGCATTTGTTAAAATAATACTGTTTTTTGTATGAATTGCAAAAAAATTTTCTTAACTTTCCGGCCGCCTCCTAGCTGTGGGGATGAAAATGGCTATGGGCGGCATGAGCATGATGGACGGTGGCCAGTTTTAAAGGCACAAGATTGATCGCACTGTGCCTGACGCCGGTCTCAGCGCTCAATTTATCGGCGAAGCTGCGTATTTGCTGGGTCAGACCGCGCAGAAACAGGGTTTCCACGCAATCGTCATGATCGAGGTGGATATGCATGGAGGATACCACCAGATCATGGGCGTCGTGTTGCAGATGAGCCAGGCGTTCCGCCAGATTGCGCTCGTGATGGTTATAAACGTAAGAAAGCGTGGCGACACTGTAGACCGCCTGATCCTGAATCAGGCGTTTGGTTTCAATCTCCTTGCGCAATAAATCTCGCACGGCTTCCGAACGGTTGGAATAAGACCGGGTTTCGATCCATTGATCGAATTCGGCCGCCAGTTCATCGCTCAGCGAAATGGTAAAGCGTTCCACTATACTTTCCTCTTATTATTATTTTTTATCGCGCACCGTTCCGGCCCTCAATTCAAACGGCGCCGGAACAGCATGGAAGGCGGGGCTTTGCCGGCCACGATTTCATAGGCTCTGTAAAGCGTCACCAGCAATTGATCAAAAGAACACTCTGCTCCAAAGTTTTAAGACTTCCTGGCATTACGACAATAATCCGCAGCCGAATATATCGCGATTGTTCCAGGCCCGCCGCCCAGCGTGACATACGATCTGATCCATTGATTTTAACGCATCTGCGACGCAATCAATATTGTTTCCCCATCGACAACAAACTGGCCATAGCCCTGATGATGTATGGTTTTAGGATGCGGCTGCCCGCTGTCTATCCAGGCCTGAACCACCTCCAGCACAAAAATATTGAATTTGTTGACCAGCCGGGTATCGATGACCTTACATTCCAGATTGGCGAAGCATTCGGCAATCAGAGGCGCTTGCACCTGCCGGCCTGGCAAAGGCGTCAGGCCGATAGCCTGAAATTTGCCGACATTCCGGCCGGAGGTATTGCCGGCCTGCACCACCTTGTCCGCCAGCTCGACAGCCGGAACGGCTATGGTGCATTCCCGAGAGGCGCGCAAGGCATTAAAGCTGTAATCGTTACTGCTGACTACACAGGCCAGCAGAGGCGGTTCAAAATCCACCATCATATGCCACGACAACGTCATCACATTGGCCTGCCCCTCCCTATCCAGGGTGGTCAATAATACCACCGGCCCAGGCTCCAGTAATTGGTATACCTTCGATAAGGGGAATTCCTGCATCGGGTTCTCCGGATGGGAATGCGAATTTCAGGCTATTGTACATCCAATACGCATTAAACAGCGGGTAGCCTTGCAAATACCAGACTACGGAGGAAGAAGCCTTGAAAAATAACTGACGCAGGCCGCCAGCCAACTATTAGGCCAAAACCAGTTTCGTGACCACAACGGGGGGATGGTAATTCCGTATTGCCTAATGGCGGCAAAGTGTTATTTAGGCGCCGCCCGGGAGCTACATTCTGTACGGTATTTTTGCACATTTGCTGCTAAAAGCCGCATAATGGCGCCGCAGACGAGTTACAGTTTTTCGCGCCTTATATATTACAGCTTGCCGCCGCCATATTCACGAATAAAGCGCATGGCCAGTTGCTGATAAGTACGGTTTGAAAAACGGTGCGTACCAATAAAATGAATAAGCGTAGCGGTAACCAGATGCGACATATACAAACTTGGAAAACCGAAGTTTTGATAAGACAGCCAAGGCAAAATAGATGGATCGCTGGTTTTTGAAATCATGACGCTACAAGCCACTTGCTCGCTGCCCCATTCATTCCATTTCTTTTCGCCAATTTCGGCGACAACCTGCTGAGAAAAGCCCTTGAGCATCTGCCTGTTTATCTGCCCTTTTGGTAATCCGGTAAACGCCGAACACCCCCGAAAATAATCTTTTGAACCTTCAAAAGTGGCAATTGAATGAAATACCATTTCAGAAGCGGTCTGCACATGATGATTTGCTGAGTGGCTGGCCCAATTGCTGACTATATTGAACATATAATTCACATCGACCGGTCTTTCCCACGCGGGACCATTGCCGATGATGAAGCCGCGCTGATCTTTGACAGCCTGATGCAAATCCGGCATCGGCTTCATGGTTAATGTGTCGGAATCAAGCTGTATGACATAGGCGTCCTGAGACAGGTCAACATTGTACAGCAATCTCTCCCAGGTATTACCCACCGGAAATCCGCTGACGTCAATGTCTTTAATATGCCGTATCGTTATGTCAGGAACATGCTGCTCCAAAAGCTCGATGTCGCTATCCGTCAGGCTGCCGTCATTTAAAACGTATACGGATCCGACAGTAAAATTATATAAAAAAGACTTAATAGCCAGCAGATACATATCAATTGCCTGATGATGCACCTGAGACAAAATTCTTATGTCATCTCTATGGGTATATTTAATGGGCTTGGTAAGACGAATTTTCCTGCATGCGCGGCTAAACGCAATCTTATTTGCCTTATACTTTAAGCTATCTATCAAACTGAACATCAGCTCCACTCCCTATCCTTACAAACATCTATTGAAAACCTGGCATTCCCAGCCTGTTAACAACCGATACCGCAAATATCCTCTGCTGTAAAGCCAAATAATGGCTGACAAGCCGCTCATGCGTATGTCACTGCCTTTTAATATTCCCCAAAAATATAGATGATGCCTAGTCATATTCTTTTTAAACACATAATCTTGAGACTTAACCGCTCTATAATCGAGTTATAGAATGATTATCCAAAAACGACATCCACGTCAGGGAGAACAAACCACCATTATTCCGGCCCATTTCCCAACATTCTAAATTGCATCACTATTAAACTGAAATATAACCGCTGCATGCCCACTTCGAATATTGGCATAGCGCTTCCAAAGCCCTGTAAATCCGCACCAGTCAGCTTGAACCGGCGCCTCCATCACCCGCGAAAACAGATACGACGTGCACATTTTAATGTTTATGACCACATAGTACTTGGCTTAATCTTACTTTTCAAGGCGAATTTGCATCCCAGACCCCACCCGCACTTAATCATGAAGTTTAACCATGTTATCGCTATAAAACTACCTACATATCGCAACTATAGACAACCCGCCTTTTCCGTGAACGCCGTAGCAAATACTAGCTTGCGGCAACACAGTGACATAATGCTTTTTGAGCGTCCCATCAGCGGCGCAAATTGATTCAAGGAGATAAATACAAACGGCGGTTTGCGTTGAGCAACGCGTATTTGCCATCAGACCTGCAGAAATATCGAAAAAACAGCTTTTCCTTTTTCGCCGACCCCCAGTATATCCTGTGAATTGCCAATATACGGCCTCCGGTTAGCAGGCATGGCAATTCTGCGCAAAATGGTCAGGGGCGGCCTTTTACTTTTTCCCGGACTGAGGTAATAATGAAAAAAAGCGCAAGAATGAATCCTTTCTACAATAGATTAGCCATACAGCGCAAGCTGTCTATTTTTACAGGCGGAATGACTGAAACCGGAAAATCATCCGGTCGGCCGGCATTAATTTGGTCATAACAGACGCTCGCCACGCGCCAGTTTCGGCAGCCTGCCCTCCAGCCCCATCGCCGCCTTCATCACCTTGTTCCGCAATGGCGCGACACGCTGCGCAAAACCAAGCCCAAAGTTTCTGAGCAGCTTGACCGGCAATATATCGTTACTGAAGGCGCGATAGAAAACATCCATCACCGTCATCATTTTCAGGTTTTCGTGGCGACGCTGATCTTCATAGCCGCGCAAAACAGCCGGGTCGGCAATATCCTTACCCTGATTTGCCGCCTCTATCAGCACTTCCGCCAGCGCGGCGGCATCCAGCAAACCGATATTAACCCCTTGCCCGGCCAGTGGATTAATCATGTGCGCCGCGTCGCCGACCAGCGCCACGCCCTGCTTCACATAGCGCTGGGCATGCTGACGTCTGAGCGGAAAACTGACCACGCCCAGAACTTTCCTGACCTCGCCCAGGCAATCCGGAAATGCCGCCGTCAACTCGATTTTCAAATCCTCATAAGACAAACGTTGCAAACGCCTAACCTCATCTGCCGAATTATACCAGACGATGGAGCCATAATGACCGGTCAGGGGTAAAAACGCCTGCGGCCCACTGGGCACAAATCGCTGCCAGGTAATGTCCTGCTGAGGATGGCCGGTTTCGATATAAATGACTAATGCCTGCTGCTGATAATCCCAACTGGTCACACCCAGACCTGCCGCCTGCCTTACCCTGGACTGACCACCGTCCGCGCCAACCAGCAGTCTGGCGTGCAATGTCCGGCCATTGTCCAGCACCAGAGTGGAGCTGACGCCGTTATAATCGATCTTTGCAATATCCTGCGGCATCATTAATTCGACATTGGAAAAATCGGCCAGCCTTTCCAGTAAGGCCAACTGGGTAATTCTGTTTTCAACAATGTACCCCAGTTCCCGACAATTGATATCATCGCTATCGAACAGGGTGTCGCCCGCAGTTTCCCAGACCCGCATCCGCCGGAACGGACAATAGCGCCGCGCTGTGACGCCCCGCCATGCGCCGACGGTTTCCAGTATATTTTTGGAGGCGATACTTAAAGCCGACACTCGAAGATCATGCGGCTGTTCCGGCGAAAAGGCCGGCGGCGATTGCGCTTCGATCACGGCCACCCGTAAATTGCCGCCGCCCAGACAACAAGCCACCGCCGCCCCCACCATGCCGCCACCGGCTATCACCACATCAAATTCTTCTTTCATAACCAATTCATTATGTTGTCTCATCAATACAAAGGAAAAACTAGCGACTCGCTGTCTTATCCTTACTTAATCAAATGACAGAATAGACATAATATGCTAGAATTTACAAGTTTCACCAACTGAAATTCTTAAAAAACACGCAAAGTTTTGCCCGCTTTTGGTGACTCTAACACGCAGCGGACAGAAAGACCATAAACAGCATTAATGGTAAGGTAAATACCGATTAACGCATTGAACTGGTATGACAGGATCTGGATAGCAATGATTAAAACCGCCCAGAAAAACAATTTGACCGCTACGCTTTACAATCCCGACTTTTCGCAGGATAGTTGCGGCGTAGGCTTTATTACTCGCAAGGACGGCAGACAGACCCATGATCTTCTGGTCAAGTCTCATGAAGCGCTGTGCACCATTCCGCACCGTGGCGGCATGAGCGCGGAAGGCATTGGAGACGGCGCCGGGGTCAATATCGATCTGTCCTTAAAGTTTTTCCGCAAGGTTACCGGCATAGACTCCCTGGAACTGGGTCAGTTCGGGGTAGCCAACTTCTTTTTCCCGGAAAACCACGCCAGTTTTGACGTCGTAGCCACCCAGCTTATCGAAAGTCATTTTGCGGAATATGATTTGCCGATCATCGCCTGGCGCGACGTACCGGTAGACAGCAAACAGATCAATGCCGCCGCCATCAGAGCCCAGTTACCCATCAAACAGGTGATTTTCGGCCGTCCGCCGGCTTTACTCGATGCCGGTCACGACGCATTTGAAAGACACATTCAGGCCGCCTTGCTGACTATCGAGGCCGAAGGCTTCAGCCGCGCTGAACTGAGTGGTTTTTACCCCCTATCCATGAGCTCCCGCACCCAGGTTTACAAGGGCCGCCTCAATTCCTTTGAGGTTATCCCTTATTTTGTGGATCTTTATGATAAGGATCACGAAATCAGCACACTGTTTTTCCACACTCGCTTCTCCACCAATACCGCACCGGCGACCATGATGGCGCAGCCGTTCCGCTATATGGCCCACAACGGCGAACTGAACACCGACAAAAAAAACCGCCTCAGTGAAAACGCCATTGCCCGGTTGCATGACAGGCATGTGATTTTTCCGCGCGGCCAGTCCGACTCCAGCCGTCTTGACCAGACCCTGACCCGCCGCATCAATGAAGACGGACTGGACATCGTTACCGCCATCCTGGCCATGATGCCGCCAGCCTGGGAAAATGACACCACGCTGTCGGCCAATGTCCGCGCCATGCTAGAATATTTCAGTCTGTACGAAGAAAAAAACGACGGCCCGGCGGCGCTGATATTCAATGACGGCATCCGGGTTGGCGCCCGCCTGGACAGACTGGGGCTGCGGCCTTTGCGCTCCGTCGAAACCAGCGATTATCTGGCGGTGATGTCGGAAGCCGGCCAGATCGATTTTCCACCAGAGCAGGTACTACGCCGCGGCCGTATTGAAGCCGGCGGCATGATCTATTTCGATCACAACACCGGCCAATCCTATGTCAGCCATCAGGTGATGGAACGGCTTGCCGCGGAAAAGGATTACCAGGTGCTGCTGACGCAAAGCTGCATCCATATTGACGAACTGCCCAAAGTGGCGCTGAGCGAAATCGGCAACGACCACCCGTTGAGTATCAGCCAGCGCCACACGGCCTACTCGCTGAATCAGGAAAGCTTCAAGTTTCTGCTCGATCCCATCCTGCAAACCGGCCTGGAAAAAGTTTCCGCCATGGGTTACGGCTTAACCCCTAACGCCCTGAACAAGGATGAAGGCGGCATGTCCCGCTATTTCAGCCAGCGCTTCGCCCAGGTCACCAATCCGCCGCTGGATTCCCTTCGGGAGAGCGACGGCATGACGTTGCGCGTGGCGCTAGGCGCAAAACCGACTTTTTCCGCAGGCAACAGCAAACAACTCGTGCTGGAATCGCCGATTCTGCAACGCACCCAACTGGAACAGATACGCCGGCAGACCCAGGTCGAATCCGTGACACTGGAAATGCTGTACACACCGGTTTTCGACGATGACACGCTTAACGCCCAGGCGCTGGAACAGGCCTTGCAGACAGTCTGCCAGCAGGTTGCGGAAGCGGCCTGCAACAATGCCGGGATCATCATTTTAAGCGACATCAATATCAGCCAGACCCGGGCGGCCATTCCCGCCCTGCTGATGATAGCCGCCGCCAACCAGCATCTGGTGAAACAGGGCCTGCGTTTCAGTTCCTCGCTGATTCTGGAAACCGGCCAGGCGGCCAGTCCGCACGATGTCGCCACCATCCTGGGTTTCGGCGCTTCGGCCATTTGTCCTTTGAGCGTACATAACCGCGTCCTGAGCGAATACCCCGAACCGGCGGATCAGCAAAAAGCCCTATACAATTTCCAGAAAGGCGTGGAAAAATCGCTGATGAAAACCATGGGCAAATTCGGCCTGTGTACCGTGGAAAGCTATATAGGCGGCGAATTTTTCGAATCCAATTATCTGGACACCGAAGAGCCGAAACTACAGCCTTATTTCCCTAACATTCACGCTTCGGTGGGCGGCGTGCAATACCGGGATATTGCCGCCAGTGCCAGCGATTGGCATCACAAGGCTCTGTCCGTCACAGAAGAAAACGACATTCCTTTCCTGGGCCTGTTCAAGGAACGCCAGGAAGGCGCCGGCCACAGTTTCGGCAATACCGCGGTTCGCGAATACATCAACATGACCGACGAGCCGATTCTATACATCCCGCAGCCGCAAGCACCGGAAATGCGCGACACGGCTTATCTGGACTTCGGCTACCAAAAGCGCACCCCGGAACAAATAGACGCTTTCGGCGTCACCCCCGCCTACCGCAGCTTTTCCCGCAATCTGGCTCTGGAGCGCGGCAAGCGTCCTGCGGCATTACGCGATGTCATGGACTTTCCCGCCGATGTCGGCAACGCCCAAACCAAAGCCGATTTTGACAAGCTGCTGGGCATGCAGGATTTGCCGGGCAACCTTAATTTCATGGTACGCGGCCTCCAGGTTGAAAAAACCGGCGAATTTCAGTTTAAGTTGTGCTTCGACGCCGACAACAGCGAACAACGCCTGGAACAACTGGCGGCGCATCTGACCGCCCGTTTCGCCAGCCAGGATTTTACCGTCGAGGCCGTAAACCAAGCCATCAGCCTGACCATCAGGGACAAGGCCAGCCTGATTTTCAATTATGCCTCCAACCTGCGTAGCGCCCGGCCGCGCATCGCCCTGGCTAGCGTGCAGCCTGCGCATGAAATCACCTCCACCTTCGCTTCCGGGGCCATGAGCCACGGCGCATTGTTGGCCGAAGCCCACGAAGCCGTGGCCCAGGGCACCAATATCGCCGGCGCGATGAGCAACTCCGGCGAAGGCGGCGAACATTCCAGCCGCTTCGGCACCATCCGCTCCAGCAAGATCAAACAGTTCGCTTCCGGCCGGTTCGGGGTATGGGCAGGTTATCTGGCCGACCCCAATCTGGAAGAAATCGAGATCAAAATCGGCCAGGGCGCCAAGCCCGGCGAAGGCGGCCAGTTGCCTGCGCCCAAAGTCTCCGTGGAAATTGCCGCCCTGCGCGGTGGCACGCCCAAAGTCGAACTGGTCAGCCCGCCACCCCATCACGACACCTATTCCATCGAAGATTTGGGACAATTGATACATGACGCCAAAGCGGCGCGGGTCAAGGTCGTGGTGAAACTGGTGTCTTCCGAGGGAATAGGCACTATCGCCGTCGGCGTCGCCAAAGCCGGCGCCGACGTGATTAACGTGGCCGGCAACACCGGCGGCACCGGCGCCGCAGCGGTCACCAGCCTGAAAAACACCGGCCGCTCGCCGGAAATCGGCATCGCCGAGGTGCATCAGGCCCTGTCCGTAAACGGGCTGCGGGAAAAAGTCGTCCTGCGTTGCAGCGCCGCCCACCAGAACGGCGCGGATGTGGTGAAATCCGCCATCCTGGGTGGGGATTCCTTCGAATTCGGCACCACGG
The DNA here is from genome assembly GCA_028707085.1 of Methylococcales bacterium. Classification (GTDB taxonomy): domain Bacteria; phylum Pseudomonadota; class Gammaproteobacteria; order Methylococcales; family Methylomonadaceae; genus Methylomonas. Next base: position 9,430 of record JAQTUW010000007.1, on the reverse strand, counting down.
CGCTGATGATGCTGCGCTGCGTGATGGCCAAGAACTGCAATATTCGCTGCCCGGCCGGTTTGACCACCGCCCACGAAGAATTTAAAGGCGACCCGCGCGTTCTGGCCCAGTTCTTTATGAATCTGGCCCATGAAGTGCGAGAAATTCTGGCCGACTTGGGCTATGCCAGCCTGCGAGAAATTCGCGGCCAGACCGAACTGCTGCATCTGATCAAACACCCCAGCATGGTCGGGCAGATCCATTTGCAAAAACTGCTGGCCGAAGTGAAGGAAATCAGAATCGAAAAGCCGGTCTATCTGGAAAAAGACTACGCCATCGACGACAAATTCTTTGCCCAGATCAAATCCGAACTGTTCGAAAAACACCGCTCGCAGGTGGTGATCGAAGGCGAGGCGTTCAAGCTCAACAACCGCAATAAAACGGTAGGCGGACAAACGGCCATCGACCTGGAACGCCTGCTGGCTTACGAACTCAGCGACAGGCAGTTGCAAAAATCGAAAATCATCTACACCAACCAGCACGGCCGGCGTTACCTTGGAGACGACAGCATTATCATCCGTACCCACGGTTCGGCCGGGCAGAGTTACGGCGCCTTCAACAACGACGGCATGCGTCTGGAACACACCGGCACCTGTAACGATGGCGTCGGCAAAACCGCATGCGGCGGGGTGATCGTCATCAAATCGCCCGGCGGCGGCTCCAACAAACCCGGCGAAAACGTCCTGATCGGCAATTTCGCCCTGTTCGGCGCTACCGGCGGAAAAGTCTTCATCAATGGCGAAGCCGGCGACCGCTTCGCAGTGCGCAACTCCGGGGCAATGGCAGTCGTGGAAGGCGTAGGCGATTTCGGTTGCGAGTACATGATCAACGGCGCAGTGCTCAATCTGGGCGGTTTTGGCAAAGGCTTCTGCACCGGCATGTCCGGCGGCAACGCCTACCAGTACGACCCCGACAATCGTTTACAGGCCCTGTATGATGAAACATCGGTCAGCATTCACAATCTGACCGACGGCGACGACATGGCCGCCGGCCACGAACTGTTCATCCGTTACATGCTGGAACAGCATCTGGAACATACCGGTTCGGCAAAGGCCCACGCCATCCTTGACAACTGGGCGGAAGAACGCCGACACTTCCGTTTTGCCCAGCCGTTATGGCTGAACAAAACTCAGTCTGCCGAGTTTTTAAGCAAAAGCATGGATCGCAAGGCCATGATCGAAGAATTGGCCACGGATTTCGCCCAGCAGCAGATCAGCCAGATCAAACAGGCTTATCAGCACAACCGCCCGCTGTTTAACGGCGCAATTCCCGGTTACGGCGCAACAGACGATGAACTGACCATCAAGCTGATCAACAGCTTCGCCGTTATCGATAAGGCGCGGCAGCTTGCCAAAGATCAACTGAGCAAGGCAGGTATGGCGCTGGATGCCGAGCAGATAGACAGGCAGGCTCATAAACTGATCGCCGAACGGCCGCGCAAGCTTCAGGACATGCTGATCAAGAACATCCGCGAAGCCTACAGCCAGTATGACGATAACCAGCTTGCAACCCTGATGGCGGAAAAGCGCCTGAACGACTATAAAACCACGCTGAAATTGCGCGACGTACAGAGCATTTATTCGATAGGCTCCACTGCCTGGATCATCCAGCAGGACAGAATCAATCGTCAGGCGCTGGCCGGCTTGCCATCCGTGGACAAAAACCTTGCCAGCCTGGAAAGCCTGGCTATCGTCAAACAGATGCTGGAAAGCGAGCCGGCCTGAATTAAAACAGGATAAACGGCTCCCGCCCCGACTGGCTAAAAACTATAGTGACTGGACAGTCTGATAACTGCCCATAGATGGTATTAAAATGAACAAACTTTTTATCCCGGAAAATGCACCTTACAGCGAAACTCAACGTGCATGGCTAGGCGGTTTTTTTGCCGGCATGCACAGCCATATGATACACAGTGCGGGCAGCATCCGTCAGACCGGCGCCCGCACGCTGCATATACTTTACGGCACCCAGACCGGTAATGCGGAATCGCTGGCCCTGGACGCCGCCGGCAGAGCCAAAAGTCACGGCCTGCTGCCGGTGGTTAAAGGCATGGATGAAGTGGAAATCGGCGATCTGCCAAAAATGACGCATTTGCTGGTCATCACCAGCACTTACGGCGAAGGTGCCATGCCGGATAATGCGGAAATGCTCTGGCAAGCGGCAAGCAGTGACGGCGCTCCGCGCCTGGACGGCGTCAGTTATTCGGTTCTGGCGCTAGGCGACACCAGTTACGACCTGTTCTGCCAAGCCGGCATCGACTGGGACAGACGCCTGGAAGAACTGGGCGCAAAACGGATTTTTGATCGTACCGATTGCGATGTGGATTTTGAAACCCCGGCGGAAAACTGGCTGGGCGAAGTCATCCCGCTGATGGCCGACGGCGCGGCGACCGTCGCCGTGCTCGAAACCGAAACCGAAACCCCGCCCGGCAAATCCGCCTACAACCGCAAAAATCCGTTTCCGGCCAGAATGACGATCAACCGTATCGTGACCGCCCTGGATTCTTCCAAGGAAACCCGACATTACGAAATTTCCATCGCCGGCTCCGGGCTGAGTTACGAAGCGGGCGACGCGCTGTGCGTGGTGCCCGCCAACTGCCCGGAATTGGTGGCCGACATTCTCAAAGCCCTGAATTGCACCGGCGACGAAGAAGAACCCGTCAACGGCGAACTGCTAAAACTATCGGAAGCCTTACGCAGCCATTTTGAAATCAAGTTGCCCGGCAAGGAGTTTGTCGAGGAAATCGCCAAACGCGCCGGCGACCAGTCGCTTAACGCCATGCTGCTGGCGGCCGACAAGGACAAACTGGCCGACTACCTATGGGGCCGCGACATTCTCGACCTGCTGCTACAGTTTCCGAATGCGGAATTTTCCGCAGCGGAATTCCTGCACATGCTAAAACCGCTACAGCACCGCGCCTATTCCATTTCCTCCAGCAGCAAAAAATATCCTGACAGCGTACATCTGACTGTCGCCAGCGTGCGATACGACGCACATGGCCGCCATCACAAAGGGGTATGCTCCACCTATCTGGCCGATCTGGTCAAACCGGAAACCGACGTCGGGGTGTTTTTCAGCCATAACAGCAGCTTCCGGGTTCCCGGCGACGACAGCCTGCCGATGATCATGGTCGGCCCCGGCACCGGCATCGCTCCGTTCAGAGCATTTTTGCAGGAGCGCGAATGCCGCAGGGCCTCCGGTAAAAACTGGCTGTTTTTCGGCGACCGCAATGCGGCCACCGATTACATCTACCGCGAAGAAATCGAGGCCATGCAGGCTAACGGCTTGCTGACCCGCCTCGATCTGGCCTTTTCACGGGATCAAGCCGAAAAAATCTATGTACAGGATCGGATGCTGGAAAACGGCGCGGAACTGTATAACTGGTTGGAACAGGGCGCTTACTTTTTTGTTTGCGGCGACGCGTACCGGATGGCGAAAGACGTGGATCAGGCCCTGCATGAAGTGATTCGCAAACACGGCGGAAAATCCCTGCTGGAAGCGGCTGACTATGTCAACCAGCTCAAGAAGGACAAACGCTATGTGCGGGATGTTTATTGAGCGTCAGGCGCTGACGCAATAAGCCTATTTCAACCTTAACCCAACTTGTCGCAAAAAGGGCATTTCCAGCTGGTATCGGCTGGCGGCGTGGGGTGGACATTGTTTCTCAACTTCTTGATACCACCAAAATCGTGAAAATTTCTGCATACTTTTTCGAAGGCTTCACGCGGAGAGGTCGCCAGACTGAATTTAAACTTGGGGTGCCGGCCTACATGCTGCTTCAGCCTGGTATTTAGATCGGTTTCGGAACGGCCGACGTATTTAACGACAAACTTATTGGTCTTCTGGTTAATCACGCCCAGCGCATAATTGCCGGCGCAAACATTGGTAATTAGCTCATCGATTTTACCGTTGGTAAGATCATAAGCTCCCTGCATTTCAAGTGAAGCCATGCTTCCTCCGATATAAACCGCCATTGCAATATCAGGCATAATCGCCCGATAGATCATGATACTCCAAATCGGGGCGGTCGCCCTGCTTATTCGAGCAGTATGAATGCCGAATCCCGCCGACTGTCGGCTATTCGGAAGAGGAAAGGTAGCTGGCTATCACGGCAGGCAATTGTTTCGGCGATTTGATCCGCAATTGTTTATTGACATTACACTGCCCAAACACCACTTCTATATCGTTGACCTTGACCCCGAAGTGCCTGGTCAGAAAACGCACCATATGATCCGTTGCCCTGCCGCCTTCCGGCGCAGCCGTCACGCTGATTTTAAGCTGGTTGCCTTTGACCTTGCCGATGGCGTCCTGCTTGGCGGCGGGCGTACCCAGCACATTCAGCACCAGGGTGTCGCCGTCCCAGCTACAGAACTCATCCATGGCGGTCTTTTTGACTTCCTTTCGAGAATTTGGTTTTTTCAATTCCGCCTCATGCAAACCGAGCAATTTTATTTGTCGGCAGTCTCAGCGGCCGGCGCTTTAAGATGATCCATGCGGATTGCCTTGCGGGCAATGTGAGTAAAATACATCAGCATCACCACGGTAAAAATCAGGCCGGCGACAAACAAAGCCAATTCAATCGGTCTGGGCATCGCCTTGGCGCCCAGCATAAAGGAAATCGCCATGCCGGACAAAGACCCGGCATAAACCAGCGCAAACAGCGCAGGCAAAGCCCCCAGCGTGCCAAACAGAAACGCCCTGAGTCTGACGGTAGTCAACCCCAGCGCATAGCTGCCCAGACCAAACGGCACCAACGGCGACAAACGCAGAATCAGCACGAAATGCCAGCCGCGCCGAGCAATTTCATCGTCTATCCTCGCCAACACCAGATGATGGGAAAGCCAGCGATGAATCGGCGCCCGCAAGGCGTGGCGGCTCAGCACAAAAGCCGCGACCGAACTAAGCAGCGTCGCTACCGAGGATAGCAAAAACCCCATCGGCACCCCGTACAAGGCCCCGCCCAGCATCGCTATCGGCGAAAGCGGAATCACGGCGAGCATCGAGACAATGAAAAAAGTCAGCATGAAAATGCCGTAGCCCGCCAACCGGTAGCTTTCCAGCAGCCTGGACAGCAACAGCAGCAAATCGGTCAGGGTATACTCGCCCAGCTTGATGGAAACCAGAAAAGCCAGAGCCAGCAAAGCAAGGACGACCAAAACGCCCAAGGCCAAATAACGAATGCGCCGAGCAGACATTGCGATTCCCTGTTAAAAAACAAATTTCGATGGATCAGCTATTAAAATCCGCCGTCACTTCAAACCATCGAAGATACTGTATTTAGCCAACCCCATCCGTTGCAGGCGAAATTGCAGCGAAGTGTGCAACACCCCCAAGCCATAGATAACGCTTCTACGGAAATTGATGGAAGACGCCTCCTCGAAATACTTGGTCGGACAGGAAATCTCGCCGATGCGCATGCCGGCAAAAATGGCCTGCGCCAGCATCTGATTGTCGAACACGAAATCATCCGAATTATTTTCGATCGGCAAAGCCTGCAGACATTCCCGGCTCCAGGCCCGATAGCCGGTGTGATACTCGGACAGCTTATGGCAGACCATCAAATTCTGGGTCAGGGTAAGCAAGCGGTTGAAAATATATTTATACAGCGGCATACCGCCTTTCAGCGCCCCGACGCCAAGAATCCGCGAACCCAGCACCACATCGAACTCGCCCACGGCGATCATCGACGCCATGGCGGTAATCAGTTTGGGCGTGTACTGATAGTCGGGATGCAGCATGACCACCACATCCGCGCCCCGCTCCAGCGCCGCACGGTAACAACTCTTCTGGTTGCCGCCGTAGCCTTTGTTTTTATCGTGAATAATGGTATGGATGCCCAAATCTCTGGACTTGGCGGCCGTTTGGTCGGTACTGGCGTCATCGACCAGAATAATATCATCCACCACATCCTGAGGAATTTCCAGATAGGTCGATAACAACGTCAATTCCGCATTGTAAGCGGGAAGAACCACAGCGATACGTTTTCCGTTCAGCATTATTTTATTTTCAATTAGGCGATTTAGAATTTTGTATTTTTAGAACCGAAAAAACATTGTTCCATCGGTAAAATAATGACCATATCAGCCGGCCGCTCCCACGGGCATCCGGGGTAAGGTAAGCCCGATATTTCCAGGCCACCTTCCCTATCGCAGGGTTATTGCCGGACATCCTAGTCGGTTAGCCGGCTTTTGTAAAGTTACGGATTTGGTACAAACCAGGCGTCCAGCGCAACCCGGCAATTATTCCATCTGAGGAGCGCTCTGCGTTTCCGGCTTGACCCCGCCATCGTAGACATACACATCGAAACTCTCGTCACTACTATTGACCGAAGCCTGTTCAAAGCGCTTGATCAGCCGGGTGGCAGCCTGAAAGTTTTTGACCTGTTCAGGCGTAATCGATAACCGCCAGTTATAACCCTCTTTAATATCTTCCGGTTTATTGGCAAAATCCTCCAGCCGGTGTTTCAATAAAATCACCACCGGCTGACCGAATTGCGCCCTAAGCTTTTCCGCATCGGCCAGAATATCGTCCAGACTCATTTTTAACCGGGCGTTAGCCGTAAAGACCGCGGTATTGCCCAGACGGTTCTCGCGCATCAGATAGGTTCTGTTTTTGACATAATAAGACACCGGCTCCACCAGAAAATCCGGATCGGCAATCACCGTCGCCTCCCGTAGCGCTGGCGTTTGCGAAATCAGCAGCCCCAAATCCTTGCTGCGACTCTCCGGCTGCAACGAAAACAGCGACTTGATTTTCAGATCCTGAAAAAACAGCAGCGCAAGAAACAGAACATAACCCACCTTGCCGGCGTTTTTAATCCACGGCTTGGCATACGCCGAAAAAGACTGGTTTACTTCTCCATCCTGCCAGGCAATCCAGTACAGACTGGTCATAAAAACCAGCCAGAGCGCCGCATGCCGGTAAGCGCCCGGATACACCACATTGAACAGCAAAGACAGGCCGATCAGCGACACAAAAGCCGCCAGCACCGCCGCCGGCCGCCTGATCAGGCCCAGCATACTGCCAAACATCACCAGCGACATCAAATACTTGGTGATGACCTTGACGCTCTCCTGGGTAAAATCGATGATCGGCAGCTTGGGCACCAGAATCATGAACGAACCCGCCGGTAAAAACAGGGCATTTGCCAGCATTTCCAGCGTCATGCCCTCCGGCCGGCTGATCTGCGCCGCATCGTTGGCGGGCGGATAAACGGCTATGAAACAAAAAAAGACGCCCAGCAGCGCGATGCCGGCATTGATCAAATAAACCCGGACGAACTGCTGGCGGTCAATTTTTTCATTATAGAAACGGTCGAAAAACCAGAACAGCAAAAATGCGCCGACAAACACCACCGAATGCACATTGCAGTTGGCCAGCAGGAAAAGCAGCACGCCCAGCAACACCCCATGATCCCGATGACGCGGGTAATTTGCGGCAAGCAAAAAAAGCACCAGCATGCTGATGCCGTAATTGCGGGCCATCACCGTATATTCATACAGCGCAAAGCGGCTGAACAAAAATAAGAAAATAAAAAGCAGGCTCAAAGGCGAACTACGCAGCAACAGCACAATGGACGCAAATCCAACGATAAACGCCACGATCTGCAAAACTTCCGGATTAGCGATCATGACATGCGCCGCCCGCAGCAGCACATACCACCCCACAGGATGGCCTTCGCCCTGCACCCCGGAAAACATCGCAAAAATATTATCGCCCTGCAAGGCGAACGACAGCGCCCTGACCTCGTCCCGCCAGACGGCATGATGCCAGGCCAGATACAAGGCCAGAATAAACCAGACCACCCCCATTGAATATAATGCAAGCCTTGAAAGGTTTTTTTTCAGAAATATTTCGTTCATAAAATAATTAAATTCCTGCTTGTTATAGTATTTGGTAATCTCGAAAAACCAGGCGCTTGCGCTTCGACCGGCTCAACACAAACGATAAGCCATTGATTTAATAGAACCCCAATTCGCACCGAGCTCCTCGAAATGCAGCTTTTCGAGGCTCCCCATTCATTAAAGCAGACACAACGCCTTGCGCGGCATGACCCAACCGCCCGAAATATCTACAAAATATTTTGAATCATATCCAATATAAATTCGTTATCCGTCAAATTGTAATTGATAAGGCTATTTTGCACAATCGTATGCGCCGCGACGAAGCCCGGCATCCGAAACACTCGGAAAATACGGACGCCCATTCATCTCAAACCGTTTACAGGGCATTTTCTTAATCTGCCTCAATCGTGCAAACAATTATCTTAAACGGCCAAAAGCTTGCCAACAATACTGTAACACTGATAAATTTGAAACAATAAAGACCAGGAGGCACCACCATGGCATCGACTTCACAGCCTATTATTCCAATAAAAAGCTTTCTGTTTCATTACACAAAAACCGACGCCGGCAGCTTGCCCGCGTTTTCAGGTTCGGCATGGCGCGGCGCATTGGGTCATGCCCTTAAAAAAACCGTGTGCGTGGTTCGCAACACGCCATGCAACCAGTGTTTGTTAAAAAACGCCTGCGCCTACAGCTATGTGTTCGAAACTCCACTCCCCGCAAATAGCGAAAAAATGCGCAAATACACTGCCGTGCCGCATCCTTTCGTACTGGAACCCCCGTCCAGCGTTGCTTCGCCGGACTATAGCCTAAAAATCAACCTGTTCGGACACGGCGAACGCTACCTGCCCTATCTGATTCATGCTCTGCAAAAAGCCGGCGAAGAAGGCATAGGCGCACAAAGAAAAATTTTTGATTTGCAAACCGTAGAAGATATCCATCCGGCAGGCGACACGAAAACCATCTATACGCAAGGCCAACTCCAAACCCCATCGACGGCTACTTCGCCGGAGATTCCTGCGCTGCCGCCTTACATCGAAATTCTGTTGCATACGCCCTTGCGCATCAAACACGACAACCAGAATATCGCCGGACAGAATTTTAACTTTTCAGCGTTTTTCAGCGCCCTGCTGAGACGCATTTCCATGATCAGCTATTTTCACACCGACCACCCGCTGGAAACCGACTTTGCCGGCTTAACCGCCACAGCCAAAACCATACAATTTAGCGACCAGCGGCTGAAATGGTTCGACTGGACACGCTATTCCTCCAGACAACAAACTGAAATGAATATGGGCGGCTTAATAGGCAGTCTGAATATGGATACCCGGGGATTAGAAGCATTCTGGCCTTATCTCTGGTTAGGTCAATGGACGCACACCGGCAAAGCCACCAGCATGGGCATGGGGGCATACACCATCCACGCGGCAAGCTTGCCAACCCATCAGCAAGCTAATTAAGAACTGACAATACAAGGATGAACATCCAAAATATTTTACTCGCCGTCACCGGCCTGACACCGCAAGTGGTTACCGAAACCCTGTACG